>DASUHE010000001.1:0-52554 GCA_036273695.1 Gaiellaceae bacterium
CGGCGCCTGCACGAGCTTCCACACGTCGGCGAGCTCGAGCGTGCGGCGCGCGTGGTGGAGCGCGTCGCGCACCGCGTCGAGCCGCGCGAGCAGCGGCTGGATCGACTCCACCTCGAGCCAGCCGTCGACGCTCCAGTAGCGAAGGGCCGCGTGGCGCCAGGCGTGGAGCGCGGGCTCGAGCTCGTCGACGCGCCTCACGTTGAGATCCGAGAGCTGCGGCCGCAGCCGGCCGCTGTCGACGACCCGGTAGCCGAGATGGCCGTTCTCGATCGGGACCTGCGGGACGAGCGCCGCGCGGACGAGCTCAGGATCGGGTCCGCCCACGGCAGGCCGGTGAGCACCCCGACGTGGCCGCGCTCGTGGAAGCCGAAGCGCCCCGCGCGGCCGGCGATCTGCGCGATCTCCCACGGCTCGAGGTCCCGGCGCTCCTTGCCGTCGAACTTCGTCGTCTCGGCGAAGAGGAGCGTCTCGCACGGCAGGTTGACCCCGTGGCCGAGCACGTCGGTCGCGGCGCACACCTCGGCCTGGCCGGCGATGAGCCGGTCGATCTCCTCGCGCCGCGAGGCGAGCGGCATCGCGCCGTACAGGCACGCGACGCGGCCCGGGTGGAGCTGGTTCAGCTCGCCCGCGAGGCCGATCACGGCGCGACGGCTGAAGGCGACGACGACCGTGGCGGGGCGCAAACCGGTGATCGGGCGACGGCCCGCCCAGTCGAGCGGCGCCTTCCGCTCGAAGAAACGGAGCTCCGCCTGCGGGAACGCGTGCTTGACGAGCGGCAACGCCTCGACCGCGCCGAGCAGCAGGATGTGCCGGTACTCGCCGCCGAGCAGCAGGCGTGTCCACGCCGAGCCGCGCTCCTCGTCCTCCGCCCCCGCCCACTGCACCTCGTCGAGCACGAGCGTCTCACCGCTCGCCGGCGCCATCTCGGCCGTGCAGCACACGATCGGCGCGTCGGGATTGACGCGCTCCTCGCCGGTGACGAGACCGACGCGCTCCTCGCCCAGCTCTGCCGAGAGCCGTCGGTGCGCCTCCTGCGCGAGCATCCGCAGCGGCGCCGCGTAGACGCCCCGTCCGGTCTCGACGAGGAAGCGCAGCGCGTCGTGCGTCTTGCCGGAGTTCGTCGGCCCGAGGTGCACGATCACCGTCTCGGGCTCGACGCGCCGCTCGGGCAGCCGCACGGTCAGCTCGGAGACGGGCCGGCGCGCGGGCTGGCGCCGCCGCTGCCGCTCGCTCCGGCTGGGGCGCTTCTGCCGCCCCCGCGCCACTAGACGTGCAGGAAGCGGCGGAGCGTCACGGCCGAGCCGGTCGCTCCCAGCAGCAGGCCCGCGGCGAGCAGCGCGATCGCGTTCAGCGTGAACGACAGCGCGTGCACGTCGGAGTTCGAGTTGCCGCCGCCGATGTGCGGCAGGATCGACGGCAGCGCGATCGCCTTGCCGAGCACGAGCAGGATCACGGCGAGCAGCGAACCGACGAGCCCGCAGACGAGCCCCTCGAGCATGAACGGCCCACGGATGAACCAGTTCGTCGCGCCGACGAGCTTCATCACCTCGATCTCGCGTCGTCTGGCGAAGATCGACAGCCGGATGGTGTTCGCGATCAGCAGCGTCGAGGCCACGACGAGCAGGATCACGGCGATCAGGAAGACGAGCGAGATGACCTTCGCGATCGTGAGCACGCGTTTGGCCGTCGCACTCCCCCACTTCACGTTGTCGACCCCCGGCCAACGGGCCTCCTGCACGAACTTGCCGATCGTCGGCGTGTAGGAGGCCTTTTTCGGGATCACGGTGTACGAGTCGGGCAGCGGGTTGCTCGGCAACGGGATCGTGACGAGGGTCTTGAACTGCCGCTTCATCTGCGCGTACGCCTGCTGCTTCGAGACGAAGTCGACCGACTCCACCTGCCGGTCGTGCCTGAGCTTGAAGCGGACGGCGTGCTCCTGCTGCGGCGTCGCGCTGCTCTGGAAGTAGACGTGCACCTGGAGCTCCTTCTGCACGTGGTTGCTCCAGGAGAGAACCCAGGTGCCGAGCGCGATGAACAGGCCGAGCAGGCACATCCCGATCAGCACCGTCATCGTCGCCGCGAAGGTCGTCGAGAGGTTCATCCGGATCGAGGACCAGGCCTCGGCGAACAGCAGGCGGACGCCGCTCATTCGGACGTGTACCCCCCGCGCCGCTCGTCGCGGGCGAGGCGCCCGCCCTCGAGTGCGATCACGCGCTTGCGCATCTTGTCGACCATCTCGCGGTCGTGGGTGACCATGAGGATCGTCGTCCCCGCGCGGTTGATCCGGTAGAGAAGCTGCATGATCCCGACGCTCGTGTCGGGGTCGAGGTTCCCGGTCGGCTCGTCGCAGACGAGCAGCGGCGGGTGGTTGACGACGGCGCGCGCGATCGAGACGCGCTGCTGCTCGCCGCCGGAGAGCTCGTCGGGAAGCGAGTTCATCTTGTTCGCGAGGCCGACGAGCGTCATCACCTCGGGCACCTTGCGCCGGATCGAGGCGCGGCTCTCGCCCTGCACCTTCAGCGCGTAGGCGACGTTCTCGGCCGCGGTGCGGCGCGGCAGGAGCTTGAAGTCCTGGAAGACGCAGCCGATGTTGCGGCGCAGGCGCGGCACCTTCGAGTGCCCCAGCCGGCCGAGGTCGCGGCCGCCCAGGATGATCCGTCCGTCGCTCGGCTCGAGCTCCTTCAGCAGCAGCCGCACGAGCGTCGTCTTGCCCGAGCCCGAGGCGCCGACGACGAAGACGAACTCGCCCTTGTCGATCGCGAAGTTGACCCCGTCGAGCGCCGTGACGTCCGGCTCGTAGACCTTCGTCACGTTCTCGAACAGGATCATCGTGCCCGTGGCCGGCTTCGAGTGCTCGGCCGTCGGGACGTTCCCGTTCGTGGTGGGCTGCGCCGTGGAAGGCTGTGCGACGGCGGTTGGCTGCTCTATCTGTACGTCAGTCACGTCTACCGGTTCGAGTTGGGGCGGGCGATTTAGCCCGGCGCCGGTCGAGTCGTGCGAAGCGGCTCCCACTCTAGCGCAGGATTCGGCGCTCTACGAAGCGTCTCCTGCAGTCTGCAGCAGATACGCCCGGATGAAACCGTCGAGATCGCCGTCAAGCACGCCCTGGGCGTTGCCGACCTCGAACCCGGTGCGGGCGTCCTTGACCTGGGTGTACGGGTGGAGGACGTAGCTCCTGATCGCGTTGCCGCCGAAGCCCATCGAGACGCCGCCGCGCTCACGCGCGAGCTCGGCCTCGCGCTCCTCCTCGGCCCTCTCGGCGAGCCGTGAGCGGAGGATCTTGAGCGCCGTGTCCTTGTTCGCCGCCTGGCTGCGCTCGTTCTGGACGGCGACGACGATGCCGCTCGGCAGGTGCGTGATGCGGACGGCCGAGTCGGTCTTGTTCACGTGCTGGCCGCCGGCCCCGGACGAGCGGTACGTGTCGATCCGGATGTCGTCGTCGGCGATCTCGATCGCGCCCGACTCCTCGAGCAGCGGCGCGACGATCACCTGCGCGAAGCTCGTGTGCCGCCGGTGCGCCTGGTCGAACGGGCTGAGCCGCACGAGCCGGTGCTTGCCGCGCTCGGCCTTGAGGATCCCGTACGCATTCTCGCCGCGGACCGTGAACGTCGCCGACTTCAGGCCGTACTCCTCGCCCGGGCTCGACTCGATGACCTCTGTTTTCAGACCGCGTTGCTCGGCCCAGCGCAGATACATGCGCAGGAGGATCTCGGCCCAGTCCTGCGCGTCGGTGCCGCCCGCGTCGGACTGGATCGTGACGACGGCGTCGCCCGCGTCGTACTCGCCCGAGAAGAGCGCGTCCTCCTGCAGCCGCGCGAGCTCGCCGCTCACGTCGCGCAGCACCGGCTCGAGCTCCTCGTCCGGGAACGTGCCGGCGCCCTCCTGGAGGAACTCGACGTTCGAGACGAGCTCGTCGTAGCGGCGGAGCTTCTCCTGCGTCCGCTGGTGCTCGGCCGAGAGGCGCGCGGCGCGCTGCTGGTCGTTCCAGAAGTCGGGTTGCGCGAGCTCGTGCTCGAGCTCGTCGAGACGGGTCCTCAGCGCAGCGGGGTCAAAGGTAACCACGGACCCAGTCGAGCTGGGCCCCGATCTCCCGGAGCTGCTCGTCGAACGGGATCTGGGTCTCGTCGGCCATCGCGCCGGGCATCCTAGCCAGCACCGCCGGCGGCGCCGGGCGCCTTCGCGTGGCTCCGCCGGCGGCGGTAGGCCCGCGTCTTGGCGCGATTGCCGCAGACGGCGCTGTCGCACCACCGGCCCGAGCGGTTGCGCGAGCGGTCGTAGAAGACCCAGCCGCACGCTTCGGCCGGACACGCCTTGAAGCGCGGCCAGGTGCCGAGAGCGGCCGCCTCCGCGACGACGGCAGCGAGCGTCGCGAGGGCTCCTGCGACCCCCGGCTCTGCGCCGACGACGCGCGGCGATCCGTCGACGAAGCGGATCCCCAGCGCGCCTGCTGCCACCTGCTCGACCACCCGCTCGGCAGCGCGCGCCGTGCGGCCGTCGTTGTTCGCGAGCGCAAGCGCCCGCAGCGCCTCGCGCAGCTCGAGCGCCCGCCGGAGATCGTCTACCGAGACCGGCGCGACAGGCGACACGAGACCGAGCTCCGCCAGCACGGTGCGGAGGCGCCGCGGCGAGTGGAGCATCTCCTGGTTCAACTCGAGCGCCACCGTGTTCAGGAAGCGCTGCAGGAGCGCGAGCCGCCCGGGCGCAGGTTCGACGTCCGCGAGGTAGTCGATTTGGTCGACCGGCTCCAACGAACCGCGACACTAGCAAACGCCAATTGCTAGTGTCGCCTCGGAGGCGACGAAAGGAGCGATCGGTGAGCGAGACGACCCCGGCCCGACGGCGCGCACTGCGACTCGCCGCCGGCTGCGGTGCGGCCGCACTCACGCTCGCGGCCGTGCTGCTCGCGGCGGGTTGCGGCGGCAGCAGCCGTCACGCCGCACCGCCGACCACCAGCTCGGCTCCCCGGGCCTGCCCTCTCTCCGCAGCGCAGCGGAACGACGTCGCGAAGGCGAAGCGCGAGATCGTCCTCATGCACCGGCTCGAGCAGCCGCTGAAGACCGTGCATCCGACGGCTCCGGCGCCGCTCGAGAATGCAGTCAACCGCTTCCTGCTCGACGTCGGGCCGCTCCCATCCGACATCAAAGGCCGGCTCATGGACAAGGGAAAGGCCGCGAGCGCGCTCTGCCAGGACTGCTTCAACGCGATCGAAGCCGAGGAGCCGACCGTGCAGACCCGGCTCGGCCGGCCGCCCTGCGCATCCCGATAGCCAGGGCCGACGAGACGAGGATCTCGACGTCGATTCGGATGTGCCGTTCGGCTGAGGCGCCGAGCGGCGGCACGCTCGCCCGACCCAGTGTTCCGGACTGACCCCTAACGGCGTGACGATTCCGCGTGCGGCGGCGTACTCTTCGGCGAGATGCGTGTAACGACGACCGCTGCGCGGATCATCTGACGATGCGGCGTTCAAGGCTCGACGGGTTGCTGGTGACTGCTGCAGGAGTGGTCGGGGTGCTCGTTGCGTCGAGCGCGGCTGCGGGGACTGCGCCGCGAACCGTCGCGCTGCAACTCACAGTGAACGGATCAGGAACTGTCCGAGTACCAGGAAACCCTGCGTTCACCTGCCATGCCAGCCCGACCCGCGCCCACTGCCGACACACATTCCAGGTCCGCGAGGGACGCCGGATCGTGCTCAAGGAGTCGCCCGCGAGTGGCTGGAAGCTGTGGAAGTGGTCCGGTTTAGCCTGTCATGGATCGACGGCGACCTGCTCGCTGCGAGTGAAGGCCCTGCGGTTCGGTTTCATCACGGCGTCGTTCCTGCCACCTGGTGACCGCTTGAACCCGATCCCGCTTCAGACCAGCGGGGACATCGGCAACGGATGGACGCTCAAGGTTATCGGCGTGACGCCGAACGCTTATGGGCAGGTGATTGACAACGCTCCGCCCATGTACCCGCCTGCCATACCCCCGGCTGGTGCGCAGTTCTTCATGATCGACCTGTCGATGACCTACAACGGCGGCGGCTCGGCAGGTCTAGAGCCCCCCGCCGTACGGTGGTTCGCGGAAGGCAGTCACAACTTCAAGTACCACTATTTCGATAACACCGGCTGCGGTCCGGGCGTCAACGTAATCCTTCCTGCGCCCGATCTGCAGCCGATGATCGAGGGTGATCAGTCGGTCTTCTCGGGGCAGTCGGCTAACGGCAACATCTGCATGACGATCGCGTCGAATGACGCGACCAGCCTTCTTCTCAACGGCGGCGATGATGAGATGACCGGGCTGCCCGTCTGGTTCGCGCTCCGCTAGGCAACGCGACACGCGGCTGGGCGAGCGTTCTTAGCCCGACGAGGTAGGTCAGCCGCGCGCTAGGCGCCGTGGCACTTCTTGAACTTCTTGCCGCTCCCGCACCAGCACGGGTCGTTGCGGCCGAGCTTCTCGTGCGGGCTCGCCTGCACGGTCTGCGCGACGACACCGGCCGACGAAGGGATGCCCGTCGCGACCGGCTCTCCCCCGCCCGCCTGCGCGATCGCGGCGGCACCGGCCGAGGTCTCGTGCTCGTAGTGGACGTTCCCGTTCGCGGTCTGCGACTGCGAGAGCTGCTGCTCGGATTGCTCCGGCGCGAGCTCGGCGTGGAAGAGATGGAGCACGACCTCGCTGCGGATCACCCGTCCGAGCTCGGTGAACATCCGCTCGCCCTCGCCCGTGTACTCGACGAGCGGGTCCTTCTGGGCCATCTGCCGGAGGTGGACGCCCTCGCGCAGCACTTCCATGTTCTCGAGGTGCTCGCGCCAGCGCATGTCGACCACCTGGAGGACGATGAAGCGCTCGAGGTTGCGCATCAGACCCTCCTCGATGGCCTCGAGCTCCTCCTCCTTCGCCTTGTACTCGTCGAGCGCGTCCTCGACGAACTCGTCGATCAGGGCCTGGCGCTCGATCGCGCCGAGATCTTCGCGTAGCTCGGCGGCGGTGATCTCGGTCTGGTACAGCTGCGCCATCGCCTGGGTGAGCGCCTCGAGATCCCACTGCTCGGCGTACTCCTCCTCGGTGAAGAGGCCGACGGTGTCCGCGACGACCTCCTCGATCCAGAGCTTGATCTGCTCGGACAGGTCCTCGCCCTCGAGCACCTGGCGCCGCTGCTCGTAGATCCGCTGGCGGTGCCGGTTGAGGACGTCGTCGTACTTGAGCGTGTTCTTGCGGATGACGAAGTTCTGCTCCTCGACCTTCTTCTGCGCGCCCTCGATCTGGCGGGAGAGGATCTTCGCCTCCATGGGCTGGTCCTCCGGGATCTTGAAGCGCTCCATCACGGCCTTGATCCGGTCGCCCGCGAAGAGGCGGACGAGATCGTCCTCGCCCGAGAGGTAGAAGCGCGTCTCGCCGGGATCGCCCTGACGGCCCGAGCGGCCGCGGAGCTGGTTGTCGATCCGGCGCGCCTCGTGCCGCTCGGTGCCGAGGACGTAGAGGCCGCCGGCCTCGCGGACGCCCTCGCCGAGCTTGATGTCGACGCCGCGGCCCGCCATGTTGGTCGCGATCGTGACCGCTTTGGGCTGCCCGGCGTCGATGATGATCTCGGCCTCGCGCGCGTGCTCCTTCGCGTTGAGGACGTTGTGCTTGATCCCCTTGCGGGTCAGGAGCTGCGAGAGGTACTCGGAGGTCTCGACGGCGATCGTGCCCACGAGGACGGGCTGGCCGGTCTCGATCCGCTCCTCGATGTCACGGACGACGGCCGCGAACTTGCCCTCCTTCGTCTTGAAGACGAGATCGTTCTCGTCGGCGCGCGCGACCGGGACGTTGGTCGGGATCTCGACCACCTCGAGGTCGTAGATCTCGACGAACTCCTTCTCCTCGGTCTTCGCCGTACCGGTCATGCCCGCGAGCTTCTCGTAGAGACGGAAGTAGTTCTGGAGCGTGATCGTGGCGAGCGTCTGGTGCTCCTCCTGGATCTTGACGCCCTCCTTCGCCTCGACCGCCTGGTGGAGCCCCTCGCTCCAGCGGCGCCCTTCCATGATCCGGCCGGTGAACTCGTCGACGATCTTCACCTCGCCGTCCTGGATGACGTAGTCGACGTCGAGGTGGTAGAGCGACTGCGCCTTGAGCGCCTGGTACAGGTGGTTGACGAGTTGCGTGTTCTCCGGCGCGTAGAGGTTGTCGATCCGGAGGGCGCGCTCGACCTTCTCCACGCCCTGCGGCGTCGGGCCGACCGTCTTGTGCTTCTCGTCGAACTCGTAGTCGGCGCCGGCCTCCTCGGCCGCGCCCTTCGGGTCTCCCGGCGAGGAGCGGTGCGCGACGAGCTGCTTGGCGACGCGCGCGAAGTCGTAGTAGATCTGGGCGGCCATCTCGGGCTCGCCGGAGATGATCAGCGGCGTCCGCGCCTCGTCGATCAGGATCGAGTCGACCTCGTCGACGATCCCGAAGGCGTGGCCTCGCTGGACGAGGCCGTCGAGGGCAACCGCCATGTTGTCGCGGAGGTAGTCGAAACCGAACTCGGAGTTCGTCCCGTACGTGACGTCCGCGGCGTAGGCCGCCTTGCGCGCGCCGAACGGCATCATCGTCTCGATGTACGAGACGTTCATGCCGAGCGACTCGAACACGGGCCGGTTCCACTCGGCATCCCGCTGCGCGAGGTAGTCGTTGACGGTGACGAGATGGGCGCCACGGCCGGCGAGGCCGTTGAGGTAGAGCGCGAGGCTCGCGACGAACGTCTTTCCCTCGCCGGTCTTCATCTCGGCGATGTCGCCCTCGTGGAGGACGATGCCGCCCATCAGCTGCACGTCGAACATCCGCTGGTCGGATGCTCGCTTGCGCGCTTCGCGCACCGCGGCGAACGCCTCGAAGACAAGCTCGTCGAGGCTCTCGCCGTTCTCGAGCCGCTGCCGGAACTCCGCCGTCTTCCCCTGCAGGTCGGCGGCGGAGAGGTTCTCGAAGTCGGGCTCGAGCGACGTGATGTACGCCGCCTGCTCCTGGAGCCGCTTGAGACGGCGGCCTTCGCCGACGCGGAGGACCTTCTCGAGGTTGCCGATCTCCACGGCTCAAGGGTAGCGGCCTACAAAGCCGTCGCCCTGACCTCCCAGAGATCGCCGTCGATCCGCGAGGCCTCGACGTAGAAGCTGTCGCCCAGGACCTCGCCGACGCGTGCGAGCGCGGGCGGCACGGCCTCGTCGCTCGGCTCGCCGTCGACGCGGAGCTCCTCGTCGCCGTCGTTGCGGGCGAGCTCCAGCTTGTCGCCTGCGGGAAACGGGATCTCCGCCACCTCGATCCGCTTCGCGCCCACCGCCCAGAGCTCGCTCCCCTGTCGAACCGCGACCGCGCGATACGGCGGGTCGACGTGGCGCTCGACGGCATCGGCGAGCGGCGAAAGGTCGGCGTCGCCGGTCTCCTCGTCGACGAGCACGTCGCCGTTCGGGATCGTCGTGAACTCGGCCCGGTCGCCCGCGAGCGCCGGCGCGTTGACCGTGACCGCGGCATCCCACTCCTTCGGGCTGACACCCGAGCCGTCGGGGACGCCGACGATGGCCAGAAGCGACTTCGGCGGCTCCAGCACCGGCGGCGGAGGCGGATCGCCGAGCACCTGGGCCGGATCGAGCCCCGCCTCGCGCAGGAGCTGCTCGTTCAGCGTCTCTTGGCGGCGACGGAAGAGCCCCACTAGGTCTCGGTCGTCTCCGCCTCGCCGGGCCTTCCGAGCTCGGGCTCGTCGGCGTGCCTGCGGCCGTCGACGCGCTTGTCGTGGAGGTCCTTGACCTGGCGCACGAGCTTGTCGGTGAGCTCGTCGACCGCGGCCTTCATGTCGCGCGCCGCCTCGCGTGCGCGGAGCGTGTGCCCCTTCAGGTGAACCGTCGCCTCTGCCACCTGCGAGTCGGCGATGGAGGGGTTCTTCTCCACGGCGAGCTCGATCTCGACCTCCGTCAAGTCGTGCACGCGACGGTCGAGCTTCTGGAGCTTCCGCTCGACGTAGCGTCGGAGCGACTCGTTCACCTCGAGGTTCTTGCCCTTGACGCGAAGCTGCATCGGCGCCTCCCCTGTCGCTGCGTGTGCGCTGCCGCCTAACCCTACTCGGGCCGCGGCCCGCTAGCCGCGGCGGAGCGCGCGCGCGAAGGCGACGGCCTCGACGCGGCGCGCGCCCGCCGCCCGGAGAGCGGTCGCGGCGGCCGCGGCGGTGGCGCCGGTCGTGTAGACGTCGTCGATCACGGCGACAGTACGAGGTGCCCGGCCGGTGGCGCGGAAGGCTCCGCGCACGCTGCGGCGCTCGGTGGCCGAGCTGCCGCGCTGCCGCCCGCCGCGCGTCCGCACGAGCAGCGAGCCGCACGGCAAGTCCCAGATCGCCGCAAGCTCCGTTGCGAGCCGCTCGGCCGGGTTGTGACCGCGCTCGAGACGCCGTCCGCGGTCCGCCGGGACGAACGTGAGCACGTCGACCTCGGGCGGCGGCAGCCGCTCGGCGACGAGCTGCGCGGCCTCGACCGCGAGCCGCCGCAGCCCACGCTCCTTCCACGCGTGGACGAGCCTGCGCGCCGCCTCGTCGTACCCGACCGCGCCGCCCGCACTCGCGAACGCGAGCCTGCGCCCGGCGCACTCTCGGCACCGCTCGACCGGCCACGCGGTCGGCGCGCCACAGCGGGCACAGAGTGGCGGCTCGATCCGCTGCAGCTCGTCGCGGCAGCCGGCGCAGAGCTGCATTCCGCCCCGGCCGCAGACGACGCAGCGCTGCGGCAGGAGCAGGTCGAGCACGCGGTCACGCTACGGCGCGATCCGTCTCGAAACCGTGTCGATTCAGTCGAGGCTGTATGTCTCGCGTGCCGGCAGCCCGACCGTGGAGCGGAGCCAGTTGTCGGCGTCGAGCAGCTGCGCGTGGTTCCCGATGTCGTACCAGCGACCCTCGAACCGATAGCCGTAGACGCGCTCGCGCTCGGCGAGCCAGGCGAGGAAGCTGCCGGCGTTGTCAGGGTTCTGGCCCTCGTCGAGGTAGCGGCCGACGAGCGGCGTGTGCCCTGCGGGCAGGAGGTAGGTCAGCGTCGCGGCCAGGGTGGACGCCGGGTCGCTCGGCTTCTCGACCACCCGGACGATCCGGTCCTCCTCGTCGACGGTCGCGATGCCGTAGTGGGTGGCGAGCTCGAGGTCGCCGAGGTCGTAGAGCGGCGCCGCACCCGCCGGGTGGGGCTTGTCGCGCCACCACGCCACGTAGGCGGGCAGCTCGAAGCCGAAGAGGTCGTCGCCCTGGACGAGGAGCTCGTCGTCCGCAAGATCCGCCCGCTCGACGACGAGCCGCAGGTCGCCCACGGCTCCGCGGCGATCGTCGTTCGAGCGCGTGCCGTCGTCGTGGACGACGACGCCGTGCGGCTCCGCCCACCGCTCGAAGTCCGCGGCGAAGCGGCTGTTCGTCACGAGGTGGATCCCGTCGATCTCCTCGACCGTCCGCAGCTTGTCGAGGATCCAGTCGAGCATCGGCCGGCCGCCGAGCGGCAGGAGCTGCTTCGGCCGGTCATCGGTGAGCGGCCGCAGGCGCGTGCCGTAGCCGGCTGCGAGCAGGACAGCCTTCACCGCAGGGACTCCTCGAACGGCGGCCGGCGGACCCCGTCCTCGGTCACGATCGCGGCGATGAAGCGTGCGGGCGTGACATCGAAGGCGGGGTTGCGCGCCGGGAAGCGGCTCGTCAGCTCCGACGGGTCCCGCTCCTCGATGGGGATCCGCGAGCCGTCGGGCGTCTCGCGGTCGAGCGTCGAGCTGGGCGCGACGACGTAGAAGGGGATCTCGTGATGCGCGGCGAGCACGGCGAGCGAGTATGTCCCGATCTTGTTCGCCGTGTCCCCGTTGGCGGCGATCCGGTCGGCACCCGTGACGACGAGGTCGACCTCGCCGCGCGCCATGAACGAGCCGGCGGCGGAGTCGGCGATCACGGAGTGCGGGATTCCGGCCTGCTCGAGCTCCCACGCGGTGAGGCGCGCCCCCTGGAGCAGCGGTCGCGTCTCGTCGACGAGAACGCGCTCGAGCAGCCCTCGCCCGGCCGCGGCGCGGAGCGCGCCGACCGCCGAGCCGTAGCCGCCGGTCGCGAGACCTCCGGCGTTGCAGTGGGTCAGCGCGCGCGTGCCCGGCCGGAAGAGCGCGGCGGCGTGCGCCGCCATCCTCCGGCACCGTTCGACCTCCTCCTCGTGCAGCGCGCGCGCCCGCTCGGCGGTCGGCTCTTCGCGCATCCGCGCGAGCGCCCACGCAAGGTTGACGGCCGTCGGCCGGGAGTCGCCCAGCACGCGCTCCGCCTCGGCGAGGTCGTCGCCACGCAGGGCCGCGAGCGCGATCCCGTACGCCGCCGCGATGCCGATCGCGGGCGCCCCGCGCACGACCATGCTCCTGATTGCGTCGGCGACCTCCGCCGCGGTCGAGCAGCGCACCTCGACGACCTCGTCGGGCAGCCGGCGCTGGTCGAGGAGGAGGACGGCGGGGCCGTCCTCCTCGAGACGGACGATCTGCTCGGGCTCGAGCTCCCGGCTCAGGTGCCTTCGTCCCAGGACGCGAGGTAGCGCGCCTGCTCCTCGGTGAGCGTGTCGATCTCGACGCCCATGGTCGCGAGCTTCAGCTTCGCGATCTCGCGGTCGATCTCCGCCGGCACCGGGTACACCTTGCGGTCGAGCTCGCTCGCGTGCTGCGTCGCGTACTCGAGCGCGAGCGCCTGGTTCGCGAAGGACATGTCCATCACGAGCGCCGGATGACCCTCGGCCGCGGAGAGGTTGACGAGGCGGCCGTCGGCGATGAGATACAGGCGGCGCCCGTCGGCGAGCGTGAACTCCTCGACGAACTCGCGGGCCTTCCGCGTCTCGACCGCCATCTCGCGCAGCGCGGGGATCTCGATCTCGACGTTGAAGTGGCCGGTGTTGGCGAGGATCGCGCCGTCCTTCATGCGCTCCATGTGCTCGCGCGCGACGACGTGCTTGTCGCCGGTGGCGGTGCAGAACATGTCGCCGACCTCCGCCGCCCGCTCGAGCGGCAGCACCTCGAACCCGTCCATCGACGCCTCGAGCGCCTTCATCGGATCGACCTCGGTGATGATCACGTGCGCGCCCATGCCGCGCGCCCGCGACGCGACGCCGCGCCCGACCCAGCCGTAGCCGCAGACGACGAAGCGCTTGCCGGCGAGCAGGACGTTCGTCGCGCGGATGATCCCGTCGATCGTCGACTGGCCGGTGCCGTAGCGGTTGTCGAACATGTGCTTCGTCTGCGCCTCGTTGACGGCGATGATCGGAAAGCCGAGCTTGCCGTCCGCCTCGAGCGCCTTGAGCCGGATCACGCCGGTCGTCGTCTCCTCGGTGCCCGCGATGATCTCGCCGAGCAGCTCGCGGCGCGCCGAGTGGAGGACGCCGATGACGTCGGCGCCGTCGTCCATCGTGAAGTGCGGCTTGTGGTCGACGGCCGCCTCGATGTGCGAGTAGTACGTGTCGTTGTCCTCGCCCTTGATCGCGAAGACGGACACGTCGTATTCGGACACGAGCGCCGCCGCGACGTCGTCCTGCGTCGAGAGCGGGTTCGAGGCGCAGAGCACGACGTCCGCCCCGCCTGCCTGCAGCGTCCGCATCAGGTTCGCCGTCTCGGTCGTGACGTGGAGACAGGCCGAGATGCGGTGGCCGGCGAGCGGCTGCTCGCGCTCGAATCGCTCCCGGATCGCCGCGAGCACCGGCATCTGCCGGTCGGCCCACTCGATCCGCCGTTTGCCCTCGTCCGCGAGGGCGAGGTCCTTCACGTCGTAGCGCTGCGTCGCTGCCATTGAGTCCTTTCTCGGTTATGCGGCCAGCAGCCGCTCGTGCTTGCGTTGCTCCCATTCGACCCAGGCGAGCTCGTCCTCCACCTCGGCGAGCCACGCGTCGATCGCGGTCCTGAGCTCGGGCTCGCGGCGGAGACGCGCCGCAAAGGCGATGTCCCCGATGCCGAGGCCGAAACGGCGCCGCAGCTCGGCGAGCGAGCGGAGCTGGTTCAGCTCGCGGAGGCCGTAGAGCCGGTAGCCGGCGGGCGTCCGCGCCGGCATGACGAGCCCGGCCTGCTCGAGATAGCGCAGCATCCGGGCGGACCACCCGGTGCGGGCCGCGGCGGGTCCGACGTGGAGCGAATCCATCGCCCGAACCCTAACAGAGCCGTGTCAAGGCTTGCGTGCTCGCTCACGCCTCACCACGTAGCCGCGCCACGAGCCGGTCGAGCGCCGCTTCGTCCGCGCCCGCCCCCACGAGACGCTGCCGGATGCCGTCCTGGCGCTCGATCTCCTCGAGCACGTCGGCGAGAGTGCGGCCCGGCGGCTCGAGAACCCGGAGCCGGCGCTCGTGCTCCTCCTCGTCGGGCGCTGCTGCCAGCCACTCGTGGATGTGGGGAGCCCAGTACTCGTCGCTCAGAGCGTGGTCGGCGGCGATCGCTTCGGGCCCGACACCCGCGAGCCAGAGCGCCATACCGCACGCGATGCCGGTGCGGTCGCGGCCGCCTGCGCAGTGGATCGCCGCAGGCGGCTCGGCGTCGCCGAGCAGAGTCAGCGCCTGCGCGAGCTGAGCGCGGTAGCGGTCGGCGAGGGCGAGATAGGCCTCCCGCATCGACGGCCAGTCCCACGCGGCGGGTAGAGGCCGCGGATCCATTGCCTGCCGCACGACGGGCACCGGCAGCGGGTCGCGCCCGTCGTTCTCGTGCTCTCGCTCGGGCCTCAGGTCGACGACGAGCGAGACGCCGTAGTCGACGAGCGCCCGGCGACCCTCGTCGGTCAGACCGGGGAGCCAGTCGGCTCTGACGACGACCCGATACGCGGTCTCGCCGCCGTCGCCGAGCGGCAAGCCGCCGAGGTCGCGGACGTTGACGCAACCGTCCCAGCGCAGTACCCGCTCAGGCGTCGCTGGTGCCTTCGCGTCCGTAGCGGTCTTCGAGCCGCACGACGTCGTCGAGCTGCGGGGTCGAAACCTCGAGGATCGTCGTGTCCTCGAACGCCGTGACGCGGTGCACGGTGCCGGGCCGGAAGTGGAAGCAGGCGCCGGCGGTGACGATCTCCTCGTCGAGCGCCTCCTGCCCGGCCTCGCCGAGCTCGAGTCGCGCGCGGCCGCCCTGCACGTGCCAGCTCTCGTCCTTCTCGCGGTGGAACTGGAGCGAGAGCGACTCGCCGGCGCGCACGAACAGAATCTTCCCCACGTACGCGTCGGCCTCGGCCCAGATCAGCTCCCAGCCCCAGGGCTTCTCGACCCGGCGCGACTCGAAGGCGAACCGGTCGAGCGAGCCGTAGTTCGGGGAGTCCAGCATCACGCGAGCTGCCTCTGCGGGCGCCAGTCGGGATGCTCCTCCATGAACTCCGCCGCCCGGCGCAGGTCCTTCGGCGTGTTCACGGTCAGCCAGACGCCCTCGTGGCGGTGCGCGTGCAGCCGCCGCTCGCGGGCGAGCCGGGGGAACGTCGACTGCTCGTGGTCGCCCTGCTGCGGGAGCAGCGCGAGCGCGTCCTCGCCGAGCACGTAGACGCCGGAGTTGACCCAGTGCTCGAGCAGCGGCGCCTCGCGGAAGCCGGTGACCGTGCCGTCGTCCTCGACCTCGACCACGCCGAACGGCGAGCGGACCTGGGCGACGACGATCGTCCCCGCCGCGCCGCTCGCCTCGTGCTCCGCGAGAAGCGCGCGAAAGTCGACGTCGAGAAGCTCGTCGCCGTTGAGCGCGAACACCGGACCCTCCTCGTGGCGCCGGGTGGCGGCGAGCCGCAGCCCGCCCCCGCGGCCGAGCGGCTCCTCCTCCCCCACCGCGTCGATGTCGGCGCCGAGGCCGGAGAGCGCTGCGAGGAACGCCTCCTCGGCTCCGGCCCGACACGCGACGACGACGCGCGTCACACCGCTCTCGACGAGACGCGCGACGGCGTACGCGGCGAGCGGGCTGCCGGCGACCGGCACGAGCGGCTTCGGCAGTCCCTCCGCCGCCGCCCCAAGCCGCTCCGCCTTGCCTCCGGCGAGGAGAAGCGCCTCCATCAGCCCTGCAGCTCCCGATCCGTCGCGGGCCGGGGAGTGCCGTCGACGCCGCCCGGGGTCGCGCGCGTCGGACGGCCGATCGCCTCGTATTCGAACCCCGCCGCCGCCACGACCGCCGGATCGAGCAGGTTGCGCCCGTCGACGATGAGCGGCCGCACCATCGCATCGCGCACCTCCGCCGTCGCAACCTCGCGCAGCTCGGGCCACTCCGTCACGATCACCGCCGCGTCGGCGCCGGTCACGGCCTCGAGCACGGAGCCGCAGATCTCGACACCCTGGAGGTCGTCGGGCCGCGCAACCGGATCCCACGCCCGCACCTCCGCGCCCTCGGCGAGCAGGCGGTAGGCGATGATCCGGCTCGGAGCCTCGCGCATGTCGTCCGTGTTCGGCTTGAACGCGAGGCCGAGCAGCGCGACGGTGCGCCCGCGCAGGCTGCCGAGCCGCTGCTGGAGCTTCTGCACGACGCGCCGCTTCTGGAGCTCGTTCACCTCCCACACCGCCTGCAGGAGCAGGAACGGGTAGCCCGAGTTGCCGGCGAGCTGCTTCAGCGCCGTGACGTCCTTGGGGAAGCAGCTGCCGCCGAAGCCGATCCCGGCGCGGAAGAAGTGCGGCCCGAGGCGGTGATCCATGCCGACCCCGCGCGCGACTTCGACCACGTCGGCGCCGACGAGCTCGCAGACGTTCGCAATCTCGTTGATGAAGCTGATACGCGTCGAGAGAAAGGCGTTCGAGGCGAGCTTGACGAGCTCGGCCGACGCGACGTCCATGCGCAGGAGCTCGGTCTCGATCCCCTGGTGGAGCTCGACGACGCGGTCGGCGTCGGCCGGCTCGAACGCGCCCACCACGACGCGGTCGGGATGCATGAAGTCGTTGACGGCGGATCCCTCGGCCGTGAACTCGGGGTTCGAGACGTAGCCGACGCTCTCGAGGTCGCGCGCGTCGAGCCGGGCGCGCACCTTCTCGCCGGTCCCGACCGGGACCGTGCTCTTCATCACGAGGAGCGGCCGCCCCTCCACCGCCTCCGGGATCTCGTCGACGACCGTCCACACGGCACTGAGGTCGGCGTCGCCCGAGTACGTGGGCGGCGTGCCGACCGCGACGTAGAGGAAGTCGGCGCCCGTGACCGCCTCGCGCACGTCGAGCGTGAACGAGATGCGGTCGCGATTGCGCTGGAGCACCTCGTCGAGGCCCGGTTCGTAGATGGGAACCTCGCCGGCCTGCAGCCGCTCGATGCGCTCCGGCAGCACGTCGCGCACGACGACCTCGTGGCCGAGATCCGCAAAGCAGGCCCCGGTGACGAGGCCGACGTAGCCGGCCCCGAAGATCGCGATCCTCGACACGGCCCTAGGGTAATCCGGTTCTCAGCGCTGCAGGGGGCGGAAGCTTTCGGCGATCGCGAGCATCGTCTTGTTCGAGAGCTCGTTGAGGATCGTGTTCACGACCCAGTACGTCGCCCGGGACGTGCGGAGAGCGACCATCTGGACGGAGCCGCCGGTCGTGTAGACCTGGAACTTCTGTCCGCGGTGGACGAAGCTGTAGGACGGGTTCTGGAGGATCGGCGCCGAGTTCCACGTGCTCTCCTCGATCTGCCAGTACTCGATCCCGTCGGGCTGGACGAACGTGAGCACGGCCTCGTGCTGATGCCCGATCGGCTTGAAGCCGCGGACGCCTTCGCTGTCCGACAGCGTCGCGCCCTGGGCGATCTCGTGCGGGACCATCAGCGGGAAGTGGACCTCGTCGTAGACATGACGGAGCGCCGGAGCCGTGATGCCTGCGCCTTCGCTCACCTGAGCCGGCTGCTGGGGCTGCGTGGGGAGCTTCACGCGGTGATGAACGACGAGCTTGCCGCCGAAGCTCGTCCCGACCGCGACGACCGTCAGCGGGTTGCCGGCCTGCTGCGCGAGCGCGGCGATCGCGCTCGTCATCTGCACGACGCGCGTGTGCGAGCCGAACAGCGGCTGGAGCTGTTGCGCCGCCCGTTGCGCGTTCGGCTGCACCGGATCGAAGTACAACGTCGTGTCGCGCGTCACCTTCGGCGCGTTCGCCTGGTCGCTCGCCGGCAGGGTCTTCGTCGTGTAGCCCTGCTGCGTCAGGAGATACGACGTGTTCGCGGCCTCGCCCGCGATCGTGCCCGCGTTGAGGACGAGCGTCGAGATCTGCGACTTCGGCAGCTTGGGCACCTTCTTCTTGGGGCCGGTCTTCTTCTTGTGCCCGCTGCCCGCCGCAGGGGGGACGATCGGGTGGAGGAACCGCTGCACCGCTCCCTGCACGGCTCCCGGTGAGGCCTGCAGCACGTCGGCCCCGCCGATGACGGTGTTCGTGAGGTCGCCGATCGGGATCTGGTTGCGGATCAGGTGTCCGGGCGGCAGGTCGTAGAGGAGGCCGAGGTAGGACTTCAGCGTGTCGAGGCCCACCTTCTGCCCGCTCGCCGTCCCGACCGAGAGGTTGCGTTTGAGGACGCCGAAGACACCGGGCAGCTTGTAGAAGAAGTTGGTCAGCGTCAGGCTCGTTCGCAGACGGCTCTTGAGCGCCTCGATGAAGAGCTGCTGCCGGCCCGTGCGGTAGACGTCGCTGTCGGTGTGCCGATAGCGGACGTACGAGAGAGCCGCGCCGCCGGTGAGCTTCTGGTATCCGGGGTGGAGGTTGATCGCCGAGTAGCCGGTGTGCAGCGGGTTGTAGTAGCGGCGGTCGACGTTGATGTACACGCCGTGCAGCTGGTTGACGAGCTGCTTGAAGGCGTGGAAGTCGAGGGTGATGAAGTAGTTGATCTGGAGGCCCGTCAGCTTCTCGATGGTGTCGAGCGTCCCGGCCGGCCCGTCGGAGCAGTTCCCCCAGGCCGAGTTGATGCGGCTCTGCGTGTCCACCGTCGCCCCGTGGCAGTAGATGTCGACCCAGAGGTCGCGCGGGAACGAGAGCAGCGAGAGCGTGTGGTTCCTCGGGTCCGCGCGCAGCAGCATCAACGTGTCCGAGTTCGAGCCGGCGTAGGGATTGGCGCCCGAGGTCTTGCCGCGGACGTCGTAGCCCGCCACGAGTGCGATCGCCGGCTGTCCCGGCTGGACGTACGCGAGGTGGACTCTCGACTTCCCGAGGCCGGGGGGGTTGACGACCTGGGCGAGGGACTCGTGCCCGTAGAGATAGAAGCCTCCGGCAGCCCCGGACCCGATCACGGCTGCCGCGACGACGAGCCAGCCGAACGCGCGCAGGATGAGGCGCGTCACCGACCTGCGTGCCGGCCCCGGCTGGTGGTAGCGCGCCATCGGGCCGAACAGCGGCGGTGCCGCCGAGTGGCCGTTGCCGCTGTGGCCGCCGGCCTGTCCGATTCCGCGCTTCAGCGTCGTCCGCATACGAGATCGGCGCCACCCGCGGCGCCGGGTTCGAGAATAGCTCAGCTTCCGGCAGAGGCCGACACTCTTACCTCGGCCTCATCTTCCACCGGCTCGTAGCCGAGATTCGGTCGCAGCCACGCTTCGACCTCGGCGGGCGAGACCCTCTTGCGAGCCGCGTAGTCCTCGACCTGGTCGCGCCCGAGTCGCCCCACCGAGAAGTACCGCGCGTCGGGGTGGGCGAGGTAGATGCCACTCACGCTCGCCGCCGGCGTCATCGCGTACGTCTCGGTGAGCGCGAGCCCGGCCTCTGCGGCGGCGAGCAGCGCGAAGAGCTTCGGCTTCTCGCTGTGGTCCGGGCAGGCCGGGTACCCGAACGCCGGTCGGATGCCGCGGAAGCGCTCGGCGATCAGCTGGTCGGCCGGAAGCTTCTCGCCCGCCTCGTACCAGGCGCGGCGCGCCACCTCGTGCAGGTACTCCGCAAAGGCTTCCGCGAGCCGGTCTGCGAGCGCCTTGACCATGATCGCGTGGTAGTCGTCGTGCTCGGCGGCGAAGCCGGCGGCGAGCTCGTCGGCCCCGATGCCGGCGGTGACCGCGAACGCGCCGAGGTGATCGCCCGCCGGGGCGATGAAGTCCGCGAGGCAGCGGTTCGGGCGCGAGTCGCCGTAATCCGACTGCTGCCGCAGGAAGCAGAACGACGTTCCGTCGTCGAGGAGCACGTCGTCGCCCGCGCTGCGGGCGGGCCAGAAGCCGAAGACGCCGCGAGCCGTCAGCAGCTTCTCGGCGACGATCCGGTCGAGCAGGCGCTGCGCGTCGTCGAAGAGCTCGCGCGCGGCCGGGCGCTCGAGGATCGCGGGGAACTTGCCCTTCAGCTCCCACGCGTGGAAGAAGAACTGCCAGTCGACGTACTCGCGCAGCGTCGCGAGCTCGGGCTCGACGAGGCGGCGACCGGTGAACTCCGGCACGGGAAGATCGGCGAAGTCGACCTGCTGCCGGTTCTCGCGCGCTCGCGCGAGCGGCAGCAGCGGCTTGCGCTCCTTCTCGGCGTGCAGGTCGCGCAAGCGGTCCTGGTCGGCGCGATTCTCGGCGTCGAGCCGGGCACGCCGCCCGGTGTCGAGCAGGTCGGAGACGACGCCCACCACGCGCGAGGCGTCGAGGACGTGGACGACCGGCTGCGAATACGCCGGGGCGATCCGCACGGCGGTGTGCTGACGCGACGTCGTGGCGCCGCCGATCAGGAGCGGCAGCTCCAGCCCGCGCCGTTCCATCTCGCGGGCCACGTCGACCATCTGGTCGAGCGACGGGGTGATGAGCCCCGACAGGCCGACGACGTCCGCCTCCTCCTCGAGCGCGACCTCGAGGATCCGCTCGGCCGGGACCATCACGCCGAGGTCGATCACCTCGTAGTCGTTGCACCCGAGCACGACGCCGACGATGTTCTTGCCGATGTCGTGGACGTCGCCCTTCACGGTCGCGAGCACGGCCTTGCCGCGGGCGCGCGGCGCCCCCCCGGCGGCCTGCTCGGCCTCCATGTACGGCTCGAGGTAGGCGACGGCGCGCTTCATCGCGCGCGCGCTCTTCACGACCTGCGGCAGGAACATCTTCCCGGCTCCGAAGAGGTCGCCCACGACCTGCATGCCGCTCATCAGCGGCCCCTCGATCACGTCGAGCGGCCGGTCGGCACGCTGCCGCGCCTCCTCGGTGTCCTCCTCGATGAAGTCGACGATGCCGTGGACGAGCGCGTGCTCGAGTCGCTTCTCGACCGGGGCCTCGCGCCACGAGAGATCGACCTCGCGCCTCGTCGCCTCGCCCCGCACGCGGCCCGCGTACTCGACGAGCCGCTCGGTCGCATCGGGACGGCGGTCGAAGATGACGTCCTCGACCAGCTCGAGCAGCTCGGGCGGGATGTCCTCGTAGACCACGAGCTGCCCCGCGTTGACGATCCCCATGTCGAGGCCGGCGCGGATCGCGTGGTAGAGGAAGGCGGAGTGCATCGCCTCGCGCACGGCGTCGTTGCCGCGGAACGCGAAGCTGAGGTTCGAGATCCCGCCGCTCGTCCGCGCGCCCGGGCAGCGCTCCTTGATCAGCGGCAGCGCGTCGAGGAACGCCTTCGCGAAGCCGCGATGCTCCTCGATTCCCGTCGCGACGGCGAGCACGTTCGAGTCGAAGATCAGATCCTCGGGCGCAAAGCCCACCCGATCGACGAGAAGCCTGTACGCGCGCTCGCAGATCGCAACCTTGCGCTCGGCCGTCTCGGCCTGACCCTCTTCGTCGAAGGCCATCACGACGACGCCCGCGCCGTAGCGGCGAACGGTCCGGGCCTGCTCGAGGAACGCCTCCTCGCCCTCCTTCAGCGAGAGCGAGTTGACGACGCCTTTCCCCTGGACGCACTTGAGCCCCGCCTCGAGCACCGACCAGCGCGAGCTGTCGATCACGATCGGGATGCGCGCGACCTCCGGCTCGGTGGCGACGAGGTTGAGGAAGGTCGTCATCGCCCGCTCCCCGTCGAGGAGGTCGGCGTCCATGTTCACGTCGAGGAGGTTGGCTCCGCCGCGCACCTGCTCGAGCGCGACGTCGGCCGCCGCCTGGAAGTCGCCTCGCTCGACGAGGCGCCGGAAGCGGGCCGAGCCGGTGATGTTCGTCCGCTCGCCGATCATCGTGAAGTTGGAGTCCGCTCTGAGCTCGAGCGGCTCCAGGCCGCTGAAGCGGCTCGCGGGACGCCGCGCGGGAACGGCCCTCGGCGCGACCCCGTCGACGGCTGCCGCGATCTGCCGGACGTGCTCCGGCGTGGTGCCGCAGCACCCGCCCACGATGTTGACGAGCCCGTCGCGCGCGAACTCGCCGAGGAAGCGGCTCGTGTCCTCGGGCTGCTCGTCGTGCTCCCCGAGCGCGTTCGGCAGGCCGGCGTTCGGATGGCACGCGACCCAGGTCGGCGCGAGCTCGGCGAGATCCTCGACGAACGGGCGCATCTCGGCGGCACCGAGCGAGCAGTTGACGCCGACGACGAGCGGGTCGGCGTGCTCGACCGAGATCCAGAACGCCTCGACGGTCTGCCCCGAGAGGTTGCGGCCGCTCTTGTCGACGGCCGTGAACGAGAGCCACAACGGCAGCTCGGGCGCGGCATCCTGGGCGGCGACGATCGCGGCCTTCGCGTTCAGCGTGTCGAAGACCGTCTCGATCAGGAGCAGATCGACCCCGCCGTCGCGGAGCGCGCGGATCTGCTCGGCGTACGCCGCCGCGACCTCGTCGAAGGTCGCCGAGCGATACGCGGGATCGTCGACGCGCGGCGAGAGCGAGAGCGCCACGTTGAGCGGCCCGACCGACCCGGCGACGAGCCCGCCGAACTCGTCGGCGACCTCCCGGGCGAGCGTCGCTCCCTCGAGCGACATCTCGGCCGCGACGTCCTGCAGCCCGTAGTCGGCCTGGCCGATCCGCGTCGCGGTGAACGTGTTCGTCGTGGCGATGTCCGCGCCGGCGGCGAAGTACGAGCGGTGGATCTCCCGGACGATGCCGGGCTGGGTCAGGTTGAGCAGGTCGGGATCGCCTGCGACGTCGAGCGGATGGTCGCGGAAGCGTTCGCCGCGGTACTCCTCCTCGCTCCGCACGCGCTTCTGGATCAGCACGCCCCACGAGCCGTCGAGGACGGCGATGCGCTGCTTGAGGATGGATTCGAGCCGTTCCCGCGTGTCCTGCACCTTCGCTCCTTGAAAGGCCCGGGAGCGGTGCTCTCGGGCGCTTTAGGCGTTTGTTGACCCGGTCGCCAAGCTGCCTGTCAAAGCTCTCCGGGTACGGAAACGCTAGCAGCCGTGCGGCGCGCCACCCCTGCGCGTGACGCCTGGAGCGGTCGTTAGGGTGCCCCCTCGTGGAGCAGGTACAGGACGGCTCGACGCTGCGCTCGGCACTCGTCGAGATCGCGGGCGACTTCGCCTTCACGTGGATCGCCGAGACTCGGCTCCTCTTCGACGCACTCGACTCGCGGCGGTTCGCGCAGCTGCATCACAACCCGACCGCGCTCCTCTCCGAGTTGACCGACGACGACCTCGCCCGGGCCCTCACGCCGGCCTACCTCGAGCAGCTCGCGCGCGTGCAGGGACGGCTCGAGCGCGACCGTGGTGAGGGGACGTGGTGGAACGAGCGCCACCGCCCCGACGACCTCCTCGTCGCGTACTTCTCCGCGGAGTTCGGGCTCGACGAAAGCCTCCCGATCTACTCGGGCGGGCTCGGCGTCCTCGCCGGCGACTACCTCAAGGCCGCGTCGGAGCTCGGCCTCCCGCTCGTCGGCATCGGCCTCTTCTACCGGCGCGGCTACTTCCGGCAGCGGCTCGACGAGAAGGACCGGCAGATCGAGCACTACCCGCTGACCGATACGAGCCGGCTGCCGCTCGAGCTCGTCCCGATGGCTCCCGTCGTGGAGCTCGCGGACGACGACGGCGAGCTCGTGCCCGTCCGGCTCGCCGTCTGGCGCGCCCGCGTGGGACGCGTCGCCCTCTACCTCATCGACACGTACCTGGAGGGCAACCCGGACTGGGCCGTGACGGACACGCTCTACGGCGGCGACCGCGCGAACCGGCTGCGCCAGGAGCTCGTGCTCGGCGTCGGCGGCGTGCGCGTGCTGCGGCGGCTCGGGCTCGAGCCGTCGGTCTTCCACCTGAACGAGGGACACTCCGCGCTGCTCCAGCTCGAGCGGCTGCGCGAACTCGTCGAGGAGCAGGGCGTGTCGGCGGGCGAGGCGCTCGAGCGGCTGCGGGCGTCGACCGTCTTCACGACGCACACACCGGTGCCGGCGGGGAACGAGGTCTTCGACCCGGGCCTGCTGCGGCAGAACGTCGCGGGGCTCGTCGAGCGCTGCGGTCTCGCGTGGGAGGACTTCCTCGCGCTCGGCAGGGTCGAGCCCGGCGACTCGGGGTTCGGTCTCACGCCGTTCGCACTGCGCACGTCCGAGCACGCGAACGGCGTCTCGGAGCTGCACGGGGCCGTCTCGCGCGAGATGTGGCACGGCCTGTGGCCCGACCGGCGCGTCGACGAGGTTCCGATCACGTCGGTCACCAACGGCGTGCACCAGCGGACCTGGATCTCCGGCGAGCTCGAGCGTCTGCTCGGCGACACAGACCCGCACTTCGAGCGCGCGCGCGACGTGGCGCCGGAGGAGCTCTGGACGGCGCACCGCGCCGGCAAGCAACGGCTGCTCGACTTCGTCGCGACGACCCGCGACGTGCGCGAGCTCGACCCCGACGTCCTGACGATCGGCTTCGCGCGCCGGTTCGCGACGTACAAGCGCGCAAGCCTGCTCTTCAGCGATCCCGGGCGGCTGGCGGCACTCCTCGCGGACCTCGAACGTCCGATCCAGGTGCTCGTCGCCGGCAAGGCGCACCCGGCCGACGAGGGCGGGAAGGACGTGATCCAGCTCGTCGTCGACTTCGCCCGCGACCCGGCGGCGGCGGGGCGCGTCGTCTTTCTCGAGGACTACGAGATGACCCTGGCGCGGCGGCTCGTGCAGGGCGTCGACGTCTGGCTCAACACGCCTCGTCGGCCGTTCGAGGCGTCCGGCACCTCGGGGATGAAGGCTGCGCTGAACGGCGTGCTCAACTGCTCGATCCTCGACGGCTGGTGGGCCGAGGCGTACTCGCCGGCGTGCGGGTTCGCGATCGCAGACGCGCCGGGGGACGGTGCGTCCGAGGCCGAGCAGGACGAGGCGGACGCGAACGCGCTCTACGCCGTGCTCGAGGAGCAGGTGCTCCCGGCGTACTACGAGCGGGACGAGGCGGGGCTGCCGCAGCGCTGGATCGCGCTCATGCGCGAGTCGATCGCGGAGCTCGGGCCGCGCTTCGGCACGGCGCGGATGGCGGCGGAGTACGTCGAACGGCTCTACCTGCCTGCGCACGAAGGCGCCGCGCGCCCCACCAGCCGCGTGGCCTAGCCGCGTCGCGCGGCGGGGCTCGGAGGCGCGCCGACCCCGAAGCGCGCCTCCCTTCCCTCGCGCCTCAGGCAGCCGCAGTTGCGGCCGTCCGCAGCCCGGCGCGAGAGCCGAGCAGCACGAAGAGGCTCGTGCCGAGAGTCCAGATCGGGATGCCGAAGATGAGGCCGATCCAGCCGATCGGGCCGGCGACGAGCACGACGGCGACGAGACCCGCGAACCCGGCCCACCAGCGCGGCAGCACGCGCGTCCGCCACGCGAGGATCGCGATCGCCGCGAGCGGTAGGACGGCCGCGAGCTCCGCGCCGACGAAGAAGACGTCCGTCGCGTGATGGAACGTCGCCGCCGTCGCCGGGTCGATGTCGTTCTTGTCGATCGCGCCGGCGAGGTCGACGGCGGCCGTGAGCATCCCCATGACGCCGGCCATCGCAGCGCCGGCGAGCACGACGCCGGGCAGCTGGCTCGCGTGGCCCACCGCCTCGGCGAGCCGCACGCGCAGGCCGGCGACGAAGGTGACGAAACCGAGGCAGCCGAGCATGAACAGCCAGGCGCCCATCACGATCGAGTCCGAGTGCGACGTGTACCAGGCCAGGATCTGGCTCCCGGTCGCGTGGTCAGCCGGCCCGTTGTGGTTGACGAGCGCGATTCCTGCGATCCAGAGAGCGACGGTGAGCGGGCCGACGAGGGCCCAGCGGCGGTTCTCGGTGCTCATAGTGCGGTGCTCCTTCCGAAGGCGAGGGACGGCGTGGTGGTGAGACGTGAGCGAATCGCACGGGCGAGCGTGATCGACGCCCCCAGCCCCGCCAGCAGCAGGGTCGCGAGGACGAGCCCGGCGATGAGGAGCGCGCGCCGCATCAGGCCGCGCTCGCGGCGGGCAGGCCAACCGGAGCCGGGGCAGGGACGTAGACGGGCTCGTAGCCGAGCGCACGGCCGAGCGGGCTGCCGAGGGCGAGCCCGATCCGCTGCACGATCGCCGGCGGAAACGGCAGGCGCACCGTGTCGAAGTGCGCGTTCGCGATCACCGCGAGCTGCAGCGGGTTCGGCATGCCCTTCCGGTTCGTCCGGCCGTCGGCTGCGAGGGCGAACATCGTCTCGAGGAGCGACTCGAACTGCAGCGCCGGCCGAATCTCGCAGACGAAGTGCGCGACCTCGTCGCCGGCGTTCCAGAACTTGTGCGGCGTGCCGGCGGGCACCGTGAGCCGCTTGCCCGGGCCGGCGACGAGCTTCGCGCGGCCTACTCTGAAGCCGACGCTGCCCCGGAGGACCTCGAAGCGCTCTTCCTGGCTCGGGTGAACGTGTGCCGCGGCGACGAAGCCGTTCGGCTGGACATAGGTCTCGATCACGACGGCCTGACCGTTCGTCTCGCGCGACGTCTGGCGGAAGACGATGCGCTCGCCGGTGACCGGATTCTCGATTGCGTCTCCTGCGCGGATCATGCTTGCCTCCTTCTCGACGGGCCGCGTGGGGCGGCTTGCCTAGGCAGCGTCGGAGGCGGCGCTTAAGATCCGGTTGAGGAGGACTTAAGGGTCGTTGGCTGTGAAGTTCCGTGTCCTGGGGCCGGTCGAGGCGCTGCCCGACGGCCAGCCCGCCGCGCTCGGCGCGCCGAAGCAACGGGCGCTCCTGGCGCTGCTGCTCGTCAATCGCGGACGCGTCGTCTCGTCCGACCAGCTCGTCGACGGTCTCTGGGGCGAGACCCCGCCGGCGTCGGCGCTGCAGTCGCTGCAGGTCTACGTGCACGGGCTCCGCCGGGCACTCGGCGCCGAGCGCATCGAGACGGCAGGCCGCGGCTACCGCGCGGTCGTCGGCGAGGGGGAGCTCGACCTCGACCGTTTCGAGAGCGCGCTCACTCGCGGCCGCGCTGCCCTCGAGGCAGGACGGGCAAGCGACGCCGCCGACGACCTGCGCGAGGCGCTCGCGCTCTGGCGAGGCCCGGCGCTGGCCGACCTCCCCGAGGACGGGCGGCGCGCCGCCGAGGCGGAGCGGCTCGAGGAGCTGCGGCTGACGGCGCTCGAGCTCCGCTACGACGCAGAGCTCGCGTGCGGCCGCCACGACGCCGTCGTCGCCGAGCTCGAGGCGCTGACCGGGGAGCATCCGTACCGCGAGCGGCTCCTCCAGCAGCGGCTGCTCGCGCTCTACCGCGCGGGCCGGCAGGCGGAGGCGCTCGAGGTCTACCGCGACGCGCGGCGCGTGCTCGCCGACGAGTTGGGGCTCGAGCCGAGCCCCGCTCTGCAGGAGCTGGAGCGGGCAATCCTCCGGCAGGAGCCGAGCCTCGCCGCGCCAGAGACGCCCGCTCGCTCGACGCGGCCGCTGCCCGTTCCGCCGACGCCGCTCGTCGGTCGCCGGCTCGAGCTCGCCGCCGTCAGCGCACTGTTCCGAGACGAAGGCGCGCGGCTCGTCACGCTCACCGGCGCCGGAGGCACGGGCAAGACGCGCCTGGCGCTGGCGGTCGCGCAGACCCTCGAGCCCGAGCTCCGCGACGGTGCGCTCTTCGTCAGCCTCGCGTCCGTCTCGAGCCCCGAGCTGCTCGTGCCCACGATCGCCGAGGCGCTCGAGGTGCGGGAGGGCGCACGGTCGCTCTCGGAGGGCCTGATCGAGCACCTGCGCGACCGGCGGCTGCTCCTCGTGCTCGACAACTTCGAACAGCTCCTGGCCGCCGCGCCGTTCGTCGGCGAGCTGCTCGCCGCCGCACCACACATCCTCGTTCTGGCGACCAGCCGCGCCCCGCTCCGGCTCGCGGCCGAACAGGAGTACCCGGTGCCGCCCTTCGACACGCCCGCGGCCGACCTGCCGTTCGAGGCGCTCGTCCAGACCGACGCCCTGCGGCTCTTCGCGGCTCGCGCGCGAGCCGTCGATCCGAGCTTCGAGCTCGACACGGCCAGCGCGCCCAATGTCGCTCAGGTCTGCGCAAGGCTCGACGGCCTGCCGCTCGCAATCGAGCTGGCGGCGGCGCGCTCGAAGCTCCTCGCGCCGGGCGAGATTCTGGAGCGGCTCGAGCGGGAGCCGCACATCCTCCCGGCCGGCCCGAGGGACGCGCCGGCGCGCCAGCAGACGCTCGCGGCGACGATCCACTGGAGCTACGACCTGCTCGGGCCGGATCAGCGCGTGGCCTTCGCCCGGCTCGGCGTCTTCTCGGGCGGCTGCACGCTCGAGGCCGCAGAGCGCGTCTGCGAGGTGACGCTCGACGATCTGGCCGCACTCGTCGAGAACAACCTCCTGCGGCGCCGGGACTCGCGGTTCACGATGCTCGAGACCGTTCGGCACTTCGCCGTCGAGCAGCTCGAGGAGACCGGGGCGGAAGCGGTGCGACGACGACACGCGGAATGGCTGACCGAGCTCGCCGAGACCATGGCGGAGCGAACCCTCGCGGGCGAGGACATGGCGGTCTGGCTCGACCGGATCCAGCCCGAGCACGACAACATGCGCGCCGCGCTCGCCTGGTCGCTCGAGGCGGAGCCCGAGCTCGCGCTACGGCTCGCGAGCTCGGTGCGGCTCTTCTGGGAGGTGCGCGGCCACTTCCGCGAAGGGTGGAGCTGGATCGAGCAAGGGCTTTCGCGCGCGGCGGACGTGGCGCCCGAGGTACGGCTCCACGGCCTGGCCGCCAGCGGTGCGATCGCGACGCGCCTCGGCGAGCTCGACCTCGCGCAGGAACGCAAGGAAGCGAGCCTCGCGCTCGCCCGCGAGCTCGGCGACGAGCTGTGGATCGCCCGTGAGCTCAGCGACCTCGGCACGGTCGCGGCGATGCGAGAGGACTTCGACGTCGCAAGCCCGCTGCTCGAAGAGAGCGCCGCCCTGTTCCGCAAGCTCGACGTGCCGGCGCGGCTCGGAACGGTCCTCGCCAACCTCGGTCATATCGCCGCTTCGCGCGACGACTACGACCTGGCGATCGCGGTCACCGAGGAGGCGCTGGCACTCGAGTCCCGCCACAAGCAGAACGCGGCGATCTCGACGTACAACCTCGGCAGCTACAACCTCCACGCGGGCAACCTCGACGCGGCGCGCGAGTGGCTCGGGCGGTCGGTCGCCCTCACGCTCGAGCTCGGTTTCAAGGAGGTGATGGCGTACGCGATCGCGGCCTTCGCCCGCCTCGGCCTGCTCGAAGGAGAGGCGTCTCGTGCCGCCTACCAGGCGGGCATCGCCGACCGGCTGCTGGCCGACGCGGGCGTCCTGCTGCAACCGAGTGAGCAGGCGCTGTTCGAGGAGGCGAAGGCGACGTTGGAGCAAGAGCTCGGCGACGACTACCGCAACGCGCACAATGCGGCGATGGTGGAGCCCCTGGAAGACGCACTGCGCCAGGGCGGCGTGCTCGCGGCCTCCCAGTGACCGCCGACGAGGCGGCGGCGGAATTCGACCAGCTCGTGAGCGACGCGCTCGACGAGCTGCCCGACGACATCCGCAACCTGATGACGAACGTCGCCGTGACGGTCGAGGACGAGCCGCCGCCGGGACGGAACCTGCTCGGCCTCTACCAGGGCGTTCCGCGAGGCCGGCGCGGCCCGGGCTACGCCGGGGCGTTGCCGGACAAGATCACGATCTACCGGCTGCCGCTGGAGCGCCTGTCCGGCGGGGACCCCGAGCGGCTGCGGCTCGCCGTGCGGCGCACCGTGTTCCACGAGATCGCGCACCACTTCGGCATCAGCGACCAGCGTCTGGTCGACATCGACCGCTACTGATCCAGGCGCGAGGCGCCGGCTTTTGCGGGCTAGCTCGCGCCGCGGACCGTCAGCTGGTTCTCGGCGTGGCGGATCCGCTGCTCGAGCTGCCACCGGTCCGCGGTCGAGTCTCCCGCTTCCACCTTCGCGAGCTCCTCCTGGGCCTCTTCGAGCTGCTTGCGGGCGCGGGCCTCGTCGATGTCGCCGGCCGCGACCGCGTCGTCGACGAGCGCGATGGCGCGGCTCTCGAGCACCTGGAAGAAGCCCGGGCCGGTCGCGAACTCGCGCACTTCGCCGTCGCCGAGATGAACGCGCGTCGAGCCCGCCTGCAGCATCGCCACGAGCGGCGCGTGCCGCGCGAGTACGCCGATCTCGCCGGCCGCTCCCGGCACGATCAGCATCTCGGCCTCGCCTTCGTACGCCGGCCCTTCGGGCGTCACGACCGAGACGGGGAAAAGCGGATGGTCGGGCATCGCTACGCCGCGGCGCCGGCCGGCTCGGCCTCGGCCCCGCTCAGCTGCTTGCCGCGCTCGACCGCCTGCTCGATCGCGCCGACCATGTAGAAGGCCTGCTCGGGCAGCTCGTCGTGCTTGCCGTCGAGGATCTCGGTGAAGCCGCGGATCGTGTCCTCGAGCTTCACGAACTCGCCCGGCGTGCCGGTGAACTGCGCCGCCGTGAAGAACGGCTGCGAGAGGAACCGCTCGATCTTCCGGGCGCGCTGGACGACGACCTTGTCCTCGTCCGAGAGCTCGTCGATGCCGAGGATGGCGATGATGTCCTGCAGGTCGGCGTAGCGCTGCAGCACTTCCTGCACGCGGGTCGCGGTCCGGTAGTGGTCCTCCGAGACGATGCCCGGCTGCAGCGCGCGCGACGTCGAGCGCAGCGGGTGCACGGCCGGGTAGATCCCCTTCTCGACGATCCCGCGGTCGAGCACGGTCGTCGAGTCGAGATGGGCGAAGGTGTTCGCCGGCGCAGGGTCGGTCAGGTCGTCGGCCGGGACGTAGATCGCCTGCACCGAGGTGACCGAGCCGGTGCGCGTCGAGGTGATCCGCTCCTGCAGCTGCCCCATCTCGGTCGCGAGCGTCGGCTGGTAGCCGACCGCGCTCGGCATGCGCCCGAGCAGCGCCGAGACCTCGGAGCCCGCCTGGACGAAGCGGAAGATGTTGTCGATGAAGAGGAGGACGTCCTGACCCTCGTCGCGGAAGTACTCCGCCATCGTCAAGCCGGAGAGGCCGACGCGCAGGCGCGCTCCCGGCGGCTCGTTCATCTGGCCGTAGACCATCGCGACCTTGTCCATGACGCCCGACTCCTGCATCTCGAGCATCAGGTCGTTGCCCTCGCGCGTGCGCTCGCCGACGCCCGAGAAGACCGAGACGCCGCCATGCTGCAGCGCGACGTTGTGGATCAGCTCCGTGATCGTGACGGTCTTGCCGACCCCGGCGCCACCGAACAGGCCGACCTTGCCGCCGCGGACGAACGGCGCGATCAGGTCGACGACCTTGATGCCCGTCTCGAAGATCTCGATCGCCGGCGAGAGGTCGCCGAACGCGGGCGGATCGCGGTGGATCGGCCACCGCTCGCCCTTGCCTGGCTCCTTGCCGTCGACCGGGTCTCCGATCACGTTCCAGATCCGGCCGAGCGTCTGGTCGCCGACGGGGACGGAGATCGCCTGCTCGGTGTCGATCACCTCGACCCCGCGCGCAAGGCCGTCGGTGGAGTCCATCGCGACCGCGCGGACGCGGTCGTCGCCGAGGTGCTGCTGCACCTCCGCGATCAGCTCGCGCGAGCCCCCGTCCTCCGGGACCTGGATGCTGAGCGCGTGGTAGATCTCGGGCAGGCGGTCCGGGAAGACGGCGTCGAGCACGACGCCCTTGATCTCGACGATCTTTCCCGTGTTCTTCCCGTTGCTCTGGTCGGCCACTGAGTCTCCCCTGATGCTCGAGGTCGGCGCCGCTCGCAGGCGGCCGCAGCAGGCGAACTCTAGCCGAGTGGACTTGGCGCTCCTCGTCGAACCGGTGGCGCGTGCGAAGCTTCGGCCGTGGCCGAGATGGACGTTTCTGCGAGCGCCTTCAGCGGCCGGACCGCGTGGACGCGCAACCTCCAGATGCCGCTCCGCACCTTCCTCCAGACGGAGACCGGCAGCGCCGCCGTGCTCCTCACAGCCGTCCTCGCCGCGCTCATCTGGGCGAACGCGGATCAGGCCTCGTACGAGCGCGTCTGGGCGACGACGCTTTCGATCACGATCGGCGGAGGCGGCGTCTCGCAGGATCTCCGCGGGTGGATCGACACCGGCCTGATGGCGCTCTTCTTCTTCGTGATCGGGCTCGAGGCCCGGCGCGAGTTCGACCTCGGCGAGCTGCGCGAGCGGCGACGCGTCGCGCTCCCACTGCTCGCGGGCCTCGGCGGGATGGTCGTGCCGGTCGCGATCTTCCTCGCGATCAACGCCGGCCACGGGTCGACGCACGGGTGGGGAGCAGCGATGTCGACGGACACGGCGTTCGCGCTGGGCCTGCTCGCGCTCGTCGGAAACGGCTTGCCGGGGCGCCTGCGTGCCTACCTGCTCACCGTCGCGGTCGTCGACGACATCGTCGCGCTGCTCGTGATCGCGATCGCGTACAGCGGGCACGTCTCGATCCCCGCACTCGGGATCGCGCTCGGGCTGTTCGGCTGCATCCTCTTGATCCGCGCCGTCGGCGTCCACTTCGGCCCGATCTACTTCGTGTTCGGCACGGCGGTCTGGGTCGCGTTCTTCAAGGCGGGCGTCGATCCCGTCGTCGCCGGGCTCATGGGCGGAGTGATCGCGCTCGCGTACCCGGCGCAGCGCACCGACCTCGAGCGCGCGTCCGACCTCTTTCGCCTCTTCCGGGAGCAGCCCACGGGCGATCTCGCGCGCACGGCTCGCGGCGCGCTGCGGACGGCGGTCTCCCCGAACGAGCGCCTGCAGACGCTCTGGCATCCCTGGACGAGCTACGTGATCGTGCCGCTGTTCGCGCTCGCCAACGCCGGAGTCCACCTCAGCGGCAGCTTCCTGGGCACGGCCTATACGTCCCCGGTCACTCTCGGGATCCTCGTCGGCTACGTCGTCGGCAAGCCGGTCGGGATCGTCGGCGCGACCTGGCTCGCCGGCAGGATGAGCGGCAGCCGAGTACGGGCCCCGGTCGGCTGGCTCTCGGTCGCCGGCGCCGGCACGATCGCAGGGATCGGGCTGACCGTCTCGCTGCTGATCGCGTCTCTCGCCTTCGACGGAACGGAGCTCGCCGAGGCGAAGGTGGGCGTCCTCAGCGCGGCCCTGGTCGCCGCGCTGTTCACCTGGCTCCTCGTTGCCGCCACGCAGCGCCTGCCGCGGAAGGTGCGGATCCGGATGCTGCTCGGAACGCCCGACCTCATCGTCGACCTCGCCGAGCCCGTCGACCCGGAGCGCGATCACATCCGCGGCCCGGTCGACGCTCCGGTCACCGTACTCGAGTATGGCGACTTCGAGTGCCCGTACTGCGGCCAGGCGGAGCCGGTCCTGCGCGAGCTGCTGAGCGACTTCGGCGACGTCGCCTATGTCTGGCGGCACCTTCCGCTCAACGACGTCCACCCCAACGCGCAGCAAGCCGCCGAGGCCGCGGAGGCAGCGGCGGAGCAGGGCGCATTCTGGGAGATGCACGACCTGCTGCTCGACCACCAGGACGCGCTCGGCTACGAGGATCTCGTCGGCTATGCCGCGGAGCTCGGGCTCGACGTCGCGCGCTTCGAGGAGGACCTGCGAACGAGGGAGGGAGCGGGCCGGATCGTCCGGGACGTCGACTCGGCCGACCTCTCGGCGGTCTCCGGCACGCCGACCTTCTTCGTCAACTCGTTGCGCCACTACGGCGCGTACGACATCGCGACCCTCTCGGCCGCGGTCAAGGCTGCCCGGGCTCGCGAGTTCGTGCGCCCGAGCGCCTAGCTCGCGAGGCCGACTTCGAGCGGCGGCGCCGGCTCGGAGTTGCGGAGCAGCACGGCCGCGAACGCGAGGCCGCCGAGCGCGAGCAGCGCGGGCAGGCCGATGAAGAACGGGCCGAGCTTGACGTGCTGCAGGAGGTAGCCGGACGCGATGAAGCCGAACGGGCCTGCCATCGTCGCAACCGTCAGCACAGCCGTCATCACCTTCGGCCGGAGCTCGGCCGGGGTGCGCACGGTCAGGAGCCCGATGACCGGCGCGTTGACGAGCGGCGTGAAGAAAGCGAAGGCGCCGAGGATGACCGCCGCAACGGGCCACGGGGAGTTCGGAGCGAGCAGGAAGAGCGGCAGCGGCATCGCGACGATCCCGACCGCCGCAAGCTTCAGCAGCGAGACCTTCTGGGTCAGCTGCTGCGCGACGATTGCGCCGACGAGCGCACCGACCCCAAAACCGGCGAACAGGATCCCGATCACGTGCCCGCTCTCGTGGTAGCGGAAGCGGTCGATGGCCTGGACGCCCAGCACGATCCCCTGAGCGACGAAGTTGATCACGCAGGCGGCGATCATCATCGGCCCGAGCAGGGAGTCACCGAGCAGGAACTTCAAGCCGGCGAGCACGCCCTTCTGCTGGGCGGCCGACTCGACGCGCTTGCCGGCGCGGACGACCGTCGCGATCGCGAGGAAGGAGAAGACGTACGTGCAGCCGTCGACGACGAGGACCGTCGCCGGGCTCGTGAAGCCGATGAGCACGCCGGCCAGCACCGGCCCCGCGAGCTGCGTCACCTGGTTCGCGCCCGAGAGCACCGCGTTGACGCTCGCGACCGCCTGCTCGTCCTCGCCCGCGACCTCGGGGACGATCAGCTTCGACGACGCGAAGTACGGCGCCGCGAAGATGCCGATCGCGAAGGTCGTCCCGAGCAGCGCCGCGAACGAGAGGTCGTCGTAGTGGTGGAGGATCGGGATCACGAGCAGGAGCGGCCCGCGCGCGGCGTCCGAGACGAGCATCGTCTTCTTCGCGCCGAGCTTCGAGATCAGCGTGCCGGCGGGAATGCCGAAGATCGCGATCGGCAGCATCTCCGCCGCGAGGACCCAGCCCATCTTCGCCGTCGAGCCCGTGGTCACGAGGACGAAGAACGGCAGCGCCACGAACGTCATCGACGAGCCGGTGAGCGAGACGAGCTCGGCGGTGATCAGGCCGAGCAGCGAGCGGTTCCTCAACACGCCGGGTAAAATAATACGTACGTACGGTTTTGTCAACGGTACAATTGGAGGAGATGCCCAAGGTCACCCAGGAGCACCTCGACGCGCGCCGCGCCCAGATCCTCGACGGCGCGCGGCACGCGTTCGCGCGCTACGGCTACGACGGCGCCACGGTTGCCCGGCTCGAGGAGGCGACGGGTCTCTCCCGCGGCGCGATCTTCCATTACTTCGACGGCAAGAAGAACCTCTTCGCGGCGGTCGCCGCCAACATCAACCGCCACTACATCGAGCTCATCTCGACCGAGGGGTTGGCCCACGCCCTGCGCGAGATCGCGGGCGAGGACCCGGAGTTCCTCGCCGTCCTGATCGAGACGGAGTCGCGCCTCCGGCACGACGAGGACTTCGTGCGCCGCATGGAGGCGCAGTGGGAGGAGCAGCGGCCCGCACTCGCGGAGTGGTTCCAGAAACAGGCCGCCGCCGGGGAGTTCCGCACCGACATCGACTGGCAGAACCTCGCGCGCTTCGCGACCATGGTCACGAACGGGCTCGCCCTGCGGATCGCGAGCGGCGACGAGACCGACGTCGAGACGGTCGTGCGGCTGCTCGAGGACGCACTTCACCCGCGGTAACGGGCACCGTGACAGCGGCGGCTACGTCTCTGCCGCCGGGTCGGCGAGCTCCAGCCGGAGGGCGGAAAATGCATACAGGACGAGGTAGCCGACGAGGAGGAACGCGGTGAGGGCGAGCAGTGCGGCCACCATCTTCGGGTCGTGGAGCGGACTGTCGATTTCCTGCCTCACCACGGATAGGACGAGGTGCGGCTGCGTGACGACGTCCCAGCTGTTGAAACGGGCGAAGCGGCCGAGATAGACGCCGAAGCTCGCCAATCCGAGCACGCACACGACCATCACCCAGCACACAGAAGCGCCTGCGCGCCGCCCGATGATCGTGTGGACGAGGTAGAGCGAGACGAAGCCCAGCATGAGCGCCGTCCAGGCAAACGACGACAGCATCAGCGCGTCGTACCAGAGTGGAGACGGCCCGTCTCCGTGGAGGTGGATGAAGTCCGTCAGCACGTACGGCGCGTTCGGGAAGAACAGCAGCCAGACGAGGATGAGGGCTCCCACGAGAGCGCCGGCCCTCCTCCGCGCCAGGACGAAGGCCGAGGACGCGGCAATGAGCGGCACCCAGGCCAGGAAGAGATTCCAGAAGAGGAACGTGTACCGGTGGTCGTGCGTCTCGTGAATCTGGGCCACGAGCGTCCCGACCGAAAGCGCAGACGCCGCGAGCAGCGAGAGCACGATCAGGGCAAATCTCCGTCCCACCGGCTGAGGGTAGCCCGGGATTTACCGCCGGCTCAGCCGGTGAGGGCGTCCGCGCCGGCGACGACCTCGAGGATCTCCTGCGTGATCTCGGCCTGCCGGGCTCGGTTGAGCGACAGCGTGAGGGTGTCGATCAGCTCGCCCGCGTTCTTCGACGCGTTCCGCATCGCGGTCATCTGCGAGGCGAGGAACGCGGCCGCCGACTCGAGCAGCGCGCGGTAGATCTCCGTCTCGAGGTAGACGGGCAGCAGTCGCTGGAGGATCTCCTCCGGCTCGGGCTCGTAGATGAAGTCGCCGCTCACGCCTCCGCTCTTCTCCGCGTCGTCGGCGGACTCCTCGCCCGCGAGCACCTCTTCGCGGATCGGCAGCAGGTCGGTCGTCGTCACCCGCTGCACGAGGGCCGACTCGAACCGGTTGTAGACGAGGACGACGCGATCGACCTCCTCCGCCTCGTACAGCTCGGCGAGTTTGTGACCGACCGCCTGCGCGTCGTAATAGCTCGGCTTGTCGGCGAATCCCGCCCACTGCGCCGTGACCTCGTAGCGGCGGAAGCGCAGCGTCGACGCGCCCTTGCGGCCGACGGCGAGCCAGATCACCTCCTGCCCCTCGCCGCGGGCCCGGCGCTCCAGCTCGAGCGCGCGGCGTAGCACCTGACCGTTGAACGGCCCGGCGAGGCCGCGGTCGCCCGTGACGACGACGAACGCGACGCGCCGGACCTCGTCCCGCTGCTGCAGCAGCGCGAGGTTCCGGATCGAGGACGCCGCCTGCGCGGTGCCGACCATGAGCTCCTGCATCCGGTCGGCGTACGGCCGCATCTCCTCGATGCGGCTCTGCGCGCGGCGTAGCCTCGCACCGGCGACGAGCTCGAGGGCCTTCGTGATCTTGCGCGTGTTGCGGACGGAGCCGATCCGCCGCCGGAGGTCTTGGAGCGAAGCCACTATGCGCCTGCCGGTGCTGGTCGCGCGCTTCCGGCGAGCGGAAAGCGAGCGAGGCCGGGACGCAAGGAGCGGAAGACGCTGCAGTCGGCGAAGCCGGCCGACGCGCGAAGCGAGGAGTCGCGACGCTTTGCAGCCGCCGCAAGTGCTCCGACCATTGCCGGCAGGCGCATCAGGTGACTTCGCCCTCGCCCTCGACGTTGAACCCGTGCTTGAACTTCTCGATCTCGCCGTTCAGCTTCTGGGCGAGCTCGTCGGGCAGATCGCCCGACTCACGGATGTCTCCGTAGATCGACTTCTCGGCCCGCATGTGCTCGCGCAGCTCCTCCTGGAACCGGGAGACCTGAGCGGTCGGGATGTCGTCGAGGTAGCCCTCGTTGCCGGCGTAGATCGCGACGACCTGCTCCTCGGTCGGCCACGGGTCGTACTGCGGCTGGTTCAGGGTCGCGACCATCTTCTCGCCGCGCGTCAGCGCCTGCTGCGTCGCGCGGTCGAGCTCGGAGCCGAACTGCGCGAACGCCTCCAGCTCGCGGTACTGGGCGAGGTCGAGGCGCAGGCGGCCGGCGACCTTCTTCATGGCCTTCGTCTGCGCCGACGAGCCGACGCGCGAGACCGAGGTGCCGACGTTCACGGCCGGACGGATACCCGAGTAGAAGAGCTCCGACTGGAGGAAGATCTGGCCGTCGGTGATCGAGATCACGTTCGTCGGGATGTACGCCGACACGTCGCCGGCCTGCGTCTCGATGACCGGCAGCGCGGTGAGCGAGCCGGCGCCCTGCTCGTCGTTGAGCTTGCAGGCGCGCTCGAGGAGCCGCGAGTGGAGGTAGAAGACGTCGCCGGGGAACGCCTCGCGGCCCGGCGGCCGGCGCAGCAGCAGCGAGAGCTGGCGATACGCGTCCGCATGCTTCGAGAGGTCGTCGTACATCACGAGCGCGTGCTTGCCGTTGAAGAGGAAGTACTCGCCCATCGCGCAGCCCGCGAACGGCGCCATCCACTTGATCGGCGCAGCCTCGTGCGCGGCGGCGGAGACGATCGTCGTGTACTCCATCGCGCCCTCTTCACGCAGCCGCTCGTAGATGCCGGCGACGGTCGAGGCCTTCTGGCCGATCGCGACGTAGATGCAGTGCACGTCGGTGTCGCGCTGGTTGAGGATCGTGTCGATCAGGATCGCCGTCTTGCCCGTCGAGCGGTCGCCGATGATGAGCTCACGCTGGCCGCGCCCGACGTTCGTCATCGAGTCGATCGACTTGATGCCGGTCGAGAGCGGCTCCTTCACCGGCTGGCGCTCGACCACGCCGGGAGCCTTGAACTCGAGCGGCCGCCTCTCCTTCGCGTCGATCGGCCCGCGCCCGTCGAGCGGGTTGCCGAGCGGATCGACGACGCGGCCGAGCAGCGCCTCTCCGACGGGAACGCTCGCGACCCGGCCGGTGCGGCGGGCGGGCTCGCCTTCGCTCACATGTGCCCACTCGCCGAACAGCGCGACGCCGACGTCGTCCTCCTCGAGGTTGAACGCGAGGCCGGTGACCCCGTGCTCGAACTCGAGCATCTCGAGCGAGCCGGCGTTCTCGAGCCCGTAGACGCGCGCGATGCCGTCGCCGATCTGGAGCACGGTTCCGACCTCGGCGAGGTCGGTCTCGACGTCGTACTGCTCGATCCGCTCGCGCAGGATCGACGTGATCTCTTCCGGTCTCAGCTTCAAAGCGCTCTCAGCTCCCTCATGTCTTCACGAGTTCGTTTCTCAGTCGTTCCAGTCTCCCGCGGACGCTCGCGTCGACGCGTAGCGATCCCGCCTGCAGGACGATGCCGCCGACGAGGCTCGGATCGACCTTCTGCGTCGCCTCGACCTTGCGCCCGGCGGCGTCCTCGATCTGCTTCAGGATCGACTTCGCCTCTGCGTCGCTCAGCTCGCGCGCGGTCGTCAGCTCCACGGTGAGGCGGCGCTCCTCGCGGGCGATCAGCCGCTCGAACTCCTTCGCGATCTCCTCGATCTCCCCCGCCCGGCCCTTCTCCGCGGCGACCTGGAGGAAATGCGTGAAGAGGGGCTCGTCGGTGCCCGCCAGGTCGGCGAGGATGGACGCCTTCGCGCTCGACTCGAGCTGCGGGTTGCGCAGGACGGCGCGCAGCTCCGGCGACTCGGCCACCGCGACCGCGAAGTCGCTCAGGGCCTCGTGCACCTGCGCGAGCCGGCCCGCGTCCTTGGCCGCTCCGAAGAGCGCCTCGGCGTAGATGCGCTGCGCGACGGCTATGCCGACTCCTCGAGCCGCGAGAAGTCGAGGCCGGCGATCGCCTCGGAGATGAGCTCGCTGTCACGCTCGGCGTCGAGCGTCCGGCCGACGACCCTGGACGCGGCCTCGAGCGTGAGGTCGGCGACCTCGGCGCGGATCTGCGAGAGAGCGCGCGCGGTCTCGGCCGCGATCTCCTTCTTCGTCTCCTCGAGCCGGCGCTGGCGCTCGGACTCCGTCTCCTCGCGCATCCGCTGCTCCATCGACTCGCGGGTCTTGCGTGCCTCGGCGAGGATCGCCTCGCCCTGGCCGCGCGCGTCGGCGATCAGCTTGCGGTGCTCTTCGAGCAGCCGCTGCGCCTCGTCCCGCGCCTCGTCCGCGGCCTCGATCGACCGCTGGATGTGCTCCCGCCGGTCGTCGATCTGCTTCTGAATCGCGCCAAAGGCGTACTTGCGCAGGATCAGGAACACGATGACGAAGAAGATGATCGTCCAGATCATCAGCCCCGGGATGAGCTTGGTCAGCGGGCTGGAGACGGCGACGAGCATCTACTTGACGAGGACGAAGCCGAGGAAGCCGCCGACGAGGCCGTAGAACACGACCGCCTCGGTGAGGGCGAAGCCGAGCCACATGATCCCCTGCAGCTCGCCGCGCAGCTCGGGCTGGCGGGCGACCGACTGGATCATCGAGGCAAAGACCGTGCCGATGCCGATGCCGGCGCCGAGCGAGCCCAGGCCCATGCCCAGGCCGAAGCCGAGCGCCTGCGCGGCTTTGATCGTGCTTGAGGTTGCAGCGAGCACGTGAAGCACCGTTTCCTCCTTAGTGGGCCGGCTCGATGGCCGTGCCGATGTAGATGGCCGTAAGCGCAGAGAAGATGAACGCCTGAATCGTGACGACGATCACGACTTCGAAGAAATAGAAGGCGATGCCGATCGGAAGCGAGACGACGGCCACGATCCAGAACGTGATGCCGCTGAGGATGAAGAGCAGGCCGATCGAGACGAGGATCAGCATGTGCCCGGCGAGCATGTTCGCGTAGAGCCGCACGCTGAGGCTGATCACGCGGAACACGTGCGAGATCGTCTCGAGCAGCGCCATCGGCCCGATCATCCCCTTCGGCACACCGGCCGGGACGAAGCTCTTGAAGTAGCCGGGACCGTTGTACCGGACGCCTTCGATGTGGGTGAAGAGGACGCTGAGGACCGCGAGCACGAGCGTCACCGAGAGCTGCGAGGTCACGGCGTAGATCCCCCACGTCGGCACGCCGTGCCACTTGTCGCCGGTGAGCGGCAGCGGGATGAAGCCGACCATGTTCATCGTGAAGATGAACAGGAACAGGGACGCGACGTACGGAAACCAGCGGCCGATCGCCTTCGACGGCAGGCCCTGCTCGGCGATCTGCGTCTGCGCGAGCTCGTAGATCGCCTCCCCCACCGTCTGGCGCCTGCCGGGCAGCAGCGCGAGCCGGCTGCGCATGGTGAGGAGCCCGATCAGGATCGTCAGCGCAGCGGAGATCGCGAGGTAGACGACGGCCTTGTTGATCGACATGTCGAGCGGCCCGAGGTGGATCCCGATCCACTGCTTGAGCTCGAACTCCTTCGCGGGGTTGAACGAGCCGGCGGCGAGCAGCGCGCTCATCCGAGCTTCTCCCCGCCGAAGTACTCGACGAGCGAGACGCCGAGCGACAGCGAGTACGCGAGCGCATAGACCGCAAGCGCCGCGATGCCGACATCCCTGCTGGCGATCGTCACCGCGGCCAGCACGACGATCACGCCGATCCCGCGGAACGAGTGGGCGAGCGCGACCAGCCCCGACGAGCCGAGGTGGTCGGCTCCGATCGGCAGCTTCGCGAGCCACAGCCCGAGCGCCTCGCCAGCCGCCCAGAGCACGGCCGCGAGCGCCCAGCCGCCAAGCGGAAAGCCGGCGACGAGGCAGACGGGCAGCGCGAGCGCGACGACTCCGGCGCCTGCGAGCGTGGGCGCTCGGCGTCCGGGAACCGGGCGCGGCGTGGACAGCAGTCCGTTCATCACGAGAAGTAGCCCTTGAACCTGCGGTAGACCGCGAACACTCCGGCAGGGAGCCCGACGACGACGCCGGCGAGCGCGCCGTAGCCGGTGTTACCGGCGGCCCAGCCGACGAGCGCGCCTGCGCCACCGCAGGCACCGACGGTGCCGGCCAGCACTGCGCCTGCCTCCGCGGGCTGGAAGGACGGGCGTGGGTTCCCCTGCATTCGAGGCGAGAATAGCAGCGTGGAAGGGTCCGCGAGGGGGTACTTTGTGACACCAGAAACCCGCATGAGAACTAGGACTCGCCTCTTGTTCGTTCACGGCTCCGTCGCCAATGCGGACCTGACCTGGAGCGCCCAGAAACCGCTCGCCGACCGGTTCGAGATCGTGGCGCCGAACCGGCGCGGCTTTCCGCCGGGACCCGATGTGGAGCGCGTGGACTTCGAGGACGAGGCGGTCTGGTTGGAGCAGTTCCTCGACCGGGAGACGCATCTCGTGGGCCACTCGTACGGCGGGGTGATCGCTCTCCTGGCCGCGGCCCTGCGCCCGGACCTGGTGGGCTCGTTGACGGTGATCGAGCCACCCGCGTTCGGCGTGGCGCGAGGGAATCCGGCGGTCGACGAGATCACCGCGAGGATCGAGGAGCACTGGACGCGCGGCCCGCGCGACCCGGGCGAGTTCCTGCGCGGCTTCTTCGGCCTCGTCGGCGCAGCCGCGCCACTCGGAACGTTCACGCCCGATCTCCTGCAGGGCGCGAGGACGCTCATGGTCGAGCGGTCGCCGGCCGAGGCCGTGATCCCGTTTGACGATCTTGCGCGTGCGCCGTTCCCGAAGCTCGTCGTCTCGGGCGGGCACAGTGCCGCCTTCGAGGCGGTGTGCAACGTGCTCGAGCGCCGCCTCGGCGCGCAGAGGGCCGTCCTCCCCGGAGCGGGCCACTCGGTCCAGCGGCTCGGCGAACGGTTCAACGCGGTGCTTGCGAGGTTCGTCGAGAGCGCGAACGCGGGCTGAAGCAGCCACGTCTCGGTGCCAGGCACCGAGACATGTCCGAAGAAGACGCCCTGCGCGCAGGAACACCCGCACATGCAGCACTCCTTTCGCGAACCATGTCCCGCCTGGACCAGTCCCCGTGCCTGGCACCGGGGCGTGTCTGCGACGGACGTGTCCGGGACTATGAGCGCTACGCGATCTTGCGGAGCGGATCGTCCGGCTTGCGCCGCCGCTGGATCCGGTTTCCGAGCTTCACGATCTCGAGCACGTAGACGACGTAGACCGAGAAGAGCACCGCGAGGAGACCGATCGTGGCGGCGAGCAGCGTCCACCACGGATGCCAGACGCCGTGCGCGCGGAACGGGACGAAGCGGGTCGCGAACGCGGCGGCCGCGAGCGTGGCGCACCAGCCCCAGATCGTCACGGCGGCCCTCCGCTGTGAGAACCCGCGCCGCAGGAAGCGGTGATGCAGATGGGCCTGGTCGGCCTCGAAGACCCGCTCCCCGTGCTTGAGCCGCCGCACCACGACGAACGTCGTGTCGACGATCGGCACGGCGAGGACGAGCAGCGGGAAGAAGAGGGCTGCGACCGCCGCCGTCTTCAACAGGCCTTGCACCGAGACGGCCGCGAGGACGTAGCCGAGCAGCAGAGCGCCGGAGTCGCCCATGAAGATCCGCGCCGGATAGAAGTTGTGCCGGAGGAACCCGACGCAGGCGCCGAACACGATCGCCGACAGCACGGCCGCGTCGACCTTGCCGAGCGAGAGCGCGATCACGCTGAACGTCAGACCGGCGATCCCCGCCACTCCCGCGGCGAGCCCGTCGAGCCCGTCGAGGAAGTTGACCATGTTCATGATCGCGACGATCCAGAGGATCGTGACCGGGATCCCGACCCCCGCGGGCAGGGTGTGGACGCCGACGAAGGGGAACGTGAAGCGGTCGACCCAGACGCCGAAGCCGGCCGGCACGGCGGCCGCCGCGGCCTGGCCGGAGAGCTTCGCGTACCAGGGCAGGCCGCGGAAGTCGTCGACGATTCCGACCGTCACCGCCACCGCGGCGCCGAGGAGCAGCCCGCGGTTCTGGTGGGTCGCGTGCAGGAAGGCGAGCGCCGGCACGAGCAGCCCGAGGAAGAGCGCGAGCCCACCGAGACGCGGCACCGGCAGCTGATTCACGCGCCGGCCCCCCGGGGCGTCGACGACGCCGAGCCGGCGCGCCATCCCTCCCACTGCCGGCGTCAGCAGCACGACGACGCCGAGGGCGACGAGCGCCCCCCACAGGACGCCGAGGTGATCGCCGAGCTCGTCGAGGACGCTGAGGTGCGGGCTGTTCGCCGCGAGCACGCCGTCAGCGTACTTCGCGGCCGGGACAGGCCTAGTCGGCGAGACCCTGGGCGCGCAGCTCGTCCAGGGCGTGCTCCGACTTCGCGAGCTCGAGCCCCATCCCCTCGAGGATCCGAGCGGGCTTCGTGAACTGGATCTCGTCGTACTGCACGATCTGGAGTCGGTTCCCGCTCGGGTCGCGGAAGTCGAAGAACCTCCCCGGCAGGATCTCGACGCCGGCCTCCTCGAGTGCGGCCCTGGCCGCCTCCTTGTCGTCGACGACGAGGCCGAAGTGGGGCTCCTCCGTGCGCGGGCCCCGCTCGAACAGGGCGATGAACTGGTCGCCCATGCGAATGAACGCGGCGCCGGGGATGTCCCGATTGACGTCCGTCGGCTCGAACAGCCCGGTGTAGAAGGCGACGGACTCCTCGATGTCGTCGACCTGCAGCGCGACGTGGTTGATGCCCACCAGACGTGTCTTCATGCAGAGAGGAACGTCGAGCCGGGATCAACTGTTCCAGCGCACCGAGACCTCGCCCTCGACGCCGGGGAGCGGCAGGCCGTGCGCCTCCACCTCGACCGCTGCACGCTCCGCACGGGTAAGGCGTCGCCAGGCCCGGATCGAGACCTCTCCCTGCGCGCGACGCCACGTCCCGACGATCTGACCCGCCACGAGCACGGCACCCGGCCAGACACGCGTGGTCCAGAGCTCGGCGCGCCGCGCGGCGTCGCGGATCAGCAGCTCGCGACCCGCTCCCCAGTAGAGGAAGTACGTGTCGCCGCTGGGCAGGAGACGGGCCGGCGCGGGTCGGCCCGGCGGCTCGCGGAACAGCGGCTCGTCGCGCGTGAGGATCCAGCCGTCGCCGATCGGCGTTCGCACCGGGCTCAGCGACTTGCCCAGGCCGTCGAACGTCGCGCGGGCCTCCCTCTCTCCGAGGCCCGCCCACGCCGCGAACGCGGCCGGGGTGGCAGGCCCGAGGACGTGGAGGTACCGGCGGACGAGCTCGCGCCGCGCGTCGTGCGGATCGAGCTCCGGCGCGGGCACCGTCCAGACGGTCGGCGATCGCGCTCCATCCCAGCGAATCAGCACGGTCCCGGTCGCAGCCGCGTACTTGATCGCGTTCCCGATGCCGAGCTCCCGCTGCACGAGGCCGTCGGGCAGCCGCCGCCCGGCGAGATAGGCGTGCACGCGCGCGGCCATGTCCTCGGCGACCCGCCGGCGCTGTAGAGCGTCGGGATACCGGGCGAGGGTGAAAATCCCGCGGTCGCGCACGGGAACGAGGTAGGTGCTGTAGCGCGGCCCCCAGACGTGGACGAGCGAGCGGTCCTCCCAGGTCGACGGCTGCGTCCCCTCGACGCGCGCATGGATCGAGAGGAGAGCCGCCCGCGGCACGCTGTCGGTCAGCCCCGCCCACGCAGCCCGCCGCAGCGAACGCGCGCCCCACGGCAGCCGCTCGTCGAGCGCGCCGGAACGCCGGCGGAAGGCGAGGATCTGGTCGCGAGTGAGCTCGAGCGGCGCGCGTGGCACGGGGCGAGAGACGATATGCCGTGGCGCCTCCGCGGGCGTAGGATCGGGACGTGAGCAGCTTCGAGGTACCGATCGGGCTGATGAACAACCGCGGCCTGGTCGCGGATCCCGAGGGGTTCGCCCGCGAGCAGGGTGCGGCGTCGTGGCTCTTCCTCTGTGGTGAGGAATTCGCGTCGGTCGAGGGCGGCATGTCGTACGCCGACGTCGAGCGCGCCGTCCCCGTGTCGGCGAACGTCGTGTCCGATCCGCCGACCCCGCTCGACCTCGATCTCGCCCGCCGGCAGATCGCGGCCCTCGACGAGCTGCCGAGGCCGACCCTGGTCACGTGCCGGACCGGGCCGCGCTCGTCCGCGCTGATCTACCTCTACGCGGGCCTGCGAGCCGGCGCGTCCGCGGAGGACGTCTTCGCCCGCGCCGAGGCGGACGACGCGACGTTCATGAAGTCCGACGAGCTTCGGGCCTGGGTCGCCGACGGGCTCGAGCAGCTCTCCTGACCGGGTGAAGGTCACCGCCGAGGCGGCGCGCCGCTTCCTCGTCGCGCGGCACTTCCTCGCGCCTGCGCGCTCGCTGGACGGCGGCCCGAACGCGGTGCTCGAGGTGATCCGCCGGCTAGGCTCGATCCAGTTCGACCCGATCGCGGTCGCGGGCCGCAACCACGACCTGATGCTGCACGCGCGCGTCGCCGGTTACGAGCCGGCGTGGTGCGACGAGCTGTACCGGCGCCGCGAGATCTTCGAGACGACGAACAAGGCGCTGTCGGTCATCCCGGCGGACGAGTTCCCCTGGTATCGCGTGAGCGGAGGCCGCAAGGGCCCGCGCTTCCACGCCGCCGCGCTCGCGGACAACGCGGAGGTCGCCGAGCAGGTGCTCGAGCGCATCCGGGCCGACGGGCCGCTCTCCTCGGCCGATTTCGAGCGCACGAGCGGGGCCACGAAGAACTGGTTCGGTGTGCCCGAGAACGCCGTCCGCTCCGTGCTCGAAGCGCACACGGTCGCGGGCTCGATCGGGCTCGCGCAGCGCGAGGGCAACGTCCGCTACTACGACGTGATCGAGCGGCTCCTCCCGCCGAAGCTGCTCGCGCAGGAGATACCCGAGCAGGAGCAGCTGCGGCACAAGCTCCTGTCGCGCTACCGCGCCCACGGCCTGCTCGGCGCGGGCGGCGCCGGCGGCACGTTCGCCCGCATCGCCAATCCCGACGTTCGCAGGGCTCTGCAGAAAGAGCTCGTCGAGCTCGGCTCGCTCGTGGCGGTCCAGATCGACGACCTGCGCGGCAGGCGGTTCGTCGTCGCCGACGAGGTCGGGCTGCTCGAGGCGCCGCCCGAGCCGCCCCCCTCCGTCGCGTTCGTCGCGCCGTTCGACTCGCTGCTCTGGGACACGGCCCTCCTCGCGAAGCTCTTCGGGTTCGAGTTCGTCTGGGAGGGGTTCTTCAAGGCGGAGAAGCGCCGCTGGGGCTACTACGTGCTCCCGATCCTCTTCGGCGACCGGCTGGTCGGCCGGATCGAGCCGCGGATCGAGCGCGAGCGGGCGTGCGTCGAGGTGCTCGGCCTGTGGTGGGAGAACGGGTTCGTGCCGGGCCGCGCCGAGGGCTTCGTCGACGCGATGCGCGACGCTCTCGATGCCTATCTGCGCTTCGCGGGTGTCGGGAGCCTCGAGTGGGCTCCGCAGCTCCGTGCCGAGCAGCGATTATTCACGCCATGAGGTCGCAGGCGGAGAAGGTCGCGGCTTTTCACGCGCTCCACGCCGCGGGCTGCTTCGTGATGCCGAACCCCTGGGACGTCGGCACCGCGGTCGCCCTCGAGCAGCTGGGATTCGAGGCGCTCGCGACCACGAGCGCCGGCCACGCCTGGTCGTTGGCCCGGCCCGACAACGGAGTGTTCCGGAACGAGTCACTCGAGCACCTGCGCCTGATCGCGGGCGCGGTCGACGTTCCCGTCAGCGCCGACTTCGAGGGCGGGTTCACCGACGAGCCTCACGGCGTCGGCGTGAACGTGAAGCTCGCCGCGGAGACCGGGATCGCGGGCCTGTCGATCGAGGACTCCACGGGCGAGGCTGGCGAGCCGCTCTATCCGACCGACGTCGCCGTCGAACGGATCCGCGCGGCGCGGCAGGCGATCGACGAGAGCGTCACCGGCATCCTCCTCACCGCCCGCTCCGAGGGATTCGTCGTCGGCCGGCCGGATCTCGAGGAGACGGTCCGGCGGCTGCGGGCGTACGCCGACGCCGGTGCCGACTGCCTCTACGCGCCGTTCATCTCGACGCGCGAACAGATCGAGGCGATCGTGACCGCCGTGGCGCCGAAGCCCGTGAACCTGCTCGCGATGGCGCCCTTCATCACGGTGGCGGAAGCCGCCGCTCTCGGCGTCCGCCGGATCAGCGTCGGCGGCACCCTCGCCAGCACGGCCTGGGCAGGCTTCCTCGCCGCCGCGGAGGAGATCGCGAACGACGGCACCTTCTCGCGGTTCGCCGGGCTGCCCGGCAATCCAGACCTGAACGCTCGCTTCAGCGCTCGCTAGTACCGGCAGGCCGAATCTACCGCGGCACTAACGGAGCGCGATCAGTCCGGCGTCCGTCGGCGTGAACCCACAGGCGTCGAAATAGAACGACCGCAGCTCCTCCTCGAAGTCGACGTGGAGCCACTCGCAGCGGCCGGTCGCGCGCGCCCCCGCGACGGCCGAATCGACGAGACCCTTGCCGATCCCCTCGCGGCGAGCAGCGAGCGCGACGATCGTGTCGAGGATGAACGCATGCACGCCGCCGTCCCATGCGACGTTGACGAATCCCACGAGGACTCCGTCACGCCGGGCACACACCCAGCCGAGGCTGTGGCGATGGACCTGGCCGTGCCAGTCGTCGTCGAGAACCCGGTGGTCGAACGCCTCCGCATGGAGTGCGTTCAACTCGGCGTTGTCGAAGCCCCCGCGCCAGTCATATTCGACGGCCACCTCGACGATTCTAGGAAGGCGGCGCTCGCCCCGGGCCGGTGTTCCGGAATGACCCCCGGCGGGAGGGGTGGCCGCTCGCCCGGCAGTAGACTCGCGGCTCAGTGGCGACACTTGTCCGCGACGGACTGGAACTGCGCTACGAGGTGCATGGTGGATCAGGCCCGGCCCTGCTGCTCCCTCACCTGAACTTCTCCTGGCCGGACTACCTCGATCTCGGCCCGTTCACCGAGCGCTTCACGGTGATCACCGCGAGCCCACGCGGGTTCGCCACCAGCGGCCGCCTCGACGCAGATCTTCCCTACCGAGTCAGCGACTTTGCCGACGATCTGATCGCAGTCGTCCAGGCCGTCGGGTTCGACCGTTTCGTCATTCTCGGGTACTCGTTCACCGGCGCGTTCGCTCCCTGGGTTGCGCAGCTCACCGGCAAGGCAGACGCGGTCGTCTCAGGTGGCTTTCCCATCGCGGGGGATTACGCGTACCTCTACCCCGAAATCCACCGTCAAAGCGAAGCAGCGAAGTCCGATCCCGCGGCCTGGGCCCGGGTCGATGCTGCGTTCGACAACCGAGCCGCCCTCACGTTCTACCGTGAACTCTCAGACCTTCCCGCAGACTCTCTGATCAGTGGCCTGCCCTGCCCGCTGTTCGCATTCTGGGGCGAACAGGACGACGAGATGGGCCCCGAAGGCACGGAGCAACTCGCCTCGGGCCTCGACCGCCACGGCATGCAGCACGTCTCGTTCCCCGGCTACGACCACGAGGGCATGCTCACACACCTCGACGAAGCCGTCGCCGACGTGCTCGCCTGGCTCGACCAGCTCTAGCGGCTGCCGAATCCCTCGACAGCCGCCCGCGGCGGCGAACCCTGCGGCCGAGGTCGAGTTGAGTCTCTTTGTCGAACGGATGCGCGGAAGCTGGGAGTGGGACTCGCGGCTCGAGGCCTACCACCCATTGCCGACCCTCAGGCGTAAGGGAGCAATGCCCCGAACCACCGCTGAGGCCTACCCTTCGAGGAGCAGGTCGTGGTCGTTTTCGCGCGCGAGGCGAATCGCTCGTCCCGAGCGATCCATTCTCCGCCCGCGACATCCTCAGTGCTGATCCGCTTGCCGGCGTCGCCGAGGGTGGCGATCCAGGCCGGACCGACCGGCGTCTCGCCATCCTCGAAGCCTTCTTCCCACTTCCACACGAGGCGCGTACGGACCAATCGGGAGAAGGTAGCTCTCGGCTCGGCCAGTGTTCCGGAATGACCCCTGGCGGAGGGTTGAAGTACGAGTCAGGGTCGGCTGCTCTTGCTGACGACGAGGCTGATTTTCGCTCCGTTGCGCAAGTGTTTTCGCGGTTGTGGCCTTTGGGAGATCACGATGCCGCTTCTGTGGGGCGATAGTCGATGCCGAATCTCGCCGGTGCGGCAGTGCGCTCGTTTGACTTTCCGCTTTGCGGTTGCGAGGCGCTTGCCGAGAACCATCGGGACGATGCAGGCAGGATTTCGCGCGAACGTCGCTTCGGTCGATCGGGCTTGCTTCATCGTCACGCGGCAGCTGCCTGTGCCGGAGCAGGCTCCCGACCAGCCCTTGAACGTCGAGTTCGCAGCGGGGGAGGCGGTCAGCGTCACGCTGGTGCCATAAGCGTAGGCGTGGGCGCAGCTGGAACCGCATTGAATCCCCGCCGGGGTGGAGGTGACCTTGCCCCTCCCGCGACCTGGCTTGGTGACGGTCAGCCTCTCGGCGAGTGTGAAGGTGGCGGTGAGCGACTGGTCGCTCGTCATCACCACCTCGCAGCTACCGGTAGTGCCCGAGCAGCCCTCCCCGCCCTGCCAGCCGGTGAAGAGTGAGCCTGCTGCCGGGGTCGCCGTGAGTGTGACCGGAACAACCTCTGCGAACGTCTCCGTGCAGGTCGTGCCGCAGTCGATGCCCGCTGGGCTCGAGGTCACGACGCCGGAGCCGTTCCCGGCAGTGGAGGTTGTCAGCATGCTGGTGACCTGATACCGGGTAATCGCGAACTGGTCGCCCGTGGTGTCGTTGCTGCCGGTTTCGGCTACGCCGCCCGCGACGATCTTCCCGTCTGGCTCGAGCGCGACCGCGTTCGCCGCGCCGCCGTGCGTGCCGATCGGAGTGGTCGTGATCCCGCTGCCGAAGCTGGGGTCTGGTGAACCATCACTGGCGTTGTAGCGGACGACCGCGAACGCGGGCTCGGTTCCCCCGTCCGCGTAGCCGGCGAGCACGAGCTTCCCGTCTGGTTGCTGGACGAGCGCCTGGCCGAAAGCGGCCAGGACGAACCCGGTCACCATCGAGCCGAACGTCGGGTCAAGCGTCCCGCTCGTGCTGTAGCGCAGGAGCCCGAAGCGGCCACCGAGCGTGCCTCCGACCACGATCTGGCCGTCGGGCTGGAGCACGACCCCGTTCGCCTGCTCAAACCCCGTAGTGAGGTTCGTTGTCACGGTGCCGCCGGTACCGAAGCTGGTGTCCAGCGACCCGTTCGGGTTGTAGCGAGCCAGGGTGAAACGTGGGCCTCCGACAGCGACGATCTTGCCGTCCGGTTGCAGGGCGAGCGCTGTGAGATAGCCGGCGGCGGTGATCACGATCCCGCCTGTGCCGAAGGTCGTGTCCAGCGAGCCGTTCGGGTTGTAGCGGGCGAGCACGAAGTCGCTGGTGTCGCCGTTTGATCCGCCAACCACGATCTTGCCGTCGGTTTGGAGCGCAACCGCGTCCGCCGTCGTGCCGTTGTTGGCGGCGATCGAGGTCACAACCTTGCCTCCCGTGCCGAAGCTCGTGTCCAGTGACCCGTCCGGGTTGTAGCGGGCGAGCGCGAAGTCGGACTGGGAGCCGTCGGAGCCTTCGCCCGCGACCACGATCTTCCCGTCCGGCTCGAGCACCAGTGCGCGGATGTCGCTGCCGCCCGAACCGACCGCAGTCGTCACCTTGCCGGCCGACCCGAAGCTCGCGTCCAGCGTCCCATTCAGGTTGTAGCGGGCGAGCGCGAACTCGGTCTCCGAACCGACCGCTGTTTCGCCACCCGCGACGATCCTTCCGTCCGGCTGAACCGCGAGCGCCGTCGCCACAGTGCTGCCCGAGGAGATCGTCGTCGTGACAATTCCGCCCGAGCCAAAGCCAGGATCAAGCGCTCCCGGCGTCGCGGTGGCCGAATCGACCAGGAACAGCAGCGCGACGCCGACCGCAAGAAACAAGCACGTCCTGCGCCCGCTCACGATCGAATCTTCCCTCCTAAACACCAATAATCAAGACCGAACCGCATTGCAAGCTCGCCCGTTTGTTTTCTCGCAGACAGTGACAAGAACGCGGCGGCAGGCCGGGCAGCGTTGACGCGGGCCTGGGCCAGTGTTCAGGAATGTTCACTGACGCCGCGACAGACGAGCGTGCCACCGAGCGGGACCCGTTCGCCATCCGCGTCGGTCGCACTCATCAGTACGACCACCAAGCCGACAGCCACAGGCTCGGCCGCGTCGTGGATCGCCGTAAGCTGACTCTGCTCGCGTGCGCGTCCCTGGTCGTCGCACGGGAGAAAGCGATACGCGACCTTCCCCATCGCTTCGGATCTAGGACTGTCGGCTGCGCCTGTGCTCCGGAATGACGCCTGAGCTAGTAGCGGTACGGGGGTGCTACTTCCAGAGTTGCGGTGGCTGGCCGATCACCTGGGTCGATTGCACGCGACCGTCTCGATATCGCACGGTCACGATCCATGCTGCCCGGTGCATGTGCCCATCGAGTCGCCACCGCTCACCGAAACGGACTCGGATCGCCCCTCGTGGGTAAGGAGGCGACGAGACGTACTGCGTCTTGCAGCGGCCGTGAAGCGTGATCGCGGTCAAGTTAGTTCCACCGCGAGGGATCGAGCAAGATGCTCGCCCCGGCAGGGCAGGGAAGATGCGAAGAAACCGACTCGAACGGCGTGCTATCCCCACGGCTTGATCGTTTTCGATTCGCGGGGAGAGGGTCGCCGACAGAAGGCGGTGCGTGCGCGGCGACATGAGGAGCCGGAGCGACGTGCCGTGCAGCCTGACCGGCACCGGGCAATAGCCGGTCGCGCATGACTTTGCGGGCGGCTTCGTGAATCGGCCGAACACCACGACCACGTCCCTCTGCTTCGACAACGTGTACGAAGTCCCGCCACGAACGTCGCGGTCGTTGAAGAGCCTGACTTCTCGGGCGACGATCCTCGTCAACCACGAGGGTGGCTCGTAGAGGCCGTGCCGAACGGCGGAGAGTTGGGCGGTGACTCGGACTTGCGAACCGCCACAGCCGGCGACCAGAACACCACAGAGAAGAAGCGCCAAAACGCCGACGATGCGTTGCATCCCGCCCTTTATACGTCCCACCTGCCGT
>DASUHE010000002.1:0-6806 GCA_036273695.1 Gaiellaceae bacterium
CCTCGCCGACCTTGCCCTTGACGACGTCGAACGCCGCGGTGAACTCGATGTCGCGGACGTGGTAGCCGCCGAGGTTGACGTGCATCAGGCCGGGGACGAACTGGTCGTCCGGCGCGTCCTTGTAGTACTCGACGCCCTGCAACAGCGAGTTCGCGCAGTTGCCGACGCCGATGATCGCGACGCGGACCTTGCCGTCGTCGAGCCGTGCCCTACCGTTGGTCGTTGCCACTGGTGCCTCCGGAAAGTTGCTTGCGGACGTGCAGGATGCGCTGGACGACGGTGAGCCACGCCGTCGCGGCGAGCGCGACGATCGCCCACGGGAGCCCGCCCCACGGCGCGAAGATCAGTCCCCCGGTGATGAGCACGACACGCTCGGCGCGCGAGCCCAGGCCGACGTCGCCCTTCAACCCGAGCGCTTCCGCCCGGGCGCGCGTGTACGAGACGAGGAACGAGCCGACCACGGCCGCCACGGCGACCACGACGGCCCAATCCCTGTTGTGACGCGCGAAGACGAGCGCGATCGCGGCGAGCATCGCACCCTCGCCGACCCGGTCGGTCGTGGAGTCGATGAACGCCCCGAACGGCGTGGACTTGCCGCCCACCCGGGCGAGCGCGCCGTCGAGAATGTCGAGCAGCGAGCCGACGACGAAGACGCCTGCGGCGAGCCAGTAGACGAGGAGCGTGTCGACCCGGTTCTCGAACGGCACGAGGATCGCCGCGGCGAGACAGAGCGAGACACCGGTCGCCGTGAGGACGTTCGGCGTCACGCGGGTGCGCGCGAGGCCGGTGACCCAGCGGCCGGCGAGTGAGCGGACGCCGCGCGTGTAACCGTGCTTGACGCGACGGAGCCGTGGTGTTGCGTTCATCTCCAACATCGCAATCCTGCTATGTCGAACTATAGCAGGTTTGCGATAGCCGGACGGGCGGCGCGCATGCGCTCCAACACGCGCGGCGCATGCGAGATCGTGAGCAGGGCGACGACGGCGACCCCGATTCCTGCGAGCACGTCGACGACGAAGTGGTTCGCGGTCGCGATCACGCAGAACCACACCCAGAGAGGCCAGAGCGCCCACAACGCCTTCGCCCACCTGGTGCGAGAGGTCGAGACGAGGAAGAAGCCGACGATCAGGGCGTCGGCCGCATGGAGGCTCGGCATCGCGGCGTAGGGGTTGGCGAGCGTCTGCAGGAGCGCGCTCGAGTGGTTGACGCCGTCGACGAATCCGCGGCCCGGGAACATCCACGGCGGGGCGGTCGGCATCACCGCGAAGCCGATGAGCCCGATCAGGTTCGCGAGCAGGATCGTGTTGCGAAAACGCGTGAAGCGCTCGTGCCGGCGCAGGTAGACCCAGAGCAGTGCTAGCCCGATCACGGTGAACTCCGAGTTCCAGTACGTCCACGCAGCGGCCGTCAGGAGCAGCGACGACGAATCGGCGACGCGCTCGATCGTCAACTCGAAGAGGTGATGCGAAATGTGCTGCTCGAACGAGATCACCTTCAGGCCGTTGACGACCGCCTTGGTCGGGTCACGGTCGGTGAGGTGCCGGACGGCGAGGTACGAGAAGTAGAAGCCAAACCAGATCACCAACTGGAGGCCGAAATCCCGCCAACCGCGCGGTAGCACTTTGCGCCCTAGAGCGACGACCCGCTCCATACCCCGCAACTTTAGTCCGTGGGGTTACAGGAGGGCCAGTGCATGGTGAACGGAAAGGGGCTCAGCCGCCGATGTACGACATCTCGACCTTCGGCAACGCGGCGGTCTCCGCGGTCCGCAGCTCCGAGTAGCGATCGGTTCGGCGGGTCCAGATCGACCGGAGCCGCTCGGTGAGCTCGTCGTCCGAGGCGCCGAGGCGCAGCGGCGCCCTCAGGTCGTGGCCGCGCGCCGCGAAGAGGCAGGTGTAGAGCCTTCCCTCGGCCGAGAGACGGGCCCGGGAACAGCCGCCGCAGAATGGTTGCGTGACCGAGGCGACGACGCCGATCTCGCCCGCGCCGTCGGCGTAGCGCCAGCGGCGCGCGGTCGAGTCCGGCCGGTCGGGCCGAACCGGCTCGAGCGGCCATCGCTCGCCGATGCGCCGCACGATCTCCTCGGCGCTGACGACGTCCTCGAGCTGCCAGCCGTTCGTCGAGCCGACGTCCATGTACTCGATGAAGCGCAGGACGTGGCCGCTGCCGCGAAAGTGCTCGGCCAGGGCGAGCACGTCGCCGTCGTTCGCTCCGCGCTTGACGACTGCGTTGACCTTGACGGGCAGCCCGGCCGCGGCCGCGGCGGCGATCCCTTCGAGCACCTTCTGCACCGGGAAGTCGACGTCGTTCAGGGCGCGGAACGCCTCGTCGTCGAGCGAGTCGAGGCTGACCGTGACGCGGCGCAGCCCGGCCGCGGCGAGCGCCTCCGCCTTCTGCGCGAGCAGGGACCCGTTCGTCGTCAGAGCGAGCTCGAGGCGCTCGCCCTGCGGCATCTCGAGCGCTGCGAGCAGCTCGACGAGGTGCTCGACGTTGCGACGGACGAGTGGCTCGCCGCCCGTGATCCGGACGGTGCGGACGCCCAGGGCGGCGAAGATCCCGACGACGCGCGTGAGCTCCTCGAAATCGAGCAGCTCGCGGCGCTCGAGGAACGCGTGGTCGCGTCCGTAGACCTCCTTCGGCATGCAGTAGACGCAGCGGAAGTTGCAGCGGTCGGTGATCGAGATGCGGAGGGTCTCGAGTGGGCGCCCGAGCCGGTCGAGGAGCGGTTCCATCCCGTCAGTATGCGCGTTGCTACTCGGCCCACACCTGCGCGAGCTCGACGAGCGTCGCGGCGGCGAGTCCCATGTCCTCGACGCAGATCCATTCGCGTTCGCTGTGCGCGTCGTGGCCGCCGGTGAAGACGTTCGCCGAGGGGAGGCCCATCTCGGTGAGGACCGAGCCGTCGGTGCCGCCGCGGATCGAGGTCTGCTTCGGCTCGAGGCCGACGCGGCGGATCGCCTCCTCGAGGTTCGTGAGGATCTCCGGGCGGCGCTCGATCGCGAGGCGCGGGTTGCGGTACTGGATCCGATCCTCCACCTCGATCGTGCAGCGCGGCTCGGCGGCGCAGACCTCCTTCGCGAGGCCGCGCAGGAACGCGATGTGCGCGGCGAGGCGGTCGTCGTCGAAGTCACGGACGATGAAGCGCAGCTCGACCTCCGAGGAATCGCCCTCGACGACCACGGGATGCACGTAGCCCTCGCGTTCCTCGGTCGTCTCGGGCGAGAGGCCGTCCTGGGGGAGGCGGGCGAGGATCTCGCCGGCGAGCTTGATCGCGTTCACGAGCTCGCCCTTCGCCCAGCCGGGATGGATCGAGCGCCCGTGGATGCGCATGCGCACCTGCGCGCCCGAGAACGTCTCGGCCTGCAACTCTCCCGCGGTCGCGCCGTCCACCGTGTACGCGGCCACCGCGCCGAAGCTCTCGACGGGGAAGTGCACGACACCGCGGCCGATCTCCTCGTCCGGGTTGAAGGCGATCTTGACCGTCCCGTGACGGATCCCCGAGTGTGCGACGAGATGGGCCACCGCGGCCATGATCTCCGCCGCGCCGGCCTTGTCGTCGGCGCCGAGGAGCGTCGTCCCGTCGGTCGTGATCAGCTCGTGGCCGACGTGGTTCGCGAGCTCCGGCGACTGCTCGGGACGGATCGTCTGACCGGAGTCGCCGAGCCGGATCTCGCCGCCGTCGTAATGCCTGCGTTGCGGCGAGACGCCGGCGCCGGACACCTCCCGGGCGGTGTCGACGTGCGCGAAGAGCGCGATCGTCGGAACCTCGTGCTCCACCGTCGCGGGCAGCGTCGCCGTCACGTATCCGTGTTCGTCGATCGCGGCGTCGGCGAGCCCGACCTCCTCGAGCTCGTCGCGGAGGAGCCGCAGCAGCACGAGCTGGCCGTCCGTGCTCGGGTACGTGTCCGACTCCTCGTCGGACTGCGTGTCGTAACGGACGTAACGGAGCAGACGCTCCGCCGCGTCCTCCGCGAGCCGGGCGGGGAGCGTCAGGTCCTCGAGCACCGCGCGAGTGTACGTTCGAGGCGTGAGCCTGCGTCTCGCCCAGCTGTACGGCGGTCTGCTTCTCTACGGGGCCAGCTCGTCGCTGCTCGTCCTCGCCGGGCTCGGGCTCGACCCGTGGGACGTGTTCCATCAGGGGCTCTCGAGGACGTTCGGCCTCGCGATCGGGACGTGGGCGATCCTCGTCGGCGCCGCCGTCCTCGTGCTCTGGATCCCCCTGCGGCAGCGGCCCGGCATCGGCACGCTGAGCAATGTCGTCCTCGTCGGCGCGACGATGGACGTCGTGCTCGGCCACACGCACCAGCCGCACGGGCTGGCGGCACGGCTCGCGTGCCTCGTCTGCGGCGTCTTCCTGAACGGGGTCGCGACCGGCGCGTACATCGGAGCCGGGCTCGGGCCGGGACCGCGTGACGGCCTCATGACCGGACTCGCCGCGCGCGGGCACTCGATTCGCGTCGTCCGCACCGCGCTCGAGCTGACCGTGCTGGCGACCGGCTGGCTGCTCGGCGGGACCGTCGGAGTCGGGACGCTGCTCTACGCGCTCTCGATCGGCCCGCTCGCACACGTATTCATCCCGCTCTTCGCGCGGGGCCGGCCCACGCCGGAGCACGCGCTGGAGGGCGCATAGCCTCCGTCGGGCTCGCGCTCGCCTCGGCGCTCCTCTTCGGGGCGATGAGCGTCGCCCTGCGGATCGCGCTCGACCGCGACCCGGACGTCGCCCTCGGGACGTTCGCCACCGCCGGCACCGCGCTCGTGGTCGCGCTCGTCGCCATAGCGGGGGAGGCACCCTGGCGCGGCCTGCACCTCTCCTCGGCCTGGCCGTTCCTGCTCGCGGGGCTGCTCTCGCCGGGAGCCGCGCAGATCCTCGTCACGGTCGCCATCCGCGAGTCGAGCTCGTCGCGCGTGTCGATGGTCTTCGGCACGGCGCCGCTCGTCTCGGTCACGATCGCGCTCGTCTTCCTCGCGGAGCCCGCGCGTGTGCCGCTGATCGCCGGAGCGGTGCTCGTCGCCGCCGGTGGGGTGGAGCTCGCCCGCGAGCGCGAGCGCCCCGCGCACCTCAACCGGCTCGGCCTCGTCTACGCCTTCGCGGGCGCGACGCTCTTCGCGATCCGGGACAACCTCGTTCGCCACCTCGCCGTCGGGCGGGACGCGGTGCCGCCCGGCGTCGCCGCAGCGACGGCGCTCTTCGGCGGCACGTTGCTGATCGCGGTCTGGGCGAGAGAGCGGGTGGGCCGCAAGTGGATTCCGTTCCTCCCCGCGGGCGTGCTCTTCGGCCTCTCCTACGTCTCGCTCTTCGAGGCGTACTACCGCGGACGGGTCACGGTCGTAGCGCCGCTCGTCGCGATCGAGTCGCTCGTCGGAGTCGGCCTGTCGGCGCTCTTCCTGCGCGACTCGGAGCTCGTGGGGAAGAGGCTCCTGCTCGGCGCCGCCCTCATCGTGGCGGGCGGAGCGCTGATCGGCGCCTTTCGCTGACCGGCCTCGGGCAATATCTGCTATAAACAGGCTTAGATTTTCTCACCCGAGGAGGAACAGCACAACATGGCAAAGACCATCGGCATCGACCTGGGCACGACGAATTCGTGCATGGCCGTGCTCGAGGGTGGCGAGCCGACCGTCATCCCGAACGCCGAGGGCGGGCGCACGACGCCGTCCGTCGTCGCGTTCACGAAGGACGGCCAGCGGCTCGTCGGCGCCCCCGCGCGGCGGCAGCAGGTCACGAACCCGCAGAACACGATCTTCTCGATCAAGCGCTTCATGGGCCGCAAGTTCGACGAGGTGACGGAGGAGATGACGATCGTCCCGTACGAGGTCGACAAGGGCCCGAACGGCGACGTGCGCGTCACGGCGGAGGGCAAGGAGTACGCGCCGCCGGAGATCAGCGCGATGATCCTCCAGAAGCTCAAGCAGGACGCGGAGGCGTATCTCGGCGAGACCGTCGCCGACGCCGTCATCACCGTGCCCGCGTACTTCAACAACGCGCAGCGCGAGGCGACGAAGGACGCCGGCAAGATCGCCGGCCTCAACGTGCTCCGCATCATCAACGAGCCCACCGCGGCCTCGCTCGCGTACGGGCTCGACAAGGAGTCCGACCAGACGATCCTCGTCTTCGACCTCGGCGGCGGCACGTTCGACGTCTCGGTGCTCGAGCTCGGCGACGGCGTCTTCGAGGTCAAGTCGACCGCCGGCGACAACCATCTCGGCGGCGACAACTTCGACAAGGCGGTCGTCGACTGGATGGTCGCCGAGTTCAAGCGCGACCAGGGCATCGACCTCGCGGCCGACCGGATGGCGCTCCAGCGCCTCTACGAGGCGGCCGAGAAGGCGAAGATCGAGCTGTCGTCCACGATGACGACCCAGATCAACCTGCCGTTCATCACCGCGACGCCCGAGGGCCCGAAGCACCTCGACCTGCAGCTCACCCGCGCGAAGCTCGAGGAGATCACGGCCGACCTGCTCGAGCGCACGGTGGGTCCCACGAAGCAGGCGCTCACCGACGCCGGCCTCGACGCGTCGAAGATCGACCACGTCGTGCTCGTCGGCGGCATGACCCGCATGCCGGCCGTGCAGGAGAAGGTCAAGGCGATCGTCGGCAAAGAGCCGCACAAGGGCGTCAATCCCGACGAGGTCGTCGCCGTCGGCGCCGCGCTGCAGGCCGGCGTGCTGAAGGGCGAGGTCAAGGACATCCTCCTGCTCGACGTCACCCCGCTCTCGCTCGGCATCGAGACGAGGGGCGGCGTGATGACGAAGCTGATCGAGCGCAACACGACGATCCCGACGAAGAAGTCCGAGGTCTTCACGACCGC
>DASUHE010000003.1:0-49589 GCA_036273695.1 Gaiellaceae bacterium
CATCCGCCCGACCGCTCGGATTCCTGCCCGAGCTGACGAAGCCGTGGACGAACGCCGCGCCGACGGCGAGCGTGGCGGCGAGCGGTACGACGACGAGCGTCAGCTTCCGCCGCTTCGACATCCGGCGGCGGAACTCGGGAGCGCCGTCGAGCACGCGCTCGCGGAGCCGATCGGGAGCGGCGGGCGCAGTCGCCCGCAGCTCGGAGACGAGCGCCTCGTACCCGTCCAGTTCGTTCCACTCAGTGGAGGACATCGCTCATCTCCTCTTCCAGTCGTTTCAAGGCCCGGCTGAGCCGGGTCGAGCAAGCTGAACTGCTGATGCCGAGCACGCGTGCCGCGCTCGGGCCGTCGAGCTCCAGCAACACACGCAGAGCCACCACCTCGCGCTCCGCCGGCGTGAGCCGCCGGAGAGCTCGCTCGAGCTCCGGCGACAGGCCCTCGGCGAAGACCGATTCCTCGAGCTGCAGCCCGTCGCGGCCGAAGCTCTCCTCGCGGCGCCGGCGCCGGGCCTCGGCCCGGAACCAGTCGACGGCGGTGGAATGCGCGATCCGGCAGAGCCACGTGCGCGGCGCGCCGCGGCGCGGATCGAAGCGGCGCCAGCTGCGGAACGCCCGCTCGAACGTCTCGGCCGCGAGATCCTCGGCCGCCGCCCGGTCGCCGGTGAGGTAGACGAGGTAGCGGTAGACGGCGTCGAGGTGCTCCGCGACGACGTCCGCAAAGGCTGGTGCGCCGACCCGACCGGGCGGTCGGACGGCTGCCGGCAGCGCATTCACGTCACTCATACGGCGCCGAGCCTCGAAGTGTCACATCCGAACGGTAGGCCGCCGTACGCTGCGTGGCAATGCGTCGCCTCCTCGTTCTCGTCTGCGCGATCGTCTGGGTCGACACGATGCTCTACGCGGCGCTCACGCCGCTCCTCCCCCACTTCGCGCACACGCTCCACCTCTCGAAGGCCGGTGCCGGCGCCCTCGTCGCGGCCGACGCCGCCGGCGCGCTCGTGGGCGGGTTGCCCGGCGGAGCGGCCGCGGCTCGGCTCGGCGCGCGGCGAGCCGTGCTCGCGGGACTCGCGCTGATGGCCGTGGCGAGCATCGGGTTCGCGTTCGCCCACGGCTTCTGGCCGCTCGCGATCGCCCGCTTCCTGCAGGGCCTCGCGAGCGGCTTCACCTGGGCGGGCGCGTTCGCCTGGCTCCTCGCCGCCGCCCCCCGCGAACGGCGCGGCCAGCTGATCGGAACGGCGCTCGCCGCCGCGGTGTTCGGGGCGCTGTTCGGGCCCGTCCTCGGCGCGGCGGCCGCGCTCGTCGGCCGCGGCGTGGTCTTCAGCGCGCTCGCGAGCCTCGCCGTCGTGCTCGCCGTCTGGACGCTGCGCCTCGAGCCGATCCCGTCCGAGACGCCGTCCGTCGCCGCCGTCGGCCGGGCGCTGCGGGACTCCCGCTTCCTCGCCGGGCTCGGACTGATGGCCCTGCCGTCGCTGCTCTCGGGCCTGCTCTCGACGCTCGCGCCGCTTCGCCTTGCGGCGGCCGGCTGGGGCGCCGCTGCGATCGGCGGCGTCTGGCTCGTCACGGCCGGCTTCGAGACCAGCCTCTCGCCGTTCGCGGGACGGCTGCTCGACCGGCGCGGGATCTGGCTTCCCGTGCAGCTCGCGCTCGCCGCCGCCATACCGGCCTCGGTCGGGCTCGCTCTCGGGCCGCGGCCGCTCGGCTACGTCCCACTCGTCGTCGTCGCCGGCGGAGCCTACGGCGTGCTGTTCACCCCCGCCTTCGCGCTGATCGCGGACGGAGCCGAGCGCAGCCGCCTGCCGCAGGGCATGGCCTTCGGGCTGATGAACGCGGCCTGGGCGATGGGAGCGCTCGTCGGCCCGGCGGTGGGAGGCGCCGTCGCCGCGGCGGCGGGCGACGTCGTGCCGTTCCTCGTCGCCGCCGCGTTCTGCGCGACCGCACTGGCGGCGGTGCGGCGCGCCCGGCACCGCACCACCGCCCGGGTGGCGCCGTCAGACCTGGCGGGCTAGCGGCTCGTCGGCCGCGATGTCCTCTTCCTCGGGGAGGACGACGTCGCCGATCATCTCCTCGATCCGCTCGGTCGGCAGTGCGACCGCCAGCGCCCAGAAGTAGATGATCGCGCTGAAGACCGCCACCGCGAGGATGTCCCACCAGAGCGGGAAGACCGGGCTCGAGAGCGGCCCGAAGTCGCTGAGGTAGACGATCACGCCCATCCCGAGGAGATAGACAGGCAGCCAGCTCGCAGCCTTGAGGTCGAGCTGCGGCGAGCGCGAGTTCAGGTTGAACAGCCGCGTCACCGCAAGGATCACGTAGCCGATCGCGATCGCGATGCCGAGCCGCCAGTCGGTGTCCCAGCCCGACCAGAGGATGAGCAGGTTCGCGACGACGAACGCGAGCGGCGCGAGCACCGAGCCGGCCGGGGCGCGCCACGGCCGTTCCGCGTTCGGCAGCCGCCGCCGGAAGACGCCGAACGCGAGCGGCGCGCCGGCGTACATGAGCACGCTCGCGGCGGTGATCAGGCCGACGAGCGACGTCCAGCTCGGGAACGGCAGGAAGCAGACGCAGCCGACGACGAAGGCGGTGACCAGGCCGACCCACGGCACGCCGCGCTTGTCCGTCGCCTCGTACGCGGTCGGGAAGTAGCCGTTGCGGCTCAGGCCGTACGAGACACGTGAGCTCGAGGTCGTGTAGATCAGGCCGGTGCCGCCCGGCGAGATGATCGCGTCGACGTAGAGGATCGCCGCGAGCCAGCCGACGCCGACGAGCGTCGCGACCTGCGCGAACGGGCCGGTCATCGTCGTGTAGGCGCCGTGTGCCCAGCTGTGGCCGATCTGCGAATGGGGCAGCGCGCCGAGGAACACGATCTGCAGGGCGACGTAGATGACCGCGCCGATGATCACCGAGAGGATCACGGCCCGCGGGATGTCGCGCTTCGGCCGTGCGCTCTCGCCGGCGAGCTGGTCGGCCTGCTCGAAGCCGAGCAGCGCGAAGATGATCCCGCTCGTCGAGATGGCGCCCAGCACGCCTTTCGCGCCGAACGGGCTGAAGCCGTCGGCGGCATGGAAGTTGCTCGGGTGGAAGTTGACGATCCCCAGGACGAAGATCGTCAGCAGCGGGATCCCGACCTTCCACCAGGTCGCCGCGCTGTTCGTGTGGGCGAGCTTGCGGATCCCGAGGAAGTTGATCGAGGTGAAGATCGCCATCAGGATCACCGCGGCGACGATCCCGCTCGCGGTCAGGACGCTCGTCCCGCCCGTGCTCACCTTCATCCAGTGCTTCGCGAACGAGTAGTGCTGCCCGTACGTGATCATCGCCAGCACCTCGATCGGCGCGACCGTCGCGGCCTGCAGCCACGAGAACCAGCCGAACGACGCGCCCGCGGCACCGCCGAAGGCGTAGTGCGGGAAGCGCGCGGTACCGCCCGCGACCGGCCACATGCCGCCGAGCTCGGCGTGCGTCAGCGCGAGCAGGAAGATGGCGAGTGCGCCGATCCCCCAGGAGATGATCGCGGCCGGCCCGGCCGCGATGAGTGCCTTCTGGGCTCCGAACAGCCAGCCGGAGCCGATGATCGAGCCGGCCGAGGCCCACAGCAGGCCGATGAAGCCGATCTCTCGGCGCAGGCCGGCTCGTCGTGGGCTAGGAGCGCCGGCTTCTCGTCCGGCGACGGTCGTCTCGGGCGTCGCTGTATGCATCTCCGCCTCCTTGGCTTTGCCGCTGCAACGGCTCGGTGGCGGGATCGGATACGTGTTGCGACCGTCGTTCGGGGCCCTGCCGCGGCCAGCGGCCCGTGCGCCCGAAGACGACGACGAGCGCCGGGACGAGCAGCGAGCGGACGAGGAAGGTGTCGAGCAGGATCCCCACGCCCATCGCGAACGCCATCACGGCGAACGGCATGATCGGGATGATCGCGAGCATCGCGAAGCTCAGGGCGAGCGCCAGCCCGGCCACGGTGATCGCCCGACCCGCCCGCGGTGCGGCGGCCGCGACGGCTGCGGGCAGGGGCAGGCGGTCGGCCTCCTTCCAGACCCGGCCGACGACGAAGATGTTGTAGTCCGAGCCGAGCGAGAGCAGGAGCACCGAGAACGCGACCGGGATGTAGTACGGCAGCCCGGAGTCCCGCAGGATGTCCGTGAAGAAGTAGATCGTCAGGCCGACGGTGGCAGCGAGCGCCGCCGCGCTCGCGAGCAGCAGGTAGAGCGGCGCGAGCACCGACCGGAGGAAGAGCAGCAGGAAGACGAAGTTGACGGCGAAGGCCGCGGCGAGGACGCGCCAGAGCGAGCTGTCCGTCGCCTGGACGGTCTCGGCCCCAAGCGCCGTCTCGCCGCCCCAGCCGACGGTCGCGCCGCCGAGCCCGACGCGCCGCAGCAGGCTCGGGAGCGTGCGTTGCAGCCGCTCCAGGTGCCGGATGGCCGGCGACTCGGTCGGATCGCCGTCGAAGATGATCGCGTAGCGGGCCGCTCCTCCCCGCGGCGCGAAGGCGGCGCCGAACCGCTCGCCGGTCGGCTGGTCGCCGGCCCCCACGACGCCCGCGACGTGCGGCTGGGCTTCGAGCGCCGTCTCGAGCCGGTCGAGCGAGCCATGCTCGTTCTGGATGCCGCGCTCGCGGAGGAGCAGCTCGGTGGGAGCCACGACGCCCGGCGCGAAGCCCTGCCCCGCGGCGCGAGCGGCCACGGCGACCGGGTTGCCGGACGGGAGTCCCTGCACGAGTTGGAGCCCGAGCGGCAGCCCGCCCCGCAGTCCCGACGCGGCGACGGCGAGCGCGGCGAGGACGACGAGCGCGAGCCCGAACGCGACCGGCTTGGTCGTGGCGATGTCGGACGCCTTCTGCCGCCACTCGCGCACCGGCGCCGGCCCCTGCCGCAGCCCCGGCCAGAACAGCAGGCGCCCGCACAGCCGCAGCATCGCCGGCACGAGCAGGACCGAGACGAGCAGGCCGGTGGCGACGGTGATCGCCATCCCGGGACCGAACGAGCGGAAGAAGCCGAGCGTCCCGAGCATCAGGCACGCGACGCCGAAGGAGACGACTGCGCCGGCCGTGAACACGATCGGCGTGTTGAGCATCGTCGAGCGCCGCACGGCCTCCCGCGTCGACACCCCCTCGCGCATCGCGTCTCGCGCACTCGCGAAGTAGAAGACGGAGTAGTCGGTGACGACCCCGAGCATCAGCGCCACCGCGACTCCCTGCAGCTCGTTCGGCATCGTCAGGTTCGAGTTCGCCTCGAGCCAGCCCAGCACGTGCTGTGAGATGAGAAAGGCGAGGCCCGCGCTGAGCACGGTCAGGATCGGGGCGAGCACCGCGCGCAGCGCGGGCCCGACGATGAGCACGATGAGCAGCACCGTCGCCCCCTCCGTCCAGTGGATCCGGCTCGCGAGGAGCTTGAACTGCTCGACGCGCGCAGGCTCGGCCCCCGTCGCCCCGACGACGTCGAGCTGCGGGCCGAGGTAGCGCGCGTAGCGCTCCGTGTCGGCGAACGCACGGCCGCCCGACGTCGTGTGCGGGAAGTACAGGTAGGTGACGATCGTCGTCCCGTGCTCCTTCGAGGAAGGCACGATTCCGCCGGTGTTCAGGACCGGGATCGCGACGACGCCGCGGAGCGGCGGCACCTGCGCCTTGTCGACCTTGAACGCCTTGACGAGGGACGTGCGCTGGACGCGGGCCGAAAGACCGTGCGGGTTGCGCTGGACGACGGCGTACGGCGTCGCGACGGGCGCTCCGAAGAGCCTCGCCGACTCCCGCTCGACCGCGAGCGCCGTCGGGTGCTTCGGCAGTAGGGCGTCGCTCGTCGCGGCCGGCGCGGAGGCGAGCGACGGCAGGTACCGGTAGGCGCCGTACGCGGCGCCGGCCACGAGCAGGACGAGGAGCGGCGCCAGCCAGACGACGGCGGCGCCGTAGAGGCGCGACGCCCGTCCGGCGGGCGGCGGCTCGGGCGGTCCAGCCTCGTCGCGTCGCGGCCGCCCCGGCGGGCGGCGCCGTTGCTGCTCGATCAACGACCCACCGGTTCCTGCGGTCGCCGCAGCAGCGCGATCCGCCGCGCGGGGCGATCGAGGCCGAGCCGGCGCAGCTCGGCCGCCGCGAGCTCGGCGTCGGGCGGGGAGCCGTCCGCGTCGGCGTAGCCGAGCTTCAGGAGCTCGTCGAACCGCAGGTGTGCCAGCGCCCTGTGGGCCAGGAACGCCTCGAGCTCGGGCTCGCCGTCCCAGCGCGCCACCGCCCGCCGGACGGCGTTGCGGTCGCGTCGCCAGCCGAAGGCGAGCGGCAGGTAGAGCGCGAGCAGGGGCACGGTCGGGATGAGCGCGATCGCGACCCCGAGGAGGACGGCGAGCCGATCGACCGTGGACTCGGTCGACGCGCCGCTCGCCCGCGCGCTCGCTCCGGCGTCGATCGCCTGCGCGGCGAGCCGGGAGACTCGGCCGCCGACGAACGGGAGATGACCGACCGCCGCTAGCGCGTGCCCCGTCGATTCCGTGGCGGTTCCGGCCTTGACCACGGTCTGGCCGAGCGAGCGCAGCGCGGACACCTCGTAGGCGGTGTAGGCGGCGATCCCGATCCAGAAGGCAGCCCAGACCGCGAGCGCCACGTTGAGCGCGCGCATCGCGCGGGCCGAGAGAAACGCGGGGACGGACGGCACGGACCGGGGTCTTGCCGCCGCGCCCGGTTGCCAATCCCGGGCGCGGCGGATCAGACCCGTTCAGCCGTGCGAGGCGGGGCCGTTCGCGCGGCAGCTCTCCTCGAGCAGCTGCGGACGGCCGGCTGCCGCTTCGCGGTACATGCGCTCCTTGTACGCGTAGCCGCCGTCGTCGGCGAAGGCGAGCAGTGGCGTGCCGGTCGCCCCCGGAGGCGCGTAGTTCTCGGGCGCTCCGGCCGGTGCGATCACGATGTGGTTCTGCATCAGGTCGTCGAGGGCCGCATGGGCCTTCTGCTGCGCGGCGACGTCCCCGGAGTGGATGGAGTCGACCCAGTAGCACTCCCACGCGTCCTGGTCGAGGCTGACGGCGAAGGCCCCGCCTCCGCCCGGGCTCGTCACCGAGTTCGCCGGCCAGTGGAGCGCCGGCCACGTGTAACCCGGCGGCATCGTGAGCTGCTTCTGGGCATCTGCATACTCGGCCCTCACGGTCGGCCCGCCGATCGAGCCGCCGAGCCAGCCGGAGATCGCATAGGCGCCCGACGCGAGGAGGGCGAAGACGAGCACCGCCGCGGCGAGCACGAGCACGGGCCGCGGAGAGCGCCGCCGGGCGCGGGCGAGCCGGCGGTCGGGCGGCGCGACCACGATCGCGTCGAAGAGCGCGTCGGCGTCCACGGCGGTTCCGGCCGGGAACGGATTGGCGGTACGGAGCCGGTTCAGTGTGTGGTCGGTCATGTTCCCTCCACGTCGATCTGGACGAGCGGAGCCGGTCGGCGGTCCTCTTCGAGGGCGGCACGCAGTCGCCGCCGCGCCCGCAGCAGGCGGACGCGGAACGCCGTCGGCTTGATGCCGACCGCTCGAGCGGCCTGCGCCGGCGCCAGGTCCTCCCAGGCGACGAGCAGAAGCGCCTCGCGGTCGGCGGGACCGAGCGAACGCAGCGCGCGATCGAGCTGCGGGTCGAGTCCGCGGAGCTCGGACGCCGGAACGGAGAGCTCGGGCAGCTCGGCTGCCGCATGTCGCCTCTCCGCGCGCCACTCGGCGTGCAGCAGGTTCCGCGCGGTCGCGTAGAGCCAGGGCAACGGGTCGTCCCGAGGCACCTCCGCGAGTCGCCGCCACGCAATGCTCATCGCCTCGGCGGCGATCGCGTCGGCGTCGTGCGAGCCGCGGCGGCGGGCGTAGGCCGTGACCGCGCCGAGATGCGAGAAGACTGCGCGGAAGCGCTCCTCGGCCGGCCGGCGATCGGTTTCGGATGTCATGAACGCATCTGTCGGAAACGGCCTCCAGCGTTACATGCTCTGCGGCCGGTAGGAATTGCAGATCCGAACCAGCATGATGTAGCGGATGGTGAGTTCGCTCCTGCGGCGCACGGGGTTCGGGCTGCTGGCCCTGTTCCTGGGGCTGTCCGGGAGCTACTTCTTCTTCACGACGAAGTACACGAAGCTGAGCGGAGGACCGCTCGTGCGCTCGTACTGGACGTGGCTGCGCGGCCTGTTCACCGGCCGAAGCTACGAGCAGGGCCTGTACTCCAGCCACGTGTTCGCCGACGCGAGCTCGGCGTTCGGGCGCACGCTGCTCCTGCTCGCCGTGACCTTCGTGCTCGTGCTCCTCGCCTCGGTCCCACTCGGCTGCCTCGGGGCCCTGAAGCGAGGATCCCTGCTCGACCTCCTCCTCCGCGCCGCCTCGTACGGAGCGTGGGCCGTGCCCGCGTTCCTGTCGGCGACGATCCTGCAGGAGGCGCTCGGCCGGGTGCCGGGCGGCTGGGGGCTCCCCTGGTTTCCGTATGTCGGCTGGGCCGGCGAGTGCCCCAACGGCCAGGGGATCGACCAGCACACCTTCCAGTGCCCCTCGGGCGGCCACGGACTGAACCACGTCGGCCTCGTGCTCGACCATCTGATCGTGCCGGCGCTCGCTCTCGCGCTCGGCTTTATCGGCCTGCAGGCCCGCTACCTGCGCAACGCACTCGTGGACGTCCTCGACGAGCCGTACATCACCGTCGCACGCGCCAAAGGCCTCACCGAGCGCGCGCTCGTGCTCCGCCACGGCGTACGGAACGCGCTCGTCACGTTCGTGCCCGCGCTCGTGTCGGACTTCGGCGCGATCTTCGGCGCAGCACTCGCCGTCGACTTCATCTTCCAGCTCGGCGGGATCGGAACGCTCTTCATCAACGCCCTCAAGCTCAACGTCGACGCCTTCGTCCCGGTCGACACCTACGCGATCCAGATCGCCCTGCTGCTCGGCGGCGCGCTGATGCTGACGTTCGCGATGCTCGGCGAGGTCGCCTTGTGGGGGCTCGACCCACGGGTGAGGCACGACTGAGATGGCGAGCGCCGACGCACAGCCCGTCCCCGTGGCCGCGCTGGCCCGTCGGCCCGGCGCCTCGGCGCGGCTGCTGCGCCGGCTCACGCGCCAGCCCGCCGGCCTTGCCGCGGGAATCGTGCTCGTCGTCGTCTTCGTCGTCGGCGCACTCGTTCCGGTCATCACGCCGCACTCCAGCCTCGAGATCCACCTCGCCGACCGGTGGCGAAATCAAGCGCCGCTGACGCTCGGCGGCTGGCACTTCCTCGGCACGGACGGCATCGGCCGCGACGTAGTCGTCCGAACGCTCTACGGGCTCCACACGAGCGAGCAGTCCGCGGCGTACGCGACGCTCCTCGCGACGCTCATCGGCGTCGCGATCGGCGGCGTCGCCGGCTACCGCGGCGGCTGGCCCGACGCGCTGCTCATGCGCCTCGCCGACATGCTCGGGATGTTTCCGGCGTTGCTGCTGCTCCTCGCCGTCTACACCTGGTTCGAGCCGGTCACCGTCTTCAAGGCGACCGTGATCCTCGCCTGCTATCTCTGGATTCCCGCCGCCCGAGTCGTCCGAGCCGAGATCTCCTCGCTCAAGAACCGCGAGTTCGTCCAGACCGCACTCTCGCTCGGCGCCACGGACCGGCGCATCTTCTTCCGCCACCTGCTGCCGAATGCGAGCAGCTCGATCATCGTCGCCGCCACCTCCTTGCTCGGCCAGGTGATCATGCTCGAAGCCACGGTCGAGTTCTTCAGCCTCGGCGTTCCCGCGGAGGTCCGACCGACGCTAGGGAACCTGATCGGCGACGGCCAGCGCAACGAGATCGCGCTCGGCTATGGCTGGTGGAATTGGGCCGCCCCAGCGGTGCTGCTGGTCGTGATCCTCGTCTGCGCCAACCTCGTCGGCGACGGCGTCGCGGACGCCTTACGGCCGACTCGACGCCGCTAGACTGGGCGCTCCGGGCGCGTAGCTCAGCGGGAGAGCACTCGCTTCACACGCGAGGGGTCGCTGGTTCGATCCCAGCCGCGCCCATGACGATTCCCGCCTCAACCATGCGGATCTGTGTGAGTCAGCCATCTTCCGAGACCACTCCGGGACCACATGCGGACTGCGCGAGGAACGCGTCGAGTGTCGAGACCGCGTCCCTCATCTCACGGCTGTAGAGGTGCCGGTAGCGGCGGTAGACGAGCGCGCCACCGTCGGTGTGGCCAACACGCTCGGCGATCAGCTCTGGCTTCATGCCGGCGCGGGCCATGAGCGAGATCGCGGTATGGCGCAGCCAGTGGAAGCGGAAGTCGGCTACGACGATCGTGCGGCCGTTGCGCTTCTCCTCGTGGGCGAGTCCGGCGCCGAGCAGCCCCGGAGTCCAGACGCTTCGGAACCCGCTCTCCGAGTATCGGCCGCCTCGCTCTGTGGCGAAGACGACGTGCGTTCCCGGCGGCCGGACGAGGAGCTGCTCGCTCAGGAGCTGGACCTCCGCGCGGGCGAGCGGAATCGGCTTCGGGCGCCGCGACTTGTTCAGGGCACGCGGGATGTGGATCTCGGCGGCGTCGAGGTCGACGCGGTCGTCGGTGAGCGTCATCGCCTCGGTGAAGCGAAGGCCGACCGTTCCGACGAAGGGCACGACCCGGCCGATGCGCTCCGGCAGGAAGGAACCGATCTCGTAGAGCTGCTCGAGCTCGAGCGCCACCGCCTCGGAGGTCTCGATTCGGATCGGCTCGATCTGGAAAATCCCCGGGTCGACGAGCTGCCCGCGCGACGCAGCGTCGCGCAGCGCCGCCTTCGCGAACTGGAGCTCGTTGCGGGCTGCGGTGGGCGCGACCTTGGCGCGAGCCGCGATGTGGTCCTCGACGAGCGCGCGACGGAGGTTCGGGATCGCGACGTCACGGAGAGGCTCCCACGGCTTGACGTTCTGGTCGTAGAAGCGGACGGTCGCCGGCCGCAGTGGGCCGCGCTTGCCGCCCATCGCCTGCTTGCGCTCGAAGCGGGCGTCGAGTTCCTCTCCGAAGGTCGTCGGCTGCTCCGTGTAGAGGTGGCCGAGCTTCAGTCGGAGCTTGAGATCCAGCTCTACTCTCTCGGCGGCCTCCTTGGTCGGCAGCACGACCTCAGAGAACGGCCGCACGCGGACCTGCCAGCGGCCTTTGCCGCGCTTGCGGATCGCCATCAGTGAGCCTCCATTCCGTTGCTGGAGGCACGAGTCTGGCGCTGTCGGCTTTTGGCCTCCACGGCGGGATCGAGATTCGCGGCAAGGAAGCGTTTGATGGCGCTCTCGGAGTAGATGCGATCCAGACCGATCCGGACCGACTCGAGCTCGCCCCGCTGCGCGGCACGGCGGATCGTCTCGGGGTGAACGCCGAGCCGCTCCGCGAGCTCGCGCGTCTTGTAATGCCGTTCGATCACGGTCGACGCGTCGGGCTGGGAGGAAAGACTGTCACCATCGCGAACTCTCAGACGGGAGAGACGATACCATAATTGCTAGCGCTGCTAAACATGGGTGCGGTAGCGTAAACTCGAGATCGGACGATGACCACCGGCGAACTGATCCGCTCCGCACGCCTGCGCGCCGGCTACTCGCAGAAGGAGCTCGCGCAGCGGCTCGGCATGGCCTCGAGCTCGATCGCCCGCTGGGAGACCGACACTGTCGAGCCCGGGTTCTCGACCCTGCGCCGTGTCCTGCAGGCATGCGGCTTCGACGTCCCGCCGGTGCTCGTCGCGTACAAGCGCGACCCGGAGCGCGACGCCCAGATTCAGGAGATGCGGCAACTCACCCCGCAGGAACGAATGGCGCGCCTGCTCGATCGACTCGACAAGCCGCAACGATGAGTGAGCCCCGCTTCGACCCCTACGCGATCCTGCAAGAGCTCGGCGCCGTTAAGGCCGGCTTCGTCCTGGTGGGCGGCCTCGCCCGCGTCATCCACGGCTCCGATGAAACCACGCGGGGCCTCGACCTCGCGCCGTCCTTGAACAGGGAGAGCCTGCGCCGCCTCGCACTGGCGCTCGACAACCTGCACGCACGCCGCATCGACGGGCAGCCGCTCAACCTCAGCGACCTCGACCCCAAGCGCGAACCAGTGATCGAGCTCGAAAGCGATGCCGGCCAGATCAGAATCGTCCCCGAACCCGCGGGCACCCGCGGCTACGAAGACCTCCGCATCCGCGCCAACCGCGAAGCTCTCGGCCACGGCATCCGCCCCGCCGTCGCCTCCCCCGGCGACCTAGTCCGCATGATGGAAGCGCTCACTCGACAACCCGACCCCCTCGTGCTCGAAACGATGCGCCGTGTGCTGGAGTTCGAGCGTCGCCTCACGATCGAGCGGTGACTCGCCCGTCGCCAGTTGAGGGGTGCCCCCTCGACCGAGGGCGGCACCCCTCCGTCGAGGCCGTTAGAAGTGTGGCGGAGTCAACGTTGGGGCGAGCTGCGACTCTGCGGCGTGAGACGGGACCGCTACGGCTCTGCGAGGCGTATCTTTTGTGAGCATGAAGAGGAAGAGGAAGAGGGCCGTTCTCGCGATACTCGCCGCGAGCCTTGTGCTTGTCGCGTGCGGCTCGTCCTCGCAGCCAGCCCTCGTAGCCGCGACTACTTCCCCAACGCACCATCTAGCTGCCGCTACTCCACGAGCCGGCAACGCGACACTCGTCGCCACACTCCCGGAGGTCGGGACTGTCTATTCCCGCTACAACTGCACTCGCGGATTGCGCTTCGCGCTCGGGATCCATCTCACGGGTCCGCAGACCGCCGCCGTTAGGCTCCGCACGGGGAGTGTCAGCCGCGTCCGCGAGGTGCAGCCCGGCCAGATGAGCTGGTTTGGTTACAGCCCGGAGCGCATGCAGTGGCTCGCGGCGGCGGCGTCTGGTGAGAACGGCACAGTCGTCGGATGGGTGCGTGTGACCGGCTACCCGAGCTCGGGACGCGACTGCACGCCTTACATGCCGCCGCGGGTCACCATCCAGGTTTACCCGCGGCGCTACTACCGTTTGCCGGATTACCCGCTTTTGCGCCATCTCATTGGTTGAGACGGCTGGATCCTTCCTGCCCGCCCCTACGCTGCCTGGGCAGAAATCTCGATTGTGTCTAAGACGGGATTAAATATTTCCGCCGTTGCTGACACTGCCGAGATGCTGCCTACCACCGCGTAGAGGCAAAAAGCTCTGCCCTGCTCATTGAAGAAGAGTTGCAGTCCACCAAAGCCGGGAAGCGTGCGTTGCATCTGTCGTCCGTGAAACGCGTCAGGCGCTAGCGGCCGCGGCAGGCCGCTATTAGCCAGGAATAGAGGCTCGGACGCGAGTTCGGGGTTGAACTCGACAAGCGCGATAAAGGCATCACCGGGTCCCATGACGTCGATCGCGCCATTGCCGTAGTCACCTACCTCGTTCCGCGGTGGCAGCGGAAACGTGGATATATGCATGACCGAATTCGTGGTCGCACCATTAATGGGATCGCTTTGGTAGATCCGGCCGTCCCAACCGTCTGGCAACGTGATCTGAATACCCTGTGCTGAAAGCGGCGTGCCCATTCTTACCTCCTCAGAAGCCGATACTGCCGCCCACTAGCACCACTGCGGCGAGAAGGGATCCTAAAGTCGCGCCGCGTCGCGCAGCGCGGTCTAAGGTTTGAAGTCGTTGATGGAAGCGAGCGAGTTCTTGGCCTGTATGAACGTGGCGGGTCAAAATAATCGGCGCAGCGCGCACGACTCCGAACCAGCCACCAATCGCAAGACCGACGAACAATGAACCGGATAGAAAGGCGGCCACGAGCGCTGAGTAGATAGCCGAGGTCCGCGTAATCGTCGCAAGCCCGAAGCCCAGCTGAACTCCAAAGCCGAACCCGTACACCCATCCGCGGTATGCGGGGAGCCAGTCCTCATTGACCTGGCGATGGATAGAGGGCACAGGTCGCCTGAAGATACCCGCATCAAACGCCCAACCCGCACCGCAAACAACGGCAGCAGCGAGAAGACGGAGCGTGCCGCTCACATGCTCGAGACCGCCGGCGTCGCCGATTGAGCCGGAAAGAGCTCCGATTGCAAGGCCTCCGAGCACGGAGCCGAGCACGTACCAACCCACTGTGTGCGACCACCGCATATTCCTGCCCCTCTCTCCGAGAGGGGTGATGCTGCTCAGCATCGAGCGCCCTCAGGGCGACCAGCTAGCCCGGAGGCCGGCGACGGTCGCGAGCGCGCATCCTACGGCCAGTAGCCACGAGCTAGTGGCGAGCTGTGGCAACCGTCATCCCTCTGGATGCTCTGATTCGTTCCTGACCGGGTTCTCGTAGAGGCTCGGGTGCCCTGGGTAAATGCCAGCGGCCATCAGCTCGGCATCCGCCCGCCGCTCCCTTGCAGCTTCCTTTTCAGCCCTCAAGCGCGCACGAATCTGACGATGGCGACGCGACGACGGAGAACTCGACTTTCGAAGCAGTCCGGCATCCTCGAGGGCGTCTCGCAGCAGCGATACGACCTGCTCCCACGAGACAGCAGCGCCTTCCCCAGCGACGGTTTGGGTTACCCCGTCGACGTAGAGGAAGTACGGAGCCACCGGCACCTTGTAGTCTTCCCACGCCGCAGTCGACATGACGACTCGCAGGTTACGGGGAGCCAGATCGATGATACGCGCCACACTCTCGTTCTCGGGTCCTTTGGTCACTACTACAACCGAGGCATCGTTAGGGGTGCTTAGGCTTGTGACCGTGGCATCGCGAAACTTCTCCCAGAACCCAGCACAGGTCAGGCAGCCGCTCGATAAGAAGGCCAGGATCGTGCTCTCGCCTGTGCCGAGCATCGCCACCTTCACGGCGTCTCCATTCGGCGTAGCGCCTACGAGGTCGTAGGCGCGAGTCTTCTCGGCCCGCGGCAGCGGCACCCCTGGCTCGACGGAATATTCGGGCACAGCCTCTAGGGCGCCCTCGGGATCTAAGTGGTGGAGCCTATGCAGGATGTCCGCGTAGCTCCGAAGAAGACCGCCCACGAGCAGCGCAAGCAGCGCGATCACGACACCCTCGATTGTTGTCACGATCAACATTGCTTAGAGACAGGATGCCGTGTGGTTACACGTGTTGGCATCCTGGACCCCCGAACTGCTGCAGGAGGTGTAGGTGTCCCACGGCGGAGTACACGAGGCCACGCGACACACGACGGGCCCCGCACAATCGTGTCCCGTGTTGCATTGCCCATACCGGAACCAATTGCAGGACGTGGCGCGGCTGTCGCAAGCCCCGTTAGCGCACTTGCACTTGAACTGAGAGTCGATGCACCCGTACGCCTTGGTGCTATCGTCGTACCCGGCGCCGCAGTAGCTGGTGTAGCCGTTGTACGGGGGGCCAGGGGGCTCCTCGGTACAGCTGCCGCAATTGCTATTGCACAGGGCGTTGCAGTCGATGTAATAGCGAACGGTCTCGAACCCATGGGGGTCAAGGCAGTATGGGGACTGGTCGCATTGCCACCAGCCGCCGACAAAGCTGCCGCTGGGGCAGGAGTTCGAGCCGTTGTTGATCGAGCAACAGAACGTGGTGTAGCCGTCGCAACACTCACCACCGTTGCCCTCACAGGCACTATAGGTACACGAAGAGCCGCCGGTACACGTGCACGTAACCTGGCTACTCGCCCACGAGAAGTTCGGACAATGACACGTGACCGAAGCGTAAGCCGTTCCCGGTCTAAGCAGGTACCTGAGAGGGCCAACCGTGATAGCGGAGCCAGCAATCGTTAACCGGATAAGGAAACCTCGGCGGGACGTTCGCTTCTCGAGTACGCCTGACGCCTTGTCGACCATGCGCTGAGTCATCTGTTGCCTCCCGAGGTCATCGACGCTTCGAACCACGTCGTTTGAGTTCTCCCTACCCGCGCGGGCATGATCGCGCGCGGTAGCGCCGTAAAGGCTAAGAACGCGAGGTAGATGCCAAGCCCGAGGAAGATCGCCAACGGAATGACTCTCCATCCCTCCGCGGTGAGAATCGTCCGAAGAGCCGGAGAGCCGCTCGCCGCAGCAGCCGCAGCTGTGGCTGCGGCTATGGCCGTCAGAACAACGTGAGTGGGCGTAGCCGGCGTATCAGGGTCGCCAAAACAACCGCACGATGCGAGCGGCTTATCCTGGATTAGCGCCCAGGTGGTGAACACCGCAAAGACTGTGTACGCGCCAGCGAGAGCCGCGTAGCTCACGCGAGGCTCACCAATTAACGCTGCGGTTCCGACCGCGATTTCGCATGCGCCCAGGACTCTCACCAGCGCAATCGAACGCGGCAGCTTGAGAAGTGCTAGAGAACCAGTGACAGGGAGAGGCTTCTTCAGCTTCACGCCGCCGGCGACAATCAGGATCGCGGCGGCAACGCCAGCTGGTCCAGCCAAGGCATCCACCTGGTGGCGATCCTCTCAGGTCGCAGAACGAGAGTCAACGCCCCGCCAGGGAAGCGGCTACTCGCTACCGAGACTCCGATCGAGGCCCTTCTTTGGTTCTCGTCGGTGGCCGTGAGACAATTGAGAGAAGGAGGTCCAGCGGTTCCGCGGGGTTTGAGAGCTTTCCGGTTAGGGTCCATTCCGGGGAGTACTTCAGTGGGATGTACGAACCGTCCTTGCGGTGTTGGCGTAGATGAGCGCGGAGATGACGCCGGCGGAACATGGCTTCGAGCCGCTCCTCGGCTCGCCTGCGGGCGTCTTGGTCACTCGTTCCCGCCATCTACTCAGTAATTGCCGGACGCTCGCCATTCGTTGCATACGAACGCGCAGGACGCTTCGCTCTCGAACTGGAGGCTGCGGCTCGAGGTCCGGTTGGTCGCTGGCTAGCATTTGGCCAGATTAGGACGGACCGAGCAACGCTCACCGTTCAAGTCCGAGTCGGGGGGGCTCGCGGCCGAACTTGATCTCCGGGCTGCGGAGTAGCGGCTCCGGTGCAGGCGAGCGTACGAGTTGGTCGCGCTGACGCGCGAAGGCGAGGGACTGCGTCCGTCGCTCTGCGGTCCGGCGGAGCTGTTCGGCCTTCGCGTCGGCCTGACCAAGTGCCTTCTCCTGACGGGCGATCTCGGCTTCGAGCCCCGCCCTGCGGTCACGGTTCCACCAGTGCAGATCCTCGAGCTGGCATCGGGCGGTGGCCAGTTGCTCCGTCGTTCGCTCACGTTGACGCTCGAGCTGCTCCTGCTCCTGCCGTATCCAGCTGAGGACGGTGTCGCGCCGCTTCGGGCGCCAGTCGAACGCGGTTGACTCGCTGGCGCTGCGTTGAAGGGCCCGGGCTGCGCGCTCGGGCGGCGCGGACTTGTCGGGCTGGAGCAGCGGCGTCTCGCGTTCTAGCGCGTCGCGGTCGGCGAGGTAGAGGCGCGTCTCGAGGCGGGCGCGGCTACAGGCAACGTAGCCCCACTCCTGCAGGGCGCCGCGGTCCGGGAGCAGGACGAACGCGCGGTCGGCGGTTGCTCCCTGAGCAGCGTGGCCGGTGAGCGCGTAGGCGTAGTCGAGGTGCTCGGCCGCATAGTCGTGCGGGATCTGCCGCCGAGCTCCGTTGCCGGCGCGCATTGTGAGCGTCGTCTGGTCGAGGTCGACGATGGTGCCGCGCATGCCGTTGCGGCACCCGAGTCGAATGTCGTTGCGGCGGCAGACGACGCGGTCGCCGGTCCGGAACTCGCACGCTTCGAAGCTCACGGCTTGATGGCCGAGACGCCCGCTGCGGAGCATCAGTTCGTGAGCTGCGTGATTGAGGTCATGTACGTCGTCGCGGCGGTAGGCGAGCATCACGTTTCGGCTGCGGTCGCGGCTGGCCTCCTGCCACCAGTCGGCGAGCAGCCGCTCCTTCGCCGCGGTCGCGCCCTCGTCGACGCTGAGACGGCCGGTGCGAGCGGCCTGGGTGAGATACGGCTCGGGATCGCCTTGGCGTAGCCGGGCGAGCGCTTGGCGTTCGAGCGGGTCGCGCTGGCGGCGGTTGCCGGCAAGCTCGATCGCGCCCAGTTCCTCGCAGAGAGCGGGGAAGAGGCCGCCGGCGCCGACCGCCGGCAGCTGGGCCAGGTCGCCGACCAGGAGCGCTTTCCCCTCGGCCTCCTCGACGAGCCGCAGCAACGGCGCCAGCACCCGCGTCTCCGCCATCCCCGCCTCGTCGACAACGAGCACGCAGCCGCGAGGGAGTGGCTGTTCGGTGGCGTCGAGCAGCATCCGGTGGAGCGTGCGGCTGGGGATGTTGGTCGCCGTCTGGAGTTCGTCGGCGGCGCGCCCGCTCGGTGCCGCGCCGAGCACCGCAATCCCGGCTTCCGCGTGAGCCTCGGCGAGCGCGGCGAGGGCTGTGGTCTTACCGGCACCGGCGACACCGATGACGCAGACAACCCGATCGGGTCGCGTCGAAGCCTCGTGCACGAGCATCCGCTGCTCACTGCTTAGCCCGCGCGTCTGCATCAGCCTCCGCGCGAGCTCCCTGCGCTCCAGGCCGGGCGCGCCGACGTTCTGGCCAGCGCGTGCGAGCTCGAGGGCGTCGCGCTCAACTGCCAGCAGCTCGCACGTCGTGTACCTGCTCGGCCGTCCCGGCTCGCCCGGATCGACCAGCTCGACGCCGGGGAAGCGCGCAAGCTCGTCGGCAACGCCGAGGACCTGTTCGACATCCGCGCCCTCCGTCGACGATCCCGCCACTGCCTGCACCAGCTCGGGCAGCATGAACGTCGTCTGCCTCGCGGTGAGACCCTTATCACCGACTAGCCGATCCGCGAGCTCTTCGATGTCCAGAGGCTCGCGCGCGGACCGACCGTGCTGGACGAGTACGTCGAGCTCGCGGCGGCCGAGGCCCTGCTCGGCGGCCCGCGCCTTCCAGTCTTCGCGCAGCCGGGGCAGGTCGACCGGCTCCTTCCGCTCACGGGTTGCGAGCGCCGCAACCCGCGCCGCCGCGAAGCCCTCTGTGCCGCGCGCTTCCATGTGCTCGAGCAGCGACCGGCGGCGGGTCGAGAAGGCGCGGATCGCATCCTTCGGGACGCGGACGAGCTCGCCCATGCCTTTGACGGGCTGAGTCCATTCGACACCGAGCCGGAGCGTCAGCTCGTGGCGGAGGTTGGCTTCGTACAGATAGCCGGCTGCGAGCCGGTAGGTCTTGAGGATCGCCTCGCCGTCGAGGGCGTGCCACTCGCCGTCGCCGGTGCGCGCTATGTTCGCGACGACCGCGTGCGTGTGCAGGTGGGGGTCCTGCGCGCGGCTCGTCCGGTGCCGGAACGTCGCCGCCACGAACCCCGCACTGTGCTCGCGAATAGCTCCGCCCTTGCCGCGACGCACGATGCACGCCTCCCGCTCGAGATAGGCGAGCGCCGCCTGCCACGACGCTTCGTGCGCCTCACCGATCTCCCGCCGCACCTGCTCGTCGTCCGTGAGCGCGTGCAGGAGGCTGACGCTCTTCGGGCAGGAGAACACCAGATCGAAACCAGAGACGGGCTTGAGCTGCTTCGGCTCCTCGCGCCACTCGCCCGTGTCGAGGTCGAGCGTTCGCACCGTGATCGTGCGCTCCCGCACCGGCGCGCGCAGCCGCTCCGAGCTCGCAGGGTTGACCCCGCGCAGCAGCGTCCCCAAGTGACCGTCTCCAACGACGCCGACCAGCCCCAGCGTCGCCGAACCACTGCCGGCCCAGATCCCCGGCGACTCGCCGCGACCCGCGTAGTAGTCGTCCACCCCTCGAGCGACCTGCTGCTCGTAGTAGGCCTCCTGGCCGAGAGTCAGCTTCGCCACGCTAAGCATCGAGCGGCCTCTTCGGACGAACAACATGCGGAGACGCATATGCACCCAAGGTGCGATGAACGACCAGCGTTTACGGCACGAGCAACGGCCGCAGACCACGTATAGACCACACGAGAACCCACAGAAAGCCGTCCAAGGCGAATCGGCACCTCTCCCGCGGGTCGAAAAAGTGCCTGCAGGTGGGGCGATTCTTGCTCAGAGCGCCTGTCGGTGGGAAGCGGGCGGGGGTGCTTCGATCCCAGCCGCGCCCATCGCATCGTCTCGTTTGAGCGAAAGCCCGGTAAACCAGGGGCTTTCTATCCTCCCTCGCGGTGACGGTTCGCACGTAGGTTCGGCGCAGCGAGCGGCCTATCCGCAGCTTCCTTCACTGTTGCTCGTCTCAACGAAGTCCATGGTCTGACTCCCTCCGACCACGTGGAGCCAGTAGCCGACCTTTACCTCACAGGTTCCGGTCAACCAGTGCGACGTGAAGTTCTCGCTGAATGTGTGGGCGCCCACCCCGCCGGTCTTGTTGTCGAGCGAGATGTAGGTCGGGAGGTAGATGCTCCAGTGCGACGCCTGCGAGGCGTCGACGGACAGATAGGTGAGGTTGTCGGCGCCGTTCCAACACCAGGTCACCGCGACCGTCGTGGCGTCGAGGGTTTTGGTGGCCGACATACCGCCGGCGGAGCCGCTACAGACTCCGCCGCCCGGGCCAATCAACGTTGCCTTTCCGGCCCCTACGCCTACTGCCAAAGCCAGCGTTATCGCGACGGACAGCGCGAACGCGACGCGACGACCTACAAACGCCCCTCTGCTCACTTTGCCGATCCTCCCAGCTCCCCTGAGGTTTCAGCACACGAGCCGCAGGTGCCATCGCGATCTAACGCCGTGGGGAGGTTCGTTGTCAACAGGGCCTCGATCAACCGCACGGCGCGTCCCGCTCACCCGCGCTCGCCAGCGCGGCGCGCCGGCCGAAAGCGACTGGCGCGCGGACTGGCGCGCCGGGCGAGGGTCCCCGGGGCGGCCTCGGCCGACTCCACCGTCGCCCGTAAAGTTCGGGACGTGGAACGCAAGGTCGCAACCGTCCTCTTCGCCGATCTCGTGGACTCGACCGGGCTCGTCGCGAGTGCCGACCCCGAGGTCGTCCGCCAGCGGGTGAACCGCTACTTCGAGGTCGTCTCGGGCCGCATCAAGGCTCACGGCGGGACGGTGGAGAAGTTCGCCGGCGACGCGGTGATGGCCGCCTTCGGAGTGCCGGTCGCGCACGAGGACGACGCCGAGCGCGCCGCCCGCGCGGCACTCGAGATCGTCTCGAGGGTCGACGAGCTCGGGCTGACGGTGCGGATCGGAGTCGAGTCGGGAGAGCTCGTGATCGACGACGGCGACTCGACGTTCGCGACGGGCGAGGCGGTGAACCTCGCAGCCAGGCTGCAGCAGGCCGCGCAGCCGGGCGAGATCCTGCTCGGCCCCGCAGCGCGCAGGCTGGCCGCGAGCGGCGTCGAGGTCGACGACGCCGGCCCGGTCGAGGTGAAGGGACGGGCCGAGCCTCTGTGGACCTGGCGCGCAGTCCGCGTCCACGACTCGAGCCGCCTCGTCGCCACGCCGTTCGTCGGCCGCGAGGCCGAGCTCGAGCTGCTCGAGAACTCGCTCGCGCGCGCCGTGCGCGACCGCCGCCCGCAGCTCGTGACCATCTTCGGCGATCCGGGCCTGGGCAAGACGCGGCTCGTGAACGAGTTCCTCGAGGGAGCCGAGCGCGTCACGACGCTCTCCGGGCGCACGCTCCCCTACGGCGAGGGCGTGACCTACTGGCCGCTCGCGTCGATGATCAAGGCCAGCGCGGGGATCAAGGACGACGACCCCGTCGGCGACGCCTTCGAGAAGCTCCGCGCCTCGTGCGAGAGCGAGGCGGTGGCCGACCTGCTCGCGGCCGCCCTGGGCGTGCTCGGAGCCGCCGAAGGCGAGCGCACCCCGGGCGAGCTGAGCTGGGCCGCGCTCCGCTGGGCCGAGCAGCTCGCCGAGGCGCAGCCGCTCGTCCTCGTCTTCGAGGACGTCCACTGGGCCGAGGAGCCGCTGCTCGACGTGATCGAGCACCTCGCCCGCTCGCTGCGCGACGTCCCCGTACTGATCGTCGCGCTGGCTCGACCGGAGCTGCTCGACGCCCGCCCCGCCTGGGCCGGCGGCATCCGGAGCGCCAGCTCGATCGACCTCGCTCCGCTCGGGGGAGCCGAGTCCGAAGATCTCGTCGCCGCGCTCCTCAGCAGCAGCGAGGTGCCGCCTGCGCAGCTCGCGCTCGTGCTGGAGCGCGCGGAGGGCAATCCGCTCTTCCTCGAGGAGATCGCACGCGCGCTTCGCGACGGCGGCGGCCTGCAAGCCGTTCCCGACTCGCTGCAGGCCCTGATCGCCGCCCGGATCGACGCGCTCGACTCGGCCGAGAAGCGGCTCCTCCAGAGCGCAGCGCTCGCGGGTCGCGTCTTCTATCAAGGCGCGCTCGAGCGGCTCGTGCCCGACCTGGCGGTCGCCGAGCTCCTCGAATGCCTCCTCGAGCGGGAGTTCGTCGCGCCCGAGGAGCACGCGACCCTCTCGGGCGACCGCGCGTTCCGCTTCAAGCACGTCCTGATCCGCGACGTCGCCTACGGCGGCATGACCAAGCAGCGGCGTGCCCGCGAGCACCAGGACTTCGCCAGGTGGGTCGAGGAGCGGGCGCCGGAAGAGCTGGCGGACATCCGCGCCCACCATCTCGACCGGGCGACTGCGCTGCTCGCGGAGCTCGACGGGGCCGTGCCGGAGGAGCTCGCAACATCGGCTGCGGAGGCGCTCAAGGGCGCCGGGCGACGGGCGCTCCGCCGCGGCGCGTGGAGAGCGGCTCGCCGGATGCTGCTCCGTTCGGTCGAGCTCGAGCCGAACGCGGTCCGCCGCTACTACGCAGCGCACGCGGCCTGGCGGCTCGCCGACGTTCCCACGGTCGGCGAGGAAGCCGAGGAGGCGCTCGCCGAGGCGCGCGCCGAGGGCCTGCCCGACATCGAGGGACGAGCGCTCGTGCTGCTCGCGGATCTGGCCCTCCACACGGACGGAGACGTCACCCGCGCCCACGACCTCGCCGACGAGGCGCTTGCGATCCTCCCCGACGACGAGCTCGTCGGCCTCTACGACGCGCACTCGCTCATCACGACGATCTACTGGTGGCTCGGCAACGGCGAAGGCGCGACCACGCACGCCGAGGCGATGCTCGAGCTCGCGAACAAGGCGATGCGGCCGGATCTCGAGAGCCTCGCCCGCACGCAGCTCTCCGCCATCGCGGGCGTGCGTGGCGACGTCGAGGGTTCGATCGCGCTGCTCGCCGAGGCCGAGTCGCTCGCCGAGGCCAGCGGCAGCCGCGAGGCCATGGGGTACGCGCTCGCCGTCCACGGGCGCCGCTTCGGCGAGGCCGAGTCGGACGAGGCCGAGCACTATCTCCGCCGGGCCCTCGAGATGTTCGACGACATCGGCGCCGCCGGGAGATACGGGTGGACGCTGTCCAACCTCGCCTCCGTCTACAAGCAGCGCAGTGACCTTGCGGCCGCGGAGAAGACCTTCCGGGAGTCCGTACGGCGGCTGCGCAACACCCACGAGCAGGGATTCCTCGTCGAGGCCGAGCGGGGGCTCGCCGAGGTCCTGGTCGAGCTGGGGAAGGTCGACGAAGCGGACAAGCTCGTCGACGAGGCGGAGCGGCGGGTGAGCCGCGGGGACGTCTGGACCAGCGCATCCCTGCTGCACGCGCGCGGTCTCGTGCTGGCGGCGCAGGGCCGGGCCGACGACGCCGAGGCGACGTTCCGGTCGGCGCTCGAGATCATCGAGCCGACGATGTACGAGATCCTGACGCGAGAGATCCGCCGCTCTCTCGACGCGTTGCGCGCGACGCAGGAACCGCTGCGAAGCCCGAACGCCTGATTCGGCCCGGCAGCGGCCGAGAAGCGGCTGCCCCGCCTACGACGCGCCGAGGTACTCGCGGATCTGCCGCTCCCCGCGACGCATGGCCCAGTTGTGATTCGAGCGGAAGAGCGGCCGCAGCGCCGGCGTGAGATGGCGAATGAGCGGGTGATTGACCGCAGGGCGCCAGTCGAGCGTCGCCACCGTCGCGCCGTCCGCCTCCTCGAGCGTCCAGTCGCCGGTGCCGTCGAAGTCCTTCGAGAGGCGCGACAGGATGCGCGTGGGCCGCTCGGCCTCGAGCACCTCGAGGCCGAACTCGACCTTGTACGGGAGATACGCCTTCACGAGCAGCTCGTTCTTCTTGCCGGGCTCGGGCGGAGCCTCGTCGCCGGTCGCGCGGACGACGAAGTCGGTCCACCACCGCTCGTACGCGAGCACGTCCCCGAGCGCGTCATAGACGCGCTCGATCGGCGCCCGCACGACCCAGCGGTCGAGGAAGCGGTAGGCGGGCGGCATCCGCCGATATTCGCACGGGGACGCGATCAGGTTCGGCGGACGCGCCCGCGCACCTCGCCGAGCTCGACGCCGTTCGCGGCCCGGCCGCGCAACACGACCTCGTCGCCGTCCTCGAGGAAGCGCTCCCCGCGGAAGAGCTCGATCATCGACCCCTCCGAGCCCGGCTCGGCGCCCGAGATGGTGCCGGACGCCATCAGGTCGCCTGTGCGCAGCCTCGCGCCGTTCGACGTCGCGTGGGCGAGCTGCTGTGGGAACGTCCAGTAGAGCGTCCGCGCGTTCCCGCGCGAGAGCGAGTCGCCGTTCAGCTCGACCTCGAGCGCGAGGTCGAGTCCCCAGTCGCGACCCCCCGCGAGGTGCTCGAGCGGCGGTGGATCCTGCGGCGGCGCCTCGACGCGCGCCTCCTCGAGCAGCGCGAGCGGCGTGACCCAAGCCGAGATCGAGGTCTGGAACGACTTGCCGAGATTCGGGCCGAGCGGCACGTACTCCCAGGCCTGGATGTCCCGTGCGCTCCAGTCGTTGACGAGCACCACGCCGAACACGTGATCCGCGAACGCCGCGACCGAGACCGTGTCGCCGAGCTCCGTCGGGACGCCGACGACGAACCCGAGCTCGAGCTCGAAGTCGAGGCGACGGCTCGGGCCGAACGTCGGCGCGCTCTCGTCGGCCGCTTTTCGCTGGCCGCGCGGCCGGAGGACGTCGGTCCCGCTGACGACGACGCTCCCCGCCCGGCCGTGGTACGCGACCGGGAGCCAGCGCCAGTTCGGCAGCAGCGGCTCCTGGTCGGACCGGAACATACGGCCGAGGTTCGTGGCGTGCTCGAGCGAGGAGTAGAAGTCGACGTAGTCCGCGACCTCGAACGGCAGCCGCAGCCGCGCATCGTCGTCGGAGATACGCGGCCCGTCGTGGGCACGCGCGGCGGCGATTGCGTCCTCCCACGCCGGACGTCCTTGGGCCATGAGGGGGTTCAGCGTCGGCAGCGCGAAGACGTCGCCGAGCCCCGAGAGGTCGACCGTCTCGGCGCCCTCCCGCCAGAGCAATCCCTTCGCGCAGGCACCGAACCCGGTCACGCGAGGATTCCCAGCTGTTCGAGCTCCTCGACCGGCTCGAAGAACGAGCACGTCCCCACCGAGTGGAAGAGCGAGGCGCGGACATCGGAGAGGCGAGTCGGCTGCGCCTCCTGGTCGCGCCACCGAAACGAGGTCGCATCGAGCGCGAACGCCGGCGGCTGCTCGCGCAACGCTTCCTCCTCGTCGCCGAACACTGCAGCCGCGAGGACGTTGAGGAAGCCGTGCTCGCCGGGCGCGGTGGGATACGCGTGGTGCAAGCCGGCGGTCGCCTTGAAGACGAGGCCGCGCGAGCGGCAGCCGCGGATGAACTCGGCGAGCTCGTCCGCCGGCGGGACGCGCTGTCCCCCGCAGCGGATCTTCGCGCGCAGACCGCGCGCCGCGACCTCGTCGAGCGAGACGCCCTCGAGATAGACGGCATCGTCCTGACGCTCGCCGCCGCTGTCGACGACGGCGAGCGCTCGTCCCTCGTCCTGCGGCAGCTCCAACAGTTGCGCCGCCGGCCAGACGAGCCGCCCGAGCAGCCAGGCGTGCTCGCTCTGCCGTGCGCGGCGATCCTCGGCGAGCGCCTCGGCCGGCGGCAGGCTCGCCGGCGGAAACGTCGGCGCGTGGTCGAAGAATCTCGTCAGGAGCGCGCGGCGCGCATCGTCCGGCATGAGGCCCGAGGCTACACTGGCCGCCGGGCCAGGCCCCGTGCAGTGGGAGCCTGCGAACCGCGTCAGATCCGGGAGGAAGCAGCGCTAAGTAGTCCCTCTCAGGTGTGCGGGTCGCCTGGTCCCTATGATCGTTTTCGTGGCTGCGCTCTACCGGAAGTACCGTCCGCAGAGCTTCGAGGAGGTCGTCGGGCAGGAGGCGGTCGTCCGGACGCTGGGCAACGCGATCGGGGCGGATGCCGTGCGCCAGGCGTACCTCTTCGCCGGGCCGCGCGGCACCGGCAAGACCTCGATGGCGCGGATCCTCGCGAAGTGCCTCAACTGCGCGCAGGGGCCGACGACTACGCCCGACGGGACGTGTCACGCGTGCCGCGCGATCGCCGCGGGCACCTCGCTCGACGTGATCGAGATGGACGCCGCCTCGCAGCGCGGTATCGACGACATCCGCGAGATCCGCGACCGCGTCGTCCTGCAGCCCGTCGAGGGGCGCTACAAGGTCTACATCCTCGACGAGGCGCACCAGCTGACCGATGCCGCCTGGAACGCGCTCCTGAAGCTGATCGAGGAGCCGCCGCCGCATCTCGTCTTCGTCTTTTGCACCACCGACCTCTCGAAGGTGCTGCCGACCGTTCGCTCGCGCTGCCAGACGTTCGTCTTCCAGCGGCCGCGGCTGCAGGAGCTCGTCGTGAAGCTTCGCCGGGTCGCCGACGCCGAGGGCATCGACGTCCCCGACCAGGCGCTCGCGCTCGTGGCGCGGGGCGGCCGCGGCGCCTACCGCGACGCCGAGTCGACGCTCGACCAGCTCGCGTCCGCAACCGGGAAGAAGGTCACGGTGCAGGCCGTGCTCGAGCTGCTCGGAACGGTCGAGGAAGAGGCGCTCTTCCGCCTCTGCGACCTCGTGATCGACCGGGACACGGCCGGCGCGCTCACGTACGTCGAGGAGCTGTCCGAGCGCGGCCACGACCTCGGCCGGCTCGTCCTCGACCTGATCGAGCATCTGCGGCAGCTCATGCTCGCGCAGCATCTGGGCGACGTGCCGGATGCGGCGGCGACGAGCGAAGAGGCGCGGGAGCGGCTCAAGGCGCAGGCAGCCCAGCTCGACGAGGCTTCCGTCCTGCGCCTCGTCGACCTGCTCGCGGTGGCCGTGGACGACATGCGCCAGGGCGGCGATCCTCGCCTGCCGCTCGAGCTGGCGCTCGTCAAGGTGACCCGTCCGGCGAGCGATCTCTCGCGCGAGTCGATCGCCTTCCGGCTCGAGCGGCTCGAGCAGGGAACGGCAGCCGCGGTCGCGCCGCCGCCCGTCACGGAAGCACCGCCTCGGGCCTCCGCCGATCCCGAGCCTGCGCCGCAACCCGCGCCCGTTCCGGTTCCGGTCGGCGCGCCGGCGCTCGAGCTCTCGCAGCTCCAGGAGGCGTGGGCGCACAGCATCATCCCGGCGGTCGAGGAGCGCGGCGGCATCCCGACCGCGTCGCTCCTGCGCGAGGCACGTCCGGCGGATTTGAGCGGGGACACGCTCACGCTCGAATTCCCGCCGACCGCGCAGTTCCACCTCGACCTCGTGCGCGACCCGAAGAACGCGGATCTGCTCGCGGACGCGCTCTACGACGTCACCGGGCGCCGGCTCGAGCTCGTCTTCGGGCTCGGCGAGGCGCGCGAGTCGGCGGCCGCCGACGAGGAGCCGCCCGGGGAGGAGCGGATTCTGGAACTCCTGAAGGAGACATTCGATGCGCGCGAGCGGGAAAGCTAGCTCGCATGGCTTCCTTCGACATGGACAAGCTGATGCAGCAGGCCGCGCAGATGCAGGAGCAGGTGCAACGGATGCAGGACGAGGCGGCCCAGGAGACCGCGCAGTCGTCGGTCGGCGGCGGCCTCGTCAAGGTGACGGCGAACGGGGCAGGCGACGTGCTCGCGATCGAGATCTCCCCCGACGCGATCGACCCGGCGGATCCCGAGGCGCTGGGCGACCTCGTGCTCGCCGGCGTGAACGAAGCTCTTCGCTCGGCGCGCGCGGGGGTCGAGGCGAAGGCGCAGCAGATGCTCGGCGACATGGGCCTCGGCGGGCTCGACCCCGGGGGATTGGGCCTCCCCGGGCTCGGAGAGTGAGCACACCCCCACCGCGGCGCACCGTGCGCGGCCCGCACCTCTTGAACTGGCTCTGGGCGATCATCGTCCTCGCGCTGATCGGCGTCGTGATCTGGGGCTGGGCCTTCGACTTCAGCCCTCGCTGAAGCGCCGGCAAGTAACAGACTGTTACAAGGAAAGGCCTGTCCGGAGCAGGCGAGTACCCTGCGGGCGCATGTTCAGCCCCTCGGTGGAGAACCTCGTCGCGCAGCTGACGCGCCTGCCCGGGATCGGGAGCCGCACGGCGCAGCGGCTCGCGTTCCATCTCCTCCAGGCACAGAAAGAGGAGGCCCTGGCGCTCGCCGGTGCGATCGAGGACGTGAAGGAGCGCGTGCGGTTCTGCCGCGAGTGCGGCAACCTCACCGAGGACGAGCTGTGCGCGATCTGCCTCGACGCGCGGCGAGACCGCACCACGATCTGCGTCGTCGAGCAGCCGGTCGACGTCGTCTCGCTCGAGCGGACGGCCGAGTTCCGCGGCCTCTACCACGTGCTCGGCGGCGCCCTCTCCCCGCTCGACGGCGTCGAGCCCGAGCACCTGCGGATCGACGAGCTCATGCACCGCGTCCAGAGCGACGGGGTGGTCGAGGTCGTGCTCGCCACGAACCCGAACGCGACAGGAGAGGCGACGGCGTCGTACCTCGCCGGCCGCCTGCGCGACCGGGTGCGCGTGACGCGCCTCGCGAGCGGGCTACCGGTGGGCGGCGACCTCGAGTACGCCGACGAGGTGACGCTCGGCCGGGCGCTCGCGGGCCGCCGGGAGATGTAGCGATGGCGGCGACACACTACGAGACGGTTCCCGAGATCGCCGCCGACGCCGCGTCCGGCGGACCGGACATCGTGGTGATGAAGTTCGGGGGCACGTCGGTCGCGGACACGGAGAAGATCCGAGAGGTCGCACGCCGACTCGTGCGCGCGCACGAGGACGGCCGACGCGTCGTCGGCGTCCTGTCGGCGATGGGCGACACGACGGACGAGCTCATCCGGCTGGCGCACGAGATCTCGCCTCGCCCCCATCCGCGCGAGTACGACATGCTCATCTCGGTCGGCGAGCGGATCTCGAACGCGCTCTGCGCGATGGCGGTTCACGACCTCGGCCACGAGGCGATCTCCCTCACCGGCTCGCAGGCGGGCATCGTCACCGACACCGTCCACGGCAAGGCCAAGATCGCGGAGGTGCGCGCGACGCGCATCAACGACGCGCTCGACGCCGGGAAGATCGTGCTCGTCGCCGGGTTCCAGGGGGTCTCGGCCGACTCGCACGACGTGACGACGCTCGGCCGCGGCGGCTCGAACCTCACGGCGGTCGCGCTCGCGGCAGCGCTCGGCGCGGGCGCGTGCGAGATGTACACCGACGTCGAGGGTGTCTTCACCGCCGACCCACGACTCGTCCCCAACGCGCGGCGCCTGCCCGCGGTGACGTACGAGGAGATGCTCGAGCTCTCGGCGAGCGGTGCGAAGGTGCTCCAGCTACGCTCGGTCGAGTTCGCGCGCAATCACGACGTGCGGCTGCAGGTGCGGTCGACGTTCTCCGACGCCGAGGGGACGTGGATCGTCGACGAGGAGGATCCCGTGCTCGAGAAGGCGATCATCAGCGGCGTCGCGCATACCGACTGCGAGCCTCTCTACCGTGTGCGGCGCATCGACGCGGCGCGCCTCTTCGAGCGCCTCGCCGCGGCGAACGTCAACGTCGACACGATCCTCCAGGTCTCGACCGACGAGATCGTGTTCAGCGCGCCCGTCGAGGATCGCGAGGCGTGCGAGGAGCTGCTCGGCGGGCTCGAGGTCGAGTGGTCGATGCGCGACGACCTCGGCAAGGTGAGCCTCGTCGGCGCCGGCATGAAGAGCCATCCCGGAATCGCGGCGCAGGCGTTCGCCACACTCGGCGGAATCGGGGTCGAGCCCGAGGTCATCTCCACGTCCCCGATCAAGATCGCGTGCCACGTTCGCACCGAGGACGTGCCGAAGGCGGTCGCGGCGTTGCACGACGCGTTCGAGCTCGGAGCCGCGTGAGCCGCGACGCACGGATCGGGATCGTCGGCGCGACGGGTGCGGTCGGCACCGTCACCCTCCGGCTCCTGCGCGAGCACGGCTACGCGAACGTGCGCGCCTTCGCCTCGGCCCGTTCGGCGGGCCGGCGGCTCGACGGCGGCATCGTCGTCGAGGAGGCGACACCGGCGGCGCTCGCGGCGGGCGGCCTCGACCTCGTACTCTTCTCCTGCGGCACGACCGCCTCGCGCGAGCTCGTCCCGCACGCGGTCGAAGGCGGCGCCCTCGTCGTCGACAAGTCGAGCGCCTACCGGCTCGAGGACGGCTACCCGCTCGTCGTCCCCGAGGTGAACGGCGAGCGCGCCTGCGAGGCGATCGAGACGACCCGCGTCGTCGCCAACCCGAACTGCTCCACGATCCCGCTCACCTGCGTCCTCAAGCCGCTGCACGACGCGGCCGGGCTGCGGCGCGTGCGGCTCTCGACCTACCAGGCCGTCTCGGGCGCGGGTGCCCAGCGGATGGAGCAGCTGCGGGACGAGCCGGTCGACGAGCACGACCTCGAGTTCGACTGGACGTGGGAAGGCGACGAGACCGAGGAGGAGTCGAAGATCCGGGCCGAGGCGCGCAAGATCCTCGAGCTGCCCGAACTGCCCGTCAGCGCCACGACGGTGCGTGTTCCCATCCTCGTCGGCCACGCCCAGTCGGTGTGGGCCGAGACCGAGGAGCCACTCTCGCCCGAGCAGGCGGAAGCGGTGCTCGCCGGCGCCGACGGGGTGCGCCTGGTCGAGACACCGAGCCCGCTCGCGGCAGCTGAGACGGAGGACGTGCTCGTCGGCCGGATCCGCCCGGATCGCGCCGCCGAGCGCAACGGCCTCGTGCTCTTCCTCGCCTGCGACAACCTCGTCAAGGGCGCAGCGCTGAACGCCCTCCAGATCGCCGAGCTCCTGCTCGAGCCCGCCCGCGCCGCCGCCCGCTAGCGCAGCCGCAAGCTCAGCAACAGACCCTGCGTCTTGCCGGAGCGGTCGGTGTAATAGCCGCCCGCCGTGCAGGCCCTCTTCGACGGGCACGAGACGGAGTTGAGGAACGTGTGCGACTTGCGTGCGGGAGCCGCGCCCTTCGGCACCGCCGCGTTGACGGCGCGTTGCCACTTCCCGCCGCGCTCGCGGACGAGCAGTCCGTGCGTCGCCCTCTTCCAGCGGTAATGGCCGACCGCTACGCAATTGCCGCGCGAGGGGCAGGAGACCGAGGTCAGGTACACGCCGCCCGGCGCCTTCGCCTTCGCGGGCAGGCGGAGAGCGGACGCCTTCCACGTGCCGCCGCGCTCGGTCAGGAGCAGGCCGCGCGGACTGCCCGGGCCGTACCGGCCGACGGCGGCGCAGTCGTCCGGCGCAGCGCACGAGACCGAGACGAGCGGGGAGTTGAACTCGTTACTCTCGGTTTTCGGCACGGCGTTCGGCGGGAGCGGCGCCTTGACTCCCTCCGACCAGACCCCGTCGCGCTCCGTGAGGATCAGGCCCTCCTCCCCACCGTCCGTGTGCTCATAGCCGCCCACCGCGGTGCAGTTTCCGACGGACGGGCAGGAGAGTCCCGTGAAGCCGAAGAACGGGGACGGGCCCTTGTCGAGGTCGCCCAGGATGGACGCGTCGCCAGGCAAAAGCGCGTCCTGCCCGGAAGACCAGGTTCCGCCGCTCTCGGTCAGTACCCACGGGTAGACGCTGTGGCCGGCGTCCCTGTTCGTGTACCAGCCGACTGCGGTGCAGTCGCCGGCAGCGGGACAGGAGACGACGTCGAGGCCGCCTCCGACCTCCGGCTGGTTCGGATCGGGGCTCGTGTCCGCGTTCGCGGGGAGCTCCGGTTCGACGCCGGCACCCCAGGTTCCGTCGCTCTCGGTGACGAGCAGAGGGTGCGTCATGCGGCTGCCCAGGTATTGGCCCACGGCGACGCAGTTGCCGGGCGAAGCGCAGGAAATCGAGTCGAGCAGAGGCAACGGGCCGCTCGGGGGATTCACGGGCGCCGCGTCGGACGGGAGCACGATCTCGCCGGCTGTCCAGTGCCGGCCGTTCTCGCTCACGTGCAAGACATGCTGGATACCGCCCAAGGCGACCGCCTCACACTTGCCTGCCGCCGGACAGTCGAGCGAGCGGAGATTCGCGGCTCCGGTGTGGGCGACGACCGGAACGGTGCTCGCCTTCCACTTGCCGCCCAGCTCGGAGTAGAGCGACAGACCAAGCGCTCCGCAGTTCTCCGCCGACGCGCACACGACCCGCTCGACCAGACCGACCTTGTTCTGGGATCCCGCGGGGCGCGGAGCCTCGAGCGCCTTCTGTGTGATCTGCGGCTGCGAGCCGGAGGCCGCGGCCGCCACCATCAGTGCGGACACCAACCCGGCAGAGAGAACGAGAAGAACCCGCCCGAGCTTCATCGTTAGTACCTCCAGGTTGAGGCCGCCGTTGACGCGCCGACTGTAGATCCGGGCGGTTAGCGAAAGATCAAGTTTCGGTTTGGCCCGAGTACGGAGTTCGTTCGGCTAGGGCCGCTGCGGCGTCGGCGCCGGCATGAACGCCTCCTGCACCCGAGCCAGCACCTTCTCGCGCGTTCCCTCCTCCACCGGTTGCAGCCCGCCGAGCTCGAGCCGCGCCAGCTCGACGCGACCCTTCGCCCGCACCGGCACGAACCCGAAGTCGGCGAGGAACTGCGCCGGGAAGATCGTGCGGTGGACGTGGAAGCGCTCGAAGGTCGTCTCGCCCTCGGGATAGCGGTACGCGAACGCCTCGAGCGCGCGAGCGCCCCGCTCGCGCGAGTCGCCGATCGCGGTGAGGAAGAGCGACTGCATCACCCACGGCCGCGACGGATCGGTCAGGTAGGCGCACGTGACGAGAACGGCGTCGTCGCTCGCCGGCCCCGCAGGCAGCTCGCGCGAGCGCGGGAAGAGCTCCGCCGGCCCGTATTGCATCGACCCGAGCAGCCGCCCGTCGTCGTCGTGGTAGACCGTTCCCCAGGCGCCCCACTCGTCCTCCGCGTCGCGAATCCACTTGCGCTTGTCGGCGCTGCGCCCGTTGCGGGTCTGCCACCAGATGCACTCGTGGCAGACGGACGGCGCCGTCTCGAGCGTCGCGCCCGTCAGTCCCGAGATCCTGGTCGTCACCGGGCCGGCCCCACCGCGTCCACGACGACCTCGACCGCCGCCGGCTCGACGTCGGCCATGCTGAGCAGGTACTCGCGCACGCGTGCCTGGACGCGCCTGCCCACGACGGGAATCGACGCCCCCCACTCCGTGACGACGTGCAGTTCGACGCGGACCGCGCCGTCGCCGCCGGAGATCCGGACCGCGTGCCTCCGCGGCAGCGGACTGTCCGCGAGCCCTCGCACCCCGTCGACTTCCCGCGCCGCGTCAGCGGCGTAACGGGCGAGGATCTCGGTCGAGATCGACGCCTGACCGGCCATGCGCCTAGGGTAGCCCTGTCTCAGGGTCGGCTCTGTCTCAGGGTCAATTCCGTCGCCTCGGGCCGCGCCGCGAAGCGGAAGGGGACGAAGGTCGTGCCGAGCCCCGAGGACACGTGCATCGTCGCCGCCGCGCTCCGGTAGACGCCCGCGTTGTACCGCGCGCTCGGATGCGCGAAGCGAAGCTTCCCGCCCGGGAACGGAAGCGCGATCTGCCCGTCGTGCATGTGTCCGGCCAGCACGAGGTCGAAGCGGCCGGGCTCGAGGCTGTCCAGGACTCGCGGATAGTGGCAGAGCAGGATCGAGAGGTCGGCGTCACGGGCGAGACGGTTTGGATCGCGCCGCGGCCGGCCGCGAACGATCAACCGCGGATCGGCGCCGGCGAGCCAGACGCTCCGGCCGCGCACCTCGACGAGCCGTCCCTCGTCGTAGAGGAGGGTCGCCGGCTCGAGGTCGCGCAGCTCGGACCGGCGCGCCTGCGGATCGCGGCTGAGCGCGATGTCGTGGTTGCCGAGCACCGCAAATGCCGGCCGGGGTAGGACTCGCACGAGCCGCCGCAGCATCGGCTCGCCGCGCGGATGCGTGAGCAGGTCGCCGCTGATCGCGACGAGATCCGGCTTCCGTTCGCGCGCCCAGGCGGCGGCCTGCCAGGCGGCGCCGATGCCGGGCGAGGGGACGCCGAAGTGGAAGTCCGAGAGATGCACGATTCGGAGCCCGTCCAGGTCCGGCGGCAAGCCGGGCAGCGCGACCTCGAGCTCTCGCCTGCGCAGCCAGCCGGCTTCGAGCAGACCCCAGCCGAGGCCCGCGGCGACCGCTCCGCCGACGACGCGCTTCAGACTTCGAGCCGTTCGAGCGCCGGTCGCGGATCGACGATGTGGCGCTTGAACTTCAGCTCCGACTCCTCGAGCCCGGCCGCGACCCCGACGAGCTGCGCGAGGTGGAGCACCGGCATCTTGAACGCCCGGCCGGTGGACGCCTCGAGCTTCTGCTGCCACGCGTCGAGCGAGAGATGGCAGAGCGGGCACGGGGTGACCATCACGTCGGCTCCGGCCTCGATCGCCTGCTCGACGGGCTGGATGACCTCGCCGAGCGCCGTCTCCTCGCGCGCCGCGATGATCGGAAAGCCGCAGCACTTGATCTTGGCCGGGTAGTCGATCGCCTCGCCGCCGCAGGCCTCAATGATGCGCTCGAGCGACCACGGCCGATCCGGATCCTCGAAGCCCATGATCTTCGACGGCCGCAGGATCTGGCAGCCGTAGAACGGCGCGACCTTCAAGCCCTTGAGGCCGCGGTGGGCGACCGTCTTCAGCTTCTCGTAGCCCTCGCCTTCGGCGATCTCCCAGAGGAAGTGCCGCACGTCGACCTGGCCGGAGTACGCGGGAACGCCCACGGTCGCGAGGTTCTCGTTCACGCGCGCGAGCAGATCCTCGTCGCCCTGGAGCATGAAGTTCGCCTGGCGGAGGTTGAGCGTGCAGACGTTGCAAACGGTCATCAGCGTGTCGCAGCCCGTCGCCTCCGCATACGCCAGGATCCGCGCGTTCAGGTGGAGGTAGTAATCCGGCTCGGCCTCGTGGATGTCCCCCGCGCCGCAGCACGTCACCGACTCGAGCTCAACGAGTTCGAGCCCGACCATGGGCGCGAGGGCCTTCGTCGAGCTGTCGAGCTCCTTCGCCGAGAGCGACGCGAGACAACCCTTGTAGTACGCGACTCTCTTCACCGTCTCAGTTGCGCTCACGCTTTCGCTTCCTCCTCGACTTCGGGTAGCCACGGCCGCGGCGCGGCGCCCGGCCGCGCGTAGATCTCCTCGAGCGACTCGCCCGCGTGGCCGTGGTCGAGGCGCGCGAGCGCCCGCTCACCCTGGACATGGCCGAGTGCGCCCTGCCGGTCCTGCTCACGGACGACCTTCCGCAGGTTTCGCGCCTCGCCGACGTCCTTGGCGGTGTGCGGGATCGGAACCGGACGCACTTTCCCGTGCCGGGCGAGGCTGGCGCCGAACTTCAGCTGCTTGATCGCCGACACGTACCCCTGTGTCTTCGGGATCAGCTCTTCCTCGCGCAGCCACCCCGTCGTCTCGGCCGAGCGGACGAACCACTTCGCGTGCTTCGCGCCCATGTCGCGGTCGATGCCGAGCCGGATCGCCTCCGCCCCGAGCTTGGCGATCGCGTCGCGCGGGTCGACGCCCTTGGGGCAGCGCTCGTTGCAGAAGTAGCAGCGCGTGCAGTCCCAGATCCCGTGCTCCTGGCTGTAGCGCTCGAGGCGCTCGACGGTCGCGCCGTCGCGAGGGTCGCCGACGAAGCGCATCCCTTTCGCGAGCGCCTGCGGGCCGAGGAACTCGGGGTCGGACTCCATCGCGTTGCACTCGGAGACGCAGCAGCCGCAGTTGATGCAGAGCGCCTCCTTGTGCACGACGTTCATCCGCTCCTGCGAGATCCGGTACTCGCGTCCGTCCTCGGGCCGCTCGTAGCCGGGCTCCAGCCACGGCCACATCGCCTTGAACTTCGCCCAGAACGGATCCATGTCGACGACGAGGTCCTTCACGATCGGCAGGTTCCCCATCGCGGAGATCACGGGCACGCGGCCCTCCTGCGCGATGTCGTACATCCGCGTCTTGCACGCGAGCACGGCGGCCCCGTCCATGCGCATGCCGCAGGAGCCGCAGATCATCATCCGGCAGCTCTTGCGGTACGCGAGCGAGCCGTCGTGGCGGTCCTTGACGATGTCGAGGCAGTCGAGCAGCGTCGCCTCCTCGGGCGCCTCGATCTCGTACTCACGCAGCGCGCGCTCACCCGTTGCCGTGTCGTAGCGCCAGATCTTCAGTCCGACCTGCATCAGTACGTCCTCTCCTGCGGTTCCCACTTCGTGAACCGGACCTCCGACTTCGAGAGCTCGACGCCGCCGGCCTTCCAGCGCGTGATCGAGTGGTGGAGGAAGTTGTCGTCGTCGCGCGTCGGGTAGTCGTGCGGCCGCGCGTGGGCGCCGCGGCTCTCCTTGCGGACGACACCGGCCGTGACCATGCAGAGCGCCGTGTCGAGCATGTTCCCGAGCTCGATCGCCTGGGTGAGGTCGCTGTTGAAGACCTCGCCCTTGTCCTCGACGTAGACGTTCGGATACCGCTCGCGCAGGCCTTCGAGGATCTCGATCTGCTTCGTCATCCCCTCCTCCGTGCGGAAGACGGCGAAGTTCTCGAGCATCGAGGTGCCCAGCTCCTCGCGCAGCTTCCAGGGCCGTTCCCCGCCTTCGCGTCCCAGCAGCTCTCGCAGCCGGGCCTCCGCGTCGCGCTCGGCCGACTCGGGAACCTCGACCGTGGTGTGCGAGAGCGCCCACTCCGCGGCCGAGGTGCCGGCGCGCCGGCCGAACGTGATCGTCTCCATGAGCGAGTTGCCGCCGAGCCGGTTCGCGCCGTGGATCGAGACGCACGCGCACTCGCCCGCCGCGTACAGGCCGGTCAGCTCCGTCGCGCCGTCGTTGTCGGTCTCGATCCCGCCCATGTGGTAGTGCGCGCCCGGCCGGACCGGCACCGGGTCGTAGATCGGGTCGATGCCCGCGTAGGTCAGCGAGAGCTCGCGCGAGCCGGGCAACCGCTCGATGATGCGCTCGGCGCCGAGGTGGCGCATGTCGAGCAGCACGCTGCCGTCGATGCCGCGCCCCTGGTCGATCTCCGTCTGCTCCGAGCGGGAGACGACGTCGCGCGACGCGAGCTCGAGCGCGTTCGGCGCGTAGCGCTTCATGAAGCGCTCGCCGTCCTTGTTGATGAGGAAGGCGCCCTCGCCGCGGCAGCCCTCGGTGAGCAGGATCCCCGTCGGATAGAGCGTCGTCGGGTGGAACTGCATGAACTCCATGTCCTTGAGCGGCAGGCCGGCGTGGAGCGCCATCGCCATCCCGTCGCCGGTGCACGCGTACGCGTTCGTCGTCACGCGGTACTGCCGGCCCGCGCCGCCCGTCGCGAGCACGACCGTCTTGCCGCCGACGGTCTTGAGCCCGCCGTGCAGCAGGTCCCAGCACACGACTCCCTGGCAGCGGCCGTCGTTCTCGACGAGCTGCCACGCGAAGAACTCCTCGTAGACCGGGATGTCGCGCTTGCACACCTGCTCCCAGAGCACCTGGATCAGGACGTGGCCGGTGATGTCGGCCGCGTACACCGTCCGCGGCGAGCCGGCCGCCCCGAAGGGCCGCTGCGCGAGCTTGCCGTCCTCGCGGCGGGAGAAGAACGCGCCCCAGTTCTCCAGCTGGACGATGTCTCCGGGAGCCTCCTCGGCGAAGACCTGGATCGCGTCCTGGTCGCCGAGGTAGTCGGACCCCTTGACCGTGTCGTACGCATGGATCTCGGCGTTGTCCTCCGCCGCATTGCCGAGAGCCGCGTTGATCCCACCCTCGGCTGCGCCCGAATGCGAGCGGGTCGGGTGGAGCTTCGAGATCATCGCGACGTCGGCGCCGGCGTCGAAGGCCGCGATCGCGGCGCGCATGCCTGCGCAGCCCGCTCCGACGACGAGCACGTCGTGCTTCGCGATCACAAAGTGACGCTAGCGGAAGGGAAGAGACCGGCGCCCGGCGAACCGTCTGACGTGGAAGCACCCGCTGCAGCCGCTCGCTTCCTCGCCTCGCCCACCTTGAGCGACGCCACGCGGCGCGCCTACGGCGCCGACGTCGACGAGTTCTGCCGCTGGCTCGAGGACCGCGAGACGAGCCTCGAGTCGGTCGACGTCCGTGTCCTCGCCGACTACGTCGCCTCGCTGGGAGGAGCGCGGCACGGCAGGAAGCTCGCGCCCGCGACGATCGGCCGCAAGCTGGCCGCCGTGCGCGCGTTCCTGCGCCACGCCCTCGGGCCGGAGCGCGTCCCCGACGCGCGTCTCGGGCCGCGTCGTGCCCGCCGTCTCCCCGACGCTCCTGCTGCCGCCGAGATCGAGCAGACCCTTGCGGCGCTCGAGGGCGACGGCCCCGTCCCGCTCCGGAACCGCGCGCTCGTCGAGCTCGTCTACTCGGCGGGCCTGCGCAGCGCCGAGGCGGTGGGCCTCGACCTCGGGGACGTCGACTTCGAGCAGGAGCTCGTGCGGGTCCGCAACGCCAAGGGCGGCAAGGAGCGCGCCGTGCCGCTCGGCGAGGAGGCGGCGCTCTGGCTCGGCCGCTATCTGCGCGAAGCCCGGCCGGAGCTCGCAAAGGGCGCCGACGACGCGTTCTTCCTCTCGGCCCGCGGACGCCGGCTCGACACGAGCACGCTACGGCGGATCGTCCCGCATCCGCACCGGCTCCGGCACGCCTTCGCCACGCACCTCCTCGAGGGCGGCGCCGACCTCCGCACGATCCAGGAGCTCCTCGGCCACAGCTCGCTCTCGACCACCCAGGTGTACAGCCACGTCGATCCGCGCCACCTGCGCCGGGTCTACGACCGTTCGCATCCCAGGTCGTAGCTCCCGCACAATGGCCTCGTGCGGGTCTCGGCCAAGGTCGATTACGCCCTGCGGGCGCTGGCGGAGCTGGCGGCTGCGCCGCCCGGCCTGACGACCGCCGAGCAGCTCGCCTCCGCCCAGCGAATCCCGCCGAAGTTCCTCGAGAGCATCCTGTCCCAGTTGCGCAGCGCGGGACTCGTCGCGAGCCAGCGCGGCGCCGTCGGCGGCTATCAGCTCGCGCGGCCAGCGGAGGAGATCTCGGTCGCGGAGGTGATCCGCGAGCTCGAGGGGCCGATAGCCACCGTGCGCGGGGTACGGCCCGACGAGCTCGACTACGAAGGCGCCGCCGCCGGGCTGCGCGGCGTTTGGCTCGAGCTGCGGACGCAGATCCGCGGCGTGCTCGAGGAGACGACGCTCGCGGACATCGCCGGCACGCCCCGCAAGACCTGACTGTTCGAATTCTGTTCGGGATTTGTCGCGCGGTCTTGCTTATGGTAATTATCAGCATCGTCAATACCTAGTAAGACGGTAGGTAATCCCGAGAAAGGATTCGCCCGATGCGCCGGCTTCTCCCCTTCGCCCTGATCCTCCCCGTCGTCTTCGGCTGCGCGAGCAGCGCCGCACGCGCCGACCGGGCCACGCCGGCGGGGACGACCGTGAACCTCGTCGCCTACTCCACCCCCAAGCCCGTGCTGGCGAAGCTCATCAGCCGCTTCGGGCACCTGGCTGCCGGCCGGGGAGTGTCGTTCGCGCAGTCGTACGGCCCCTCGGGCTCGCAGGCTCGCGCGATCGCCGCCGGCCAGCCGGCCGACGTCGCGTTCCTCTCGACCGGGCTCGACATCGACACGGTCGCCGACGCGGGGATCGTCTCGAGGAGCTGGACGAAGGCGCCGTACGGAGGGATCGCGGCAGACTCCGTCGTCGCCTTCGTCGTTAGGCCGGGCAACCCGAAGCACATCCACGGCTGGAACGACCTCGTCAAGCCCGGAGTGCAGGTCGTGACGCCGGATCCGTTCCCATCGGGCTCGGCGAAGTGGAACGTCCTCGCCGCCTACGGCGCTGCGCGCAAGTCGGGGCTGAACAACCGAAGGGCGGTCCAGTTCGTGACGAAGCTCTTCAAGAACGTCGTCTCCCAGGACTCGTCGGGCTCGAACGCGGCGAACACGTTCTTCTCGGGCAAGGGCGACGTCCTCCTCACCTACGAGAGCGAGGCCTACGCGGCGTTCGCCGCGGGCAAGCAGGGCAAGCTCGTCGTCCCGGAGCCGACGATGCTGATCCAGCTGCCGATGGTGGCGACGAAGAACGCGCCGGCCGCGGCCAAGGCGTTCATCAAGTACGCCCACGCGCCGAAGCAGCAGCGGATCTTCGCCGCCAACGGTTACCGCCCCGTGGTCAAGTCGGTTCTGAAGCGCCCGGACCTCGCGAGTTGGCGCAAGAAGTACGACACCGGCCCGACCTTCAACATCCAGGACCGGCTCTTCGGAGGCTGGCGGAAGGCCGACAAGGTCTGGTTCGACCTGGCCTCGGGCCGGATGGTGAAGATCGAGCAGGCGGTGGGAGGTCCCACCCATTAGCGCCGTCACGGCGTCTGCGCCGGCGCCGTCGCGCCGGGTCGGGGGCAGCGGACGGGCGAGCACCGGCGTCTCCGTCGGCCTCATCTCGACGTTCCTGACCGTGATCGTCGTCCTGCCGATCGCGGCGCTCGCGTGGGAGTCGAAGCGGGACGGGACGCACGCGTTCTGGCAGACGATCTCGAGCCCCGAAGCCGTGGGGGCACTGAAGCTCACCTTCGGAGCGGCCCTCGTCGTCGCCCTGATCAACGGCGTGCTGGGGACGATCACGGCTTGGGTGCTCGTCCGGGACGATTTTCGCGGCCGGTCGCTCGTCAACGCCGTGATCGACCTGCCCTTCGCGCTGCCGACGATCGTCGCCGGCCTGACGCTGCTCGCCCTGTACGGGCCCGGCTCACCGGTCGGGATCGACGTCGCCTTCACGCGGACGGCGATCGTGCTCGCCCTCTGCTTCGTCACGCTCCCGTTCGTCATCAGAACCGTCCAGCCCGTGCTGCTCGAGCTCGACGTGGAGATGGAGGAGGCGGCTCGGTCGCTCGGTGCCGGCCGACTCGCAGTGTTCAGGCGCATCGTGCTGCCGAACCTGCTGCCGGGGATTCTCTCCGGCGTCGTCCTCGCGCTGGCCCGGGCGCTCGGCGAGATCGGCTCGGTCGTCCTCGTCGCGGGCAGCACCACCCACACCGAGGTTGCTTCGGTCTTCGTCTACAACGTGATCCAGGACGGGCTCGCCGCCGAAGCCTCGGCCGTCGCAGTCGTGCTCCTGGCGGCGGCGTTCGTGCTGCTCCTCGCGGTCGGCGCCCTCCGCTTCTTCGTCACGAGGCACGAACGTGCCTAGCCGGCTCGGCCTCAGGTCAGTCGCGCTCGGCTACCTGCTCGTGATCCTGCTCGCGCCGCTCGGAATGGTCTTCTACCGCACGTTCGAACACGGACTCGCGCCGGTGTGGCGGGTCCTCTCGGACCACTACACGGTGCACGCCTTCGAGATCACCCTGCTCGCGACGGCCATCGCGGTGCCGCTCAACACGGTGTTCGGCGTGCTCTGCGCGCTCGCGATCGTGCGCCGTCGCTTTCGCGGCAAGGGGCTGCTGAACGCGTTCATCGACCTTCCGCTCGCCGTCTCGCCGGTCGTGATCGGCCTCGCGCTCTACCTCCTCTACGGCCGCAGCGGCTGGTTCGGGCCGTGGCTCCAGGCCCACGGCATCCAGGTGCTGTTCGCGCTGCCCGCAATCGTCCTCGCGACCATCTTCGTCTCGGTGCCGTTCGTCGCCCGCGAGGTGATCCCCGTCCTGCGCGAGCTGGGCACCGAGCAGGAGCAGGCGGCCGCGACCCTCGGGGCGACCCGCCGCCAGCGGTTCTGGCGCATCACGCTGCCCTCGATCCGCTGGGCCGTGATCTACGGCGTCATCCTCACCACGGCGCGCTGTCTCGGCGAGTACGGCGCGGTGGCCGTCGTGTCGGGCCAAATCGAGGGGAAGACCGAGACGGCCACGACGCTGATCGACGACATGATCCAGAACTTCCAGAACGGCGACGCGTACGCAGTCGCCGTCGTCCTCGCCGCGATCGCGGTGCTCGTGCTCGTGCTGATGACCCTCACGCGCCCCAGGGAGGCCCTCTAGATGTCGATCGAGATCCGCAACGTCACGAAGCGCTTCGGCTCCTTTCTCGCCCTCGACGACGTCTCGCTCGAGATCCCGGACGGCTCGCTCACCGCCGTGCTCGGCCCCAGCGGCTCGGGCAAGTCGACGCTGCTGCGGATCGTCGCCGGGCTCGAGCGCCCCGACGCCGGCGAGATCCTGCTCTCCGGGGAGAACGCGACGGGCCTCTCGCCGCAGCGGCGCGACGTCGGCTTCGTCTTCCAGCACTACGCGGCGTTCAAGCACATGACCGTCCGCGACAACGTCGCCTTCGCCCTCACGGTCCGCAAGCGGCCGAAGCAGGAGGTCCGCGAACGGGTCGAGGAGCTGCTCGAGCTCGTGCAGCTGCAGGGCTTCGCGGACCGATATCCGTCGCGCCTCTCGGGCGGCCAGCGGCAGCGGATGGCGCTCGCCCGCGCGCTCGCGGCGAAACCGCGCGTGCTGCTCCTCGACGAGCCGTTCGGTGCGCTCGACGCACGTGTGCGCGCGGAGCTGCGCGACTGGCTGCGCCGCCTGCACGAGGAGGTGCACGTCACGACGGTGTTCGTCACGCACGACCAGGAGGAGGCGATGGAGGTCGCCGACCGCGTCGCGGTGTTCGACCATGGCCGTCTCGAGCAGGTGGGGGCGCCGGCCGAGCTCTACGACACGCCTGCGTCGGAGTTCGTCCTGCGCTTCGTCGGCGATGCCGTCCGCCTCGGCTCGGAGCTCGTGCGGCCACACGAGATCGTGCTGCGGCGCTGGCCGAGCGACGGTGCGGTCGAGGTCGAGGTCGAGCGAATCGCCGTGCTCGGCGCCGACGCTCGAGTCGAGCTCGCGGACGGAGGCGGGGACCGGCTCTCTGCGCGGCTGCGCCGTGACGAGCTCGAGGATCTCGATCTGATGCGCGGCGAGATCGTGTGGGCCACGGCTGCCGCCTCAGCCCGCGACGCGGAAGCCGGACAGGCCCTCCGATGACTCGACGGCGACCTCGACGCGGTCGACGTCGGCCCCGCGCGGTCCGCGGCGACAGAGGCCTACGAGCGCCTCGACGTCGTCCGGCTCGCCCTCGAACACCGCCTCGACCGACCCGTCCGAACGGTTCCGCACCCAGCCCGTCACCCCGCGCGAACGCGCCGCGCGCTCGACCGCGAAGCGAAATCCGACCCCCTGGACGAAGCCGTAGACAATGACATGTCTGCGCTCGCGCTCCACAAGGACATTCGAGCAGGCGTCGCGCTTCCCGGGACGAAGTCAGCGCGCGTGACGAAACGAGAACCCGATCCGGCCGTCGAGGGCTTTCTCGCCCTCGCTTCGGCCCGCCTCGCGCCGCGCACCGTGGAGGCGTACCGCCGCGACCTCGCCGATCTCACCAAATGGCTCGACCGCTCGCCTGTGAACGCGACGACGGACGACCTTGCCGGCTACGTCGCCCAGCTCCGCGCCGACGGCCTCGCCGCCACGACGATCGCGCGCCGGCTCGCCGCCGTCCGCTCCTTCTTTCGCCATCAGGTGCTCCTGGGGGCGCGCTCCGACAACCCCGCCGCGAACGTCGAGCTGCCGAAGCGCCGGCGGACGCTGCCGCGCACCCTCTCGCACGCGGAGGTCGAGCGCCTCCTCGACGCGGCGGTCGGGACGACGCCGCTCGACCTCCGCAACCGCGCGCTGTGCGAGCTGCTCTACGGCGCCGGCCTGCGGGTGAGCGAGTCGGTCGCGCTCGAGCGGCAGTCCGTCGATCTCGAGAGCCGGCTCGTCCGCTGCCTCGGCAAGGGGAGCAAGGAGCGCGTCGTGCCGATCGGACGCGAGGCTGCGGACGCCGTCCGCCGGTACCTCGCACGAGGGCGGCCGTACCTCGACCGGCGCCACCGGCAGGAGCTGTTCCTCAACGCCCGCGGCGGGCCGCTGACGCGCGCCGGCGTCTTCCTCGTCCTGCGCCGTCTCGCCGGCAAAGCCGGGCTCGAGCCCGAGCGCATCCATCCGCACCTCCTGCGCCACTCGTTCGCCACCCACCTGTTGGAGGGAGGCGCAGACCTGCGAGCCGTTCAAGAAATGCTCGGTCATGCCGATCTCGCCACGACGGAGCTGTACACGCACGTATCCGATCGCAGGCGGCGTGAGTTGTATTTCCAGGCGCACCCACACGCCCGACGCAGGAACTCGGCAACACGAACCAGGAAGTAGGCAATGCATCTCGATACGCACGTCGCAATCGCCGCGGTCAGCACGCTCGGAGCCGCCTGGCTCATGATCACCGCGGGGCTGCAGAAGAGCGCTCTCGAACGTCGCCGCCGGCGGCGCGTCTGTCCGTCCTGCGGCCGCGAGATCCAGGCTCGCGTCTGCACGAGCTGCGCGGGCTAGCGCCGGAGAGCCCTAGCGCTTCTCCTGGGCCTTCCGTTTGAGGCCCTGCGCGACGGTTCCGGCTGCCCGCCGGAGATCGCCGTCCGCGCGGTCGTCCGCTGCGAGCCCCTCGAGCAGCACGATCGTCTCACGCTGCGCCGAGCCGTTCTTCAACGCCATCACCGCGAGCCGGCGCACGGCGGAGTTCTCGTCTTCGTTCGCGAGCATCTTGTGCAACAGCGGGCGCACCGAGTTCACCGTGCTCGGATGGTCGCGCGAGAGGAGCTCGAGCGAGAGCAGCGCGGAGCCGCGAGCCGCCGGGCTCCCGTCGTCGAGCCCGCGCCGCAGCAGCTCTTCCTTCGCACGCCAGCGGAACATCCCGATCGCCCGAAACGCGAGTGCGCGCTCGCGGAAGTCGGTGCTGCGGGCCCCCGCCTCGAGCTCGTCGTCCCACTGCGCGCGTAGCTGCGAGAGCTCACGCTCGGAGCCGGCCTGCGCGAGCGCGTCGGCCTGGGCGGCGGCTTCCTGCAACGACATGCGAGGCACCTTAAATAGAGTGGGCGCCGTGGCGCACAGGGTTGTCCTCATTCCCGGCGACGGCACCGGGCCCGAGCTGACGGAGGCCACGCGGCGCGTTCTCGAGGCGACGGGGGTCGAGCTCGAATGGGACGTGCGCGAAGCCGGAGCCGACGTGATGGAAAAGCGCGGCGGCAATCCGCTGCCTCCCGACGTCCTCGACGCGATCCGCGAGGCGGGCGTGGCGCTCAAAGGGCCGATCACCACGCCGATCGGCGGCGGCTTCCGCTCGGTCAACGTCGCGCTCCGCAAGGAGCTCGACATGTACGCGCAGGTGCGGCCGTGCAAGAGCTACCCGGGCGTCCGCACGCGTTTCGAGGACGTCGACCTGATCATCGTGCGCGAGAACACCGAAGACCTCTACGCCGGCATCGAGTACGAGCAGGGCACGCCGGAGGCCGCCGAGCTGATCGCGTGGATCGAGGCGCACGGCGGCCGGCTGCGCCACAACGATGCGGGCATCTCGATCAAGCCGATCTCCGTCACCGGCACGCGGCGGATCTTCGAGTTCGCGTTCGACTACGCGCGCCGCAACGGCCGCCGCAAGGTCACGGCCGTGCACAAGGCGAACATCATGAAGTTCACCGACGGGCTCTGGCTCCACGTCGCGCGCGAGGTCGCGGCCGAGAACTCGGACGTCGAGTTCGACGACCGGATCGTGGACAACATGTGCATGCAGCTCGTCCAGCGGCCGGAGGAGTACGACGTGCTCGTGCTGCCGAATCTCTACGGCGACGTCCTCTCCGACCTCGCCGCGGGGATGATCGGCGGCCTCGGCGTCGCGCCGGGCGCGAACTTCGGCGAAGCGGCGGCCGTCTTCGAGCCGACGCACGGCTCGGCGCCGAAGTACACCGGCCTGAACAAGGTCAACCCGATCGCGCAGATGCTCTCGGGGGTCCTCATGCTCCGCCACCTCGACGAGCGCAGCGCAGCCGACCGCCTCGAGCAGGCGATCGCCACGGTCATCGCCGAGGGCAGGAACGTCACCTACGACATGAAGCCGAGCCGCGACGACCCGACCGCCGTCGGAACGAGCGAGGTCGCGGACGCGGTCATCGAGAAATTGGAGGCAGAGGTAACCGCATGACGAGACGGAAGATCACGATCGTCGGCGCCGGCGCCACGGGCGCGACCGCCGCGCACATCCTCGCGGCGCGCGACTACGCGGACGTCGTCCTCACGGACATCAAGGAAGGCCTGCCGCAGGGCAAGGCCCTCGACCTGAACCAGATGGGCCCGGTGCTGGGCTTCGAGCCGCGGATCAGCGGCTCGAACGACTACGAGGCGACGGCCGGCTCGGACGTCGTCGTGATCACCGCGGGCCTGCCGCGGTCGCCCGGCATGTCCCGCGACGATCTCGTGACGACGAACGAGAAGATCGTCGGCTCGGTGACCGAGCAGATCGTCGCCCAGAGCCCCGACTGCACGATCGTCGTCCTCTCGAACCCGCTCGACGCGATGTGCCACGTCGCGAAGAGCGTCTCGGGCTTCCCCAAGGAGCGCGTCTTCGGCCAGGCCGGCATCCTCGACACCGCGCGCTTCCGCACGTTCATCGCGTGGGAGACGGGAGCGTCCGTCCGCGACGTGCAGGCGCTCGTGCTCGGCGGCCACGGCGATCAGATGGTTCCCGTCGTCTCGGCGGCGACCGTGGGGGGCGTCCCGTTGCGGAAGCTCGTCTCCGACGAGCGCATCCAGTCGATGGTCGAGCGCACCGCCAAGGGCGGAGGCGAGATCGTGCAGCTCCTCGGCACCTCGGCCTGGTACGCGCCCGGCGCGGCCGTCGCGGAGATGGTCGACGGCATCCTCCTCGACCAGAAGCGCGTCCTCCCGTGCACGGCGCTCCTCGAGGGCGAATACGGGATCGACGGCCTCTACATCGGCGTGCCCGTGAAGCTCGGCGCGGGCGGGATCGAGGAGATCGTCGAGCTCGACCTCTCGGACGACGAGCGCGAGCTGCTCGAGCGGAGCGCCGAGGCGGTTCGCGACGTCGTCGGCGTGCTCTCCACCTGATGCGGGCGCGTGCTCGAGACGCTCGAGAACCGGTTCCCCGGACGCGACTACCTCGTCGAGCTCGGCGCGCCCGAGTTCACCTCGATCTGCCCGCGCACCGGGGCGCCCGACTTCGGCGAGCTGACGATCCGCTACGTCCCTGACGCGAAGCTCTTCGAGCTCAAGTCGCTCCGCGACTACCTGACGGGCTTCCGCGAACGGAAGATCTTCCAGGAGGAGGTCGTGAACGAGGTGCTCGAGCAACTCGTCGCCGACGGCGCGCCTCGCTTCGTCGAGGTCGAGGGCGAGTTCACCGCCCGCGGCGGCATGACAACACGCGTCGTCGCCTCGAGTGGGGAGCTTCCGCAGGCGTGGATCTCGGACTGAGCGGACGCACGGCGCTCGTCTGCGGCGCCTCGTCGGGGCTCGGCCTCGCGAGCGCCGAGGCGCTGGCCGAGGAGGGAGCGAACGTCGTCCTCTTCGCCAGGCGCGCCGATCAGCTCGAGCAGCACGCGAACCGGATCGGCGGCATCGCCGTAGGAGGCGACGTGAGGGAAGACGGCGACCTCGAGCGGGCCGTGTCGACCGCGGTCGAGCGGTTCGGCGGGCTCGACGTCCTCGTGTGGAACGGCGGCGGGCCGCCTCCGGGCACCGCCCGCGACGCCGACGACACGTCGCTCGAGTCGGCGTACCGGCTGCTCCTGCGGCCCGCGGTGACGCTCGTCCGCCTGTGCCTCGAGCATCTCGAGCGCAGCCCGGCCGGGCGGATCGTCGCGATCACATCCCTGGCCGCCCAGGAGCCGACCACGCACCTCGCGCTGTCGAACACGTTCCGGCCCGCACTCACGGGCTGGCTCAAGACCCTGAGCCGCGAGGTCGGGCCGAAGGGGATCACGGTCAACTGCGTCGCCCCGGGTCGGGTGGCGACCGCGAGGCTCGACGAGCTCTATCCCGACGGCCCCGACGAAGGTCAGCTCGAGGAGATCTCCCTGCGGCGGTGGGGAGCCCCGCGCGAGTTCGGCGACGTCGTCTGCTTCCTCGCCTCCGAGCGCGCTCGCTACGTCACCGGCCAGACCCTCGTCGTCGACGGCGGCCTCAAGCGGTTTCTGTTTTGAGAGCCCTCCTCAACCCCTGGCGCGCCCTCGCCGTGCTCTTCGGCCTCCTCGCCGTGACCGTTCTGATCCTCCTCAACATCCAGTCGAACGACTACCTGTTGCTGCCCGACATCGCCCATCCGGTCGCGCCGCTCGTCAAGGTGCAAGGCGGAAAAGCCTCGACCGGCCCGGGCGGGATCTATTTCGTCGACGTGATCGAGCGCCGGGCGAGCGAGTTCGAGCGGCTCTTCCCCTGGATCCACTCGGACGCGACGCTGATCCCGGCGAGCCTCATCGTCCCGCCCGGGACGAGCGGTGCCGCAGCACGCGCGGCCGATCTGCGCGAGATGCAGATCTCACAGCGCGTCGCGGCGGCGGTGGCGCTCCGCCGCCTCGGCTACCACGTGGTCGTCCACCCCGACGGCGTGATCGTCAACGCGGTCGACCTCGGGACCGCCGCGTACCGCAAGTTGCAGCCGGCCGACGTGATCGTCGCCGTCGACGGCAAGCCGACGCCCACCATCGGCAGCCTGCGGCGGATCCTGTCTCCCGTGCAGCCGGGCGACACCGTGCAGGTGAAGGTGCGCCGCGGCAGCAAGGAGCTCACCGAGTCGCTGCGCACGGTCGACGACCCGCAGCAGCCCGGTCACGCGTTGATCGGCTTCGAGCCCGACCAGGCGGCACAGATCAAGCTTCCGCTCAAGGTCTCGATCGACGCGCAAGGCATCGGCGGCCCGTCGGCGGGCCTCGCCTTCGCGCTCGAGGTGATGCAGCAGCTCGGCCGGAACGTCGACCGCGGTCACCTCGTCGCCGCGACCGGGGAGATGGAGCTCAACGGAGTCGTCGCGCCGATCGGCGGCGTGAAGCAGAAGGTCTTCGACGCCCGCAAGGCGAACGTCGACGTCTTTCTCGTGCCGGCGGGCGACAACGCGCGCGTCGCGCGGCGCTACGCCGGCTCGGTCCGCATCATCCCCGTCCGCACGTTCGGCCAGGCGTTGCAGGCATTGGCAACGCTGCCGCGGACCGGCTAGAAACCCGCTCTCGGAAACTCGCGGAAATTCGTCAGTTTTCGTCCGCGGCAACGCTTGCTTCCGCGGCTGCGGCGCCTATCATCGCACCTCGAGAGTGGCCCGGTCCCGTTAGAACACACACGACGATGAGCAAACGAGCCAAGCCAACGTGCGCAGATTGCTATTTCCGGCGCGCAGGCCTCTGCGCCCTCCCGGGTGAGGAGATCTGCCCGACGTTCCGCACGCAGACCGTCGGCCGGCTCACCCCGCCGCCGCAGCCTCGGCTCGTCCCTCGCGCCGTCGCCGTGCACGCAGCGGCCTAGTCGCTCGTAGGATCCGGGCGTGCGGTTCCTGCGCCGACCCAAGATCGACACCGACGAGGTTGCCGACCGCTGGCAGCCGCGGCTCTACGCGCGGCTGATCGCCCTCATCCTGCTCACGGCGTACGCGATCGCGTTCGTGATCGAGAACGGGAAGCAGGTACGCGTCCACTTCGTGTTCGCGACCGCGCGCGTCTCGCTGATCGGGCTCACCCTCGTCGCCCTCGCCGTCGGCTTGCTCGTCGGGATCCTGCTCGCGCAGCTAGAGCGTCGCCGGCGCCGCCGCGCGCACGAGCGCACCGAGCCGCGCGACACCGTCTGAGATCTCGTCCGGCGAGACGAAGCTGAACGCGAGCCGCAACGCGCGCTCGCCCCCACGCCCGGCCGGGAAGAAGTCGCTGCCCTTGACGAACGTGACGCCCGCTTCCTCGGCCTCCGTCA
>DASUHE010000004.1:0-10281 GCA_036273695.1 Gaiellaceae bacterium
CCCATCGTTTACGGCGTGGACTACCAGGGTATCTAATCCTGTTCGCTCCCCACGCTTTCGCGTCTCAGCGTCAGTACCGTCCCAGAGAGCCGCCTTCGCCACGGGTGTTCTTCCCGATATCTGCGCATTTCACCGCTACACCGGGAATTCCACTCTCCTCTTCCGGACTCTAGCCATACGGTTTCAACCGACGTCTCGAGGTTGAGCCTCGAGTTTTCACAGCTGACCTGTGTGGCCGCCTACACGCTCTTTACGCCCAATAAATCCGGACAACGCTTGCCCCCTACGTATTACCGCGGCTGCTGGCACGTAGTTAGCCGGGGCTTCTTCTGGAGGTACCGTCACCCTCTGGGCTATTAACCCGAGGAGCTTCGTCCCTCCTGAAAGAGGTTTACAACCCGAAGGCCTTCTTCCCTCACGCGGCGTCGCTGCCTCAGGCTTTCGCCCATTGGGCAAGATTCCCTACTGCTGCCTCCCGTAGGAGTCTGGGCCGTGTCTCAGTCCCAGTGTGGCTGATCGTCCTCTCAGACCAGCTACGGATCGTCGCCTTGGTGGGCCTTTACCCCACCAACAAGCTAATCCGCCGCGGGCTCGTCCCCGACCGGAGGCCGAAGCTACCCTTTTCCGGCCGACCCGCAGGCCAGACGGAGCATCCGGTATTAATCCGAGTTTCCCCGGGCTATCCCGGTGTCGGGGGTTGATTACCCACGTGTTACTCACCCGTTCGCCGCTTTCCCCAAGGCCGAAGCCTTGGTTCTCGCTCGACTTGCATGTATTAAGCGCGCCGCCAGCGTTCGTCCTGAGCCAGGATCAAACTCTCCGTGAAGAAGAATCGCCGACCGAAGTCGGCAAATTCGACACAGTGAGCTTGTGCTCAAAGTGTCCGTCCCCGAGGGGACGAGACAGGGTTGATTCGCCGGCACGGCCGAAGCCGGACCGACGTCTCGACGTAAACGCACGCTGTTGAGTTTTCAAGGACCGAGCCTTCGGGATGGCATGAAAAAGGCCTCGACTCGCGCCAGAGGCCTCAGGACTTGCGGGTTTCCTCTTGCGGAAATCCTCCTAAGGCGCTCCGTTTTCGCTCGTTTGCAGGGACTTTTCCACGCCACCCTCTCGGGCAGCCGGGGAAGTGTAGCAGGGTCGTCGCCCGCGTCAAGCGGCTTCGTTGAGCCGTACGAAGCGCCGCTTGCCGGCCTGGAGCACGGCCCCTGCCAGCCGTTCCCGCGGCTGGTCGAGCTCGCTCACCGGCTCGCCGTCGAGCTTCACGCCTCCCTGCCCGATCAGGCGGCGGGCTTCGCTCGTCGAGAGACCGAACGCCGCGGCGAGGAGCGCCGGGAGGTGGACCGGGTTCTCCGCCGGCAACGGGTGCTCGGGCATCTCCTCGGGAGCCTCGCCCCGCCGCACGACCCGGGTGAAGTGCTGCTCGGCTGCGCGCGCGGCGGCGTCGCCGTGCGATCGCGCGACGATGAAGCGCGCCAGCGCGAGCTTCGCCTCGAGCGGATCTCCTTCGGGTACCGGCCGCTCGGCGACGAGCGTCCACCACTCCTCGAGCTGCGAATCGGGGAGCCGCATCGTCCGGCCGAACATCTCCTCGGGCGCCGCCGTGAGCGGGACGTTGTTGCCGACCGACGAGCTCATCTTCTCGCCGTCCCACGAGAGCAGGAGCGGCGTCGTCAGCACGACCTGCGGCTCGAGCCCGAAGGCGGCCATCACCTCGCGTCCGGCGAGGAGGTTGTAGAGCTGGTCGGTGCCCCCGAGCTCGACGTCCGCCTCGATCGCCACGGAGTCGTACGCCTGCATGAGCGGATAGAGCAACTCCGAGACCGAGATCGGCTCGCCGGCGCGGTAGCGCTTCTCGAAGTCGTCGCGCTCGAGCATGCGCGCGACCGTGACGATGCGGCCGAGCCGCACGACGTCGGCGTACGAGAGCTGCGAGAGCCACTCACCGTTGTAGCGCACCTCGAGGAGCTCGGGATCGTCGCGCAGAATCGTCTTCGCCTGCTCGAGGTAGCGCTGCGCGTTCGCGTCGATCTCCTCGTCGGAGAGGATCGGGCGCTCGCTCGAGCGGCCCGACGGGTCGCCGATCCGCGACGTGTAGTCGCCGACGATGAACACGGCCTTGTGGCCTTCGTCCTGGAAGGCGCGCAGGCGCTGCAGCGGGATGCCGCGGCCCACGTGGATGTCGGGCGACGTGACGTCGATGCCGAGCTTGACCCGCAACGGCCGCCCGAGCTTGAGCTTCGCCTCGAGGGCACCGTCGGGCAGGACGTCGACGGCGTTGCGGGTCAACTCCTCGATCGGCATGGCGTGATCCTAGAAGCGGCGGCTGAGGAAGCGCGAGCCGGCGAGCCCGTACCGCCACGGTTGCTCGACGGCGCGCGTGATGCCGATCCTCGGCCCGACCACGAGCGGAAGCTCGGTTTCGCGGGCGAGAAGCTGGAACGGCGGCTCGTCGAGCGCCAGCCCGTCGTGCACGCGTGTGACGCCGAGAGCCTGGCAGAGCTTGCCCGGGCCCGAGCAGAGCGCACGCTCCGCCTCCACCCCGCGCCGCTCGCGCATCGCCGCGAGCCCGCGCGCCGGTTCGAGCGCCCGCACGAGCGCCGCCTCGGCGCGACCCTCCACTCCACAGACGAGGTTGAGGCACCAGTGGACGCCGTACGAGCGATAGACGTACGCATGGCCGGCCGGGCCGAACATCGCTGCCGTCCGCGCGGTCGGGCCGCGAAAGGAGTGGCTCGCCGGATCGTCCTGGTCGTACGCCTCGACCTCGACGATCCTGCCTCCTACCCCCTCGACGAGCAGCGTGGCACCAATGAGCTCTGGCGCGACCTCGTGCACCGAGCGCGCGAAGTACGCGCGCATCAGCTGCCTCCCGGCCACCGCGACGCTTAGAAAAGCTGCTCGGGCTCGGCCGGCCTCGACGTCTTCTCGAGCACGCGCTTCGCCCGGCGACCGAGGTCGCGGAGGTCGAGCGGCCCTTCGTCGACCGCCTTCGCCACCCGCTCGGCCAGATCGAGCGCGTCGTCGAGGACGACCGTCGCCGTCGCCGCGTCCTGCCCCATGTCGTGCAGGATCGTCCGCTCGGTGCGACCGGCGAGGATGGGCTCGCCGATCCCGTCGATCCAGACCCGTGTGCGCCGGCCGCCGCCTCGCTCGTCCCCCGTGATCGGCTCGAGCGCATAGATCCGGTCCGCGCGCGCCCATTTGCCGAAGCCGAGGAAGACCATCCGCGTCGCACTGTCGGTCATGCGCCGATCATCTCACTCCTCGAAGTACGTGTCCTCGTGCGAGTACGGCGGCGAGCACATGCAGAGGATCGTGAGCTCACTCGTGCCGTCGTTCTCGAGCGTGTGCCACGCGCCCGGCGGGATGAGGATCGCGTCGCCGGGACGGACCCGGCGGGTCTCGCCGTCGACCTCGAGCGACCCGGAGCCTTTCGTGACGAGGTAGATCTCCTCGCTCCGCTCGTGGCAGTGGCGCTCGGTGGCCTGATCGGGCTCGAGCGTCGCCTCGGCGAGGCTCTGCGCCTCGGTGTGGTGGAGCTCCCGGATCGTCGAGCCGTCCTTCGTCGCGAACGGCTCCACGTCGTCGAGGCGCTGCAGGTTCACAGTGCGGAGGAGAGCACCTCGGCCACGCGCTCCTGCGCGGCCGGCTCGATTCCGGTGAAGAACGGGAGCGCGAGTGAGCGCGAGCTGACCTCCTCGGCGACGGGGCACAGGCCTTCCTCGAAGCCGAAGCGGTCGCGCATGTACGGCTGGAGGTGGATCGAGGGCAGGTAGCGGTTGTAGCCGATCCCCTCGCGCTCGAAAGTCGCGATCGCACGCTCGCGCGTCGCAGCGTCGGGGAAGAGGACGACGTAGACGAACCACGACCGCCGATGGTCGGCGTCGTCGGCGGCCGGCAGCTCGAGGCCGCCGACCGAGCCGAGCAGCTCCGTGTAGCGGGCCGCCGCCTGTGAGCGCCGCCGGAGGATCTCGTCGAGCCGCTCCATCTGGCCGATCCCGAGCGCCGCCGCGACGTCGCTGAGCCGGTAGTTGAAGCCGAGACGCACGTGCTCGAGCCAGCCGCCCGGCTCCGGCCGGCCCTGGTTGCGCAGCGAGCGGATCAGGTGCCACTCGTCCTCGGAATGCGTGATCACCATGCCGCCCTCGCCGGTGGTGAGCTGCTTGTTCGGGTAGAAGGCGAACACGCACGAGGTGCCGCTGGAGCCGACCGGCGCGCCGCGGTACTCGGCGCCGAGCGCCTCGCAGGCGTCGTCGATCAGCGCGAGCCCGTGCCGGTCCGCGATCGCGCGCAGGTCGTCGAGCTCGCAGGGGTAGCCGTAGATGTCGACGGCCACGATCGCCTTCGTCCGCTCGGTGACGGCGGCCTCGACCGCGGCGGGATCGAGGTTGAGCGTCCGCGGGTCGACGTCGGCGAAGACGGGTGTGGCGCCTTCGTAGAGAAAGCAGTTCGCGCTCGCCGCGAACGAGTACGGCGACGTAATCACCTCGTCGCCCGCGCCGATCCCCGCCGCGACGCACAGCAGATGCAGCCCGGTCGTGCCCGAGGAGACAGCGGCCGCATAGGGCGCGCCGACCCGGTCGGCGACGAGCTCCTCGAACCGGTCGATCGTCGGTCCGAGCGAGAGGCGGCCCGACCGCAGCACCTCGAGCACGAGTTCCTCCTCGCGCTCGCCGAGATACGGCCCCGACAGCGGGACCGACTGGATCTCCTGCCTCACGCCGATTCGGCGTGATTCGCCGCCGGCGCGTACTCGAGCCACTGGCTCCAGCGCTCGCTACGTCCGTGCACCGTGTCGAGATACGCCTGCTGGATCTCCTGCGTCACCGGGCCCGGCGGTCCGATCAACTGGTCGTCGATCTCGCGGATCGGCGTCACCTCGGCGGCCGTCCCGACCATGAAGACCTCGTCGGCGAGATAGAGATCGGTGCGGATGATCGGCTTCTCGACCACACGGTGGCCGAGATCCTGGGCGATCTGGATCACCGTGTCGCGCGTGATCCCGACGAGGATCGAGGCGGAGAGATCGGGTGTGTAGATGACGCCGTCGCGGACGACGAAGATGCTCTCGCCCGAGCCGTCGGCCACGGTGCCCTCGGCTGTGAGGAGAATCGCCTCGTCGTAGCCGGCGCGGTTCGCCTCTCCCACCGCGAGCATCGAGTTGAGGTAGACGCCGGTCGCTTTCGCGACGTGCGGGATGACGTTCGGGCCGACCCGCTGCCAGCTCGAGATCTTGGCCCGGATCCCGTCGCGCTGGCCGTCCTCGCCGAGGTATGCGCCCCAGGGCCAGGACATGATCGCGACGTCGATCGGGTTCCCCACGGACGACACCCCGAGCTCGCCGTAGCCGACGAACGCGATCGGCCGGAGGTAGCACGACGGCAGCTCGTTCGCGGCGACGACGTCCCATGTCGCGGTCCGCAGCTCGTCGACCGAGTAGGGAAGCTCGAGATAGAGGAGCTGCGCGGAGCGATGCAGCCGCTCGAGGTGGTCGGTGAGGCGAAAGACGGACGTGCCGAGGTCGGTCTCGTAGGCGCGGATCCCCTCGAAGACGCCGGACCCGTAGTGGAGCCCGTGCGTCCCGACGTGGATCGTCGCGTCTCCCCAGTCGACCAGCTCGCCGTTCATCCAGATCTTCTTCGTCTCGCGCATCTGCGGCTCGTCCCTTCGGTCGGGGTGCTGGCTTCGGAATCGTACCCGGAGAGCTAGGTGAGATCGGCCGTCCGCGCCTGCGTGAGCCGTCCGAGCTCGGCCGGAGAAAGCCCTGCCATGTGCCGCTCGGAGCCGGCGCCGACCCAGACGCGGTCGTGTGCCAGAAGCTCGGCCGACATCAGCACCTGTGAGATTCCCGGCGCCGGGAACGGCGCAACCCCGCCCGGCTCGAAGCCGGTGGCGGCGAGAACCTCGTCGGGACGTGCGACGCGGGCAGCGCGGGCGCCGGCGGCGGCCGCGACCTTCGTCTCGTCGGCCCGCCGGTCGCCGGGGACGAGCGCGAGCGTCGGACGGCCGTCGCAGACGAACACGAGCGACTTGACGATCTGCGCGCGCGAGCTGCCGACGGCCTTGGCTGCCGCGCTCGCGGTCGGCGTGCCCTCCGGGAACTCCTCGACGCGCGCGTCGATGCCCGCGCGCTTGAGCACCTCGGCGACGCGTGCGACGGGCTCCGGCCAGCGGTCCACGGCTGGACCGTATCGGCGCGCGCAACCCACGGGGCCGGTCGTCCGTTGTCCACGCGGGAGACGACACAGTCGAAGGGAGACGAACGTGAACGACGCCGAACGCCGTGCGACCACCGAGGCCCTTTTTCGGGACGTGAACGAGCGAATAGCCGAGAGCGCCGAGCGCTTCGATGCCGCGGAGACGGAGTTCGTCTGCGAGTGCTCCGACCCGAACTGCACGCATCGCGTCGCCGCGAGTCTCGCGGAGTACGAGCAGGTGCGCGACGAGGCGACGACGTTTCTCGTCCTTCCGGGCCACGAGCAGAAGGACATCGAGAAGGTCGTCGCGGACCGCGGCCGCTTCCGGATCGTGGACAAGGTGCATGCGATCGTCCGCCGGACGGTGATCCGGCTCAATCCGCGGAACAGGGCCGCGCCGAGCGAGTCGTAGCGAGGGGCGGCTAGTCGGCCACGGGTCCGAGCTCGAGCACGCGCGCCTCGTCGAACCCTTCGCCGCGCAAGCGCTCGACGAGCGCGGCGGACGGCGCCGAGTCGACCGTGAGCGCCATCAGCGCCTTGCCGCTCTGCCGGCTCCGCGAGACCGTCATCCCGGCGATGTTGATCCCGGCTTCGCCGAACAGCATCCCCACGCGGCCGATGACGCCGGGCACGTCGTCGTAGCGGCAGAGCACGAAGAGCGGCGCGAGCTCGAGCTCGATCTCGAAGCCCAGGACGTTGACGAGCCAGGGGCGGTGATCGCTGCCGATCGTCGTGCCGGCGACCCGGACGTGCGAGCCCTTGCTGCGGAGCTCGATCCGGACGAGGTTGGTGTAGTCGCGCGCCGAGCTCGAGCGCTCCTCGCGAACCTCGATGCCGCGCTCGGCTGCGATGAGGGGCGCGTTGACGTAGTTCACAGGACGGTCGGCGCGGCCCTGGAAGGCACCGTTGAGTGCGGCGACGGTGAGCAGCCGCGCGTCGTAGTCGGCGAGGCCGCCGTAGACGGTGATCGCAATCTCCTCGGCGGCGCCGTCGGAGAGCTCCATCGCGATCCGGCCGAGCCGGGATGCGAGCGGCACGTACGGCCCGAGCACCTCGAGGTCGTCCGCGCCGATCACGGGGATGTTGACGGCGTTCGAGACCAGGCCGCCCTCGAGGGCGGCGACGACCTGCTCCGCGACGATCACGCCGGCCCGATCCTGGGCCTCCTCGGTCGACGCCGCGAGGTGCGGCGTGACGACCACGTTGTCCAGCTGGAGCAGCGGGCCGGAGTACGGCTCGCTCCCGAAGACGTCGAGCGCGGCGCCGGCGACGCGGCCCGACTGGAGCGCCGACAGCAGCGCGTCCTCGTCGAGGAGCGGGCCCCGGGCGGCGTTCACGATCCGGACGCCGGGACGCATCGCCTCGAACGCGGCGGCCCCGACCGAGCCGCGCGTCTCGGCGGTGAGCGGCAGGTGCAGGGTGAGGAAGTCGGCGGCCGCGTAGACGTCCTCGGTCGTCTCGACGCGCTCCGCGCCGAGTTCGCGGAAACGCTCCGGAGCGACGTACGGGTCGTAGGCGACCACGCGCATCCCGAGTCCGAGCGCCCGTCGCGCGACCTGCTGCCCGATGCGGCCGAAGCCGAGCACGCCGAGCGTCTTGCCCGCGAGCTCGGTGCCGCCGTACGCGCTCCGCTCCCAACGCCCCTGCTTGAGCGCGGCGTGGGCCTGCGGGATGTTGCGTGCGAGCGCCACGAGCAGGCCGATCGTGTGCTCCGCGGCGGAGACGACCGTCGATTCAGGTGCGTTGGCGACGATGATCCCGCGCCTGGTCGCAGCGTCGACGTCGACGTTGTCGACTCCCACTCCGGCCCGCCCGATCACCTTCAGGCGCTCGGCACGCTCGATCAGCTCGGCGGTCAGCTTCGTGGCCGAGCGGACGACGAGCGCGTCGTAGCCGGAGATGATCTCCTCGAGCGAGCTCTGCGCGTCGACGTCGACGTCGAAGCGCGAGCGAAGCAGGTCGACTCCCGCGTCCGAGATCGCCTCGCGAACGAGGACGCGAAAGGTCACGTGCGCGTGGGCTCGGCGCTGAACGCCTCGAGCGCCGCGGTCACCGCCAAGCCGCGCTCGACGTCGGCGCCGAGGTCGCCGAGGACGAGCTCGACCGCCGCGACCTGCGTCGCGATGTCGAAGACGTCGAACCAGCCGATGTGGCCGAGCCGGAAGATCTTCCCCTTCAGCTCGCCCTGGCCGTTCGCGATCGTGAGCCCGAAGCGGTCGCGGACGCCGCGGATGACGTCGCCGGAGTCGATGCCCGCTGGCGCGCGGACGGCGGTCACGACCGCGCTCCGGTCCTCGTCCGGCGAGAAGAGCTCGAGCCCGAGCGCCTTTACGCCGGCCCGCGCTGCACGGCCGAGCCGCACGTGGCGCTCGAACGCAGCCTCGAGCCCCTCCTGGCGTATGAGCTCGAGCGCCACGTCGAGCCCTGCGACGAGCGACACCGGCAGCGTGACCGGCGCGTCGAGCGTTTCCTGCGCCTTCCGCGTCCTGGCCCAGTCGAAATAGAAGCGCGGCGCCGACCCGGTCGCCGCGAGCGCGCCGGCGGAGACGGCGGCGAGGCCGAGGCCGGGCGGCGTCATCAGCGCCTTCTGCGAGCCCGAGACGACGACGTCCAGGCCCCAGGCATCGGTCTCGCACGGCACGGCGCCGAGGCTCGAGACCGCATCGACGACGACGAGCGCGCCGGCGTCCCTGGCAACCGCGGCGAGCGCCTGCACGTCGGCGACGACGCCCGTGGAGGTCTCGGACTGCACGATCCAGACGGCCTTCGCCTCGCGCTCGCTCAGACGTGCGCGCAGGTCGTCCGCGTCGGGCGTCTCGCCCCAGGCATACCTCAGGACGTCGACGTCGGCTCCGTACGCCGTCGTCATGGCGACCCAGCGCTCGCCGAAGCTGCCGGCCGAGACGACGAGCTGCGGCTCGCCCGGCGAGACGAGGTTCGCGACAGCCGACTCGAAGGCGCCGGTTCCCGACGAGCCGAAGAGGAGCACGTCGTTTTCCGTCCGGCACACCTCGCGCAGCCGCCCGAGCACGCGCTCGTAGACCGGCAGGAACTCGGGGCTGCGGTGATGGATGACGGGCGCACCGACCGCGGCGAGCACCTCCGGCGGCACGGGCGTCGGCCCGGGCGTGAACAGGTAGCGCTTCGTGGCCACGTCCCGAGCGTAGCGGTCTACGCTGCCGGACATGGAAGCCCTCGTGGCGTTCGCCGCGGCCCTGATCTCCTTCCGGCTCGCGGGCCTGCTCGCCGCCCGGTATCGCAGCAGCGGGCGGCCCGAGCTGCTCGCCTGGGCGGCCGGGCTCGCCGCCTACGCGGTCGCCGCGGCCGCGATCGCCTGGGGCGAGGCCGCGGGCTGGGACGGGCGCGCTTTTCGCGTCTATTACGCGGCGGGAGCTCTGTTGACCGCTCCGCTGCTGGGCGCAGGCTCGCTTCTTCTCGCGGGACGGCGCCGCGCCGCGCCGGTCGCGCTGATCTACACGGGCCTCGCCGTCGGCATCTCGCTCGCCATGCCGGTGCACGGCGCCTTCGCCGCGCACGGGATCCCGGCGGCGCAGGACCACCTCGCCTTCCTGCCGGCGCGCCTCCTAGCCATCGCCGGGAACGCGCTCGGGACGCTCGCGGTCGTCGGCGTCGCGCTCCGCTCGATCAGGCGACGCCCGCTCGGCAACGGTCTGATCGTCGCGGGCATCGCCGCGGCGGCGATGGGCAGCGGGCTCGCGGGCCTCGGCGCCGCGGGGAGCGCAATCGGGATCGCCGTAGGCGCGGTGTTGCTTTACGCAGGATTCGTCGCACCTGCGCACATTCCAGCGTCTTTTCGCCCGAAAATGGCCGCTCGCTGAGTCACAAGCGTTGTCTTTACAAAGCACAAACGTGGCGCCTGTCGCTATCCTCGCCGGAACGACTGCATAAGCCGCGCCGAGCGGTGCTCGCCTAAAGGGGGGCGCCTTCCCGCCCGCTCGGCCTCCGACTTGCAATCGACCCAGGAGGTTTCGAATTGCGGCGCTCTATCCTGGCCTGCGGGCTGCTGCTCGCGTTCGCAGGCATGGCCACTGCTGCTGCGGCAGCTGCCGGCAGTGGCACC
>DASUHE010000005.1:0-3369 GCA_036273695.1 Gaiellaceae bacterium
CTTGTGCCTGGCGGCACCGGAGATCCTGTAACCCGTGGTCTCACAAGCGCCCTTGCAGGTGGATTCGAGGAAGACCTTGACGAGGTAGCGGCGCCTGTTGTTCTGAATGAAGACGGCCGGCTTGCTCGTGGTGGCCTCGGACGAAGCCCAGGGCCCGCCGTGCTGGTTGACATTGACCGCGACCACCAGCTTCTTCTCGGCCGCCGCGGGCATGTTCTGCTTGACGGCGACGAACAGCTTGTGATGGACCCTGGCAGCGCTCGTCGTCCTGGCCGCTGCCGGCAAGACCGCCAATGCACCGGCAGCAACGAGCGCTAGAAGAATCAGGCTGACCTTACGCACGGAGAGAAAGAATAGCGCCGCGAGTAGTAGCGGCCAATGCGGGGGGAAAGTGGAGGCGGCGGGAATCGAACCCGCGTCCGCAGCCGCACCGGCTGAGCGTCTACAAGCGTAGGCTGCCCTTTCGATTCGCCCGCCGGCCGGGGTGCAGCCGCCCTACCGACGCGCTAGCCGATCCTGCGGTGTCGCGCTTCGGGCGATCAGCTCTCCCTCCGCGCCGAGCCCGTTCGTTGGCGCCGCCTCCGAGCCACGGGCAGTCCCGGGGCGGCGTCGCCGACTAGGTCTCCCTAGGCAGCGAGTGCGAGATCGTTCTTCGCACTTGCGTTTTGCCGGTGGATTTACGAGGCCTACCGGCGACCTCGGCTTGCAACTCATCCGGATGGATCGACCACGTCGAAGCCAGGTCGCCCCCGTATGTTCGTGCCGAAATTGTAGCCGTGCCTGGAAAAACGGTCGCGGCGCCCCTACCATCCCTGTCCCATGCGCCTGCACCGCGGCATCTGGATCGCCGGCACGGCGGCAGCCTGCCTCGCCTCGGCCGCCGTCGGTGTTCACCCGAGCTCGGCAGCGCCGACCGGGGCCGCGACCCGCGCGTCCACCATCGACGGCACGTACTCGTGCCGCGTCCGCCGCCAGCACTTCGTCCTGCTGAGCGGGACCGTCACCATGGGCCAGCAGCAGCCGGGCCTCTTCGATCTGATCAGTGTCAACAAGTCGGTCGTGAAAAACGGCGCCACCGTCACCGTGACGCAGTTCGGCTTCAGTGCGCCGAGAAGCAATTTGCATGTCGACAAGTCGACGTGCAGCCGCGTGAAGAAGCAGATCCCGCTGAAGTCGAAGGGGCTCTCCGGGCCTCCTGAAACGGTGACACCGAGCTTCGAAGGTCACCTGAACCAGCGCTGCAACACGAAAGACCGCGTGCTCGTCCGCATCCGGCTCACGACGAGTGGCGGACACTCGACGCACGCGCTGGTCGCGGTCCGCAACGACGACGCGAAGCACAAGCCGGTCGCCTTTTGGAACTGGAGCCCGCAAAAGCTCAGCTCCTGGTCGGCCAACGGCTGCGTCGACGTGAGCTAGCGCCGCAGGCTCTTGAGCTCGCGCTCGATCTGACGCCGCGCGTCGCGGGCCGCGATGTCACGGCGCTTGTCGCGCAGCTCCTTGCCGCGCGCCAGGGCGAGCTCGACCTTCACCCGGCCACCCCTGAAATAGAGCCGCGTCGGGACGACGGTGAACCCCTTCTCCGCAACGGACGACGCGAGCCGCTCGATCTCCTTGCGGTGGAGCAGGAGCTTGCGCGGCCGGTCGGGATCGTGGTTCGCGCGATTCCCCTCGGAGTACTCGGGCACATGGAGGCCGACGAGCCACGCCTCGCCGTCGCGCACCTCTGCGTACGCCTGCTGCAGCGTCGCCTGGCCGCCTCGCAGCGACTTGACCTCGGTGCCCATGAGCACGACGCCGGCCTCCACCCGGTCCGAGAGGTGGTAGTCGTGCCGCGCGCGGCGGTTGTCGACGATCAGCTTCTCTCCGCTCTCCTTGGCCATGGAGGGGCAAGTGTAGGCTCGAGCCGATGGACCTCACGCTCGCCCGGCTGCAGGAGGTCGGCGCCACCCACCTGCCCGGCCTCCTCGGCATCGACGTCCTCGAAGCGGGCGACGGCCGCGCACGCGCCCGGCTCGAGCTGCGCGAGGAGCACCGCGCGCCGAACGGCTACCTCCACGCCGGCACGGTCGTCGCCCTCGCCGACTCGGCGTGCGGCTACGGCTGCATCCTCAGCCTCCCTGAAGGCGCGACGGGCTTCACCACGATCGAGCTGAAGACGAACTTCCTCCGCAGCGCCCTCGAAGGAACGATCGAGTGCGAGGCGCGGCTCGTGCACGGCGGGCGGACGACCCAGATCTGGGATGCGACCGTCCTCGACCCCGATGGCCGTCAGATGGCGCTCTTCCGCTGCACCCAGCTCGTCCTCCGCTAGCCCGGTCGGCACGTGTAGAGACCGCTCTCTGCGGTAACCCGACCCGGAACCGAGGAAACGGAGGAAACGATGAACATCCGCGAGCTGCGGGTCATACCCACGAGCGTCCACGGGGCGATCGACCACGTCGTCGGTCCGGCGCTCGTCCTCGCCCCCACGCTTCTGCGACTCGGGCGCACGAGTCCCGAGGGCATCACGGCCGAGGCCGTCGGCGGGGCCGAGGCGATCTACTCGAACCTCACCGACTACGAGCTGAGCGTGAAGAACGCCGTACCGATGAAGATCCATCTCGTGCTCGACGCGATCGGCGGGGCGACGCTCGCGATCGTCCCGCAGCTCACAGGCGCCCGGCAGCGCGGCAAGAAGCACTGGCTGCCGCACCTCGCGATCGGCGTGCTGGAGATCGGACTGGCGGCGACGACGAAGACGGAGCGGCCGAAGCCGAGGAACGGACGCGCGCAGAAGATCCGGAAGCTCGTCGAGTCGGCCAAGGGCGTGGTGGGCACGGCCGAGCACGCCGTGAGAGCGATTCTCTAACGCCGGCCGGCGCGGTAGCCCCGCGCCATGAAGCATCGGTCGCAGAGCGTCGCCCACGGTGCCGTTCGCGCGCCGCAGACGCGGCAGCGGCCGATCGTAGGATCCTCGATCTCGGCGCGCAGCTCCCGCACGACCCGCGCCGCCGCGGCTTCCTCGAGCGCGGCGGCGCGCTCGATCGTCACGCCTGCCACCCCCGGGTACTGGAGTGCGAACCAGCGGAGGATCGAAGCCTCCCTCGCGGCCACCTCGGCCTCTTCGAGCCCGGCCGCGTCGAGGCGGCGCGGATCGAGGATCCAGCCGAGCACAGTCTGCTGCGGCTTGTCGCCGGCGACCGCGGCGGCGAGCGTGCCGAGGAGCGGTGCGTTGTCCTCGTCGACCGGCGCCTGCACGAGCTTCCACACGTCGGCGAGCTCGAGCGTGCGGCGCGCGTGGTGGAGCGCGTCGCGCACCGCGTCGAGCCGCGCGAGCAGCGGCTGGATCGACTCCACCTCGAGCCAGCCGTCGACGCTCCAGTAGCG
>DASUHE010000006.1:0-3180 GCA_036273695.1 Gaiellaceae bacterium
ACGGTCGGGTTGCACATGGAAGACCTCGAAGAGGACCGCCGGCTTGGGCCGCTCGAAGCGTCCAAGGTATGCGATCTCCTCTCGATGCATGGCTACCCGATTTACGCTCGCTGGGCGCACGGCCCAACCGACGATGAACTGCTCCCGTTCCTGGCCCGTATGACGTACTGGCTCGGGGAAGGTCGCGACGTCCTGTTTAGCGAGTTCGGTCTCCCCACTTACCGCCGCGGCGATCCGGTCGAGCAAAACGCCGGCGCTCGCCGTCCGACGTCTCTGGTCGAAGAAGAAGTGGCGGCCGCGTACACCACCGCGGCTCTGAAGGCCCTTCGTCGCGCCGGCTGTGTGGGCGCATTGCTCTGGTGCTACTCCGACTACGCCCCGTCGCTTTTGGAGCACCCGCCCTTCGATCTCGCTCTCCACGAGCGCACCTTCGGGCTCTGGCGAGCCGACGGCTCACCGAAACCAGCGGTCGCCGCCATCGCAGCGTTCGCCGGCGCCGAGCGCTGCACCCCCGGAGACGGTGACGTATGGATCGACATCGGCCGGGACGAGTTCCTTCGCGACCCGGACGTACAGCTGCCGCGCCTCTATCCCCGGTATCGGGAGCACTCGCGAGATGAGCACACGATGTCCGATATGACCGACTGACTCGCGGCCCCGCTCAGATCGAGCGGGAAAGGAGGAAAGGAGTAGACTGTCGGTGACTGGCCCTGCATAAAGGTTCCGGCCCGAGCCCGCAAGCCACCAACGCGCATCGCGCGCGAGGCGAGGAGCTCCAGGCGAACGGACTTCTTTGTGGGGTCAGCCCTTTGTGGTCGTCTACGTCTCGCTCGGTGCGGCGAGGACGGCTTCGAGCAGGTCTCGCAGTCGTGCGGTGGCGAGGCAGATGGAGCTGTCCGCGCCACCGTAGTAGAGGCGGATCTCGTCGCTCTCGGGGTCGTGGAGAACGCCGCAGGGAAAGATGACGTTGGGAACGTCACCCGTTCGCTCGTAGTCCGCTAGTGGGGCGAGGACCCAGGTTGGGAGGCGGCGCAGGACGCGGGTCGGCTCGTCGAGGTCGAGCAGCGCGAGACCCACTCGATAGATCTCCCCGGCGACGGTGTCCTTGACACCGTGGTACAGGAGCAGCCAACCGTGCTCGGTGCGCAGGGGTGGCGGACCGATGCCGATCCGCAGCGAGTCCCACCAGGCGCCGGCGCGAGGTTGGAGGACTTGTTCGGGGGCGCTCCAGCTGAGGAGGTCGTCCGAGCGTGAAAGCACGATCTCCCCGTGCCCGCCGCCGAATTCGGTCTTGGGGCGGTGGAGCAGCACCCAGCGGCCATCGATCCGGTGCGGCAGGAGCGCGGCGTTCTTGTCCTCCGGATGCCTGACCATGCCGCGGCGATCGACGCTGTCGAAGTCCTCCGTCATGGCCAGAAAGACGGCCGGGCCTGCGGGACCGTAGGCCGTGCACGTGATCGCCCAGTGCCCGAGCTCCTCGAGCCACACGACCCGGGCGTCCTCGAATCCCCATTGCTCGCTGTCGATCCCGTCGGCCGGGGCGAGCAGGGGCTCGGGTGCGATGGTCCATCCGTCGACGCCGTTTGCCGAGCGGGCGACCGTGAGATGCGAGATCCCTCGTCGATCCTCGACGCGCGCCAGCAACACGGTCCTGCCGTCGCAGGTGGCAGCCGCCGGGTTGAAGACGGCGTTCACCGGATAGGGCCAGTCGCCGGCGCTCAGGATCGGGTTGTCCGGGTGTCGCTCGAAGAGCTCGAGAGCGCTCATGCCACGGCCGTTTCGAGCGCAGGCTCGCGGCCGGCTGCTCGGACGCCGGCGGCGTCGAGGAGCAGCGCTGCGTGGTGAAAGGCGAGTGTCGACTCGGCCCCCTCGTTGTCGTTCAACCCATCGTCGCCGAGTCCGTCGCTGCAGCCGCCTGTCGCGAAGTCGTAGAGCGGCTTCTGCAGGCGATTGCGGCCGAGGAACCACTCGAACGTTCGGATCGCCCGGACGCCGTGCTCGGCGTCGTGAGTGAGGGCAAAGGCGCTCAGCTCGGCTTCGACGAGCGCGGCGGCGTCGAGCGGCTGCTCGTCGCCGGCGCCCGGTGCCGGTTCGCCTCGGCGGCGACCGCGGTGGCCCGGAAGCCGGAGCACGTTCTGCCCGAGCCCGCACTCGTCGCCTAGCCAGCGCAGCGATTCGAGTCCGGCCTCGGCGAGCTCCGTCCGGCCGAGTGCGTACGCGCCAGTGAGGAGGGCCTGCGACAGCCGCGCGTTGTCGTAGGTGAGCTCGTCCTCGAACCAGCACCACTCCCCCGAGCATGTGCCCTCGTAGGCTTCGGCGAGTTGCTCGACGAGCAGCTCGAGCCGCCGATGCGCGGCGGGCTCCAGCCGGTCGGCATCGAGGCGGGAGAGACCGAGCACGGTATAGGCCGCCGTGCGCAGGGAAACGTCGGCTTCGAGCGTGACCACGAGCCGGTCGAGGAGGTCCTGCGCCGGCCGGACGACTGCGGGGATCCAGGCAGTGGCGAGGATGTCCCCGAGCGCCCATATCGAGCGTCCCACGTGGTCACCGACGTGCGGCTCGTCGAGCCAGCGACGGTCGTAACCCATGAAGTTGCGCATTCCGCCGTCTTCGTCCGCGGCCGCTTGGAGGAACGCGAGTGCGCGGTAGAGATTCGACGTCCAGATCTGCTCGTCGACACGCTCTGCGAGTGCGAGTGAGACGACCGCCAGCCGGGCGACGTCGTCGACGCAGTATCCACTGCTGCGGTTGGGGATGATTCCGTGCGCGTGCTGCACGATTCCCACGTCGTCGACGAGTGTGAGCAGATGGTCGGTACGCAAACTCGGCAGGTGCAGATCGCCGACGCCGGCGGGGCGTCGCCGCGGCGCGAGCTCGCAGGCTTCATGCAAGACGCGAGCGGTCGCCTCTGCCACGGCCGGCCAGGCGAGCGTCGAGCCGATCCGCTGCGATTCTGTGCGCGCCGCCCTCAGCAGGTCCGGCCTCTCGACGTATTTGCAGACGGCGTCGGCGAGAGCTTCCGGGTCGCGGAAGGGCACGAGTTCCCCGGCCGCCGAGGCGAGCATGTCCTCTGCGTACCAGTAGGGAGTGGAGACGACCGCACAGCCGGCCGCGAGCGCGAACGTGAGGGCGCCTGAGGCGATTTGCTCCCGGTTTACGTACGGCGTCACGAAGACGTCG
>DASUHE010000007.1:0-30642 GCA_036273695.1 Gaiellaceae bacterium
GATCTGGTCGTCGCGGTTGTGCTCCGAGATCTCGAACTCGTTGCCGAGCGTGATCGCGTCGAACGGGCACGCGAGCTCGCAGTAGCCGCAGAAGATGCAGCGGCTGAGGTTGATCTCGTAGATCCGCGCGTAGCGCTCGCCCGCCGAGACGCGGTTGTCCGGCGTGTTCTCGGCGGCGACGACGCGGATGCAGTCGGCCGGGCACGCCGCGGCGCAGAGCGAGCAGCCGACGCACTTCTCGAGCCCGTTCTCGTGCGTCCACAGCCGGTGCCGGCCGCGGAAGCGCGGATAGACCGGCCGCTTGTACTCCGGGTACTGCTGCGTGATCGGCTTCTTGAAGATCTGCTTGAAGGTGACCCCGAAGCCCTTGAGGCTCTCTACAGGCTGGGGGCTCATCCGAACGCCACCACCAGAGCCGCCGTCACGACGGCGTTCACCGTCGCGACCGGGAGCAAGACCTTCCAGCCGAAGCGCATCAGCTGGTCGTAGCGGAGACGCGGCAGCGTCGTCCGCAGCCAGATGAAGACGAAGAGCACGGCCATCGTCTTGAGCAGGAACCAGATCGGACCGATGTCCCACGGGCCGTGCCAGCCCGCGAAGAAGAGCGTCGTCATCAGGCCCGAGAGCGTGATGAGGTTGATGTACTCGGCCATCTGGAACAGGCCCCAGCGCATCCCCGAGTACTCGGTGTGGTAGCCGGCGACGAGCTCCTGCTCGGCCTCGGGCAGGTCGAACGGGGCACGGCTCGTCTCGGCGATTCCACCGAAGAAGAAGACGACGAGGCCGATGAACTCCGGTGCGGCGTAGGGGAGGAAGTGACCCTGGCGCGCGACGATCTCGGGCAGGTTGAGCGAGCGGCCGAGGATGACGACGCCGAGCACGCTGAGCGCGAGCGAGACCTCGTACGAGACGAGCTGTGCGCACGTGCGCATCGAGCCGAGGATCGAGTACTTCGACTCCGATGCCCAGCCGCCGACGATGAAGCCGTAGATTCCGACCGAGCCGAGCGCGAAGATCGCGATCAGGCCGATCGAGACGTTCGCGATCTCGCCGTTGATCCGCCAGCCGTGCACCGTCCAGCCCGGCCCCCACGGGATGAACGCGAAGGCGGCGATCGCCGTGAAGGCCGAGACGACCGGCGCGAGGATGTACGGGAGCTCGATCGCGGACGAAGGCGAGAAGGCCTCCTTGCGGACGAGCTTCACCAGGTCGGCGATCGGCTGCAGAAGGCCGAACGGGCCGGCCCGGTTCGGCCCGAAGCGGAGCTGCATCCGCCCCATGAGCTTCCGCTCGATCAGCGTCAGGTAGGCGAAGAGGCCGAGCACGATGTTGACGATGACGAGTGCCTCGATGATCGCGATCCACCAGGGCTCCTGCGGCGTCACGCGCTCACCGCCTCGGTCGCCTTCTCGATCTCCACGACGCCGGCGAGTCCGTTCGCATGCTCGAGCGCTACGCGAGCGATGCCGGCGCGAAGCCGGCGGTTCACGCGGGCGGGCAGCGTGATCGCGCTGCCGTTCGAGCCGACGCTGACGAGGTCGCCGGTGGTGATCTTGCGGCGGCGTGCGTCGTCGGCGGAGAGCTCGAGCTCCGGCTGCGGCCGCTGGAACTGGAGCTCTGTGACGCGTTCGACGGCTGCGCCGGAGAAGAGCGGTTTGTAGGCGACGAGGCGGATCTGGCCGCGGCCGGCCTTCGGCTCCCTGTCGGGCAGCGCCGGCCGGGCGACGCGCTCCTCGGCGTCGGGGTAGACGCGCAGCGGCGCCCGCTCGCCGACCTCGCCGAACGCCAGGCCGCCGTAGACGCGCCGGGAGACCTCCGCGAAGACGGCCGCCGCGTAGGGCGCAACGTCGACGCCGAAGCGCGCGGCGAGCTGCGCGATCCACTCGAGCTCGTCGGGGCACGGCGGCTCGACGGTGCGGCGAAGCCGCTGCAGCCGTCCCTCGAGGTTGACGAAGGTCCCGTCGCGCTCGAGATAGCCGGTGCCGGGAAGCACGAGATCGGCCCAGCCGGCGGCGAGGCCGCCGAACATCGAGATCACGATCGTGGCGTCCGCCTGCTCGGCAAGCGCGCGAACGTTCTCGTCGGCCGCAGCTTCGTCTCCCGAGACCACGAGCAGGCCGATCGACCCGGCCGGCTCGCTCTCGTCGTCGCAGCAGGCCGCCCAGGCGTCGGCGACGCCGCGGCCGTTCGGGGTCTCCGGGAGATAGAAGGCGCCGCATCCCTCGCGGCCCGCGAGGCCGAGCTTCTCCGCGAGCTTTGCGACGGTCGCGCCGCCGCGGCCGCCCGGGCCCGACCAGACGAGGACGACGCGCGAGGCTTCGGCGACCGCCGGGTCGCTCGCGTCGTCGAGGATCCGGGCGCCGTTGCGGCGGGCCGAGCGGATCCAGAGGTCGACGACCGGCGCGCGCTCCGCGACGGGCACGTCGCCCAGCACGACGACGACGTCGGCGTCGCGGATCGCTGCCAGCGGGAGCCGGTACGCGTCGAGCGCGCCCGAGACCTCCTCGGGCAGCATCGCCTGGTGCGAGCCGAGCCCACGGCGGAGCAGCATCCCGAGCGCGTACGCCTGCTCGACGGTCTCGGAGCCGGAAAGCACCGTGACGACGCGGCCGCGCGCCGCGCGCAGCAGCCGCTCGGCCTCGTCGAGCGCGGCGTCCCAGGAGATCGGCTCGAGCCCTCGACGGCGTGCGCGGAGCAGCGGCTCGGAGAGCCGGTCCCCGGCGCGCAGGTGCGTGTACGCGAAGCGCCCCTTGTCGCAGATCCAGCCCTCGTCGATCTCGGGGTGGTTGCGCGAGAGGATCCGCTTCACCTTCCCCTCGCGGACCGTCGCGTGGATGTTGCAGCCGACCGGGCAGAGGCCGCAGACCGTCGGCACGTCGACGATCTCCCACGGCCGGCCCTCGAAGCGGTACTGCGTCGGCAGCAGCGCGCCGACCGGGCAGAGCTCGGTCACGTTCCCGGTGAAGGCGCCGGTGTAGGGGAGGTCCTCGAAGGTCGTGATCACCGACATCGCCCCGCGGTTGGCGGCGACGAGCTGGCCGTCCTCCGAGACGCTCTCGCTGAAGCGCGTGCAGCGGTAGCAGAGGATGCAGCGCTCGCGGTCGAGCGAGATCGTGGGCGAGATCGGGATCGGCTTCTCGAACGTGAGCTTCTCGAAGCTCATCCGCGTGTTGCCCGGCCCGTAGCGGAACGTGAGGTCCTGCAGCGGGCATTCGCCGCCCTTGTCGCAGACGGGGCAGTCGAGCGGATGGTTGACGAGGATGAACTCGAGCGTGGCGTTCTGGCCGGAAGCCGCCTTCGGAGAGGTGCGCGCCGTCTTCACGACCATCCCGTCCTGGGCGGTCAGCGTGCAGCCGGTCTGCAGCTTCGGCATGCCCTCGACCTCGACGAGGCACATGCGGCAGGCGCCGACCGGCGCGCCGAGGCGCGGCTCGTAACAGAAGACGGGGATCTCGACGCCGGCGGCGAGCGCCGTCTCGACGATGCCCGTTCCCTTCGGGACGTGGACGTCGCGCTCGTCGATCGTGACGCGGACGAGCTCGGTGCTCATACGAGGGCCTCCGTGCCCGCGGGCGTGTGCGCGTGCTGGTCTGACGGCGCGAGGATCCCGTCCAACGACGACGAGCTGCCGAACGGGCAGCCGCCGTGCTCGATGTGCGCCTCGAACTCGTCCCGCCACTTGTGGAGGTAGCTCGCGACCGGATAGACCGCGAACTCGCCGAGCGCGCAGAGCACCTTGCCCATGATGTTGTCGCCGACCGAGTCGAGCAGCTCGAGGTCGGCGTGCGTCGCGGTGCCGTTCTCGATCGCCTCGAGGATCTGCACCATCCAGCGCGTCCCGACGCGGCACGGCGTGCACTTGCCGCACGACTCGTGCATGTAGAACTTCGTCGAGCGGATGGCGAGCTGCACCATGCAGCAGCGGTCGTCCACCACGATCAGCGAGGCGGCGCCGAAGAAGGTGCCGATCGCGCCGAGCGAGTCGTAGTCGAGCGGCACGTCGATCTGATCCGGCGTGAGCGCGGGCACCGACGAGCCGCCCGGGATCACGGCCTTGAGCTCGCGGCCGGCGGCGATTCCGCCCGCGTGCTCGTAGATCAGCTCGCGCATCGGCGTCCCCAGGTCGAGCTCGTAGTTGCCGGGCCGCGCGACGTTCCCCGAGACGGAGAAGATCGCCGTGCCCGGCGAGCTCGGTGCGCCGGTCTTCGCGAACTCCTCGGCGCCGAGCTCGAGGATCACCGGCACGGTCGCGATCGTGCAGACGTTGTTGATCTGCGTCGGCGCTGCGTAGAGGCCCTGGATCGGCGGGAACGGCGGCCGCGGCCGCGGCTGGCCTCGCTTGCCCTCGAGCGACTCGAGCAGCGCGGTCTCCTCGCCGCAGATGTAGGCGCCGGCGCCGCGGTGCACGACGATGCGGACGTCGCCGAAGATCCCCGCGTCGCGCGCTTCGTCAACCGCCGCCGCGAGGATCTCGTACTCCGTGAGGTACTCGCCGCGGATGTAGATGAAGACGTCGGTGGACTCGATCGCGTGGGCCGCGATGAGGCAGCCCTCGATCAGGCGGTGCGGCACGCGCGCCATCACCTCGCGGTCCTTGAAGGCGCCGGGCTCCGACTCGTCGGCGTTGACGACGAGGTACTTCGGCTTCGCGCTCTTGCGGTCGATGAGCGACGCCTTGCGGCCCATCGGGAACCCGGCGCCGCCGCGGCCGCGCAGGTTCGCCTTCTGCAGCTCGTCGATCAGCGCGTCGGAGGTCATCGCGCGTGCCTTCTCGACGGCGCGGTAGCCGCCGACCGCCTGGTATTCCGCGAGCTGCGTCAGGTCGCGCTCGTCTGCGCCGGCGAGCAGCACCTTGTGTTGCTCAGCCACGCACGTCCTCCACGATCGCCGGCACGGTCTCGGGCCGCACCTGCTGGCGGTACCGATCGTCGACCGCGACGACCGTCGCGTAGCCGCAGCCGCCGAGACACTCGACGGCGCGGAGCGTGACGCCGCCGTCCGGGGTCGTCTCGCCGGCCCGGATGCCGAGCTCCGACTCGAACGCCTCCACGACCTCCTGTGCGCCGCACAGCGCGCACGGCAGGTTCGTGCAGACGTCGATCGTGTGCCGCCCGACGGGCTCGAGGTGGAACATGTCGTAGAAGGTCGCGATCGAGTAGCAGAAGGCCGGCGTCACCTCGAGCGCGTCCGCGACCTCCGCGAGCGCCTCGCGCGAGAGCCACCCGTCGCGCTCCTGCGCCAGCCGCAGCGCCGGCAGCACCGCGGAGCGCGAGCCCTCGGGATACCGCGCGCGCACCTCCTGGATCTCGTCGTAGAGGGAGCTCACCGGTCGGTGTCCCCCATCACGGCGTCGAGCGAGCCGACGACCGCGATCAGGTCGGCGATGAGCGCGTTCTCGAGGCACGTCGCGGTCGCTTCGAGCGCGACGAACGACGGCGCCCGGAAGTGGACGCGCCACGGCTTCGGGCCGCCGTCCGAGACGAGGTAGCAGCCCGACTCGCCGCGCGGCGACTCGATCGCGACGTAGATCTCGCCCTCGGGCACGCGGAAGCCCTCCGTCACGATCTTGAAGTGGTGGATGAGCGACTCCATCGAGGTGTGGAGCTCCTCGCGCGGAGGCAGCACGACCTTGCGGTCGTCCGCGATCCAGGGCATGCCGTCCATGCGCTCGAGCTTGTCGAGGCACTGGCGGACGATCCGATTCGACTCGGCCATCTCGTCCATCCGCACGCGGTAGCGGTCGTAGACGTCGCCGTTCGGATAGACGGGCACCTGGAAGTCGACCTGGTCGTAGTGGAGGTACGGCTGGTCGCGCCGGAGATCCCAGTCGACGCCCGACGCGCGCAGGTTCGGACCCGTCTGCCCGAGCGCGATCGCGTCCCGCGCCGAGAGGACGCCGATCCCGACCGTCCGCTCGAGCCAGATCTCGTTGCGGTCGAGGATGCCCTTGTAGTCGTCGAGCGCGCGCGGCATCCACTCGACGAGCTTGCGGCACTCGGGGTAGAAACCCTGCGGGATGTCCTCGGCGAGCCCGCCGACCTGGAAGTAGCGGGTGTGCATCCGCTGCCCCGTGACGAGCTCGAACAGGTCGAGGATCGTTTCCCGCTCGCGGAAGCAGTACCAGAACATGGAGATCGCTCCCAGCTCGAGCGCCGACGTGCCGAGGTACACGAGATGCGAATGGATCCGGTTGAGCTCGCAGAGGAGCATCCGCATCCATTTCGCCTTCGTCGGCACCTCGAGCTCCAGCAGCTGCTCCATGGCGAGCACGAAGACGAGCTCGTTGTTCTGGTAGCCGACGTAGTCGATCCGCTCGGGAAAGGTGATCCCCTTCCAGTACGTCTTCGACTCCATCGACTTCTCGAAGCCGGTATGGAGGTAGCCGACCACGGCCGAGACGCCCACGACCTCCTCGCCGTGGAGGTCGACGATCAGACGCAGGACGCCGTGGGTCGACGGGTGGTTCGGGCCGAAGTTGACCTGGAGCACGTCGGGGCTGTCGCGCAGCTCCCCGGGGACGTCGAGCACGGTCGGGACGCGCGCCGGGATGCGCGAGCCTTCGTACTGGCCGTCGTCGACGATCGGCCAGCGGCGCGTGCCACGCGTGGGCGGGGTCGCGGTCGCGCTCATTGCTCGTCGCTGAAGCGGACGGGCTCGCCGCCGATCGGATAGTCCTTGCGCAGCGGATGGCCCTCCCAGTCCTCCGGCATGAGCAGCCGCTCGAGGTTCGGATGGCCGTCGAAGACGATCCCCATCAGGTCGAACTGCTCGCGCTCGTGCCAGTCGCAGGTGGGCCAGACCGAGACGACGCTCGGCACGTGCTCGCCCTCGTCCACCCAGCACTGGAGCCGGGCCCGCGGCGCCCCGTGTCTCAGCGCGAGCAGGTGGTAGCTGATCGAGAAGCGCTTCGACTTGAGCTCCGGCAGCGCCTGGAGCCCCTGCGTCATCGGGTGCATGAGGTCGCGGCCGCTCGCGGTGCCGATGTAGCCGGACACGCCCTTGCCGCCCCAGCCGAGGTAGTCGGTTGCGACGACGTCGACGCACATGTCGAAGCCGAGCTCGTCGCGCGCGTGCTCGCACGCCTCGCGGATCCGCTCCGTCTCGACGGTCACCGTCGGCATCTCGGCTCCGTCACGATGCGCCACGTAGCCGGGCAGGCGCTGCCACTCGCTCACGTCGCGACCCCGTTGCGCTCGTACGCGGGCGGCACGCCGGCGAGATGTGCCTCGTGCAGGCGGATGATCCCCTCCATCAGCGCTTCCGGCCGCGGTGGGCAGAAGGGGACGTAGATGTCGACGGGCACGATGCGGTCGACCCCCTGCAGGATCGTGTAGTTGTTGAACATCCCGCCGGAGCTCGCGCAGACGCCCATCGCGATCACCCACTTCGGCTCGAGCATCTGGTCGTAGATCTGGCGCAGCGGCTCGGCCATCTTGTGCGCGACGCGGCCCGAGACGATGAGCAGGTCGGCCTGGCGCGGCGACGAGCGGAAGGCCTCCATCCCGAAGCGCGCGATGTCGTACCGGGCGGAGACGATCGACATCATCTCGATCGCGCAGCAGGCGAGCCCGAACGTGTCCGGCCACATCGACTTCGTCTGTGCCCAGCGCACCGCCTTCTCGAGGGTCGTGATCCCGAGCGCGCGCTCCATCTCCTCGACGCCGAGCTCCTCCTCGAAGCGCGACGGGCCCTTCGTCGGCCAGAGCAGCCGCTCCGACTGGAGGCCGTAGTCGCGCAGGCGGGTGGGCTTCTCGTCAGCCACTGCGCTTCACCAGTTCAGGGCTCCCTTGCGCCAGATGTAGACGTAGGCGACGAGGAGGATGACGAGGAAGAAGGCGAGCTCCGAGAAGCCGAACCAGCCGAGCGCGTGCAGCTGCACGGCGAGCGGGTAGAGGAAGACGATCTCGATGTCGAAGACGATGAAGAGCATCGCCGTGAGGTAGAAGCTGACGCTGAAGCGCTGGCGCGGCAGCGGCCCGGTGGAGACGCCCGACTCGAACGGCACCGCGCGCGCGCGGGTGCGGCGCGCCGGTCGCTGCGCGAACTTGAACGACATCACCATCATCGAGCTCGGGATGGCGAGCGCGAGGATTCCGTAGATGAGGAATGGCAGCCAGCTGTGAAGCATCTACTTCGCGCGTCTCCCCTTACCCGTTCGCGCAGGCCGAAGCACTCACCGAACGGCTGACGTTATCAATGTCGCAAGGGTGCACTTGCCGGTACCGAATCCCTGTAGCGGAGCCTGCAGCGGCTGTTACAAAGTCGAGCCTCCGACGAGCGGGCGCTACCGAGTGAGCAGCAACCGCGTTGCTAGGATGAGACGCGGATGGAGATCCAGGAGCGCACCCAGAGCGTCGTCTCGCTGACGCCCGCCGCGGCGGCGAAGATCCGCGACCTGATGGCCTCGGAGGAGGACGTCTCGGTGCTGCGGGTCGCGATCGAGGGCGGCGGCTGCTCGGGCTTCCAGTACGGCCTCGGCTTCGACCGCGGCGCCCAGGAGGGCGACCACGAGTTCGAGTGCGAGGGCGTCGCCGTCGTCGTCGACCCGTTCAGCGCCCCGTACCTGATGGGCGCGCAGGTCGACTACCTCGAGACGATCCAGGAGTCCGGGTTCAAGATCGAGAACCCGAACGCGGTCGCGTCGTGCGGCTGCGGCCACTCCTTCCAGGTGGCCGAGGGCGAAGCGCCCGAGGACGCCGCGGGCTGCGGCTCCGGCTGCTCGCACTGACGCGCGATTAGCATCGCGCCATGCGCGTCGCCGTAGTCGGATCCGGTCCGGCGGGTTTCTATGCCGCCGGCGCACTGCTGTCCGCCGACCTGCCGGCCGAGGTCGACATGATCGAGCGCCTGCCGACGCCGTGGGGGCTCGTCCGGCTCGGTGTGGCCCCGGACCACCCGAAGCTGAAGACGGTCTCGCGCGCGTTCGAGCGGATCGCCGACCAGCCCGGCTTCCGCTTCCTCGGCAATGTCGAGGTCGGCCGTCACCTCCACCACTCGGACCTCGTGAGCCTCTACGACGCCGTCGTCTACGCCGTGGGCGCGCAGACCGACCGGCGGCTCGGCATCCCGGGCGAGGATCTGCCAGGCTCGTGGGCCGCCACCGAGCTCGTCGCCTGGTACAACGGCCATCCCGACTACCAGGAGCTCGAGTTCGATCTCGACGTCGAGCGGGTGGTCGTGATCGGGAACGGAAACGTCGCGCTCGACGTGGCGCGGATGCTTGCGCTGACGCACGAGGAGCTCGCCCCGACGGATGCGACCGACGCCTCGATCGCCGCCATCGAGAGCTCGCCGATCCGCGAGATCGTCGTCGTCGGGCGGCGCGGGCCCGCGCAGGCCGCATTCACGACGCCCGAGCTGCAGGAGATGGGCGAGCTCGCCGGAGCCGACGTCCTGGTCGATCCGGCCGACCTCGAGGGCGCGGAGCCCCACGGGACGAACGCGGAGCGCAACGTCGCCGTCCTGCGAGAGCTCGCGGCGCGCGAGCCCGAGGGCAAGCCGCGCCGAGTCGTCTTCCGCTTCTTCCAGTCTCCCGTGGCGATCCTCGGTAGGGAGCGGGTCGAGGGAATCGAGCTCGTCCGGAACACGCTCGACGCCGACGAGCGCGCCGTGCCGACCGAGGAACGCGAGACGCTGTCGTGTGGGCTCGTCTTCCGCAGCGTCGGCTACCGCGGCGTCGAGCTGCCCGGCGTCGTCTTCGACGCTGCCAGCGGGACGATTCCGAACGACGGCGGCCGGGTGGAGCCCGGCGTCTACTGCGCGGGCTGGATCAAGCGCGGGCCGACGGGAGTGATCGGGACGAACAAGAAGGACGCGACCGAGACGGTGGAGCTCCTGCTCGAGGACGTCGCCGCCGGTCGCCTCGTGCCCAAGCCGGACACGACCGCAGCCGCCGTCGACGCGCTGCTCGCCGAGCGCGGCGTCCGTTTCGTCGAGTACACGGGTTGGACGGCGATCGACGAGGTGGAGCGGGCAGCCGGGGCGAAATCCGGCCGTCCGCGGGTGAAGCTCTGCTCGTGGGACGAGCTGCTCGCGGCCGCTGAGCGGCTCGCGAGCCGATCGTAAGCGGCGCGTAAACCGCGTCTTTACGGCCGCCTGGGACGGGCCTAGACTCCGTCGGCTTTACCACTGCGGGGAGAAGGGAGTCTCATGAGGTTCACAACGACGCGCGTCGTCGCTCTGGTCGTGGGCGTCGCCGCAATCGTCGCCTGCTCGCTCGGCTCTGCACAGGCCGCGCCCGGACGGCAGGCCATTCCGAACACACGGCCCGGGTGGCTGAGTCACGCCACGAACCAGGGTCATGCGTCGCCGAGTGCGGCGGTCGACGCTCGCATCTATCTGGCGCCGAACGGCGGCATGGCGAAGCTCCGGCAGTTCGCGCTCGCCGTCTCGACTCCGGGGAACGCGCAGTACCGGCACTTCCTCAAGCCGAGCCAGTACTTCCAGCGCTTCGGCACCACGAACGGCGCGGTCTCGGCCGTGAAGTCCTGGCTGACGGGAGCGGGCCTCCACGTCACGCGGGTCGAGCCGCACAACCGCTACGTCGCGGTCAGCGGCAGCGTCGCAGCGGCGCAGCGGGCGTTCGGGGTCACGATCAACAGCTACAAGCACGACGGCCTCACGGTGCAGGCACCGTCGAGTGCGCTGAGTGCCCCGGCGGACGTGGCCTCATCCGTTCTGACCGTGATGGGCGTGGACACGACTCCGTCGCTCGTCCGTCCGTCGACGCAGAAGCCGGCGCCTCCGGAGCCCGGCTTCCGCAACGCGCCGCCCTGTTCGGCGTATTACGGAGAGAAGATCGCCACCTCGTTGCCGCAGTTCGACGGCCGGACCCTCCCGTATGCGCCTTGCGGTTACACGGGAACGCAGTTCCGCTCGGCGTACGAGGGAGGCTCGACGCTCGACGGCACGGGAGTCACCGTCGCGATCACCGATGCCTACGGCTCGCCGACCATCGCCTCCGACGCGGCCACGTACGCCGCGCGCAACGGCGACCGGGGGTACGGCCCGGGCCAGTTCACGCAGTCGGTCGCCACTCCGCAGACCCGCGTGAACTTCGGCCGGAGGCAGTGTGCGTCCAACAGCTGGTACGGCGAGGAGACGCTCGACGTCGAAGCCGTGCACGCGATGGCCCAGGGAGCGAACATCCGCTACTACGGCTCGGCGAGCTGTTACGACGCCGACTTCCTGGACACGTTCGCCAGGGTCAACGACGACGACGCGGCTCAGATCGTCACCAACTCCTGGGGCGGCACCGAGCTGGAGACGAGGGCCACCACGATCGCCGCTTACGAGCAGGCCTTCCTGCAGGGCGCGGCAGAGGGGATCACGTACATGTTCTCCTCCGGCGACAACGGTGACGAGAGCCTCTTCACCGGGGTCGTGCAGGCGGACTACCCCGTCTCCGATCCGTACGCCACCGGGGTCGGTGGTACGACGACCGCGATCGACTCGACCGGCGCACTCGCCTGGCAGACGGGCTGGGGAACTCTGAAGTACAGCCTCTCGGCCGACAGTACGTCGTGGGATCCCGTCGGCTTCCTCTACGGTGCGGGCGGCGGCGCGTCGGCGCTCTTCGCCAAACCGGCCTATCAGGCGGGCATCGTGCCCACGAGCACGCGAGGTGTCCCGGACGTGGCGATGGACGCAGACGTCACGACCGGAATGCTGATCGGTGAGACGCAGACCTTCCCGGAAGGCGTCCACTACGACCAGTACCGGATCGGCGGCACGAGCCTCGCGTCGCCGCTCTTCGCGGGCATGACGGCGCTCGCGTTCCAGAACGCCGGCGGCGGCGTGGGCCTGCTCAACTCGACGATCTACTCCAACCAGGGTGCGTTCACGGACGTGACCGGCCCGGGGCCGGATCCCGGCAACGTGCGCGTCGACTTCGCGAACGGCCTCGACGCGTCGGGCGGCCTCCTCTACTCCGTCCGGACGTTCGATCAGGACACGAGCCTCGACGTCGCTCCCGGCTGGGACGACGTGACGGGTCTCGGCAGTCCGAACGCCGGCTGGCTGACGGCCGTCAGCCACTAGCTCTCGTGAGGACGGTCGCGTCCGCCCGGGCGCGACCGTCCTCCGTCCCCCGAACAGGGGAGCCGCGCACCGCTCGTGGCGCCGATGGACCTGGCGTGGAACCCCTTGCCGTGGAATGCCTCCAGTGCGGAACCACCCGCGTCGCCCACCGCGACCGCTTCGCGCACTTCGAGTCGCCCGAGTGCCCCGAGTGCGGGTACCTCGGCTGGGCTCCCGTGCTCGAGGTGAAGGAGGCCCCGAGCGCCGCGCCGCGCGTGCAGCGGCACACCGAGCGCCCCATCCGTTCGGTCGCGTAGCCGTTCTTCCCTACACTCGGCTCGATGGCGAAGGCCGAGGTGCAGCAAGAGCTCTGGGGAGGCGAGACGACGAAGGCGGTAGAGAACTTCCCCGTCTCGGGCGAGCCGATCCCGGTCTCGGTCGCCCGCTGGCTCGGGCGGATCAAGGGGGCCGCTGCGCGCGTCAATGCCGAGCTCGGTCTGCTCGACGCCGACAAGGCCGAGCGGATCTCCGCCGCGGCGACGCGCATCGCCGAAGGCGAGCTCGACGACCAGTTCCCCATCGACGTCTTCCAGACGGGCTCGGGCACCTCGTCGAACATGAACGCGAACGAGGTGATCGCCGCACTCGCGGGCGAGGACGTGCACGCGAACGACGACGTGAACATGGGCCAGTCGTCGAACGACGTCTTCCCCTCGGCCGTCCACCTTGCGACCCTCGACGAGATGACGACCGACCTGCTGCCGGCGCTCGAGCGCCTCGCCGCCGCGCTCGCGGCGAAGGCGCAGGAGTTCGACGACGTCGTCAAGTCGGGCCGGACGCACTGGATGGACGCCGTCCCGGTCACGCTCGGCCAGGAGTTCGCAGGCTACGCCGCCCAGGTGCGCCAGGGCGTCGAGCGCGTCCGCGACGTCCTGCCGCGGCTCGGGCAGATCCCGCTCGGCGGCACCGCGACTGGCACCGGCCTCAACACGCATCCCGAGTTCGCGGCGCGCGTGCGCGAGCTGCTCGCGCGCGAGACCGGGCTCGAGATCTCGGCGCCGGCCGATCCCTTCGAGGCGCAGGCGGCCCGCGACGGGATCGTGGAGGCATCGGGCGCGCTGAAGACGGTCGCCGTGTCGCTCACGAAGGTTGCCAACGACATCCGCTTCCTCGGCTCCGGCCCGCGGGCGGGGCTCGCCGAGATCGCACTGCCGGAGCTGCAGAAGGGCAGCTCGATCATGCCCGGCAAGGTCAATCCCGTGATGCCGGAGGTCGTGACGCAGGTCGCGGCGCAGGTGATCGGCAACGACGCCGCGATCACCGTGGGCGGGATGCAGGGCCACTTCGAGCTCAACGTCTTCGTGCCGCTGCTCGCCCGCAACATCCTCGACTCGGTGAAGCTGCTCGCGAGCGCGTCCCGGCTCTTCGCCGAGAAGTGCGTCGACGGGATCGAGGCGAACCGGGACAACTGCGAGCGCTACGCCGAGCTGACCCTTTCCGCCGCGACTGCGCTCAACCCGTACATCGGCTACGACCGCGCTACCGAGATCGTCAAGGAGGCCGCCGTCTCGGGCCGCTCCCTCCGCGAGGTCGCGCGCGAGAAGGGCGTCGAGGAGTCCGTGCTCGACGAGGCGCTCGATTACCGCAAGATGGCCAAGCCGAACGGCTAGCCGATCTTCAGGCTGGCCGCGAAGGCGTGCTGCGCATGCTTCGCCGTGAAGCGGTAGGAGCCGGCGTGAGCGGGATTCCGAAGTCTGGCCGCCCGGGTGAAGAGCAGCGTCACCGCGCCTGGGCCCATCGTGCCGCAGAGCACGCCGCCGTGCGCGGGGATCGTGACGGCCACCTTCCGCCCCTTGATCGTGGCTGCGGTTGCGTTGCCGTCCAGCTTCACCGACCCGGCCGCGAAGCGGCGGGGCAGCTTGGCCGCCGACGGGAAGGTCACGGCGAGCGGGCCTGCGCCCGGGTAGCCGCACTGCATCACGTACCGAAACGTCAGCGTAAGGCGAACGCGATGCGCGCCCGCGGTATGCGGTGACGCGCTCACCGTCAACGACGGCAGGTCGCTCGGCGGCATCGAGGCCTCGGAGAGAGGCACGGCCACGACGAGCGCCAGGAGCATCGCCGCAAGCAGGAGCAGCTTTCTGCCCACGGCCCCAAACTACCCGCGTTCGCCGATCCGAAAACGGATCCCTCGTTCGAGGGACGGGCTCCCCTTGCGGATCTCAGGTGGGTGGAGCAAGATGCGGCAGCACGTCCAGGGAGCGTGGTTGGCCCCCAGCGCTCAGGTCATCCCGAGGGAGAGGGAGAATATGAAGAAGAGGTTTCGTTCGGCCTTGCCGGCGCGCCGGAAGCTGACGATCGTCGCGCTCGCGGCAATCGTCGGCGGGTTGCTGGTGGCCTTCGCCACATCCGCCGGGCACGCCGCGGCGGCGCGCGGCGGGGTCATGACGCCGGCCGTCGGGCCTGACCCGAAGGTCAGCCTGATCGGGAACCTGAATCAGCCCGGACCGCTCCGCGCTTGCCAGAGAGCGGGAACGTGCTACGGCCCCGATCAGATGCGGAATGCCTACGGGGTCCAGTCGCTCCTCGACGCCGGGGACGACGGCACGGGTAGCACCATCGTGATCATCGACGCGTACGGCAGCGACACGATCCAGAACGATCTCGCGCTCTTCGACGCGAACTTCGGGCTTCCGGCGCCGACGCTCAACATCATCCAGCCGGATGGGCCGCCGTCACCGACGAGTGCGGCCAACCTGCTCGGATGGAAGGGCGAGACCACGCTCGACGTCGAGTGGGCGCATGCGATCGCGCCGGGCGCGACGATCGATCTCGTCGAGGCCAAGTCGAACAGCGATGCCGACATCCTCAGCGCGACCGAGGCCGTGGCGGCGGGCAACTACGGCGACGTCGTCTCGCAGAGCTTCGGCGAGGCCGAGGCGTGCGAGTCCTCGAAGCTCCTGCAGAGGCAGCATGCCGTGTTCTCGCAGCTCGCCGGCAACGGCACCACGCTCTTCGCCTCCTCGGGCGATCAGGGCGCGGGCCTGCCGACCTGCGACGGCAAGAGCCTGATAAAGGCCGCGAGCACGCCCGCGACCGATCCCAAGGTCACGGCGGTCGGCGGCACCGATCTCACCGCGACAGCACCGACGTTCGACTCGACGAATCACGAGCTCACTCCGGGCGGTCAGTACGAGTCCGAGGTCGTGTGGAACGACGGCGTCGGAGCGGCGGAAGGGGCAGGCATCAGCAGCCTGTACGCACGGCCGGGCTTCCAGAACAGGGTCGTGTCGGGCCACATGCGCGAGATCCCCGACATCGCCTACTCGGCGTCGGCACATCACGACGTGCTGGCGGTCATGACGCTCGACGCGGGCGACCAGGGCTCACTGTTCGGCGTCCCGAGTGGCGGCACGTTCTTCTTCGGCTTCTCGGGGACCAGCTGCGGTTCGCCGCAGTGGGCAGCGATCGTCGCGATCGCGAACCAGGTCGCCGGGCACCGGCTCGGGGACATCAACCCCACCCTCTACGCGCTCGGACAGAGCTCGCAGGGGTCGTCGGTCTACAACGACGTGACCGTCGGCGACAACAGCGTCGGCGCTCCGTTCAACATCACCGGGTTCTCTGCCGGCCCGGGCTGGGATCAGGCAGTGGGCTGGGGCTCGCCGCAGGCGAACAACCTCGTGCCCGCGCTCGCAGCTGCGGGTAGCTGAGCACGTAGCACCTCGATCCGCGAGAGAGGCCGCCTTCGGGCGGCCTCTCTCGTTGCTCTAGTACGCGACCGCGCCGCGGCCGGTCGACGCCGCGTGCTTCTGCTCGTCGGCGCGGTAGCTCGAGCGCACGAGCGGGCCGGAGAAGACCGAGCCGAAGCCGAGCGCCTCGCCCTGCTCGCGGAACCAGCCGAACTCGTCGGGGTGTACCCAGCGGTCGATCTCCGCGTGCTTCGCGCTCGGCTGGAGGTACTGGCCGATGGTGACGACGTCGACCCCGTTCGCGCGCAGGTCGCGCATGGTGTCGACGACCTCGTCGTTTGTCTCCCCCAGGCCGACGATGATCCCCGACTTCGTCAACACCGGGTAGTCCGCGATCTCCTTCGCCCGCCGCAGCAGCCACAGCGCGCCGTCGTAGCTCGCCTTTGCGCCGCGCATCCGCGCGTGCAGGCGGCGAACCGTCTCGATGTTGTGGTTGAAGACCTCCGGCCGGGCGGAGAGCACCGTCTGCAGCGCCGCTTCCTCCACGCCGAGGAAGTCGGGGGTCAGCACCTCGACCGACGTCTCGGGCAGCTTCGCCTTGAGCGCTCGGATCGTCGCCGCGTAGTGGGCGGCCCCGCGGTCGGGAACGTCGTCGCGGTCGACGGACGTGACGACGACGTGCTTCAGCTGCATCTGCGCCGCCGCCTGCGCGAGCCGCAGCGGCTCGAGCGGGTCCGGCGGCGCCTCGGGCTTGCCCGAGTGGACGTAGCAGTAGCGGCAGGCGCGGGTGCACGTGTCGCCGAGGATCTGGAACGTCGCGGTACCGCGTCCCCAGCACTCCGAGATGTTCGGGCAGCGCGCCTCCTCGCAGATCGTGTGCAGCGAGAGACCGTGTACGAGCTTCTGGACGTCGAAGTACGAGCCGTCCTTCGACGGCGCGCGCACCTTCATCCACTCGGGCCTGCGGGGCCTCTCGGCGACGGGAAGCGATGAGTTCATACCCGCGTTCCAGTCTATGTGGCGTAGGGAGACCGACCGCTGCTAGCCTGAAGCGGACTCTGCAGTCCGCTTACGTAGAAGGAGTTCTATGAGCCGCCATTCCGCAAATCCCTGGGTCGTACTCGTCATCATCTGCCTCGCGCAGTTCATGGTCGTCCTCGACGCGACGATCGTGAACGTGGCCCTGCCGCACATCCAGACCTCGCTCGGCTTCAAGAACGAAGCGAGCCTGCAGTGGGTGATCAACGCGTACACGCTCGTCTTCGCCGGCTTCCTGCTGCTCGGCGGGCGCGCGGGCGACCTCCTGGGACGGAAGCGGCTCTTCCTCGTCGGCCTCGTGGTCTTCACCGCCGCGTCGCTGCTCGACGGAATCTCGACGAGCTCGGGTGAGCTGATCGGCTTCCGGGCCCTGCAGGGTCTCGGCGCCGCGCTCATCTCGCCGGCGGCGCTCTCGATCATCTCGACCACGTTCGCCGAAGGGAAGGAACGCGCGCGGGCGCTCGGTGTCTGGGCCGCGATCGCGATCGGCGGCTCGGCCGTCGGTCTCGTGCTCGGCGGCGCGCTCACGCAGTCCTTCTCCTGGCGCTGGATCTTCTTCGTCAACGTGCCGGTCGGCATCCTCACCTTCCTCGCGGCCACGCGCCTCGTGCCGGAATCGAAGGACGAGCACGTCCACAAGGGCTACGACCTCGCGGGAGCCGTGACGGTGACCGGCGGGCTGATGGCGCTCGTCTACGGGCTCGTCAACTCGGCCTCGCACGGCTGGGGCTCGACGACGACGATCGTCTCGTTCATCGGCGCAGTCGTGCTCCTCTCGGCCTTCGTCGTGATCGAGCAGCGCTCGGCCGAGCCGCTCGTCCGGCTCTCGATCTTCCGCGTGCGCTCGCTCCTCACGGCGAACGTGTCCATGTTCCTGGCCTTCTCGGGGATGTTCGCGATGTTCTTCTTCAACTCGCTCTACATCCAGAAGATCCTCGGGTTCGGGCCGCTCAAGGCCGGCGTCTCGTTCCTGCCGTTCACGGCGGGCGTGATGCTCTCGGCCGGCCTCGCCTCGGGCCTCGCGCCGCGGATCGGCGTGCGCCCCGTCGCCGCCGTCGGCATGGTGCTGACGGTCATCGGGATGGTGCTGTTCGCCCGGATGCCGGTCGACGGCTCGTATGCGACCGACGTCCTGCCGGGGATGATCGTCGGCTCGCTCGGCATGGGCGCGATCTTCATGCCGCTCACGCTCGTGGCGACGACCGGTCTCGAGGACGAGGACCAGGGGCTCGCCTCCGGGCTCTTCAACACGTCGCAGCAGGTCGGCGGCGCGCTCGGGCTCGCGATTCTCACGACCATCGCCACGAGTCACACCAGCGCGGGCACGGCGGCCGCGCAGGTGCGCGGCTTCCACTGGGCCTTCGGCGGCGCCGGCGTCCTCGTCGCCCTGAGCCTCGTGGCCATGGTCGCGCTGCTTCGCAAGAGGCACGTGGCCAAGATCGAGGCCGAGGCCGAGGGCGAGCCGGCTCTCGCCGCCTAGTGGCCGAGCTGCGCTCAGATGCGCGGCGCAATCTCGAGCGGGTGCTCGACGCGGCGGAGCGGGTCTTCGCCGCGTCAGGCCCCGCCGCGAGCATCGACGAGATCGCCCGGCTTGCCGGCGTGGGCCACGGGACGGTCTTCCGGCGCTTCCCCACCAAGGACGACCTCATGTACGCGGTCATCGAACGCCATGTGGCGCAGCTGCAGGCGATGGCCGAGGAAGCGCTGGCGGCGGACGATCCCGGCGAGGGCTTCTTCGACTTCGCGCGCCGCGCGGCCGAGCTGATGATGGGCACGCCGGGGATCCACAAGTGCGTCGTCCATTGCGGCGAGAAGCCGGGCGCGGCGGAGCTCGAGCACCTGGGGCGGAAGCTCGTCTCGCGCGCGCAGCGCGCGGGGGCGCTGCGGCGGGACATCGAGCCGGCCGAGGTCGGGCCGCTGGTCCGCGCGGCTCTGCTCGCGGCTCCGCCCGGCCACTGGCGGCGGTACCTCGACATCGTGCTCGACGGCCTGCGCGCGTAGATTCCCGGCATGAGCTGGTACGTCCGCAACGTGCGCGACATGAAGTGGTGGGACGTCGGCCCGCGTGGCTTCGTGACCGAGCTGGTCGACGTGGAGGACGAAGAGCCGCAGGTGGGGTTCAACCTCTTCGTGCTCGCTCCCGGCAACCCGATGGCGATGTACCACTGGGAGGCCGACCAGGAGGGCTTCCTCGTCCTCTCGGGCGAGGCGCTCCTCATCGTTGAGGGCGAGGAGCGGCCGCTGCGGCAATGGGACTACTTCCATTGCCCGCCGAACGTCTCGCACACGATCGTCGGCGCCGGCGCGGGGCCGTGCGCCATCCTCGCGCTCGGCGCGCGCATCGACTCGGTCAAAGAGGAGGGTTGGGGCGCCTATCCGTACTCGGAGGTCGCGATGAAGCACGATGCGAGCGCCGAGGAGGAGACGACCGAGCCGAAGGTCGCCTACGCCCGCTTCCCGGCCGGGAAGGAAGGCGAGTTCCAGGAGGGCTGGCTGCCCTAGCCGGCGAGCGCGGCGTGGACGGGCTGGCCCCAGAGGCCGGCGCCGTCTTCCGCGGGCAGCTGCTCGAGCTCGAGGCCGAAGACCTCAGCGAGCCCCGCGACGGCGTGCGGCCGCACCTCGTCGACCGTCACCGGACGGTCGAGCTCCCGCGCGATGGTGGTGAACATCGCATCCTCGAGGCCGCAGGCGGTGATCCAGTCGGTGAACGGCGCGGGGTCGAGGTCGACGTTGAGCGCATAGCCGTGCGTCGTGACCCAGCGCGACACGTGGACGCCGATCGAGGCGATCTTGCGCGGCGGCCGCGGCAGCCAGACGCCGGTCAGCCCGTCGAGGCGTGCTCCCTCGAGGCCGAGCGGAGCGAGCGTGCCGATCAGCGCCTCCTCGAGCTTTCGGACGTACTCCTTCACGTCGCGGCCGTGCCGCTTCAGGTCGAGGATCGGGTAGCAGACGAGCTGCCCGGGGCCGTGGTAGGTCGACTTCCCGCCCCGGTCGGTCTCGACGATCTCGACCTCTGCGCCTGCGGGCACGTGCAGCTCGGCACTCTCGTCGGTGCGCCGGCCCAGGGTCACGACGGGCGGATGCTCGAGCAGCACGATCGTGTCCGGGATCGCGCCCTGCGACACGGCGGCTGCGAGCGCGCGCTGCAAGTCCCAGGCCTCGAGGTACGGCACCTCGCCGAGCTCGAGCAGGTAGCCTCCGGTCGCCACGGCCTCAGGCTAGCTTCAGGGCATGGCTGTCGTCCTCGTCGAAGGGATCACCGACCGGATCGCCCTCGAGGCGGTCGCGCAGCGGCTGGGCCTGGACCTCGGCGAGACCGAGATCGTCCCGATCGGCGGAGCGCAGGCGATCCGCCGCGCTTCGACGCAGTTCCAGGGCGAGCGGCTCGCGGGGCTGTGCGACGTCGGGGAAGAGCGCTGGTTCAGGCGCGTGCTCGGGGACGCGACCTATGTCTGCGTCGAGGATCTCGAGGACGAGCTGATCCGCGCGCTCGGCTCCGACCGCGTCCAGGAGGTCGTCGGCGCGCAGGGCGAGCTCGACACCTTCCGCAACTTCCAGAACCAGCTCTTCTGGCGGGGCCGTCCGGTCGAGGCGCAGCTGCGTCGCTGGCTGCAGAACGGCGACCGCCGGCACCGGTATCCACCGCGTCTCGTCGAGGCGATGGAGCCGCACGAGTTCCCGGCTCCGCTCGTCGGGGTGCTCGAGCATGCCTGAGGTCTGGTCGGCCGAGGAGCAGGTGGACGAGGAACGGGTGCGGCTGCTCGTCCGCCGGCGTTTCCCCGAACTCGCGACCGACGACGTGACGCTCGTCAGCGAGGGCTGGGACTACGCCGTGTTCCGGGTCGCCGGCGAGTGGGCCTTCCGCTTCCCTCGCCGCGAGGTCGTGGCGGCGGGAACGGAGCGGGAGATCGCCGTGCTGCCGAAGCTCGCGGAGCGCCTGCCGGTCGCCGTGCCCGCTCCGGTCTTCGTCGGGCGGGCCGGCGACGACTTTCCCTGGCCCTTCTACGGCGCTCGCTACCTCGAAGGCGCGGAGGCGACGGGCCGGCCCGTCGATCCGACCGCGCTCGGTGCGGCGCTACGCGCGCTGCACGCTCCGGCGACGCTGGAGGCCGTGGGCGAGCAGCTTCCCGTGGATCCGTCGGGTCGTGTGGACATGGCCGTCCGCCTGCCGCGTCTCCGCGCGCTCGGCGTCGACGCGCCGGAGCTCTTCGCGGCGGCCGAGACTCTGCCGCCCGCGCGTCACACGGCCGTCTGCCACGGCGATCTCCACATGCGCCAGCTGCTCGTCGCCGACGGTGCGCTCACCGGCGTCGTCGACTGGGTCGACGTCTGCCGCTCGGATCCGGCCGTCGACCTCTCGGTCGCCTGGAGCACGCTCGACACGGCGGCACGCCCGGCGTTCTTCGCGGCGTACGCCGAGGTCGGCGAGGACACGCGTGTCCGTGCGCGGATCGTCGCGGCCTTCCTCTGCGCGATGCTCGCCGACTGGGCGACGAAGGAAGAGCTGCCGCTCGTCGCCGGCGCGGCCCGGGCGGGCCTGACGCGGGCGATCGAGGAGCCCTAGCCCTCCTCGCCCTCCCAGCTCTCGAGCCGCTCGCGCAGGTCGCGGAGGAAGCGGCCGGCGAGTGCGCCGTCGACGAGCCGGTGGTCGTACGTGAGCGTGATGTTCATCATCGGCTTGATCGCGATCGCGTCGTGGCCGCTCTCGTCGGTGATGACCCACGGCCGCTTCACGAGCGCGTACGTGCCGAGGATGGCCGACTGCGGCTGGCTGATCACCGGCGTCCCGTGGAAGGTGCCGTAGCCGCCCGGGTTCGTGATCGTGAACGTGCCGCCCTGGACGTCGTCGGGCACGAGCTGCTTGTTGCGGGCCTTCGCCGCGATCTCGGCGATCCCGCGCGCGAGGCCGAGCAGGTTCAGCCCTTCGGCGTTGCGGATGACGGGCACGATCAGTCCCTTGCCCTCGGCGAGCTCGACCGCGATGCCGAGGTTGACGAAGTTGCGCGTCACGATCGAGTCGCCGCGCATCTCGGCGTTCACGTACGGGTAGTCGCGCAGCGTCTCGACCGACGCCTGGGCGACGAAGGCGAGGTAGGTCGGGTTGACGCCGTAGGCGGCCTGGTACTCCTTCTTCAGGCGCTCGCGGACGGCGACGATGCGCGAGAAGTCGACCTCGATCGCGCTCGTGACGTGCGCCGAGGTGTCGAGCGAGCGGCGCATGTGCTCGGCGATGCCGCGCCGCATCGCGGTGATGGGCTCGACCGTCTCGCCGGGCAGCGTCTCGCCCGCTGCGACCGGGGCTGGGGCCGGAGGTTTGGCCGGCGGAGCCTGCGCGGGCGGTGCCGGAGCCGCGGGCGGGGCGGCCGGTGCCTCGGCCTGCGCGGGAGCCGCTGGCTCGGCGGCCGGCGCCTCGGCCGGCGCGGGCTGCTGCTGTGCTCCGCCCGACTCGACGAAGGCGAGGATGTCCTTCTTCGTCACGCGTCCACCGGAGCCGGTGCCGGGAACCCGCGACGGGTCGATCCCGTGCTCGCCGGCGATCCGCGCGACGACCGGGGAGACGAACGCCTTCCCGTTGCCGGACGGTGCCGGCGCAGCGGGGGGAGCGGCGGACGGCTCCGGCGCGGCCGGCGCGGGAGTCTCGGCGGGCGAGGCCGCGTTTGCTGCGGCGGCAGCCTCGGCGGTCGCCGGCTCGGGAGCCTCCTCCGCGGCGGGGGCGGCTTCGGGCTCGGCGGCGGGAGCTGCCGCACCGGCGGCTCCGCCGATCTGGCCGAGCTTCGTGCCGACGTCGACGGTCTCGCCCTCCTGGACGAGGACCTGGGTCAGCGTTCCGGAAGCGGGGCTCGGGACCTCGGTGTCGACCTTGTCGGTGGAGATCTCGAGCAGCGGCTCGTCGGCCTCGACCTGCTCGCCCTCCTGCTTCAGCCAGCGTGTGATCGTCCCCTCCGAAACGGACACGCCCATCTGCGGCATCACGACGTCGACTGCGGTCTCCGTGGCCAATCCGACTCCTTTCTAGTACTCCGCCAGCTCGCGCAGGGCGCCGACCACGTCGTCGACCTGCGGGATGTACGCCTTCTCGAGCACCGGCGAGAACGGGACCGGCGTGTCGGGCGCGGCGAGCCGCTTCACCGGGGCGTCGAGATCCTCGAACGCCTCCTCCGCGATCGTCGCCGCGATCTCCCCGCCGAAGCCGCCGCTCCGCGTGTCCTCGTGCAGCACCAACACCTTCGAGGTCTTCCGCACCGACTCCAGCACCGCGGCCTTGTCCCACGGCATCACCGTGCGCAGGTCGAGGATCTCGACCGAGACGCCGTCGGAATCGAGCTGCTGCGCCGCCTCGTCGGCCGTGTAGACCATCGCGCCCCACGTGATCACCGAGACGTCGTCGCCCTCGCGGTGCGTGCGCGCCTTGCCGAGCGGCGTCGTGTAACGCTCCTCGGGCACCTCACCCTTGATCCGGCGGTAGAGGTGCTTGTGCTCGAAGTAGAGGACGGGATTCGGATCCTCGATCGCGCTGATCAGCAGTCCCTTCGCGTCCTCGGGCGTCGCCGGGCAGACGCACTTGAGGCCGGGGATGTGCGCGAACGACGACTCCGGGTTCTGGGAGTGGAACGGCCCGCCCGAGAAGCCGCCGCCCGAGGGCAGGCGCACGACCATCGGCACCGGTGTGCCCGCACGCCAGCGCTGCTTCGCCGCGACCGTGACGAGGTGGTCCCACGCGCACGAGATGAAGTCGGCGAACTGCATCTCGGCAACGGGGCGGAGCCCCATGAGCGCCGCGCCGGTGCAACCGCCGACGATCGCCGTCTCGGCGAGCGGCGCGTCGATCACCCGCCAGGGGCCGAACTCCTCCTGGAAGCCGAGCGAGACCTTGAACGCGCCGCCGTAGACCCCGACGTCCTCGCCGATCAGGAAGACGCGCTTGTCGCGTCGCATCTCGGTGCGGAGACCGTCCGAGATCGCCTGGAGATACGTCAACTCGGCCATTACTTGTGGTGCGGCGTGTCGAGATCTTCCGGCGACGCGTAGACGCCCTCGGTGAGGTTCGCCGGATCGGGCTGCGGCGACTCCTCGGCGCGCTCGAGCGCCGTCGCGAGGTGCCGCTTGACGCCGCTCGCGATCTCGTCCTCCTCCTCGTCGGTCAGCTCGGCGTTGTCGCGCAGCCAGGTACGGAAGCGCTCGATCGGGTCGGACTCGGCCCAACGCTCGAACAGCGGCTTCGGCACGTAGAACGCGTCGTCGTGGACGGCGTGGCCCTCCATCCGCAGCGTGAGGCACTCGAGCAGGGTCGGGCCGCCGCCGGCGCGCGCCTTGTCGATCGCGCGCCTCGCCTCGCGGTAGACGGCGAGGACGTCGGTGCCGTCGACGACGACACCCTCGAAGCCGTAGGCGTCGGCGCGGTCGGCGACGTGCTCGGTCGCGAACTCGTAGTGCGTCGGCGTGGAGTAGGCCCACTGGTTGTTGTCGCAGACGAAGACCATCGGGAGCTTGCGGGTGCCGGCGAACGTCATCGACTCGTGCGCGTCGCCACGCGCCGAGGCGCCCTCGCCGAACCAGCCGACGGCGACGCGCGGCTCCTCGCGGATCCGGAACGCGAGCGCGCAGCCGGTCGCGACCGGGAGCATCGCGGGCAGGTGGCTGACCATCGCGATCAGCCCGAGCTGCGAGTCGGCCATGTGGACGTTGCCGTCACGGCCGTGGGTGGGGCCGTCCTGGCGGCCCATGTACTGCGCGAAGATCCGCCACGGCTCGACGCCGCGTGTGATGTGCACGCCCATGTCGCGGTGGAGGGGCGCGCCGACGTCCTCCGGGCCCATCGCCGTCGCGACGCCGACCGACGCGGCTTCGTTCCCGCGCCCGGTGTAGAACGAGCCGGGGATCTTGCCCTGGCGGTACAGGATGTGGCCGCGCTCTTCGACGCCGCGCGTGACGAGCATGTTGCGGTAGACGCCGAGCAGGTCCTCGCGGTCGAGGCCTGCCTCGCGCACCTCGTGCAGCGACCCGACCGGCTGCGCCTCTCTTGCGATCGCCATCGTGCGAAATCTAGCGATCCCACTGGTGGGAGTCGCCCACTTGCCGCAGCCGCGCGCGGGTGTCCTCGTCGCAGAGGGCCCCGGCGACGCCGGCCGCGAAGGCCGCGCGCGGGGAAACACCGAGGGTGGCGGCCGCCTCGTAGTCGCGCGTCAGGTCGGTGTCGAACATCGCGGGATCGTCGGTCGAGATCGAGCATGGGACGCCGGCGGCCACGAGTCGAGGCAGGGGGTGCTCCTCGAGCGAGCGGACGACGCCCGTGCGGAGGTTCGAGAGCGGGCAGACGTCGAGCACTGTGCCGCGGTCCGCGAGCTCGGCGACGAGCCCGGCGTCCTCGACGGCGCGGACACCGTGCCGGATCCGGTCGGCGCCGAGCTCCTCGAGGGCGCCGCGGACGGAAGACGCACCTGCCGCCTCGCCCGCGTGCGGGACGGAGGCGAGCCCGAGCGAGCGCGCGAGCGCGAACGCCGGCGCGTACGGCTCCGGCGGGAATTCCGCCTCCAGCCCGCCGAGCCCGACTGCGACGATTCCGCGGTCGCGGTACTTCGCCGAGTAGCGCACGACCTGCTCGGCCTGCTCGGCGGTGGCTCCGCGATAGATGTCGGGCGTGAGCCGCACCTCGACGCCGTGTCTCTCTCGCGCCTCCTCGGCGCCGTCGCAGTAGCCGCTGAAGATCTCGTCCCAGCCGACGCCGCGCGCGACGCGCTCGGCCGGGCTGAAGATCCCTTCGAGGTAGACGGCGCCGTGTGTTGCCGCCTCCTCGGCGTAGTCGACGACGACCTGCCGGAAGTCGGCCTCGGTGCGGAGCGCGTTCGTCGTCAGGATCCAGACCTCGATGAAGTGCGCGAAGTCGCGGAAGCGGTAGAGCGACTCGAGATCGTCCGGAAGCGCGTAGTCGTTGCGCTCGGCGATCGCGCGCAGCGTGTCCGACCGCACCGTCCCCTCGAGATGGACGTGCAGCTCGATCTTGGGCTCAGGCGCAGTGGGCGGCATAGAACGCAAGGTACTGCCGCATGTGCGAGTGCCAGTAGCCCCCGTCGTGTCCGCCCGGCCAGACGTGGAGCTGCGCGTGGATCTCGTGGGCGTAGTGGACGGCGGCGCTGTGGAACGGATCCTCGGTTCCGACGTCGATCCAGACGGGCTCGGAGTAGCGCGGCGGGTGGTCGACGATGTCGTGGCGCGCGTAGTCCTCGGCATCGTCGAACGCGCCGGCGGCGCTGTCGGCTCCGCTGAACCAGAGAGCGGGCGAGTGGCCGCCGACCGCACAGAAGTGCCGCTGGGCTCCGAGCAGCAGGGCTCCGTAGCCGCCCATCGAGATGCCGCCGATCGCGACGCGACCGTGCTGCGGCACGATCTCGTGGAGCACCACGGATCCCCACTTGCCGTCGGCGCGGTTGTGCCAGTAGCTGTGGTCACCACCGTCGGGGACGACGACGACCGGCGCGCGCGAGCCGAGGTGGTGCAGCGCGTCGAACAACGACTGGCTGAGCATGCCCGCAGGCCCGCCTCCGCCGCGTCCGTGCAGCAGCACGAGCGTCCAACTCCCATGCTCGGCTGGAACGACCCGGATCTCGTGGAGGTCGCGGTGGACGAAGCGGCTGTGCAGCGTGAAGTGCTCGACCCTCGCGCCTCGCGTCGTCCAGTAGCCGCGCCTCACGTCGCGGACGACGACGTATGCCACGATCGCCAGGAGGGCGACCACGGCTATGGTCAGGACGTGCCTAAGGCGGCGGATTGGCTGCGGCAGGAGCGTCGGAAGGTCCTCGGTGACTGGGTCGCATTCTGTCTCGGTTGCGGCGCGGCGCGCCGCTGGTTCGAGGAGTTCGAGGCGGAGCTGCCGACCACCTGCCCGCAATGCGGCGGCGAGTTGCTGCGCCGGTGCCCCTCGTGTGGCGCGGCGTTCTCCTCGCTCGCCGTCGTCGACTGCGAGGAGTGCGGCCAGCCCGTCCGGCCGAACGAGCTGTTCGGCGCGAAGATCAGGCGGACGAAGGCGACGTGAGGGCAAACCCGGGCGGAAACGAGCAGCTGACCGCGTTCGCCGGGATCCTCCTCATCGTCCTGCTCGCGGTCGAGGGAGCGACGCTGCTCAACCTGCGGGCGCTGCTGACGGTGCACGCCTTCATCGGCATGTTCCTCCTGCCGGTCGTCGCGCTGAAGCTCGGCAGCACCGGCTGGCGCATGGGGCGCTACTACCTCGGCAAGGAGGAATACGTACGCCGCGGCCCGCCCGCGTTTCCGTTGCGGCTCGTCGTCGCTCCGGTCGTCGTCGCCTCGACGCTCGTGCTCTTCGGCACCGGCGTCTACCTCCTGGCGGTACACGAGACGCAGGGCACGGCGGTGGGCCTGCACAAGGCGAGCTTCGTCGTCTGGCTCGTGTCGACGTCGATCCACGTCCTCGCGCGGCTCGCGCGCACGTCCGAGGCGCTCCGTGCGCGCCATCCCGGGCTCGGGCTGAGGCTCGGGGTCGCTGCCGTCACGCTCGCCGCCGGCGCGGCGGTGGCGACGGCGACGCTCTCGGGTGCCGACCGGCTGCAGGACCGGATGACGGCCCGGGTCGGCTTCGACGTGCGCTGACTAGAAGAGGTCGCCTTCGAAGGCGGGCACGACCGGGCCGCCCATGATCTGCGAGAACCGGATCACCGTGATCAAGTCGTCCGGCCCCACCTCGCGGTTGTAGAGCTGGCCGAGGAAGTTCGCCATCTCGTCGGTGCGGCGGATCTCGGGGTTGTCGTGCTCGATCTCGCGCGGCGAGAGCTCGCCGAGCGCCTTCACCTCGACCTTGTCGATCACCGCGTCGAAGACGTGCTCGCGCGGGCTGAAGCGGACGCCGCAGAGGACGCGGACGACCATGCCCTTCTTGTACTTGCCGGACTTGTCGCCGAGCCGGATCGTGGCCGACTTCCGGCCCGAGCGCAGCTGGTCGGCGACGAGCGGCGAATAGAAGTTGAGGGCGTACACGTGGCGGGAGTCTGCCAGCTACGAGCGGGAACGTCGGACGTGCGCCGGCGTGAGCTCCTCCGGCGAGGTGCAGCCGAGCAGGCAGAGCGCCAGCGCGAGCTCGTCGCGCAGGAGCGCGAGCACGTGGCGGACGCCGTCTTCTCCCGCCACCGCCAGGCCGAAGATCGGCGCGCGGCCGGCGAGCACCGCGCGGGCACCGAGCGCGAGCGCCTTGGCGACGTCGGTGCCGCGCCGGATCCCGCCGTCGAGGTAGACCTCGACCCGCCCACCGACCGCCTCGACGACCTCCGGTAGCGAGTCGAGCGTCCCGGGGACGCCGTCGAGCTGGCGGCCGCCGTGGTTCGAGACGACGATGGCCGCCGCGCCGTGCTCGACCGCGAGCTCGGCATCCTCGGCGGTCACGACCCCCTTCAGCACGACCGGCAGCCGACCCTCGCCCGCGATCCACTCGAGATCGCGCCACGAGACCGAGGCGTCGAGCAGGGCGAACTGGTCGGCCGGGTTCGACGGTGCCGTGCCGATCGCGTCGCGCGCGTAGGGGAGCGGCAGATCGGACGGGACTTCGAAGCCGATGCGCAGGTCGCGCTCGCGTTGGGCGAGCTTCGGCGTGTCGACCGTCAGCACGACGGCGCTGCACCCGGCCTCGGCGGCGCCCGCGAGGTGCGCGCGGGTGAAGCCGCGATCCTGGAAGACGTAGAGCTGGCACCACTGGAGGAGCCCCGGCGCCGCCGCTGCGATCTCCTCGTGCGAGCGGGTGGAGAAGGTCGAGACGCCCATTCCGGTGCCGGCCGCTGCGGCACCGCGCGCCGTCGCGCACTCGCCCTCCGGGTGGTAGAGCTGCTGGTACGCGAGCGGCGCGACGACGACCGGCAGCGCGATCCGGTTCCCGAGCACCGTCGTCGCCGTCGAGATCCCGGACACGTCGCGCAGGACGCGGGGCCGGAACGTCCAGCGCTCGAAGGCGGCGCGGTTCTCGCGCAGCGTCCACTCGTCGCCCGAGCCGCCGGCGAGATAGGCCCAGGGGCCGGGAGCCAGGCGCTCCTCGGCGAGGCGCTCGTACTCCGCGACCGAAAGGAGCGGCCCCACGGCGCTACGGCTCCCCGGCCGAGCGGCGGAAGACGTCGGCCGCGGCCTCGTGGAATCCGGCCGGCAGGTTCTGGGCGGACATGCTCTGCGCAATCTCCTCCATCTCGCCGATCCAGCGCCAGCCCTTGCGGCTCGCGGACCGAGCGGCGCTCGCGGACCGCTCCTCGAGCTCCGGGAGCGAGAGCCGCCACTCCTCGAGCAGCTCGTTCTCCACCCCCTCAGCGAGCGCGAGTGCGCGCACCGTCAGCAGCAGGGCCGCGCTGCCCTTCGTCCAACCGGCATAGGCGGCCTTGAGCGCGGACGCGGCGCCGGGCTCGCCGGAGATGACGCGCGCGTCGAGGTGCGTGCCGGCGAAGAGCGCGGCGACGTCGTCTGCCTCGCCGCCGGAGAGGTAGAGCCTCGTCGTGCCGGGGCGCTCGGGCGGCGAGCCGACGATGCCGCCGTCGACGAACCGTGCGTGGAGCCCTCCGATCGCGCGGGCCGTCTCCGGCGAGACCGCGTTCGCGTCGACGTAGATGCCGGCGAAGCCGACGGCCTCGCGCGCGACGTCGACCGCGGCGTGAGGTGGGCACACCGAGAGGAGGATTTCGCTCCGGCGGCAGAGCTCGGCGAGACTGCCGACGTCCTCCAGGCCTGCGCGCGCCGCCCGCTCGGCCGTCGCCGTGCTCCGGCCGGCTGAGGCCCAGAGCACGGTCTCGCCGCGCTCCCGCAGAACCGCCGCAACGGCGGCGCCCATCTCGCCGGGATGGAGGAGACCGGCGACCGTCACGGGGAAAGCCGCTCCAGCGCCTTCGCGGCCATCTCGCGCTCGCCTGCGTGCGTGAGCAGCCGCGGTGCCTCGTCGAGCGGAAGCCAGCGGGCTTCGTCCACCTCGATCCGCATCGCCTCGTCGATCGCGTCGATCCGCCCGCGGCCGGCCCGCAAGAGGAAGAAGCTCACGATCTTGAAGATGCGCTCGCCGGATGCGCCTTCCCACGACGCGGTGTAGACGTAACGGACGTCGCCGAGCTTCTCCACCAGGCGGCCTTCGACGCCGGTCTCCTCGCGCACCTCGCGCACCGCCGTCTCGGCCGCGGTCTCGCCGGGATCGATGCGGCCCTTCGGCAGCGCCCAGACGCGGTCCCGCCCGCGCGGGCGGATCGCCGCGACGTGCGCACGGCCGCGAATCGTCCGCACCAGCACGCCGCCCGCCGAGAACTCCCGCTGCACCTGTCCGGTTCTACCAGTGGGCGAACGGTTGGCACTTGCGCCACCTGAGTGCCAGCCATACAATGCCCCCGGCACTCTCGGGAGGAGAGTGCCAGGAACCGTCACTGAAGAGAGCAGTCAGGAGGCAATGCATGAACCTGAAGCCACTGGGTGACCGCCTGATCGTCGAGGTCCTCGAAGAGGAAGAGTCGACGGTGAGCGGCATCGTGCTTCCGGACACCGCGAAGGAGAAGCCGCAGCGCGGCCGCGTCCTCGCCGTCGGCCCGGGCTCCCGGGACGACAACGGAAAGTTCGTCCCGATGGATCTGGCAGAGGGCGACGAGATCGTCTTCTCCAAGTACGGCGGGACCGAGATCAAGGTCGGCACCGACGACTACCTGATCCTGCGCGAGTCGGACGTACTCGCCAAGGTCACCGGCGATCGCGAGCCGGCCGGCGCTACCGCCTAGAGACAACGGAGGTCAGAACAAGACATGGCTCACAAGGAGCTGAAGTTCAACGAGGATGCGCGGCGCTCGCTCGAGCGCGGCGTGAACATCCTCGCCGACGCGGTCAAGGTCACCCTTGGCCCGAAGGGGCGCTACGTCGTGCTCGACAAGAAGTTCGGCGC
>DASUHE010000008.1:0-18236 GCA_036273695.1 Gaiellaceae bacterium
ATACCGAAGCCGTGGAACTGATCCTGGAAGCAATCACCCAGGCCGGATACAAACCCGGCGAGCAGATATCAATTGCACTGGATCCCGCCTCGAGCGAGTTCTACGACAAGGAAACGAACAAGTACGTCTTCAAGAAAAGCGACAAGCGCGAGCTGACCAGCGATCAGATGGTGGACTTCTGGGCGGATTGGGCACGCCAGTACCCCATCGTCTCCATAGAGGACGGCCTCGCGGAGGACGATTGGGACGCCTGGGCGGTGCTGACGAAGGAGCTCGGCGACCGGGTGCAGCTCGTCGGCGACGATCTCTTCGTGACGAACCCGACTCGGCTGCAGCAGGGCATCGATCGCGGAGTCGGCAACTCGATCCTCGTCAAGGTCAACCAGATCGGCACGCTGACCGAGACGATCGAAGCGGTGCGGCTCGCGCACGCGAACGGCTACACGGCGGTCATGTCGCACCGATCCGGCGAGACCGAGGACGCGACCGTCGCCGATCTCGCGGTGGCGCTCGGCACCGGCCAGATCAAGACCGGCGCGCCGGCGAGGAGCGATCGCGTCGCGAAGTACAACCAGTTGCTCCGCATCGAGGAGGAGCTCGGCGACCGGGCGGTGTACCCCGGTTGGGGGGCATTCCCACGCCGCTCGCGTTAGTACCCTGAGTCGTATGCCGATCGACCGCCGGACGAAGATCGTGGCGACGCTCGGACCGTCGTCGGATTCGCGCGAGCGCCTGCGCGCGCTCATCGAGGCCGGCGTCGACGCCGTTCGCTTCAACCTGTCGCACGGCACGCACGAGGGGCATTCCGAGCGGGCGTGGCTCGTGCGCGAGATCGCCGCCGAGATCGGCCGCCCGATCGCGCTCATCGCCGACCTGCAGGGCCCGAAGCTGCGCATCGGCGAGCTCGAGGAGCCGGTCGTGCTCCACAAGGGCGACCACATCAAGGTCTGCGCCGAGGAGGCCGCGACCGACGGCGAGCTCCCGATTGCGCCGGCGGTGATCGGCGATGTGCTCGAGCCCGGCCACGAGGTGCTGATCGACGACGGGCTCGTGCGCCTTCGCGTCGACGACGTCGAAGGCGGCCGGGCCACGTGTGCGGTGGTGGTCGGCGGCCTCGTGAGCTCGCACAAGGGAGTCAACCTGCCCGGCGTGCCGGTGCCGATCCCGTCGCTCACGCGCAAGGACGTCGCCGACCTCGACTGGGCGCTCGAGACCGGCGTGGACTTCGTCGCGCTCTCCTTCATCCGCTCGCCGGCGGACGTCCGCGACCTGCGCGCCCTGATCGAGCAGGCCGGCTCGCACGCGCACGTGATCGCAAAGATCGAGAAGGCGGAGGCCGTGGACGTGCTCGACGCCGTCCTGGAGGAGACCGACGCGGTGATGGTCGCGCGCGGCGATCTCGGCGTCGAGATCGGGCCCGCGCTCGTGCCGCTCGTCCAGAAGCGGATCATCCACAAGTCGCTCGAGCGCGGCAAGCCCGTGATCACGGCCACCCAGATGCTCGAGACGATGGTGCATTCGCCCGAGCCGACCCGCGCCGAGGCGAGCGACGTGGCGAACGCGATTCTCGACGGCACCTCCGCGGTGATGCTCTCGGGCGAGACGGCGGTCGGGGAGTATCCGGTCGAGGCGGTCGCGTACATGGACCGGATCGCGCGCGCCGTCGAGCCCAGCCTCGACTACCGACACGAGCTGCCCGAGGCCCACGAGAACCCCACCATCGGGCAGGCGATGTCGAACGCGGCCTGCGACCTCGCCGAGGCGCTGCAGGCGAAGGCGATCCTCGTCCCGACCTTCACCGGCCGGACGGCGAACGCGGTTGCGCGCCTCCGGCCGCGCCGGCCGGTCGTGGCGCTGACCCACGTCGACTGGGCCATGCGCCAGCTCGCGCTCGAGTGGGGCGTGACGCCGCTCAAGCTCCCCGAGACGAGCGACGTCGAGGAGCTGTGGCGGCTCGCCGTCGAGGCGGCTCGCGACGCGGGCATCGTCGAGACCGGCGACAGCGTCGTGATCACCGCGGGCACGGCGGTCAACATCCCGGGCACGACGAACGTCATCAAAGTCGACGTCGCGTAGCTCGAATCGGCCGCGGCGCCCAGGAGGACGCCGCGCAGCGCGCGCGAATCCTGCGGCATGGCCCGGAAGACCCGCCGCCGTTTGGCTGGACCTCGTGCCCGTCGCTGGGTCGCGGTCGGCGCGCTCGTCCTCGTCGGCCTGCTCTACTACCGGCCGCTCCACGACTACGTCGACGCCCGCTCCCAGCGTGCGGCGCGCATCGCGGCGGTGCGGCAGCTCGAGAAGCAGCAGGCGACGCTAGAGCGCCGCCTGCGGCACGCGTCGTCCGATGCCGCCCTCGAGGCTGCTGCTCGAACGCTCGGCTACATCCGGCCCGGCGACCACCTCTACATCGTCAAGGACATCCCGCAGTGGCGGCGCAGGCAGCATGGAGGAAGTCATGCTGCCTCCCGTGGTCACCGACACTGATCGAGCCGTCGTAGCGCGCCAGCTCGGGCGCGAGCCGCGCACGCTCCGCCGCGTTGCCGTGCGGTGTCCCTTCGGCGCACCGGCCGTCACCGAGCAGACCCCCTACGCCGCCGATGGTGAGCCGTTCCCCACGACGTATTACCTCACCTGCCGGCATCTCGTCGCAGTCGTGTCGCGCCTCGAAGCCGCCGGCGGCGTCGAGCGCTGGAGCAACGCGATGCGGGCCGACCCTGCCCTCGGCGCGAGCCTCGCGGCCGGAGACGAGGCGCAGCGCAGAATCCGGAAGGAGCTCGCCGGCGACGCGGCCGGCAGCGACGGCGGCGCGTCGCTCGACTACGGCATCGGCGGCTCGCGCCGGACCGGGAGCCTCAAGTGCCTCCACGCCCACGCCGCGTTCGCCCTCGCCCGTCCCGGCTACGAGCTGGGGGAGCAGATCCTCGCCGAGGTCGAGCCGCGCTGGCCCGAGCGGTGCTGCTCCGAGTGAGACGGATCGCGTGAGCCGGGTCGCGGTCGCGCGCCAGGAGTGGGAGGAGGGCGGACGCCGGCTCGAGGCGACTCGCGACGACCCGCGCCGGTACCGGCAGCTCCTCGAGCGCCTCGACCTCGTGCTCGACGAGCTGCGGAAGCGGATCGGGCAGACCTACACGCTCGGCGAGCTCGTCGGCGAGTACGACACGTCCGAGAGCTGGGCGCGCGAGGTGCTCGAGGCCCGGGCCGAGACGCCGAGCTGGCCGCGCGATCTGTCGATCGTCCTCGCCGCCGCATTCGAGGCGTATCAACGCGGCGCTGTCGATTACGAACCGTGAGGATGTGCGCCTAGACACACATCCAGGTGTAATAAGTGTGAGTTTTGGTCAACTTCCAAGCGATGGTCTTCAGAGACGACACCGCACGCCGTGAGCCCGAATGGTTGACCCTCGGGCAGGCCGCGCGGTTCCTCGGTGTCGCCCAGAGCACGATCCGCAAATGGTCGGACCAGGGGCGGGTGCCGGCGTTCTACACGCCCGGCGGGCACCGGCGCTTCCGACGTGGCGACCTCGAGTCGTTCCTCGCGCGCTCCGGCCCCGGCCGCCAGCAGGCGGGCCCGACCGTTCTGCTCGTCGACGACGACGAGCGCATGCGCGAGCTCGTCCGGCTCGAGCTCGAACGCGAGGGCTACGACGTGCAGGAGGCGGCGAGCGCCGACGAGGGGCTCGCGTCGATCGAGACCCGCAAGCCCGAGCTCGTCCTCCTCGACGTGATGATGCCCCACGTCGACGGGTGGGAGATGCTGCGGCGGATCCAGGAGCAGCACGGCGCCGGCGCGATTCCGGTGCTGATGTTCAGCGGCCAGGTGGACGATGCCGCGAGGCGCCAGGCGGCGTCGAGCGGAGCGAGCGGTTTCGTCGGCAAGGGCTTCGACCTCAACGAGCTCGTCGAGCAGGCGAAGTCGATCGTTCCGGTGTGACTACGGCAGCTCTTCGGCGGTTCTCAGCAGGCCCGCGCCGAGGAGGCCGAGCGCCGCGAGGAAGCTGAGGTAGAGGCCGATCCCGCGCGCCGCCGACACGAAGTACACGTCGGGGACGGAGATCAGGCGGATGAGGACGAAGATCACGGCGAGCGCTCCGAGCGCGATCAGGAGCAGCCGGTCCGGCACCGCCGCCGGCAGCAGGATTCCCGCCTCGCGCGACGCCTCGAGGATCATCGTGGCCAGCCCGACGAAGAAGACGAGCTTGCCGAGAGCCCCCGTGTGCCAGCCGGTGACCGAAAGCGTCAGCCCGTTCGGCAGCGTCCCCGCGTACCAGTCGGTGAACGCCGAGATGCTGAGGACGAGCCCCGACACCCACGCGAGCCGCACACCCCAGCTGCCAACCAGCGGCGCTGCAGGCTCGGGTCGCGGCGTCCGGCGCTCCGGTCGCATCCGGAACGGACGGGCTGGCTCGGGCGTTTGCACAGGCGCAGTATGGGCACAAAAGCGCACCGGCGTGCACGGGGCACGCCTCCTCCCAGGACGCAGAGGCGGGTGCAGGACGTAGGGGTTGACCTCGAGGAGTCCCCGAGGGCGGCGAGCCCGGCGACGGCGTTGCCGCTCGACGACTCCGGGTTCGCGGAGTTCGCTCTCGCGGGGACGAGCGTCTGCGGCGAGTTCCGCTGCTCCGACTGCCGCTACGGCGCGGTCATCCGCCGCGAGCTTCCGCTGTGTCCCATGTGCGGCGGCAGCATCTGGGAGCGCCGGCCCCCGCTTCTCGTGGACTGACCGGCGCGGCGGCCGCTCGGCCGGAATACTTTCGCCGATGACAGGCCTGCTCGACCTCGATTCGGGCAACGCGCGCCTGGGAGCCTCGTCGCTCGCAGCGCTCGTGCGCGCGGTCACGGCCGCCGCCGGCGCGGAGACCGCGGCCGACGCGCTCCGGGCGCTGGCCGAGGCTGCGCGGGCCGTTTCCGGCGCCGACGTCGCGCTAGTCCGGGCTCTGGACGGCAGCGGCGAGCAGCTGGAGGCGGTCGCCGTGGCGGCTCCGCGGACTCTCGCGGCCGAGCTGTACGGCACGACGCTGCCGGCGTCGGAGCTTGCGCAGACAGCCCTCGACGACCTCGGTCGCGCCCCGGCCGCCGTCCGTCGCGTGGCCGAGCGCATCGGTGCGACGCAGCTCCTGCTCGTTCCCGCCCGCGCGGACGGCGGAGCCGTCTCGGTCGAGCTCCACCGCTCGGGCGAGCCGTTCGGCGCCGAGCAGCGGATCGCCGCCGAGCTGTGCGCCGCGCAGGCCTCGCTCGTCCTGCGCGCGTTCGCTCCCGGCGGCGACGCGTCCTCGCTCGTCCGGCCCGCGCTCGAGCTGGCCGGCGAGGCGCTGACGGTCGCGCTGCAGGAGGAGGACGCAGCGGACGAAATCGTCCGTCTCGCCGCTGCCGTCGCCGGAGCGTCGGCGGCGGTCCTCTGGGAACGCCGCGACGACGCGCTCGCCATTGCGGCCGTCTGGGGCGTCGACGCCGCTGCCGATCTCGGAGTAGCGCGTGACGTTGCAGAGGGCGCGCTGGCGGCCGCCGGGCCGGTGAGCGCGCACGCCGCCGGCTTACCTCGGGAGTGCGCCGTCTCCACCGCGCTGCCGCTCGGCCGGCCGACGCTCGGCGTGCTGCAGCTGTTCCATCCGGCCGGCGAAGAGCCGGACGCGGAGCAGCTCACGAGGCTCGCGACCTTCGGCGTGCGGGCCGCGCACGCGCTGCGCACCGGCGAGCGGGCGCGACTGCTCGCGCTTGAGCTCGAGCGGACGCGCGCGCTGCTCGAGGTGATCGTGCAGGCGACGGCCGAGCTGTCCGTCTCGCACACGCTCGAGACGGCCGTCGAGCGCGTCGCCGAGCTGCTCGGCGTGAACCGGGTGGCGGTCTACCTCCGCGGGAGCCGCGACGGCGAGCTCGAGGAGGCCGCGAGCCGCGGCCTCGCCGGCCCGCACGCGCGGGTGGCGGACAGGCTGCTCGACGTGGCGCTCGGCCCCTCTCGCGAGCGGGCGGTGCTCGAGGTGCCGGAGGTCCTGCGCGACGCGCGGCTCGCCGCGGCAGCGCCGGCTGCCCGCGAGACCGGGATCGAGTCGGCGCTGGCCGTCCCGCTCGTCGCCCGCGGCGACGTCGTGGGGCTGCTCGCCGCCTACCCGGCGGGCCGTCCCGCCGCCGGCGAGCACGAGACGGCGCTGCTCGCGGCGCTCGCCGGACAGCTCGCGGTCGCGGTCCAGAACGCCCAGCTCCACGAGCAGGCGACCCGGCTCGGCGAGGAGCGCGAAGCCGCCCTCGCCGCCGAACGTGCAGCCGCGCGGCAGATCCGCGCGCTCTACGAGGTGTCGCGCTCGTTCGCCCAGAGCCTGAGGCTCGACGAGACGCTGGACGCCCTCGCGCGCACGGTCGTCGAGGTGCTCGATCTCGACGCCGCCGTGGTGCGGATGCCGGACGAGCGTCGTGAGCAGCTCGTACCGCATGCCGTCCACGTCCGGGAGGCGCCGTTCGCCGAGGCAGTCGGCCGCATCCTCACGCAGCCCGTCCCGTTCGGCCAGCGGAACGTGCAGCGGCTCTTCCGCGAGCGCCGCGCCTTCCGGCTCGGACGGGGCCAGCGGTACCTGCCCGCGCTCGCCCCGTTCCTCGAGAAAGGGTGGACTGCGGCGATCGTCCCTGTGGCCCTGCCGGCCGAGGTCGTGGCCTCGCTCGGCATCTACTCGTTCCGGCCGGGCGATCCGCTTTCGCAGGAGACGATTGAGGCCGCCACCGCGCTCGCGGCCCAGGCGGCGCTCGCGATCGACAACGCACGCCTGTATCAGCAGCAGAAGCAGTTCGCCGACACGATGCAACGCTCGCTGCTGCCGCGGTCCCAGCCGGAGATCGAGGGCCTCGAGGTCGGCGAGGTGTACGAGCCGTCGGCGCGCGTGGAGGTCGGCGGCGACGTCTACGACTTCCTCGCACTCGACGACGGCCGGCTCGCCGTCGTGCTCGGGGACGTGACGGGTCACGGCGTCGACGCGACTGCCGACATGGCGATGGCGAAGTTCGTCTTTCGCTCGCTCGCGCGCGAGCACGCGGAGCCGGCCGACTTCCTCGCCTCCGCGAACGACGTCATCTGCAGCGAGATCGGCGCCGGCAAGTTCATCAGCATGAGCTACGTCGTCGTCGACGGCGCAAGCGGTCGCGTCTCCGGCGCGAGCGCGGGCCATCCGGCGCCGCGAATCGTTCTCCCAGACGGCTCGCTCCGGTCTCTGGAGGCCCACGGCCTCGTGCTCGGGATCGACGTGGGCCAGACCTACACGGCGTCGCGAGCCGAGCTGCCTCCGGGCGCCTCCCTCGTCCTCTACACGGACGGCGTGATCGAGGCGCGTCGCAACGGGGAGCTGTACGGCGACGAGCGGCTCGACGCCCTGCTCGCCGAGCGGCACGACCTGCCGGCGCGCGCACTGGCCGCCGCGGTAGCGGAAGACGCGCGAGAGTTCGCGGGTGGCGATCTCTCCGACGACCTCGCCGTCGTCGTCATCCGCAGGACGTGAGCCTCCCGGCGTGAGCGCGCCGAGCCGTGCGCTGCCGTGGCTCGTGCTCGCGGCGGGCGCCGGCTCGACCTCGACGGAGATCTGCGCCTCGCGGCTGCTGGCGCCGTATTTCGGGGCCTCGACGGTGGTCTGGGCGAACGTGATCGGCCTCGTCCTGGCGGCGCTCTCGCTCGGCTACTGGCTCGGCGGGCGCCTCGCCGACCGGCACCCGAGGCCGCAGGTGCTCGGCGGGATCGTCGTGGCCGGCGGCGTGCTCGTCGCCGTCGTCCCGTTCGCGGCCCATCCGTTCCTCGACGTGACCGTGCGCGGCCTCAACAACCTCTCGGCGGGAGCGGTCGTCGGGTCGTTCCTCGGCTCGCTCGTTCTCTTCGCCCCGCCCGTCGTCCTGCTCGGGATGGCGGCGCCGTTCGCGATCCGCCTCGCCGTCGCCGACGTCGCGGTCGCAGGAGCGGTGGCCGGCCGTCTCTATGCGCTGTCGACGGCGGGCAGCATCGCCGGCGTCTTCGTGCCCGCGCTCGTCACGATCGAGGCGTTCGGGACGCAGCGCACGCTCGTCGGCACGGCGGCCGTCGTCGCGCTCGGCGGCTCCGCGCTCCTACGCCGCCGCTGGCTCGTCGCGCCGGTCGCGCTCGCTGCAGTGCTCGCCGTCCCGGCCGGCGTCGTCAAGCCCGTGCCGGGGCTCCTCTACGAGCAGGACTCGCAGTACCAGTTCGTCCAGGTCGTGCAGAAAGGCTCGGTGCGCGACCTCTACCTCAACGAGGGGATCGCCGTGCACTCGGAGTGGCGGCCGCACACCGTGCTCACGGGCGACGAGTGGGACATGTTCCTCACCGTGCCGCCGCTGCTGGGCCGCACGGTCCGCCGCGTCGCGATCCTCGGCGACGCCGGCGGGACGACCGCCCGGGCCTACGGCGTCTTCTATCCCTCGGCCCGGATCGACGGCGTCGAGCTCGACCCGGCCGTGACTGCCGCGGCGCGGAAGTACATGGGGCTCGGCCGGATCCGGCGGCTGCACGTCGTCACCGCCGACGCCCGCCCCTTCCTCGAGCACACCCACGAGCGCTTCGACCTCATCCTGGTGGACGCGTACCGGCAGCCGTATGTCCCGTTCTACCTCGCGACGCAGCAGTTCTTCCGGCTCGTGCGGTCGCGTCTGCGGCCGGGCGGGGTCGTCGCGCTCAACGTGGCGACGGTGCCTCGCGACCACCGGCTCGCGGACGGCGTCGCGGGAACGCTCCGCACCGTCTTCCCGCAGGTGCTCACGTGGCAGGCGCTGAGGCTGAACCAGCTCGTGCTCGGCTTCGACCGGCCCGTCTCGCGCGCTCGGCTGGCGGCGGCGGTGGGGAGGACTCCGGTCCGGATCCGCGTGCTGACCCGGCTGCTCGCCCGGCAGGCACGGCCGGCCGGCCCGAGCAGCGATCCGTGGACCGACGACCGTGCACCGGTCGAGTGGGTGACCGACAGGATGATCCTCGAGTACGCCGCGCGCGGGGGCGACCTCCACGAGCGCCTCCTGCCGACCGCTCCCTGAGCGAAGGTCTATGGGCCGAAAGCTAGAATCCAGGCGTCCCGTGGCCAAGCGCGCCGGCTTCATCCTCTGTCTCGTCGTCTGCGCCCTCGGCGTGGGAGCGAGCCACGCCCGCGCGGACGCGCCGCCGGCCGCGGTGATCGCCGACGGCGTCCAGATCGGCTCGGTCGACGTCGGTGGGTTGACCGGCCCCGAGGCGACCGCCGCGGTGCAGGACGCGTACTTCGCGCCCGTCACTCTCCATGTCGGCCATCGCGGCGTCACGGTCTCGCCGCACCACTTCCACACGGCCCTTCCGCTCGGGCCTGCTGTGCAGTCGGCGCTCACGGCCGTCGCCGACACCGTCGTCCCGCTCAAGCCGACACTCGACATGAAGCTCGTCGCCAAGTGGGTGAAGACCCTCGCGGGGAAGACCTACCGCGCGCCGCTCGCCGGGCAGTTGCTCCTCCGGCACAACCGGCCCTTCTACACGCACGCTCATCCGGGCCGCGCGCTGCGCCCCTTCCCGACGCGAATGCTGATCCGCGACGCGATCGTCGCGGGCACGCGCACCGTGATCGTCGCGCCGCTGAAGAAGCTCACGGCCGCCGCAGTCAAGGCCCAGCCGGTCATCGTGATCCACCGCGGCTCGAACCGCCTCTATCTCTACCGCGGCGTCCACCTCCTGCGTGTGTTCCCCGTCGCCACCGGCCAGGCGGCGTGGCCGACCCCGCTCGGGCACTTCCAGATCGTCGTCAAGCAGAAGAACCCGTGGTGGTTCCCACCGACCCAGGACTCGTGGGCGGCGGGGGCCAAGCCCGTCCCCCCGGGGCCCAACAACCCGCTCGGCACGCGCTGGATGGGGCTCAGCGCGCCGGGCGTCGGCATCCACGGCACCGACGAGCCGTGGTCGATCGGGCATTCGGAGTCGCACGGCTGCATCCGGATGCAGGTGCCGTCCGCGGAGTGGCTGTACACCCACGTGCGGGTCGGGACGCCGGTGTTCATCATCCCGGCGTAACCCGGTCGTGGCGGCGCCGCTGAAGCTCGGTGCTCAGGCGCTCGCAGCTGCGGGGGTCGGAATGCTGGCCGCGATGCTCGTCTGGCACCTCACGCACCAGACGCCGCCGCCGAACGTGGGCGCGCGTGCTCCGGCGTTCTCGCTGCCGCGCCTCAACGGAGCCGGAGACGTGTCACTCGCGTCCCTCCGCGGTAGGACGGTGGTGCTCAACTTCTTCGCCTCGTGGTGTGCGCCGTGCAAGCGGGAGGCGCCGGATCTCGAGTCGTTCTGGCGGCGCTACCGCGCCGACGGCGTGGTCGTCGTCGGCGTCGACAGCGGCGACGCGCGCAGCGACGCGAGGCGCTTCCTCAGCGCGCACGGCGTGACCTACCCGATCGCCTTCGATCCCGGAGAGAAGCTCGCCTACGGCCCGTACGCCCTGCCGGGCTTCCCGGTGACCTACGTCCTCAACCAGCAGGGGCGAATCGTCGGGACGCCGGTGCTCGGGCCGGTCAGCGACAGCGGCTACAGCGGCCAGTTCGCGCGCGAGCTGAAGGCGGCGATGCGGGAGTGACCCGCCGCCTGAAGCTGACGGCACAGCTCCTCGCGCTCGGCTGTGTGGCCGGCCTGCTCGCGCTCCTCGTCTGGCAGCTCGGGCATCAGCAGCACGCGCCGGGAGTCGGCGCCGTGGCGCCGGCGTTCACGCTGAGCCGTCTCGAAGGGTCGGGCACGGTCTCGCTCGCCGCCTACCGCGGGAAGCCGGTGGTGCTGAACTTCTGGGCATCGTGGTGCGAGCCGTGCAAGAGCGAGGCTCCCGTGCTCGAGCGCGACTGGACGAGCTATCGCAATCGCGGGGTCGTCTTCCTCGGCGTCGACTACCACGACCTCGCCTCGGACGCGCGGAGGTTCGTCAGTGCGCACGCGCTGACGTTCACGATGCTCAAGGATGGATCCGGCAAGGTGACCGGGAGCTACGGGATCTCACAGGTGCCGGAGACGTACGTCCTCGATCGGCAGGGGCGCGTGGTCGCGCACCTCGCCGGCCCGATCACCGATCCCGGCTTCTCGGGCAAGTTCCGCAGCGCGATCGCGAAGGCGGTCGCGTGATCCTTCGCTTCCTCGCGGTCGTCGCGGCGGCGCTCGCGCTCGCGGGCCCGGCGGCGGCCTGCGCGCACCCGCGCACGTCGCTGGCGTACCTCCAGGGCCAGGTGATGTGCCCGACCTGCCACACGACGCTCGACATGTCCGACTCGCAGGCGGCGCAGCGGATCGACGTGTTCATCTCGAAGAAGATCGATGCCTGCTGGACGGCCGACCGGATCAAGTCGGCGCTCGTCGCGAACTACGGCCAGGAGATCCTGGCAGCTCCGTCGCACAAGGGATTCGATCTGCTCGCGTGGTGGCTGCCGATCGCGGGCCTGCTGGGCGGCGCGCTCGTGCTCGCGTTCGGCGTCTGGCGGTGGAGCCGGCGACACGATCCCGACGAGCCAGCGGAGCCCGCGGGCTCCGGGCTCGACGAGGAGACCGAGCGCCGCCTCGACGATCTGCTGGCCCGCTTCGACTGATGGGCGGACGGCTCGGCATCTCGTTCGCCGCAGGCTTCGTCTCCGTCGTCCTGCCGTGCGTGCTGCCGCTCGTGCCCGGCTATCTCGCGGCGCTATCGAGCGTCGAGGCCGGCCGGCTCGGCGAGCGGGGGACGACGCGCCGGGTCGTCGTCTCGAGCCTGCCGTTCATCCTCGGGTTCACCATCGTCTTCGTCGTCCTCGGAGCGGGGGCGGCGGCGATCGGGAGCGTGTTGTCCGGGACGGCCCGGACGGAGGTCGCGGGCTTCATCCTCGTCGTGCTCGGCCTCGCGTTCGTCGGGCTCCTGCCCGTTCCCGAGCGCGTCCTCGCTCCGGGGTTGTTGACCGGCGCGCGCCGGCGTGGATCGGGTGCGCTCCTGGGCGGAGCCTTCGCGGTCTGCGCGGCCCCGTGCATCGGGAGCGTCCTCGGCGCGGTCCTCGTCCTCGCCAGCACGAGCGGGACGGTGCTGAAGGGAACGGTGCTGCTCGCCGCGTACGCGCTCGGCCTGGGGGCGGCGTTCGTCGTCGCCGGTCTCGCGTTCGCGCGGGCGATGGGCGCCTTCCGCTGGCTCCGCGACCGCTACCTCGTGATCCAGATCGGGAGCGGGGTCGTGCTCGTCGCGCTGGGCCTGCTCCTCTTCTTCCATCGAGAGTGGTGGCTGCAGGTCGCAGTCAACCGCGCCCTGATCGACCTGGGCTTGACGAATCCCTGAACCGCCGCCGCCCGCCCCGCCCGAACGAGCCCTGGCTTTCCTTGTAACAGACTGTTACTAGCTGCCTCGGAACGCGTGGAGCTCTCTCGAAAGACAGGCCCCCGACGGGCACCGTCCGGGCAAGTAACAGACTGTTACAAGGTGAGCTTCGGCGGGTCGAGCTCGAGCGAGCCGTCTGTCACGCGGGCTCGCGCGGCTTCGACTTGCGCCAGCGCCGCGGCGACGTCGACTCCGCGGTGCTCGGGCGCGAAGGGCCCGAGGCGGCGCGCCGCCTTCTCCAGCTGGCTCGCCGTCGCGACCGGTCTCGCGCGACCGGCCTGATACCAGGCGACCGCGACGTGGACGAGGCCCTGGAAGAAGTCCCGCTCCTCGGCGGGCGCCGCGCGCCACGCTTGTTCGAGCTCTTCGTGCGCTTCGAAGTACCGTCCGCTGCGAATCGCTTCGACCCCCCTCTTGAATGCGGCCTCCATCGCGTTCTAACCTTCGCAGGTGGCGACGATCCTGCTGTGTGGGGTCGATTTGTTCATGCGGGGGAAGCTCGATGCGCTCCTGCCCGGACACCGTCTCGTCACGGCCGACCACACGGAGGATCCGGAGCTCGTTCTCGCGGACGTCTCGCGGATCGACGCGGAGGAGGTCGCCGACACATATCCGGACATCCCGATCGTCGGCTTCACGAACCACACCGACACCGCGGGCCTCCGCGCCGCTCATGCCGCCGGCTTCGACCAGGTGCTCGCGAAATCGGCGCTCGCAGAGCGGCTCGGCGAGCTCGTGAAGGAGCTCGCAGGATCTCCTGAGGACTGACGGTTCGCCCTGCGCTCGCAGCGGGCAGGGATCTACAGTAGGACGCCGTGACGTACATCATCGCCGAGCCCTGCATCGACATCAAAGACCTGTCCTGCGTGGACGTCTGCCCCGTCGACTGCATCCATCAGGCAGACCGGATCCTCGTCATCGATCCCGAGGAGTGCATCGACTGCGGTGCCTGCGAGCCCGAGTGTCCGGTCGAGGCGATCTTCCCGGAGGACGCGCTGCCGGACAAATGGAACGCGTTCGTCGAGATCAACTACGCCTACGACAAGGGAATGGACGTCGTCAACGAGCTCACGCAGAAGTACGCGGACGAGCACAACGTCCAGAACGAGCCGATCGACTAACCAGGGCGTTTGCGGGGAACAGCGGTGTCGTGAACCCGAAGACGCTCGACCACGTCGCCTACTGGATCGCGGACCGTGACGCCGTCGCGGATTTCGTCGTCGGCCATCTCGGGATGCATGTGATCGACCGCACCGACGCGTTCACGCTCGTCGGCGCGGACGCGCGGCGCGGGAAGCTGACGCTCTTCGCGGCGGACGCTCCGCGGGAGCGCGGTGCGCTCGAGCACGTGGCGTTGCGCGTGAGAAACCTCGAACGGGCTCTGGCGCAACTGCCCGCGGATCTCGCCGTCGAGCGGCGGCGCGAGGGTGAGGCGTACTTCGAGCTCGGCGAAGGCGTCGCTCTCGGCCTCGTCGAGGCGGACACCGACCTCGACTACGACCTCGACCACGTCGCTCTGCGCTCGGCGGATCCGCAGGCGACGGCGTCGGAATACGGCTCCCTCGGCTTCCGGGCCGCGGCTCCCGGCCGTTCGAGCTGCCCGCGCGTCGAGGTGGGAGGCGCCTGGATCGAGTTCCAGCCGGGTGAGCCAGGTGCGCCGGAAAAGCCGCTGCTGAACCATCTCGCCGTGCTCGTGGACTCTGCCGACGAGCACGAGGCGGCCGCACGCGACCTCGGCGTCGAGATCGACGACGTCGTGGACGCTCCGAACACTCTCGCGGTGTTCGTGTGGGGGCCCGAGCGCGTACGGATCGAATACGTCGAGCACAAGCCGACGTTCTCGCTCACGTAGGTCTTGCGGGTCACGATCGCCGGCGCCGGGATGGCGGGCCTCGTCGCCGCCGCCCGACTTCGCGAGCTCGGCCACGAGCCGCGCGTGCTCGAGAAAGGGACGAGGGCAGGCGGCTCGATGCTCCTCTCCTCGTGCGTCGTCTGGCGGCATCTGGAGTGGGAGAGCTTCCGCGCCGAGTGCCCGGCCGGCGACGAGCGGCTGCAGCGGCTGATCTGGGGGCGGCTCGACGACGGGCTCGGCTGGCTCGAGTCGCTCGGCGCCGAGCCGGTGTGGCGCGACACCGAGAACCCGCTGACGACGGGCCGTCGCTACGACCCGCTTGCGCTGACGCGGGTTCTGGCGGCTGCCGCGGGCGACGTCGAGCTCGAGACGCCGTTACCGAGCGACGCCGAGCCGCCGCTCCTGCTCGCGACGGGCGGCTTCCCCGGCCGGCTCGCCCGTGAGCGAGGGCTGCTCCTGCGGGCGAACCGGTGGAGCGAAGGCGACGGCCTCGACTTCGCCGTCTGCCGCGGCGCGGTGACCACGCCGGGCATGGACGAGTTCTACGGCCGCGTCATGCCTGCGCCGCCGGCCCGGATCCGCGAGCAGGACTTCGTCCCGCTCGCGCAGCTCTACGGCCGCGAGGCGCGCATCTTCACCGAGGACTGGCGCGAGATCACGCCGCCTCAGGTCGCGTGGCACGAGAACGACCTTGCGCAGCTGATCGGCCCGCGCGCGTGGTACGTCGTCGACGGGACGAACGAGCGGGTCGAGGCCGCGCGGGCAGCGGGCGGAACCGTGGTGCAGCGCGAGGAGGGCCTCGCCGTCCACGTCGCTGCTGCGGTGACGCACACGATCGGCGGGCTCCAGGTGGACACGGCTGCGCGCGTGTGCGGCGCTCACGGCCTCTGGGCCGCCGGAGTCGACGCGGGGGGCGTCGCAACGGGCGGCTATTCGAGCGGCCTCGCGCAGGCGCTCGTGCTCGGGCTCGCGGCGGCGGAGTCGATTGCTGGCGGCTAGCCGCCGAGGTACGCGCACATCCGGCGGTCGCCGGGGAGCGGCGAGGGACCGAGCTTCGTCACGCGCAGCTGCTTGCCCTCGACCTCGACCTGGGCGCCGATCGCCGGGAGCTCTCCGTCCTGCTCCACCAGCTCGTAGCCGGAGGGCTTCCACACGAAGAGAAGATGCTGCTGCGCGCCGTCGCCGTCCACCGCACGAAAGATTAGTCGTCCCCGGTGGGCTGGCCGCGCAGCTCCAGGCTCATCGTCGTCCCGCCGACCTCGTGGTCGAGCGTGAGCGTCGCGCCCAGGGTGCGCGCGCGCTCGCCCATCACCTCGAGCGCCCGCCGGCGGCGCTCGGTCGGGGCGTCGTCCCGGATCACGAGCCGCAGCGTCCCCGGCGCGTCGGCCGTGGCCGAGACGTCGAAGCGGGACGGAGGACCGCGTCGAATCGCCTCCTCGAGCGCCTCGCGCACGATCTGGTAGAGCGCCGCCTGCGTCCGCTCGCCGAGAACGTCGATCAGTGCGACGTCGAGCGAGACCTCGATCCGGTGCTCGCGGCTGCGGGACTGCGCGAGCGCGTCGACGGCCGCAGCGAAGCCGTGGTCTCGCAGCGCCACCGGCTCGAGGTTGAACGAGAGGTCGCGGAGCTCGCCGACCGTCGTCCGCGTCCGGCTGAGCGCGCGGTCGAGGATCTCGCGCGCCTGCTCGTGCTCGCCGCGGCCGATCAGGTCGAGCGAGGCGTCGAGCATCAGCGCGACTCCGGCGAGCGACTGCACCGGGCCGTCGTGGAGGAAGAGCGCGATGCGCCGCCGCTCGTCCTGCTCTGCCGCGAGGACCTGCTCGGTCAGCTCGCCGCCGGCTTCGGCGACCGCCTCGGCTTCGGTGCTAGTCGATGATTGCTTCACGGAGTGCAATCGCGACCGCGTGCGTGCGCGTGTCGGCCTCGAGCTTGGCGAGGATGTGCCGGACGTGGCTCTTCACCGTCTCCTGGCTGATGAAGAGCTGGGTGGCGACGTCGGCGTTGGACATGCCGTCGGCGAGGAGCTGCAGGATCTCGCGCTCCCGCGTGGTGAGCATGTCGTCCTTGTCGCGGCCGGTGAGGAAGGCGGGCATGAGCGCCGGGTCGACGTAGCCCTCGCCCCCGGCGACCTTCTCGATGGCGCGCAGGAGCGTCTCGTGCGGCGCTTCCTTCAGCACGTAGCCCTTGGCCCCCGACTCGAGGCCGCGGCTGAGGAGGCTGCGCTCGCTGTACGCCGTGAAGATCAGGACGGCGGCGTCGGGCGCTTTCTCCATCAGTGCCTTCGTCGCCTCGAGCCCGTCCATGCCGGGCATGCGGACGTCCATGATCACGACGTTGGGCCGCCGGCGCTCGGCGAGGGCGATCGCCGCCTCTCCGTCTGCCGCCTCACCGATGACGCGGATGTGCGGCGCCCGGCTGAGCGAGAGGCGCAGGCCCTCGCGCACGACCTCGTGGTCGTCGACGATCAGACAGGTGATCTCCGTGGCAGCCAACGGCCGGGAGATCATAGATCGGCGCCCAGCTATCACATAATCGCTATTTGCAGCTGCTCCGCGATTGGGGCCGGTTCGAGGCGCACGCGACGCCGGTCGCGGACGCCGTGGCTGCGGGCGAGAGCACGGACACGCTCGCGCACGGGATCCGCCTCGCGACGGGGCAGATAGGCGCTTCGGCGGTACAACCGCTCGTACTCGGGCACGAGCTCGGGCCAGTCGTTCTCGAGCGCGGCGAGGAAGTGCTCGCGGGTTCCGGGGCGCAGATACAGGAGGTTCGCCCAGATCCCGGTCGCGCCCGCAGCGCGCGCCTCCCGCACGACCTCGGCGAGTAGCTCGCGCCGGTCGCTCAGGCCGGGGAGGATGGGTGCCATCCCGACGCGGGCGTCGATTCCCGCTTCCACCAGGCGCGAGAGGGCGCGGAGCCGCTGCCGTGGCGGTGCGGTGCCCGGCTCGGTCGTCCGCCAGATCTCGCTTTCGAGCGTCGGGATGGAGAACGTGACCGAGACGTCCGCGCGCTGTGCCGCCTCGGCGAGCACGTCGACGTCGCGCACGATGAGCGGACCGCGCGTGATGATCGAGAACGGGCTCGCAGCCTCGGCGAAGGCCTCGATGCAGGCCCGCGTCAGGCGGTAGCGGCCCTCGGCCGGCTGGTACGGGTCGGTGGCCGCACCCACTGCGACGACCTCCCGCTCCCAGGACGGTCGGGCGAGCTCGCGTCTGAGCACCGCCGCGACGTTGGTCTTGATGCGGATGCTCGCCCCGTAACGCTCGTCCCACGGCCGGTCGGCGCGCGCCTCGAATGCGCGGACGTAACAGAACGTGCAGCGGTGCGCACAGCCCATGTACGGGTTGAGCGACCAGGCGAAGGGCATGCCGCGCACGCGGTTGAGTGCGTTCCGGCACGGCTCCTCGCGGTACTCGACTCGCATCTTCCGAGCATAGCGAACATGTGTTCGTTCCGACCTTGGGTCGCCGGAGGCACCCCTATACTGCGGCCGGCGAGTTGGACGAGAAACCTCCTAGTACCTGCGCCCTCGAGGTGAGGGCGTGACACTTCTCTTCGAGCTGATCGGGGTCGCGGTCCTGATCCTGCTCAACGCGTTCTTCGTGGCGGCGGAGTACGGCCTCGTCACGGCGCGCCGCACGCGGATCATCGAGCTCCAGCACCAGGGGAACCGCCGCGCCCGCGACGTCCTGAGGATCACGAGCGACCCGGGTCGCTTCATCGCGGCGATGCAGCTCGGCGTCACGCTCACCTCCCTGGGCATCGGCGCTCTCGGCGAGGAGACGCTGTCGCGGGAGTTCAAGCACTGGATGGCGGCCGTGGTGGCCATCGTCCTCGCGTACGCCATCCTCAGCTTCTTCCACGTCGTCTTCGGCGAGCTCGTGCCGAAAGGCGCGGCGCTGGGACACGCGGAGGGAACCGCCCTCTGGGTCTCGGCGCCGGTGCGCGGCTTCTTCGTCCTCTTCGGCCCGGTCATCTGGCTGTTGCGGAAGGCGACGGAGGCGATCCTGCAAGGCTTCGGTCTCGAGCCGCCGGGCGCCGAGCGGGAGGTGCACTCCGAGGCGGAGCTGCGGATGCTCGTCTCC
>DASUHE010000009.1:0-55671 GCA_036273695.1 Gaiellaceae bacterium
GTCACGGATCTGCGTCAACGCCTCGAAGACGACGTCGACGATCTTCGGCGCGAGCCCGAGCGAGGGCTCGTCGAGCAAGAGGACGTCGGGATCCGCGGTCAGCGCACGGCCGATCGCCAGCTGCTGCTGCTGCCCGCCGGACAGCACGCCCGCCTGGCGCGAACGGAACTCGTGGAGCACGGGGAAGAGGTCGTACGCGCGCGTCAGCCCACCGCCGTTGTGGCCGCGCTTGCGTCCGGCGAGGCCGAGACGGAGGTTCTCCTCCACTGTCAGCTCGCCGAAGATGCGACGGCCCTCGGGGACGAGTGCGATGCCCCGCCGGGCCACGTCCTCGGGCCTGCGGCCGAGGAGCGACCTGCCGTCGAGTCGAACGTCGCCGCCGGTGACCGGCGCGACGCCCATGATCGCGTGCAGCGTCGACGATTTCCCAGCGCCGTTCGGGCCGATCAGGCCGACGATCTCGCCGGGTTTCACCTCGAGCGACAGGTCACGGACGGCCTCCACGGCGCCGTACCGGACCGTGAGCTTCTCCACGGCGAGCGCGGTCACTCGATCCCCTCCGCCTCGGCGCTTTCGCCGAGGTAGGCCGCGGCGACGCCGAGATGCGCACGGATCTCCTGCGGCGTGCCTTCGGCGAGCGTCTTGCCCTGGTCGAGCACGTGGATTCGCTCGCACACCTCCAGCACGAGGGCGACGTTGTGGTCGACGAGCAGGACTCCCGCTCCCCGGCCGCGGATCACCTCGACCGCCGTGGCGAAGCGCGGCACCTCCGCCTCGGGAAGACCCGCCGCGGGCTCGTCCATGAGCACGAAGCGCGGCTGCATCGCGAGCGCACGCGCGACGCCGAGCCGTCGCTCGTCGCCGTGCGCGAGCGAGCCCGCCGGCCGTTCCGCGTAGCCCTCGAGCCCCAGCAGCGCAAGCAGCTCCCGCGTCCGCCTCGACGCCTCGCGCTGCGACGCACCCACGCCGAGCGCGGACACCTCGACGTTCTCACGCACGGATAGCCCGCGGAAGGAGTGGCTGTGCTGGAACGTACGCGCGAGCCCGTGCCGCCCGCGCCGGAAGGCCGGCCAGCGCGTCACGTCGCGGTCCTCGAGCAGTACCCGGCCGCCCGTCGGGCGATCGAAGCCGCTGAGGAGGTTGACGAGCGTCGACTTGCCGGCGCCGTTCGGGCCGATCAGCCCGACTACCTCGCCCTGGCGCAGCTCGAGCGAGACGTCGCGGAGCGCCTCGACCCCCGCGAACGCGCGCGAGACGGAGGAGGCCCGGAGCGAACCTCCGGACCTCCTGCTCGTCTCGTTCTCTGCGACTGCCGGCAAGCCCTACGAGTCCGGGCTGTGCGGCACGACCTTGGCCGTGATGGTGCCCTTCGCGATCGGCTTGTTGTCGTTGATCTCGACCACGCGGTACTGACGCCCGAAGACCGTGTGCAGCTTCTTCGAGAAGCTCACCTTCCCCGAGAGCGTCGGCACCTTGTGGAACTTCTGCATCACCGCGGCGAGCTTGGACCCGACGAGCGAGCCATGCGCCCGCCTGATGGCGGTGACGAGGCCGTCGATCGCGGCCGGCCCGGTGACGAACCCTCCGGTCGCGGCGTCGAACGGATTGGCGGCCCTGAGCTTGCCAGCCAGCCTGTTCACCGCGGCATTCGGATCGTGGCCGAACGCGTTGGCGTACGTCACGTACCAGTAGTTCGTGACCTTGGGGCCGCTCGTGGGCAGCCAGTAAACCCCGTCGCCCGCCCACGAGTTCAGGATCGGCGTCTTGACGCCGGCCGTGCGCAGGTCGGTGATGAACGGGAGCTGGGCGCCGTACGAACCAGAGGTCACCGTCACGATCACCTTCGCCGGATGCTGCTCGATCGCACTCGCAGCGTTGTGGAAGTTCGTCGAGCCGTTCTGCAGCGCCGGATCCTGGTAGGACGTCGCGAAGTTGATCTTCCCGCCGAGCTGCTGGAAGCGAGCCTTGAACGCGGTCACGACGGCCTTGAAGTAGACGATCACGGTGTCGGTTGCGAGGTCGGCCGTCTTCCAACCGTGATCCCACGCGAGCTGTGCCATCGCGGAACCCTCGTCCTGCGCGACGTTGCCGAAGCTGAAGGCGAGCTTGCCGGGCTTGCCGAACCGCTTCGGGCCCATCTGATCCGTGCCGATGCACGGAGCGATCGTGAGCAGGTGGTGCTTCAGCGACTCCTGCACGACAGGCGAGGCGAGATCGACGTCGCACGTCGTGAAGATCACGTTCGCGCCCTCGCTGATCAGCTTGTCGGCGCAGGCCTTCGAGGTCGTCGGGTCGTCGCCCTGCGTCTTGCAGGTCTTGATCACGATCTTGCGCCCGTCGACGCCCTTCTTGTTGATCTTGGCCTTCTCCAGCTGTGCCGCAGCGAGCGCCGGCGTGTCGAACGGCTGCATCGGTCCCTTGTTGTCGAACGCCCAGCCGATGACGATCGGCTTCTTGCCCGCGGCCGAATGTGTCCGAGCGGCCGCGGTCGCCGCGAGGGCGAGAGCCGCAGCGGCAACGATCACGAGCGCCCAACGCGCCCGCTTGCTTACCCTCATGTCTCTCCTCTCCGGCCCGCGGCTTCAGCCGGGACCCTCCGTTCCGACCAACAACGTGTGAATGCGTCCCGGCCTCGGCGCGCGAGCTCGGCAGCGTCGAGATCCCAGAGCGAGTCGGGATAGGCGGTGCCGAAGGCGCCGTTGTCCGAGAAGATCTCGAGGTCGTAGAAGCCGTTCCACCCCACGTCCTCTAAGACGCCGAGGATGGCCGGCAAGTCTGCTGCGCCGTCGCCGGGAAGCACACGATCGGCCCAGCCGCGCGTCGGCTCCCGCCAGTCGTTCACGTGAACCCCGGCGATGAGGTGCGCGTGGCGCGGGATCTCCTCCAGCACGTCTGAGTTCCATAGGTGCCAGACGTCGAACTGGATTCCGAGCGAGCCGCTGCCGACCTCGTCGATCAGCTCCGCCGCCTCCGTCAGCGTTCCGATCAGCGACCAGTCTTCGATCCCCTCGCGCTGGAACGGCTCGAGGGCGAGCCGGACGCCGGCGCTGTCGGCCTCGCGCGCGAGGGTGCGCAGGCCGTCGACCGCGATCGCGCGGGCGTCGTCGGGATCCAGGTCGCCGGCCGGGCCCGTGAAGCAGAGCATGGCTGCGGGCGTGAACGCCGCGAGCCGGTGCGCCGAGGCGCAGAGCGAGGCGATCCGCTGCTGCGGGTCGTCGGGGCCGGGCAGCAGCGGAGGGGGCAGGATCGAGGGAACGGCCGGAACCGCCGTCGCCGAGCCGAGCCCGCTCTCGGCGAGCTGCTCGAGCGCCTCGGCGTCAGACCCTGCGCCGAGCTTCAGCTCCCAGATCCCGATTCCGTCGATGCCTGCAGCCGAGTACGCGCGCACGTCGTCGCCGAAGCTCGCGGCGAGCGTGCTCACCTGCGAGATCGAGAACGGCGGCTGCTTCGTGTCCCTCGACACCCGGAGCCGTGATCGTGTCACGCGTTTGACATCTGATCAAGTGTGGTTCACGCTCGATCTTCGTGAAGCGGACCGTGGAGTCGACGCTCTCGCAGCCCGAGGCGGTGCTGCGTCACCGGACGATGGCCGAGGCGGCGCTCGAGCGCCTGCGCGAAGCGATCATCCTCGGCGAGCTGACGCCCGGCACGCCGCTGCGGCTCGAGGATCTCGCGCGGTCGCTCGGAACGAGCATCTCGCCGATCCGCGAAGCGGTGCGGCAGCTCGAGGCGCTCGGCCTCGCGGAGCACGTGCCGCACCACGGCGCCAAGGTCGTCGGGCTCGAGATCGAGGAGCTGCGGGAGCTCTTCTCGATCCGGCTCGCGCTCGAGACGATGGCGGTGCGGCGCGCGGCAGGGCACTTCGAGGCGGAGGACGAGCGGGCGGCGCGGACGAACCTCGCCGAGCTCGACGGGGCTCGCCGCGGAGGCGACGCGCGAGCCGCAGTGCGAGCGCACACGGCGTTCCACTTCACGCTCTACGAAGCAGCGCGTTCGGGCTGGCTGCTGCGGCTCATCCGGCCCGCCTGGGACAGCTGCGAGCGGTACCGGCCGGTGCTGCTCGGCCCCGGCGGCTCGTCGCAGGACCGGCACGCGGAGCTCGACCAGGAGCTGCTCGAGGCCTGTGCCGCCCGCGATCCCGACCGCGCTGCCGCGGCGCTGCACGCCCACCTCGAGCTCGCGAGCGAGATCTACGCCGTCGAGCTCGCCGGCCGCAGCATCTTTGCGTTCTAGAGACGAAGGGAGAGAGATGGCAACCACGTCGGAACCGTCGCAGGAGCAATCGGGCCGCGAGCTCGTTCCGTTCCGCGTACGCACCGCGGACGGCCGGGACGTCGAGCTCGAGTACTCGTCGCCACGCCCGGCGGACGGACACGACGAGCAGGCGGTGCTCGAGACGCTGCCGTGGTTCGAGCCGGGCAAGCCGCTCCGCAACTACCTGCTCCACGAGACCGACCTCTACGACGAGGTCGAGCAGGTCTGGGGCCGGCCGTGGGGCGCAGAGGGAATCGGGACGCTGCGCGAGGTGCTCGTCTCTCGTCCGACCGAGAACGAGATCCGGCCGGAGTACGCGGAGGAGTGGCAGTACTACTACTCGTCGGCCGGAGGCAACGCCGATCTCGGCCGGCTCCAGGAGCAGTTCGACGAGTACTACGAGGTGCTGGCCGCCAACGGCGTCCGCGTCAACTACATCGAGCCGCCCGTGCCCGCGATCGGGGCGTACGGGTGGATCAAGAACCTCGTCACGCTCGCCGGCGGCGGCCTCGTCGTCCACGGCGGGGCGATCGTGCACCGCTACGGGCTCGGCTCCTGGCAGAAGGGCCGGGAGGTGATCTGGCAGCAGGTGCTCGCAGCGCTGCAGGTGCCCGTCTACCACACGATCCACGGTACCGGCGTGTGCGAGGCGGGCGCGGGCCGCTGGCTCGACGAGAAGACGTTCGTCTTCAACGAGTCCGTGGTCGCGAACGAGGAAGGCCTGCGCCAGCTCGAGTTTGTGCTCTCGACGCTCGGCGTGGAGCTGATCGTCGCCCACAGCCCCGGCTGGTACGACACGACCGGCCACGGCAACATCGGCACGTCCCACATGGACATGGTCATGCTGACCGTCGACCACGGGAAGGTGCTGCTGGCGCCGCACCTCGTCAACTACGGCTTCGTGCGCGAGCTGCTGCGCCGCGGCTACGAGATCATCGAGGTGCCCGTCGAGGAGTACTGGGATCTCGCGTTGAACGGCGTGACGCTCTCGCCGGGCCGCGTCGTGATGAACGCGGGCTCGCCGACCGTCCTCCGCGCGCTCGACAGGCACGGCGTCGAGGTGATCCAGGTCGACTTCTCCGAGAGCCACAAGTTCGCCATCGCGGGGCTGCACTGCGCGACGCTCGAGCTCGTGCGCGACCAGCCCGACTAACGCCGGACAAGAGCGCGGGCGCGCGCGACGGCGCGCTGCGTGAGCGGCGGCTCGAGGAGCTTGCGCGCGACGATCGTCCCCGATCCGGCGCCGAGTCCCGGGCCCGGCCAGGTGCTCGCGCCGATCTGCCACAGCCGCTCGATCGGCGTCGTGTGGCCGGGGCTGCGCCCGAACGGACGCCAGAGGAAGTTCTGGTCGAGCGCGAGCGAGCCGCCGTACGGGTCGCCGTGGCGGAGGTTGACGTTCGCGCGCTGCAGGTCGTGCGGCCCGAGCGCGACGCGCTGCAGGATCGACGATTCGAGGTTCGGGATGTGCTTCGCGAGTCGCGCCTGGATCCGGTCGGCATAGAGCTCTCGTTGCGCGTCGGTCCACTCACCGTGCCCGTAGTACTGCGTGCCGCTCGCATCCCCCTTGATCCGCCACGGAAGCTCCTGGAGCTGGATCCAGAGAAGACCGCGACCTTCCGGCGCGCGGGAGGGGTCGAGCGTCAGCGGTTGGCCCACGACGATCGTCGCCTCGGCCGGGAGCAGGCCGCGCTCGGCTTCGTTCACCGCCCGCGAGACGCCGTCGAGCCCGGGCGTGACGTGGACGATCGCCGTTCCGGCCAGCCGCTCGTCTCCCTCCCAGCGGGGAGGCTCCGAGAGCGCGTAGTGGATCTGCATCTCCGCCCGGCCGTAGCGGAAGCGGCGGGCCGCCTCGGTCACCGGCGCCGGCACGTCCGCGTCGGCGAGCAGGCGCTCGTGGAGCTGTGTCGGCGTCACGCTCGCGACGACGGCCCGCTCCGCCTCGATCGTCTCGCCGTCCGTGAGCCGCACACCGACGGCGCGACCCGAGCGGACGAGCACACGCTCGACGTCGCGGTCGGTCTCGCAGACGCCGCCGTGGTCGCGGATCAGCTGCACGAGCGCGGCGGCCAGCTTCGCGCCACCGCCGCGCGGAATCGGCATCCCACCCTCCTGCACGGCGACCGCGATCACCTGCGTCATGAAGCCGGACGTCGCCTGGTCGGGGCCGAGACCGGTGTGCAGCACCCACGGCGCGAGCACGCCGTGTGCGCGCTCGGAGGCGAAGGTCGTCTCGAGCCAGTCGCGACTCGACTGCAAGACGTCGCCGAGGAACGCGGCGGCGCCCGCACGGCCGAGCCGGCGAACGGCCTTCGCGGCGAGCGCGAGACCGGCGGGCGACCAGAGCTCCGTGCCGAGGACGCCGAACGCGAGGTCGGCGTCGGGGAAGAAGCCCTCGAGCACGTCCCACCACTCGGGGCCGAGCTCGCGCGCGTTGCCCTCCGCCGTGCGCAGGAGGAAGGCCGATCCCCCGTCCGGGAACGCCGTCGCCGTCGGCAGCTCGGTGTCGAGGTACTCGAGCCCGCGCGCCGCGAGCTCGCCGCCGAGCTCCGCGTGCGCCGCACCTCCGACCCAGAGCGGATGCCAGGCGCTGTAGACGTCGTGCAGGAAGCCCGGCTCGGTCAGCTCCTCGGTCTTGATCGCGCCGCCGAACCAGTCGTTGCGCTCGAGGACGCAGACGCGCCAGTCGGCCCGCGCGAGGAGGGCCGCGCAGGCAAGGGAGTTGACGCCGCTCCCGACGACGACCGCGTCGTAGTCAGCCACTTCGGCAGATCATCTCCGATCTACACGCGGGTCAGCGGTAACTGAGGAGCAGCAGGCCGACACCGCCGCCGAATGCGAGCAGCGAGCCGAGGACGAGCTGGAGCGGACTCTGCGGCTGAGCCGCGCTCTGCCCCCAGTACGTGCCGAACGCACCGATGCGGCCGCGCGCGAGATTCTCGGTCGGAATCCCGGAGCCGCCGGCCAGGAAGCCCACGGCCGCGCCGCCGATGACCATCCCCCAGCCGAAGCCCTTCAACGCGCCGCCCCAGCCGGCGAAGTGAACGACGATCAACCCGATCAGGCCGGAGATCACCGCGAGCCCGGTCGCGGCGACGAGGATCTGCCGGGTGACGATGAGCGCGCCGCGCATGTCAGGGTCCCGCCAGCTCCCGAAGCTCGTCGTCGGTGACGAGCCCACGCTTGCGCGCCCCGAGCTCCTTCACGGCGGCGAGCAGCTCGGGCCAGCGCTCCTCGGGGACGTCGAGGCCGAGCTCTGCGACCTTGATCCGGATCGAGTCGAGCCCGCTCTTCTTGCCGAGCACGATCGCCCGCTCGGCGCCGACGAGCTCCGAGGAGTAGGGCTCGATCGACGGCGGGTCGTGGAACTGGGACGCGACGGCGCCGGACTCCCGGCGGAACAGCGTCTCGCCCGTGAGCGGCTTCCACGGCGCGAGCCCATAGCCGGACAGCTCCTGCACGCGAGCCGCGGCTTCGCGGATGCGCTCGAAATTCAGGCCCGTCTCGACCGCGTAGAGCGCGCGCAGCGCGATGGCGATCTCGCCGAGGTCGGCGTTCCCCGCGCGCTCGCCCATCCCGTTGATCGTGCCGTGGATCCACGTTGCTCCGGCGCGCACGGCGGCGACCGCCGACGCGGTCGCGAGGCCGAAGTCGTCGTGCCCGTGGAAGTGCACCGGCGCGCCGTCGACGTACTGCAGCGTCGCTCCCACGAGATCCGTGACGGCCTCGGGAGACGCGATCCCGAGCGTGTCGACGACTGCGACCTCCTGCGCGCCCGCCTCGACCGCGGACTCGTAGACCCGGCGGTAGAAGTCCGGCTCGGCCCGCGTCGAGTCGACGCCGAAGAACGCGGCCCTGATCCCGTGCTCGGCGGCGAAGCGCATCGCGCCCGCGATGCGCTCGAGCATCTTCTCGCGCGAGACGCCGATGGCGTCGAGCTTCAGGTCGGAGATGGGCGACTCGATCACCGCCGCCTCGACGCCGAGCTCGACGAGGAGCTCGAGATCCGCCGGGACCGCGCGCGAGAAGCCCCAGATCTCGGCCTGCAACCCTGCGCCCGCGATCAGCTCCACGGCGCGGCGGTCGTCCTCCGACACGCGCGGGAACCCGGCCTCGATCCGCGCGATCCCGAGCCCGTCGAGCAGCCGCGCGATCTCGAGCTTGTCCTCCGGCGAGAGGACGACCCCCACGGTCTGCTCGCCGTCGCGGAGCGTCGTGTCGTAGAGGCCGACGTGACCGCGAATCGCGTAGCGGTCGTTGAGCGCGCCCGTCCAGATCAGGTCTGACACGACACCACCCCGTCGGGGAACGACGACAGCTTCTCGACTCCTGCCCGCGTGACGAGGAAGTTGTCCTCGACGCGCAGGCCGCCGCCGCCGGGCCAGTACACACCGGGCTCGACGGCGAGCACCATCCCCTCCTCGAACTCGCCGCCGCCCGCCTGGTGCGGATACGGCGGTTCGTGCGCGCGCGCGCCGACGCCGTGGCAGATCGGATGGGTCGGCTGGCCTCCGTAGCCCATCGCGGCCACCCCGTCCCGCACGCTGCGGTCGAGCTCGGCCATGGCGCCGCCGGGCCGAATCGAGTCGAGCGCGGTCTCGTAGACGTCCATGAGGTCCGTCTCGAGCTCGGCGTAGTCCTGACGGAGCTCGCCGACGACGAGGTTCTTCGTGTGGTCGGCCCAGTAGCCGTCGGCGCAGACCCAGATCTCGAACAGGACGGGCTCGCCTTCGACGACAGGCAGGTCGCCGGTGGCGGTGAAGGTTTTGATCCCGCGACCCGCCCACACGAGCGAGAAGGGGAGCGCGAGCTCGACCCGGCCGTGGTACCCGGTGCCCTCGGCGTGGACGAAGCCCTGCCAGAGCGCGGCCGCCTGCGCCTCCCGCATCCCGGGACGCAGCAGCTCTCGGACGTGATCCATCGCCGCAGCCGCGATCTCGTTCGCCAGCCGCAGCCGCTCGATCTCCTGCCCGGTCTTGCGCGAGCGCGCGCGGACGAGGAGCGGCGTCGCGTCGGCCGCCTCGGGAAACGCGTCGAACCACGCCGCCGTGAAGGTCGTCGGCTCGCCGACCATCCGGTCGGCGGCCTGGGTGCCGAGCGAGAGCTCGAGGCCGACGCGCTCGAAGTCGCGTCCCGCCGCGACGGCCGCGTCGAGCGTGCGCGCGAGGGGCGGCCGTGGATCCTCGGGGTCGTAGCCGCGAATCAGCCGGACGTCCTGCGTCCACGCGGTGCGCGCGGCGTCCTCCTCCGAGGCCTCGATCGTGATCAGCACCGGCTCGCCCTCGCGTGGGAAGACGCATGCGTCGTAGCCCTTCATGCCCCAGAAGTTCGTGAGGTAGAGGACGTTGTCGGGCGCGCGCACGACGAGCGCGTCGAGCTCCTCCTCCGCCATCAGCGCGCGGACGCGGTCGAGCTTCGCGTCGTCGCGCGTCCAGCTCACGCGTCGTCGCCCCAGGGCCGGATGCGCGGCGGCGCCGGCTCGCCGTGGCCCTCGTGCCACGAGACGACCGGGTTGCGGAGCACGCCGATCCGCTCGATCTCGGCCTCGACCACGTCGCCGGGCTTGAGATAGAGCAGCCGCCGCTCCTCCTCCGACTTGAAGCCCGCGACGCCCGCGACCGTTCCGGTCGAGAGGACGTCGCCCGCGCTGTAGCCGAGCGCCGAGAAGTTGCTCAGGATCTGCGGGATCGTGACGCTCATGCGGCTCGAGTGCGACTCCTGGCGCGGCTCGCCGTTGACCCGCAGCTCCATCGCGAGGTCGTGCGGGTCGGGGATCTCGTCCGGTGTCACGATCCACGGCCCGAGCGGGCAGAACGTGTCGATCGCCTTGCAGAAGCTGAAGACGCCGGAGCGCATCTCGCCGCGCTGGATGTCGCGCGCGGTGATGTCGTTGAAGATCACGTAGCCGCCGATGTACTCCTCGGCCTCCTCGGGCGAGAACCACTTGCCCGCCTTCCTGAGGACGACCGCGAGCTCGAGCTCGTAGTCGAGTTCCTCGGTGAGGTGCTCGGGATAGACGATCGGCTCGTCGGGCCCGACGATCGCGTCGACGTTCTGGAAGAAGTTGATCCACGGCGCGATCCGATGCGCCCAGTTGACGTTCTTCGACTCCTCCTCGTGCTCGCGGAAGTTGCCGGCCGTGTGGAAGAACTTCTTCGGCACGATCGGCGCGCGCAGCCTCGCCTCGGCCAGCGGCGTCCGCTCGCCGGTCTCGTCCGCGCCGCCGCGCTCGAACCACGCCCGCATGGTGAGCACGTCGAGCCGGGCGATCTCCTCCCCGTCGAGGTAGCCGACCTTGCCGTCGTCGTAGGTGGCGAGCTTCATCGCGAGCGGAGGTACGCGAGGACGTCGCCTGCGTTGCGGTCGGGCGGGAAGACGGGATAGAAGACCTTGACGATCCGGCCGTGCTCCGCGACGAGGGTCAAACGCCTGTAGAGCTCGAAGCCCTGGATCTCGAAGGTCGGCAGGTCGAGGGCGGCGCCGAGCTTTCGCTCGGGATCGGCGATGACCGGAAACGGCATCCGATTGCGCTCCGCGAACTCCAGCTGGTCGTCCAGCGTCTGTGCGGAGAGCCCCGCGACGGGCACGCCGAGGTCGGGAAAGAGATCGCGGAACGCGCAGGACTGCGGCGTGCACCCGCGCGCGCCCGGCGTGGCGTCCCAGCCGGGAAGGAGCGGAACGCCGGGCCGGCCGCTGCGCGGGTAGAGGTAGACGACGTCGAAGTCGCGGACGTCGACGGGACCCTGCGAGGACTCGAGCACGAGCGACGGCAGCTCCAGCCCGAGGAGATGATCCGCGCCGCCGTCGTCCTCGGGAACCGGCAGCTCGGGCGGCAGCGTGTAGACGTCATGCGACACCGCAGACCTCCGCCGCAACACGCGCGTAGACCTCCGCGGTCTTCACAAGCCCGTCGATCTCGAGGTTCTCCCCGAGCTCGACGTCCATCAGGCCTGTCGAGGTGCCGTAATTCACGGTCGGGACGCCGTACCGGGTGAGGGCCGACGCGTCGCTGAACCAGCGCGTCACGTCACGGCCCGGCGGCTCGCCGAACACCTCCCCGTGCGCTGCGTCGATCGCAGCGACGAGCTCGTGCCCTTCCTCGATCTCCGCTCCGGGCGCGGTGACGAAGACCTCGCCCTCGACGCCGAAGTCGGGAAAGCGCTCGGCGAGTCCTCGCACCATGTCGAGCACCTCGCGCCGCGCGATCGCCATCGCCTTCGTCGGCGGCACGCGAACGTCGAGGAAGAGGTCGGTGTGATGCGGCGTGCGGGAGGCGCGCCAGCCGAAGCCGCCCTCGACGGCGCCGACGTTGACGATCGCCTTCGCGCCTCGGTGGGCGTTCGCCGGATCGCCCTCCCAGGCCGGGATCCACTCGAGCACGGCGTCGAGCACCTCGCGGGCGCGAAGGATCGAGTTGCGGTCGCGCCCGCCTTCGCTGAAGGCGGTGTGGATGAAGTCGCCGTGGACGCGGATGCGCAGCCAGAGCGCGCCGAAGTGGCCGAGCACGACCTTGCCCTCGGTCGGCTCCCCCAGCAGGCACATGTCCGCGACGCCGCCGTGCGAGACGAGGTACCGCGTTCCCGCCGCGTAGCCGCGGTACTGCGCGCCCTGCGCGTCGCCCTGCTGCGTCTTCTCGATCTCGCCGCAGACCGCCGCGATGAGGACGTCGCCCCGTAGCCGTACGCCCGCGTCCTGCAGGGCGCGCACCGCCTCGACGTAGCACGCGACCGCACCTTTCATGTTCGAGATGCCGAGCCCGTAGAGGCGGCCGTCCCGTTCGAACGCCTGCGGCTGGAAGCCCGGGACGCTGCGCAGCCAGGGCTCGCGACCCGAGTACGAGGTGTCGAGGTGCCCGTTGAACATCAGCGACTTGCCGCCGCCCGCCCCGGCCCAGGTGCCGAGCGCGTTCGCGCGTCCCTCCTCGACCTGCTGCCACTGCACCTGCAGGCCGAGCGACTCGAAGAGCTCGACCATGAGCCGCGCGGCGTTCTCCTCGTCGCCGGTGAAGCTCGGCACGTCGACGAGCCGCGACGCGGTGTCGACAAGGCGGTCGCGATCGACGTTCACCACGGCTCGAACCCGCCGATCAGGTCGCCGGCGTCGACGCCGAGCTCGACCAGCAGCGCGGCGGCGAGCGAGGACGAACAGCCGTGCGCGCAGACGAGACGGACGCGCTGCCCGGCGAGCTCGTCCCTTCGCCAGGGGAGCACCGAGAGCGGAATGTGCTTCGCTCCCGCGAGCACGCCGTGGCGTTCGCGCTCGTCGAGAGAACGGGTGTCGACGAGAACCAGGTCGAGATCCGCCCGTGCTTCGTCCGGCGTGTACCGGGCGATCCGCGTGCAGGCGTCGGCGAGCACCTCGTCTAGCCGCGGAACCGTGGCAGCACCTTCTCGCCGAAGAGCCGGATCTGCTCGTGCCGGCTGGCGCCCCACAGCTCGAGCATCACATGGCTGCAGCCTGCGTCGCGGTACTCCTCGATCGCCTCGATGCAGTCGGCCGCAGTGCCTGCGATCGGCCGGCACTTGTCGAGGAGCGCATCCGAGACCTCCGCCTTCGCGGCGAGGCGGCCGCCCCGCTCCATCGCCTCGGCGACGGGCCGGATCTCGTCCTGCTCGATGCCCGCGAGCTCGAGCAGCGTGTCGGCGGCTCCCTGGATGTTCTGCACCTTGTTCGCGAGGTACATGCCGGCGATCTCGCGCGCGCCGTCGCGGCCCGCGTCGCGGTCGGTTTCGTGGATCGAGGCCACGACCGTGCAGCCGACGTCGATCTCTCCGCCGACGTTGCCGCGCGTGTAGCGGACGAACTCCGGAGTCGTGATCGAGGGCGTGAGGCAGCCGTCCGCGATCTCGCCGGCGAGCTGCTGCATCTTCGGCGCGGTCGCGGCGACGTAGACCGGCGGCACCTCGCGCGGGGCGTGCGCGTCGGCCGCGAGCGCGGGCACGTCGGCGCTCCACGTGTCGCCGTCGTAGTCGAACCGCTCGCCCGAAAGGACGCCGCGCGCGATCGTCACCGCGTCGCGCATCGGCCCGAGCGTCTTCTTCGTCTGGGTCTTCGTGTTGTTGAGGAAGATCTTCGAGGTCCCGAAGCCGAGGATGAAGCGGCCCGGCCCGGCGGCCTCCTGCACGACGCGCGCGTCCATCGCCGCCTGCACCGGGTGCCGCGTGGAGGCGGCGATGATCCCCCAGCCGATCGCCAGACGCTCGGTCTCGCGGGCCATGAGCGCCGCGACGCCGGTCGAGGAGCGCGCCTCCATCCCGTGCTTCCGCCACCACGGATACGCCTCGGCGAGCCAGATCGTGTCCAGGCCGGCCGCGTCCATCGCCCGCGCCGACGCGAGCATCTCGTCGAGCGGCTCCATCGTGAGCTGCATGACGCCGATCCGGAGCGGAGGCGCCATCAGCCCGACTTCCCCAACGCCTCCTGCACCTCGCCGTCGAGCGCCGTGAGGACGTGCTGCACCTGCTGGTTCACGATCGGCTGCAGCACGCGCTGGCCCATCGAGCCGACCGGCCCGGCGATCTTCACCTCGGCGCTCCACGCCATCGCGGTGCCTCCCTCGGGCGCGTCGGAGAGGGTGAACGACGTCTCCATGTTCATCATCGCGCCGACGCCGTTGCCCTTGACCGCGAGCTTCGCGAACTCCGGCTCGCGCTCCTCGATCTTCTCCATGTCGACCTTCATCTTCAGGCCGCCGAGGCCGAGCGGGATCTTCACGTTGGCCGTCCAGCGCCGGTCGTCGTGGACGTCGAAGCTCTCGACGCCGGGCATCGTCTTCGCCATCGAGGCGGGATCGTTCAGCACCTGCCACACCGTGGCGCGCGGGGCGGCGAAGGTGCGCTCGCCGGAGACGTTCACGCTTTCGCCTCCTGCAGCAGCCGCCAGACGCGCTGGTACGGGTTGTGGCTGTCGGTCACGACCTGCCCCGTTGCGTCCTGGATCGCGGCGCAGATGGCGTGGATGCCGGCGCCCCCGCCCTCGCCCATCCCCTTCGTGCCGAGCGGGGTGAAGGGCGACGGGCTCTCGATCGCGCCGGTCGCGAGCGGCGGCATGTCGAGTGCGTGCGGGACGTGGTAGTCATAGAAATTCGGCGTCAACAGGTTCCCGTCCTCGTCGTATTCGTAGGTTTCGTGGACGGCCGCGCCGATCGCCTGCGCGGTCGCGCCCATCACCTGGCCCTCGACGATCTGCGGGTTGATCCGCTTGCCGCAGTCGTCGACGGCCGCGTAGTCGACGATCTCGTACGCGCCCGTCTCGGGATCGACCTCGACGACGGCGACGTGCACCTGCGCGGCGTACGTCAGCGTGAGGTTGCCCGTCTTCGTCTCGACGTCGGGCACCTCGAACGGCGGCCGGTAGACGTAGCGGCAGTTGAGCGTCACGTCGAGATCCTCGGGGAGCCCGGCGTTGTTCGCGTTGATGATCGCGCCGCAGGCCATGAAGGGCAGGAACGCGTCCGGGTTCTCCTTGATCCGGACTCCGCCGTCCGCGAGCTCGAGCGCCTCCGGCGGGACACCACCGAAGACCGCGCCCGCGAGCCTCTTGATCTCGGCCGCGAGCATCTCGGTCGCGCCCTTGACGGCGCCGAGGCCGGTGACGGCGAACTGGCTCGCGTACGTGCCGGAGAAGCCCGCGTGCGAGTTCCAGTAGCTGTCGTGGCCGGCGCGGACGTGGACGTCGTCGGGTGAGCAGCTGAGGATGTCGGCCACGACCTGTGCGGCGGTCGTCTCGTGGCCCTGGCCCTGCGGCGTCGTGCCTAGCGTGACGACGATCTCGCCGAAGATGTCGAGCTTGACGGTCGCGACCTCGTTGTTGCCCGAGAACTGGAGCTCCGGGTTGATGAGCCGCGACTGGCCGAAGTTGTTCGTGCCCGAGTCGAGGGTGGAGCCGATCCCGACGCCCAGCAGCTTCCCGCGCTCCTGCGCCTCGGCGCGCTTGCCCGCGATCGACGGATAGTCGATCAGCCCGAGCGCGAGGTCGAGCATCGCGGCGTAGTCGCCCGAGTCGTAGACGCAGCCGTTCGGCGTCTCGTACGGCATGTCCTCGGCCCGGACGTAGTTCTTCTTCCGCACCTCGACCGGATCGAGGCCGAGCTCGCGCGCGACGATGTCGATCACGCGCTCGGTGAACCAGAGGTGCTGCATACGGGAGTAGCCGCGGTTCGGCGAGACGGGCGCCTTGTTCGTCGCGACCTGCGTGAACTCGAGCTCGATGTGGCGCCAGCGGTACATCCCGGGCGTGACCTGCGCCCAGATCACGCCGCCGAGCGGCTCGTAGCGAAGCCAGGCGCCGGCGTCGTCCAGGGCCTTCGTCCGGAAGCCGAGCAGCGTGCCGTCGTCGGAGACGGCGACCTCGGTGTCGCGGAACCAGCGCTCGTTGCCGTGCGACATCGAGAGGTGGAAGTCGGTGCGCCACTCCGTCCACTGCACCGGACGGTTGAGCTTGCGCGCGAGCAGGCAGCAGACGACGAGCTGCGGGTGGGACGTGATCTTGTTGCCGAAGCCGCCGCCGATGTCCTGGGTGACGAAGCGGAGCTTGTCAAGCCCCACCTTCATCGCCGGCCCCATCATGATCGCGGCGAAGCCCGGGAACTGGTTGTTCGTGTGGATCGTCCACTGGGAGACGCCGCGGTTGTACTCGACGAGCGCTCCGTCGCACTCGAGCGGCGTCGAGTTGAAGCGGTGGAAGTGGAGCTCCGGGATCTCGATCACGCGGTCCGCCTCGGCGAAGGCGGCGTCGAGGTCCCCCCACGAATAGAGCCCCGACCACATGAGGTTCCCGCCTGCGTCTTCGTGGAGCACCGGCGTGTCGGCGTCCTGCGCCTGTCGCGCGTCGACGACCGCCTCGAGCGGCTCGTAGTCGACCTCGACGAGCTCCGATGCGTCGCGCGCGAGCTCGCGCGTCTCGGCGACGACCGCGACGACCGGCTCGCCGACGTAGCGCACCTTGCCGACCGCGAGCGAGTAGTCCTTGATGTTCGCGCCCGGCACGCTCGAGATCTGGAAGAACGGATCGGTGAGCGCGGCCACCTCCTCGCCGGTGAGCGTGCCGTAGACGCCGTCGATCGCCTCGGCCGCCGAGACGTCGACGCGCGTGATGTGCGCGTGCGCGTACGGGCTGCGCACGAAGTGGAGGTAGCCCATCCCGTGCCGCTTGATGTCGTCGACGAAGACGCCTTCGCCCTGCAGGAGACGCTTGTCCTCCTTGCGGCGGACGCTCTGCCCGCCCCAGCCCTTCTGCACCTCGACCGGCGCCGGAGCGAGGGTCGTCTCGCTCGCTCGCGTCACTTCGCCACCGACTTCACGGCGTCGACGATGTTCCAGTAGCCCGTGCAGCGGCAGATGTTGCCCTGCAGGGCTTTTGCGATCTCGTCCTCGGACGGGCTCGGGTTGTCCCGCAGGAGCGCGGTCGCGCTCATGAGCATCCCCGGCGTGCAGTAGCCGCACTGCAGCGCGTGGTGCTCGTTGAACGCCTGTTGCAGGGGCGTGAGCTCCTCGCCCTCGGCCAGCCCTTCGACCGTCTCGATGCTCGCGCCGCTCGCCTGGACGGCGAGAAGCATGCAGCTCTTCACGAGCACGCCGTCGAGGATCACGGAGCAGGCGCCGCAGTTGCCGGTGTCGCAGCCGACGTGGCTGCCGGTCAGGTCGAGGTCGTCGCGCAGGAAGTGGATCAGGAGCCTGCGCGGCTCGACGTCACGCTCGTACGTCGTCCCGTTGACGGTCACCGAGACGTCCATCAGCGGGCCGACGCCTCCTGCGCCGCGCGGGTGGCGAGCACTCCGGCGAGGTGCGTGCGGTACTCGCTCGAGGCGTGGACGTCGGACGGCGGCATGAGGTTCGCGGCGCGCACGGCGTCCGCCACGCCGTCGGCGGAGTCGGCCGTGACGAGCACCGGCACCGCGTCGACGCAGCCGAGCGCGACGCGCACCGTGCCGTTCACGGTGGCGGCCGCGTTGGCGATGCACGTTCCGTCGGCGCCGAGCGTGACGGCGGCGAAGCCGTCCTGCTTGCCGGCCGGGATCGAGATCCGCGTCAGCAGCTCGCCCGGCCCAACGGCGGTGAGGTAGACGCCGAGGAAGAACTCCTCCGCCGACACCTCGCGCTCGCCGCTCGCACCGGCGATCGTCATCCGGGCCCCCACCGCGACCATGAGCGGCGGCAGGTGGTTCGTCGGGTCGTTCGAGCAGACGTTGCCGCCGATCGTGCCGCGGTTCCGCACCTGGACGTCCGCGATCGTCGCGCAGACCTCGCCGAGAATCGGCCGCGCCTTCGCCTCGGCCGACGCCATGAGCTCCGTGTAGGTCGCCATCGCGCCGATCGTGAGCGTCCCGTCGCCGGCGAGCTCGATCCCCTTCAGGTCGTCGAGGCCGTTGAGGTCGACGAGCATGTCGGGCGAGGCGGCGCGCGCCTTCATCACGTTGATCAGCGTCTGGCCGCCGGCGAGCGCCCGGGCCCCGTCGTTCGCGGCGAGCAGCTCGAGAGCCTCCGCCACGGACCGCGGCTTCGCGTATTCGACCTCCCTCAACAGCACGAGGGCGATCCTACAGAGCGGCGTGAATGCGGGTTTTCGCGTCCTTCAAACGGCCGCCGGCGCGGCCCGCACGCAGCGCGAGGATCTCGCCGAGCATCGAGACGGCGGTCTCCGACGGCGTGTCGGCTCCGATGTCGAGCCCCGCCGGCCCCGAGATCCGGTCGAGCTCGTCGTCGGTGACCCCCTCGGCGCGCAAGAGGCCCCGGCGGCGTTCCTGATTGCGCCGGGAGCCGATCCACCCGATGTAGAAGGCGTCGCTCGCGAGCGCTGCGCGAATCAGCGGCAGGTCGAACTTGTCGTCGTGCGTGAGCACGATCACTGCGGTGCCGAGGTCGGGCTGGACGGCGGCGACCGCCTCGTCCGGCCAGGTCACGAGCAGCTCGTCGGCGCTCGGGATCCGCTCGCGCGTGGCGAAGCTCGCCCGCGCGTCGGCGACGACCGTCTCCCAGCCGAGCAGCTTCGCCGCGCGGCAGAGCGCCTCGGCGGTGTCGACGGCGCCGTAGACGAAGAGGCGTGTCGGCGGAGCCGCGACGTCCGCGAAGACGGTGCGCTCCGCGAGCTCGAGCAGATGACTGCGGCCGCGGCGGCGTGCTTCCCGCTCGAGCTCCGGGTCCAGCAGCCGCTCGCCGACGCCCTCGCCCGCGACGACCGTCAGCGTCACGTCCGGCCGCTCGACTTCGGTGAGCTCCTCGACGAAGACGTCGATCTCTCCCCCGCACGGCAGGCCGACCCCGAACGCCATCTCGTCGGTGATCCCGTATGTGAGCAGGCGCGGGCCGCCGCCGGCGAGCACCTCCTGCGCGGCGAGGACGACGTCGCTCTCGACGCAGCCGCCCGACACGGAGCCGGCGAGCTCGCCGCCGTCGCTCACGATCAGCTTCGACCCGATCGGCCGGGGCGCCGAGCGGCGCGTGGCGACGACGGTCGCGACCGCAACCCTGCGCCCGAGCTCGCGCCAGCGCCCACCCTGCGTCAGGACGCTCTCCATCGCCTGCAATGTAGTGCGCGGTCAGCGACCGAGGTAGGCCTTGCGGAGATCCTCGTGCTCGCGGAGCTCCGCGGCCGGGCCGTCGAGGACCAGCCGGCCGGTGGACAGCACGTAGCCGCGGTCGGCGATCGAGAGCGAGACGTTCGCGTTCTGCTCGACGACGAGCATCGCGACACCGGACTCGTGCACCTGCTTGATGATCTCGAAGCTCCGCTCGACGAGGATCGGCGCGAGGCCCATCGACGGCTCGTCCATCAGCAGCAGCTTCGGCTTCGCCATCAGCGCCCGCCCCATCGCCACCATCTGCTGCTCGCCGCCGGACATCGTCCCGGCGAGCTGGCGCCGGCGCTCGTGGAGGAGCGGGAAGAGCGTGTAGACGCGGTCGAAGTCCTCCTTGGCGCCGCCACCGTGCAGATAGGCGCCCATCTCGAGGTTCTCGAGCACCGTCATCGGGCCGAACAGGCGCCGGTTCTCGGGCACGATCGCCATGCCCTTGCCGATCCGGTAGCTCGTCGATCGGTCCGTGATGTCCTCGCCCTCGAAGATGACGCTGCCGTTGCGCGGCTTCACGATCCCGAGCACGGTCTTGAGCGTGGTCGACTTGCCCGAGGCGTTGCCGCCGAGCAGACACACGAGCTCGCCCGCCCCCACCTCGAGCGTGAGCCCCTGCAGGATGTGGATCGGCCCGTAGAACGTGTCCACCGCGTCGAGCTTGAGCAGCGGCTCGGGCGACGCGCCGTTCCCGGTCGGCTCGTTGTCCTCGGCGTCGGTCATTTCGTCGTGGTTGCCTTCGTGCCGAGGTAGGCCTCGACGACCCTCGGGTCGGTGGCCACCTGCTCGAAGCTCCCCTCCGAGATCTTCACGCCGTGATCGAGCGCGACCACCCGGTCGGAGATCCCCTCCACGACGTGCATGTCGTGCTCGATGAGGAGGATCGTGAAGCCGCCGTCGTCGCGCAGCTGTCCGATGAGCTCCGTGATCTCGTGTGTCTCGACGGGGTTCATGCCGGCCGCCGGCTCGTCGAGGAGGAGGATCTTCGCCCCGGTCGCCATTGCGCGAGCGATCTCGAGCCGGCGCCGGTTCGCGTAGGAGAGCGAGTATGCGGGCTGGTTCCAGCGGTAGCCCATCAGGCGCTGGCCGAAGAACGACAGCTTCTCCTCGGCGAACCTGCGGATCTCCCGTTCCTCCCGGCGCATGCCCGGGGTGCGGAGCATCGCGCGCACGATGTCCACCTTCGTCCGCCCGTACTGCGACGCCATCACGTTCTCGATCACGCTCATGTTGAGGAAGAGCCGCAGGGTCTGGAAGGTGCGGGCGACCCCGCGCCGGGTGATCTTGTAGGGAGGCAGGCCGACGAGACTTCCGCCCTCGAGCAGGATCTCTCCGGAGTCGGGCCGGTAGATCCCGGTGATCAGGTTGAAGAGCGTCGTCTTGCCGGCGCCGTTCGGCCCGATCACGCTCACGATCTCCCGTTCGTTGACCGTGAGGTCGAGCTGGTCGATCACCTTCAGGCCGCCGAACGACATCGAGAGACCCTTGAGCTCGAGCAGGGCCTGCGGCGGCTCGGCCATCAGACGATCTCCACTCGCGCGGTGCCCAGTAGCCCTTGCGGGCGAACCGCCATCAGGACGATCAGCATCACGCCGAAGAGGATCAGGGCGGTCACTGCGGGGTTCTCGACCAGCACGTTCTCCCAGACGACCGCGGTGAGGTAGAGCGTCGGCGCCAGGGCAATCGTGCGCCACCACCCCTTGAGACTGGCGACGAGCAGGACCGCGAGCACGAGCCCGATGTAGAGGTAGTTCCTGAAGTTGCCGTGCCCTCCCTGCGGGATGACGACCCAGTGGGTGATCCAGCCCGCGCCGGAGACCGTCAGGCCGGACGTCCAGGCATCTCCGGCCGTAGCAGCGACCAGAGCATGAACGACGAAGCCGAACGCGGCCGCACCCGCCAGGATGACCCCGGCCCGGTACCACGGCTTCAGCCGCGCCACCACGAAGATGATCAGCCCGTAGAAGAGCCAGCGCTTGAAGGACGGGTAGTCGGTCTGCGGCTCGAGGAACTCGAAGGAGACGTTGATCACGATCGCGCCGACGAAGACTCCCGCGATGCTGCCGAAGCCGCCGAGGATGACGATCGCGTAGAGGATGATCAGCACACCGATGTTGAAGTTGGTCGACACGGTGGCCGTGCTGATCGCGGCGTAGATGGCGCCGAGGAGTCCGGCCACGGCCGAGCCGAAGATGAAGGCGAGGATCTTGAGCCGGTTGACGGGGACGCTCATCACCTCGGCCGCGAGCGGGTCCTCCCGCGACGCCCGCCATGCGCGTCCGATCCGCGACTGGTTGGCGAGATAGATCGCCGCCGCGATCAGGGCCACCACGATCAAGAGGAAGAAGTACAGCTGCTTCGTCGAGGTGAGCTTGTAGCCGAAGAAGGTCAGCGGGTCGAGGTTCGGGATCCCGTTCGCGCCGCCCGTGAAGCCCTTCCCGAACAGTGTGGGGTTGGTCACGTTCGTGAAGACCAGGAACGCCTGCGCGAAGAACAGGGTCACGATCGCGAGGTAGTCGCCGAGTAGCCGGCGCGCCGCGAAGCCGAGGATCGCGGCGGGGATGACGGCGGCGCCCATCGCGATCGGGAGGGTCGCCTCGGCGGGCCAGTGGTGCCCGTAGTAGCCGGACGAGAGGAGCGCATAGGCGTAGGCGCCGATGCCGTAGAAGGCGACGTAACCGAGGTCGAGCAGGCCGGCGAGGCCGACGACGACCTGGAGCCCGAGGCCGAGGCCGACGAAGATGAGCGTGAAGAGCCCGAAGTTGAAGAGGTCCCCCTCGCTCTTGAGGAACCAGAACGGAAGGCTCGCGGCGATCCCTACGAAGGCGAGCAGCTTGAGCGAGTCGGGCGACCACTCCCAGCCCGCACCCAGCAGGCCGAGTGGCCCGCGGCCGCGCGTGCGACGTTCGTCCGCCTCGGCGACCCAGGAGTCGACGCCGATCCGCGAGCCGGGCTTCCCCTCGGGAGGCTCGGGCTCGGGAGGCGGCCCGGGCAGGTCTGGAGTGTCGGACGCGTCGCTCATACCTTCTGGATGGCGTGGGAGCCGAGCAGGCCGGTCGGGCGCACGAGCAGGAAGAGGATGAGGATGCCGAAGATGACGATCTCGGACCACTGCCCGCCGGCGTAGCCGGTCGCGAAGGCCTCGACGACTCCGATCAGGACGCCGCCGAGCATGGCGCCGGGAAGGCTGCCGATCCCACCGACGACGGCGGCGGTGAAGGCCTTGAGCCCGAACAGGAAGCCGATGAAGAAGTAGGCGTCACCGAGGTACAGGCCGTACATGACCCCGGCCGCCCCGGCGAGCACCGAACCGATGAAGAAGGTCGTCGAGATGACCCGGTCGGTGTCGATCCCCATCATCGAGGCCGCCTCGCGATCGAAGGCCGTGGCCCGCATCGCCTTGCCGAGCTTGGTGCGATAGACGAGCGCCACGAGCGCCGCCATCAACGCGATCGCGGTCAGGACGACGATCACCATGACGACCGTGACGGGGTTCCCCGCCACCGAGAAGACGGGGTTGAGGAGCGGCCCGAAGTTCCCGTTCTTGCCGCCGAGCGCGTAGCCGTTGTACAGCTCGTGCGCGGAGTTCGTGAGGAGCTGCGCGCTGTTCTCGAGGAAGAATGCCACGCCGAGCGCGCTGATCAGCGGCGCAATCCGCGGCGCATTGCGCAGAGGCCGGTAGGCGAAGCGCTCGATCGCGACGCCGAGCACGCCCGACCCGGCCATCGAAGCCGCGAACATCAAGAGGATCAGCGGAACGATCGGGATCACCGGAGCAAGCGCCCCGCCGAAGGCGATCAGGACGCCGTAGCCGAGGAACGTGCCGACCATGAACACGTCCCCGTGGGCGAAGTTCAGGAGCTTGAGGATCCCGTACACCATCGTGTAGCCGAGAGCGATCAGCGAGTAGAGGCTCCCCAGCACGATCCCGTTGCGCAGCAGGCTGAACGCGCCTCCCCAGCCGAGCGAGCGGATCTGGTCGATGATGTTGAAGACGAGAAGGTGGTGCATCGACCCGCCTAGCTTCTCACAGAAAAGACGAGCGGCCCACAATGGTGGGCCGCTCGCTCAGATCGGTCCGGTCGGCTAGCCGACGCGGCTGTAGGTGCCGTTCTTCTGGATCTTGTAGATCCCGAAGGCGGCCGTTCCGCCCATGTCGCCGGGGCCCTGGAACTTGCCGTGGTTCTTGCCCAGGAACACCACGGGAAAGCCGAGCAGCGAGACCGCCTTGGTCAGCGTCACCTTGTGGAGGCGCTTGCGGACGGCAGTCCGCGTGGTCTTGCCGTGGCCCGCCTTGCACGCCTTGCTGATTGCCGTGGCGTTGACGATCACCGACGTGTAGGTCGGGAGGCCGAACGTCTCCGGATCTCCGTGGTGCGCGCTCTGGAACGCCTTCAGCGCGGGGCTGGAGGTGTCCACGGGGAAGCCGGACACGTAGCTGCCCGCACCCTTGAAGGTGCTCGGGTCGTCGGTGCCGTCGGAGCCCATGACGATCTGCTTGTCGCCGTTCGCGCGCAGCTGGGTGAAGAACTGCTGCGCCATCGCGGGAACCTGCCATGGGATGTAGACGAGCTGCGTGTTGTGCGGGATCGCAGCGATCACCGAGTTGTAGTCCGGGTTCTGCTGGCTGATGTGGTCGGTGGTCACCGTTGCCCCATCGGCCTCCAGATCGGCCTTGACCTGATTCGAGAGGCCCTGGCTGTAGGCCTCTTCGTCGTCGATGATCCGGACGTTCTTCTTCTTCAGCACCTTGTGGATGAACGTCGCGACGTTGTCGCCCTGCTGGCCGTCGTTCGGCACCGTGCGGAAGAAATAGCCATTCGGCGTCTCGCGAGGATTGTTCGGCTGCGCACGCGTCAGGAAGATGCGGGTCGCCGAACCGGAGACCACGCCGAGACCGCCGTGCTTGTACGCCGAGATGCTGTCCTCGACCTCCTGGCTACCGGCAGGGCCGGTGACCGCGAGGATCTTCGAGTTCGAGGCGAACGCGTGGCCCACCTGGACCGCTTGCGGGTTGGCTCCCGCGAGCTGCGTGTCGCCACGCACGAACGCGAGCTTCAGCTTGTGGCTCTTGTTCCACGTCTTCTTCGCGAAGTTCGCCCAGTCCCACTGCGGCGTGCCGAGCGTTGCGGCCGGACCGGTCTCCGGATACGCAACCCCGATCGTCACCTTCTTGCCGCACTTGACGGTCTTCGACGCTGCCGAGCTGAGATGGCGCGGCGCTCCGGCCGAGCCCCAAGCCGTGGTGGCGACGATGACCGAGACGAGAGCCGCGAAAGCCGCGACTGCCCAAACCTTCTTCAACATTCATGCCCTCCTTTTGGAACGTCCTCACTTCTAAGACGCACGCCTTCGCCCGAGGTTTGCGTCGCGACGCGAGACCTGGCTCGCGACTCTACTCCGCGGGACACGGCAGAGGAAGGGGAGCCGACCCGTATAGGCTCGCCCTGTGCGGTACTGCATCCAGGCCGAGGAGGCGGTCGAGCCCGTGACGGCGCTCTTCACCGTGCCCGAGTTCCAGCAGCGTCTGCTGCGCTTCGACGGCGCGGGCGAGGAGCGGCGCGACGACGAGCGCGACGAGGTCCTCTATGTCCTCGAAGGCAGCGGGACGGCGGCCGTCGGCGGCGAGCAGCAGGCGCTCGAGCCGGGGACCGGCGTCTTCGTCGCGCGCGGCACGACGTGGCGGGTCGAGTCGGCGAACGACCTCAAGCTCCTCTCGGTCCTCGTCGAGGCGCCGCTGCCGGCGACCGCGACGCATGCGGTGATCGAGAGCGGCGAGCGGGGGTCGGCGACGGCCGGCCGCGAGTTCTCGCTGCTGGCCCAGCCGGAGAACGGCTGCGAATCGGTCACGCAGTTCCGCGGCTACATCCCGCCGGGACGCGCGCCCGACCACTTCCACCGCTACGACGAGGTCGTCTACGTCCTCAGCGGAGAGGGCGAGTTCCACGTCGACGGCGAGAGCGCGCCGCTCCGTGCGGGCTCGTGCGTGCACCTGCCCGCACGCCTCGTCCACTGCCTCGAGAATCACGGTCCCGGCGAGATGCAGGTGCTCGGCGTGTTCCGGCCGGCGGGCTCGCCGGCTGAGGCCTACTACCCGGACGGCACCGCAGCCGTCGTCCCGGCGGGCTGAGGGCGGCCGCTCCGATGCCGCACATCGAGCGCACCGCACACGTCGGCTGGGACGGGAACCTCGCCCGAGGCGCCGGAACGATCGACGCGGCGAGCGGGGCCTTTGCGCGGCTGCCGTATTCGCTCCCCTCGCGCGTGGGCGAGGCCGGAGGCAAGACGAGCCCCGAGGAGCTGCTCGCGGCGGCGCACGGCGGCTGCATCACGATGTCCCTCGCCGGCGAGCTGACCGCGGCCGGGACGCCGCCGGGCCGCCTCGACACGGCAGTCACGATCGTGATGGACGAGGTCGAAGGCCGGGGCCACCAGATCGTCGGCTCGCGGGTCGAGCTGGTCGCGCGAGTCGACGGCGTGGACGACGCCGCCCTGCAGGCCGCCGCGGCGCAGGCGCACGCGAGCTGTCCCTTCTCCCAGCTCCTCGAACGGGCCGGAGCAGAGGTCAGCGTCACCGCACGGCTCGGGTGACGCTCGCAGATCTGGCCGCGGCGCGCCGGACGCACAAGGCGTTCGGCCCGGAGCCGCTTCCGCGCGAGACGTTGCTCGAGCTCCTCGCGGTCGCGCGGCTCGCGCCCACCCACCACCTCAATCAGCCCTGGCGCTTCCGGGTGCTCGGGCCGGAGACGCTCGACGAGTTGAAGCGCGCCGCCGGCGAGAAAGAGGCTCAGAAGCTCGACCGCGCGCCGACGCTCGTCGCCGCGTCGGTCGTCCTGACCGGCGACCTCGTGATGGACGAAGAGGACGTCTGCGCGGCCGCCGCGGCGATCATGCTCGTACTCCTCGCTGCGACCGAGCGGGACGTCGCGACCTACTGGCGGACTCCGGCGGTTCTGCGGACGCGACCCGGTCGCGAGGCCGTCGGGATCCCGGCGGGCGAGCGCTTCCTCGGGCTGCTCCACTTCGGCAGCGCGGCGCGGGAGCCGGCCCCGCGCGAGCGCGAGCCGGTCGAGACCTACGTCGAGTTCCTGCCCTAGGAGACGGCCGCCTCGCCGGGCCGCGGCTCGTCGACGCCGGACTCCGGCGTGCCGACGACGGGCGGCTCGAGCGGACGGAGGTACAGGTACTCGTAGAGGAGCGCAGCCAGGAGCGCACCGGCGATCGGTCCGATCCAGTAGATCCACCAGCCATGCCACATGTTGGCGGCGAGTTCGGGGCCGAAGGAGCGAGCCGGATTCATCGCGGCACCCGTGAACGGCCCGCCGACGAAAACGTCGATCGTGATCGTGAGTCCGATCGCCAGCCCGGCAATCGACTTGAACGCCCCGCGCGGGTCGACCGCGGTCGCCCACACCGCCCAGACGAGGAAGGCGGTCATGATCACCTCGAGCACGACGGCCTTGCCATCGGTCGTGTGCGGGACGGGCGTGGCGAAGGCGCCGACCGATCCCTTCTGGAAGAGGTAACGGAGGATGAAGGCCGCGCTGATCGCGCCGAGCAGCTGGCAGGCCCAGTAGACCGCGGCGAGCCGCACCGTGATCCGCCGCGTCACGAGGAAGCCGAGCGTGATCGAGGGGTTGAAGTGGCCGCCCGAGATGTGGCCGAGGTTCGTGACCATGATCCCGATTGCGAGGCCGTTGGCGAGTGCGATGGCGACGATGTTGTTGCCGAAGTAGACGCTGGCGATCCCGGCCCCGCCGCCGACGAAGATGAGCGTGAACGCGCCGATGAACTCGGCGACCCCGCGACGGAGAGCGTCTGCGTCCATCGATCGGAACGCTACGAGCGCGGTCGGATGTTGCCGATGCGTGAGGACTGCGGCTGCGGGTACACGGAGTCCCGTGAGCGGGGTCGCGCAAGAGCACAGCTACGACGTCGAGTGCCCCCACTGCCACAAGACCTTCGCCGGGGAGCGCATCGACGGCGGCCGGGCAGCCCGCTACCGCGGCTTCAAGTGCCCGCACTGCAAGCTCTTCGTGCCGCTCCAGCGGGCGACCGACGGCGGACCGTCGGAGGCGCCGAGCCGCGATCGCGCCGCCGGCTAGCTGACGGCGTCGCGGAGTGCCTGCGCCTCGGGCAGGTGCTCGAGCTTCTTCAGCGTGTTGTTCTCGATCTGGCGGATCCGCTCGCGGGTCACGCCGAAGGCTCGGCCGACCTCCTCGAGCGTGCGCGGCTCGCCGCCGAGGAGCCCGTACCGCAGCTCAATCACTTCGCGCTCGCGCCTCGGTAGCGCGCTGAGCGCGTTGACGACGTCCTCCCGCCGGAGCATCAGCTGCGCGGTGTCGTACGGCGACTCCGCCGCCTCGTCCTCGACGAAGTCGCCGAGCGAGGAGTCCTCCTCCTCGCCGATCGGCTTCTCGAGCGAGACGGGCAGCTGGGACATGCGCAGGATCTCGCGCACCTCCTCGGTCGTCATCTCGAGCTCTTCGGCGATCTCCTCGGGGCTCGGCTCGCGGCCCAGGCGCTGCACGAGCTGCCGCTCGATGTGCACGACCTTGTTCAGCTTCTCGACCATGTGGACGGGGATCCGGATCGTGCGCGCCTTGTCGGCGATCGCCCGTGTCACGGCCTGGCGGATCCACCACGTCGCGTACGTCGAGAACTTGTAGCCCTTGCGGTAGTCGAACTTCTCCACCGCGCGGATCAGGCCGAGCGACCCTTCCTGGATCAGGTCGAGAAAGGAGAGCCCGCGCCCGAGGTAGCCCTTCGCGATCGAGACGACGAGACGGAGGTTCGCCTCGATCATCGCGGTCTTCGCGCCCATGTCGCCGCGCTCGATCCGCTTCGCGAGCGTCACTTCCTGGTCGGCCGTCAGGAGGTTCACCTTGCCGATCTCGCGGAGGTAGAGCCGGAGGGAGTCGAGCGAAGGCTCGACGGTGAGGTCGAGCTTCGGCGCCGCGACGGCCTTCTCGTCCTCGGGAGGCGGCTCCTCGTGCGGCGGAGCCTTGTGCTGCTCGCCCTCGACGAGGTCGACACCGTGCTCGACGAGATACGTGTAGAAGTCTTCGACCTGCTCCTTCGTCAACTCGACGTCGTCGAGCCCGGTCGCAATCTCGTCGTAGGAGAGGAACCCTTTCTCCCTCCCTTCGGCGACGAGCTTGTGGAGCTCCTCGACGTCAGGAAGCGCGATGTCGACGGTCAGCACGTCCCCTACCTCCCGGCCTAGTTGGTTGCACGACGGCACTGCCACAACCGACCGCGGCCCGTCCCCCGGCGCTGCCTCGGTCCTCCCTCAAATCGCGCCGCGGATACTAGTCACGCGTCGCCAATTCGTAAAGAAGTTGTCAGGAACCGCACCTGGTAGTGGCTCAGTTTGAAAACGCAGCGGTGACCACTGCGGGATACTTCGAGTATGGGGTCAGCGGTTCTCCACGCATTCGTCGTTCTCCTGGGTTTGGTGCTTGGCGTCTGGGCGGCCGTCGACTTTCAGCGGCGCAATCCGGCGCTACCACGACAGCGGAGACTCAAGAGGGTCGCAGTTGCAGCCGTTGTCGCCATCGCCGTGTTTCTGGGTCTGTCATGGATCGATGGGGAGTTCAACGGGATCTATCTCGCGGGAGGGCTCGCGTTCGCGGCGGGGATGATCGCGGTAGACCTGTTCCGAGTGCGACACCACACGGCTGCGAGCAGGCCCGGCGGTTAGCCGAGTAGGAGCGGCTGCGGCAGGGTCGAATACTCGGGCGGCCAGGGCTGCGCCATCGACGGCGGGATCCTCTTGCGGCCCTTCTGATTCGCGGGAGGTGGGTCAGGGCGTCTCGCTCGACCTCGGCGCAGCACTGGCCTTTAGAGCGGGCGGCTAGCCCAGGACGGTACGGAACCTCCGTACTGTGCCGCCCCGGAAAACTAGTTGAAGCTGGGCCAGGGGAAGATGAAACGCTGGCTCTGTGCGCCCCTCGAAAGTGGCGATTTGCGGCGAGCACTCGGGCCGGGCGGTTAGCCGGGACTAGACTCGCGGCATGGCATACGTGTCCCACGTCGAGGTCGGCTTAGCCGACGGGACAAAGCTCATCGTCCAGAACGTCCCGGAGGATGATGTTCTTCAGCAGCTCGGCCTGGCCGCATCAGTCCCTCGGCGGCAAGACCCCGGCTATGGCGGCACGGCTAGAAGACCATGTCTGTGCAGTCGACGAACTGATCGCTCTGCGCCTACCGCAAGACCCGCGAACGCAAGGCGGAACTCCGTGGAGAGATTTCAAACTGAGCCACTACCACCGGACCTTCCGCTCGCTGGTCTTGCCGCGGGCGCCGTGCCAATCCGCTCGGCTGGAGGCGTCGTAGGAACACCGAGCCACGAGGTTCGGAGGACTACTGGTGAGCACTCAGACAGCCGTTCTACTGGCCGCTGCGGCCCGGGACCGAACAGCCTCGGAGATCGCTTACGTCATCGCCGTCGTCATCGTTTATCTCGTGCCGCTCTACCTCGGCTACCGCATCGGAACACGAAAGCGCTTCAGGGTTTCCCAGTGGCTTTGGCAGGTCCTGTTGTTCAACTGGCTCGGCGTGCTCTACCTCTGGCTCAAGGCTCCCAGCGAATGGGCGAATGTGAACCGGCGCTCCGCGTACCACGGAGCGCCGCGACTTTCAGCGTCTGAAAGACAGGATTTCAGAGACCGCCTGTCGTCGCACGGGCAGCCGCCAGACTAGGCGACCCGCGATTTCAAACTGAGCCGCGGCCACCGTGGGAGCAGAGCGGCCCGAGCGATTAGTGGCCCGGCGCGATCTCGCCCACGCGCTCGCCGCGCGTGTTCAGGACCGGCTGCGCCGCGAGATCGGGTAGGTCGATGCCGAGCCTGCCCACGAACGCCGCGAGCGCCACGGCGTGCGGCCGGCTCGCGCCGTCCTCCGTCTTGATCGCGACGCCGATGCCGCCGGGCCCGGCCGCGCAGAGGAGGCCTTCGGCGCCGCCTTTCGCCATCCAGCCGGACGCGTGTCGCATGAGGAGATAGTCGGCGCCGTCGGGGCCGCCGACGAGATCGGGCCGCGCGCGCATCGCGGCCGCGACACTCGCGCCACCAGGCAGCGCTTCCAGCCTCGAGAACGCATGTGCCATCCGCTCGAGCGTGAGCGCGAACGTGACGATGCCGCAGCCGTCGACGCCCGTTTCGAGCTCGGCCGGCCCGACCTCCGCTGCTTCGGCGTGGACGTCCCGGCACGCCTCCTGCGCCGGATGCTCCGGCAGGCGGTAGCCCTCGGTGGGCCAGCCGCGCGCGCGGCAGAGCGCGAGGATCCCGGCGTGGTTGCCCGAGCAGTTGTTGTGGATCCGCTCGGGCGGACGGCCCTCCTGCGGACCGAGCTCGAGGTCTTCCTCGCTCGCAGCCGCGCGAGCGAGGAGGGCTCGAACCGCGGCGAGCTGCTCCGGCGTGTCGCGATGGGACGCGCAGGCGATCGCGAGCTCGTCGTCCGGCAGGTCGTCGCGGGAACGGACGAGCGGCAGTGCCTGCAACGGCTTCGACGACGAGCGCATGAAACACGCGAGCGCGGAATCGCCGGCCGCAGCGACGACCTCGCCGCCGCGCACGGCTACGGCATGCACGCGGTGAGCCGCTTCGACGACTCCGTTCCGGCGCACCTCGACGACGATGGGCTCGGTCACGGGAGAGAACCATACGCGGCCTTGCGAATGGTCGGCATTTGCCGTATGTTCGGGAAATGCCGACCGTTGACGGCTACGACTACGCGGCCGACGACACGCTCCTCGTCTCGGAGCCTCCACAGCTCCGGGCGATCGCCGATCCGTTCCGCACCCAGCTGATCCAGCTGCTGCGCGACCGCGCGCGCTCGACGCAGGATCTCGCGCTGGAGCTCAATGTCCCGAAGGGGACGGTCGGCCACCACCTGAAGGTGCTCGAGTCGGCCGGACTGATCCGCGTCGTCCGCACCCGCAAGGTGCGCGCGGTGACGGAGAAGTTCTACGGCCGCACAGCCCGCCTCTTCCTCTACCAGACCGAGGATCCGGCGGACGGCCGCGCGATCTCCGCGATCACCCTCCGGCAAGCGGCGAGCGAGGTCGAGCGCGCGGCGCACTCGACCGGCTTCGGCCTCGTTCGCGCGCGGCTCACGAAGAAGGACGCCGAGCGGTTCGAGCGCCGCGCGAAGAAGCTGCTGGACGACTTCCGGGCCGCGGACGCGCCTGAAGGGAGGCCGAAATCGCTGACGCTGGGCTTCTGGAGCACCGAGAGCGACGATGCGTAGGCCGAGCGGCGCCCTCTGGTCGCATCGCGACTTCCTGACGCTCTGGACGGGGCAGACGATCAGCGAGTTCGGCTCGCAGATCTCGCAGCTCGCGATCCCGTGGGTCGCGCTCGTGACGCTGAACGCGACCGCGTTCCAGGTCGCGTCGCTCGGCACCGTCGAGTTCCTGCCGTTCGTGCTCTTCACCTTGCCCGCGGGCGTCTGGGTCGACCGGCTCAGGCGCAAGTCGGTGCTGATCGTCGGGGACGTGGGCCGCGCCGTCCTGCTCTCGTCGATCCCGATCGCGTACGTGACCGGTCATCTGACGCTCGCGCAGCTCTACGTCGTCGGCTTCCTCGTCGGCATCCACACGGTCTTCTTCGACGTCGCGTACCAGTCGTATCTCCCGGAGATCGTCGACCGCGACTCGCTGATCGAGGGCAACTCGAAGCTCAACGTCACGTCGTCGGGGGCGCAGCTCGCCGGCCCGGGAGCCGCGGGCGGCCTGATCGCGCTCGCCACGGCGCCGTACGCGATCCTCGTCGACGCGGCGAGCTTCCTCGTCTCGGGCGCCTTCACCGCCTCGATCCGCGCCCGCGTGGTGGAGCCGGAGGAGCCGGTCGAGCGGCGGCATCTGCTCGTCGAGCTGTGGGAGGGCCTGCGCTACGTGCTCCGTCACCGCCTGCTCTTTCCGCAGGCCATATCGACGGGCGTCTCCAACTTCTTCTCGAACGTCCTCTTCTCGATCATCCTCGTCTACGCGCACCGCAAGCTGGGCATGTCGTCGGGACTGATCGGGCTCTCGTTCTCCCTCGCCGCGATCGGTTGGATGCTCGGCGCGTCGCAGGCCGACCGCTTCCGCCGCCGGCTCGGCGTCGGCGGCGCGACGATCCTCGGCGCGGCCCTCTCCGGCCCCGGCGCGCTGCTCATCGCCTTCACGCCGCAGAGCTTTCCGGTGCCGTTCCTCGTCGCCGGCGCCGCGATCACGGGCTTCGGCGCGGTCGTCTACAACATCCAGCAGGTCAGCCTGCGCCAGGCGATCTGCCCGCCGCGCCTGCAAGGACGGATGAACGCAAGCATGCGCTTCCTCGTCTGGGGAACGATCCCGCTGGGCTCGCTGACCGGGGGCGCGATCGCCACGGTCGCCGGGCTCCGCACCGCACTGTTCGTCGGCGCGATCGGCGGCTTCACCTCGATCCTGCCGATCGTCTTCTCGCCGATCCGTTCGCTGCGCGAGTTCCCCGGCGCCGAGGAGGATCCGCTACTCCAGCACGAGGCCGGAGTCGTGACCGAGATGGGCGGCCCCGCCGCGGCGGATGCGTAGGCCGAGCGGCGCACTCTGGTCGCACCGCGACTTCCTGAAGCTCTGGACGGGCCAGTCGATCAGCGAGGTCGGCTCCCAGGTGTCCCAGCTCGCGATTCCCTGGCTCGCGGCCGTCGGCCTGCATGCGAGCCCCTTCGCGTTCTCGCTGCTCGGCGTCTTCGGCTTCCTGCCGTTCATCCTCTTCGCGCTGCCCGCGGGAGTCTGGGTCGACCGGCTCCGCCGCCGGCAGATCCTGATCGTCGGCGACAGCGCCCGCGCCGTGCTCCTGACCCTGATCCCGATCCTCTGGGCGGCCGGCGTCCTCAGGATCTGGCACCTGCTCGTGCTCCAGTTCGTGATCGGGATCTTCACGGTCTTCTTCGACGTCGCCTACCAGTCGTACCTCCCGTCGCTCGTCGAGCGTGAGCACCTGATCGAGGGGAACTCGAAGATCCAGCTGACCGTGTCGGTCGCCCAGATCGGCGGCCCGAGCCTGTCCGGCGTCCTGATCGGCTTCATCACCGCGCCGTACGCGATCGTGGCCGACGCCGTGAGCTTCGTCGTCTCGAGTGTCTTCATGCTCCGGATGGAGCATCGCGAGACGCTGCCGGAGCACCGGGAAGGGGAGGAGCGGCCGAAGATGTGGCCGCAGGTGAAGGAGGCCTCGACTGGGTCGTCGGCCACCCGTGGTTGCGCTACATCGCGAGCTACACGGCCACGTCGAACTTCTGCACGAGCGTCCTGTTCGCGATCTTCCTGCTCTACGCCGTCCGTTCGCTCGGCCTCTCGTCGATCGCGCTCGGCGCGACCTTTGCGGTCGGCTCGGCGGGATCGATCACCGGGGCGCTCCTGGCGAACCGCCTGCAGAGGAGGCTCGGCGTCGGCCCGACGATCGTGGGCACGGCGGTCTTCGGGTCGTTCGGCGGGATCCTCTACCCGCTCGCGCCGCACTCGTTTCCGCTGCCGTTCCTGATGCTCGGGCAGGCGATCTTCGGCCTCGGCGCGGTCGCGTACAACATCACCCAGGTCAGCCTGCGGCAGGCGATCACGCCCGAGCGGCTGCAGGGGCGGATGAACGCCGCGATGCGCTGGATCGTGTGGGGGACGATCCCGCTCGGCACGCTCACCGGCGGCTTGATCGCGACGGGCACGAACCTGCGCACGGCGCTCTGGGTCGGGGCGGTCGGCCAGCTGTTCGCCGCGGTGCCGTTGCTGCTCAGCACGGTTCGCAAGATCGGGGAGATGCCTGCGCCCGTCGAGGCGCCGACACCGGCGCAGGCCGAGCTCGAGGGCGGGCTCGTCGAGGGCTCGCCGCTGCCCGGCCCCACCGCCGCCGACGCCTAGCGCGCTACCGTCACCCCGTGCCCGAGCTGCCGGAGATGGAGGCGTGGCGCCGTCAGTTGAACGGCCCCGCGTCGGCGTTCCCGATCGCGAAGGCAGGCCCGGCGCACATCGCGACGCTGAAGACGTTCGACCCGCCACTCGACACGCTGGCGGGCCGGCGCTTCCGCGGCGTCGAGCGACGAGGCAAGCGGCTCCTCTTCCCCACCGACGACGGCGAGCTCGTGCTCCTCGTCCACCTGATGAGCGCTGGCCGGCTCCGGTGGGTCGCGGCGGGTGGCGCCGGGCCCAAGTCGCCGGCGTTCCGGCTCGAGTTCGCCGGCGGAGCGCAGCTGATCCTGATGGAGAACGCGCGGAAGAAGCGCGCCGGCGTCTGGCTTCTCACTCCGGAGGCCGCGAAGGCCGAGCTGGAGCATCTCGGTCCCGAGGCGCTCGGGCTCGGAGCCGAACGGCTCGGGCACATCCTCCGCGGCGAGTCGCGCCGGCTGCACTCGCTGCTCCGCAACCAGCACGTCGTCGCCGGCATCGGCCGCGCGTGGGCGAACGAGATCCTCCACGCCGCGAAGCTCTCGCCGTACGCGCTGTCGAGCGACCTCGACGACGGAGAGATCGCGCGGCTGGCCGAGGCGATGGACTCGGAGCTGGAGCGAGGCCTCGAGTTGCGCGAGGCGGGCGCCTCCGACGAGAAGACGTATCGCGTCCACCGGCGACTCGGCGAGCCCTGCCACCTTTGCGGCACGCCGCTCGCCCAGGTCGACTTCGAGGAGCACACGATCTTCTACTGCCCGACGTGTCAGATAGGCGGCCGCGTCCTCAAGGATCGCCGGCTCTCACGCCTGCTCAGGTGAGAAGACGCAGGCTCAGGGGAAAGCCTCGCCTCCGGTCAGTCTGCGAGATGCCCGAGCAGCGCGCCGAAGAGCAGATGCCGGAAGGTCGCTTGCGCGAACGCACGCTTCGACCACATCGGCGCGAGACCCTTCGTCCCGCGCGCGGGGTACCGGCGGTCGACGATCGCCCCGAGCGGAAAGAGGACGGTGTGCTCCGCCAGTGCCATGGTTACCGCCGAGATGCCGCGCCTCCTTGCCTGTGCATACGCGACTCCAAACACCGCCCCATTTGCCGCGTGCATCGCCAGGCCTGCAAGCGGCCAGGCTCGCGAACGGGTCACTGCCTTGCCGAGCACGGCGACGTCCGAGTAATCGTGGCGCAGGACCCGTCGGTCGAACGGCTCGACTGCGGCCCACACGAGCGCAGCGGTCGCGCCTGCCTTCGCGGCGTTCATGCACCGACGGTAGCGGCCGTGCCACCCGCATAGCGCAGCGAGCGGGTTCCGAGCTGATCGACAGCTTCGCGTTCGACAGTCGAATCCAGTTGCTCGAGCACGCTCCGACGCCTGACGGACGGGCGGATCGCGTCAGACGGTGGGCGACGTGCCGAGGAGCTCCCGGAGCTCGTCGATGCGGCGATGCAGAGCCTGCCGGCGGTCCGAGACCTCGCGCTCCCGGACGCGCGTCTCGTCCGTCGCGTAGCCGAAGTCGATCTTCTGGTGCAGGTTGCGGCGCTGCAGCGAGACGAGCGCCTCTTCGGCTTCCAGCCGGACGAGTTCCTCGCGGAGAGCCTCGAGATCGACCACGTTCATGGAGCTTGTATCGGCTGATACATCCTCTTCGAGTAGCTCGCGTCGCGGTACGAAGTGTCTCGGGCGCGACCTGCGTTAGGCTCCAGGCATGGCAACCGTCGCGGAGGTGATGAACCGGAACGTCCTCACCGTCGACCCGACGGCGTCGATCGGCGAAGCCGCCGAGAAGATGATGGACGCCGGCGTCGGCGCCGTCGTCGTGATGGAGGACATGGTGCGGCTCGTCGGCATCGTCACCGAGCGCGACATCCTGCGCGCGGTGGCGCAGCGGGCGCGCTCCGCCGAGGCGCGCGTGCGGCAATGGATGACCGAGGGCGTGATCACGATCGACCCGGAAACGCCCATCGACGACGCGGCGAAGATGATGTTCGAGCGCAACTTCCGCCACCTCCCGGTCACGAAGGACGGCCGGCTGCTCGGCATCGTCAGCCTCCGCCGGCTCTCGCAGTACGAATTCGAGCACCAGAAGGAGTCCGTCGGACCGGCTCACTAGGCTCCCGAGCCGTGATCAGGCTTTTTCCGAATGTCGGTGGCTGGCTCGAGGTCGTGTGCGGCCCGATGTTCAGCGGGAAGAGCGAAGAGCTGATCCGCCGCCTGCGCAGGGCCGAGATCGCCGGCCAGCGGGCGCTGATCGTCAAGCCGCGGATCGACAACCGCTACGACATCGGGCACGTCGTCAGCCACGCCGGCGCGAAGATGCGCGCGGTCGCCGTCGACGACCCTGCCGACATCCCCGGTCTCGTCGACGGATACGACGTCGTCGGCGTCGACGAGGTGCAGTTCTTCGCGCCCGAGATCGTGCTCGTCCTCGACGGGCTCGTCGAGGGCGGCCTCCGCATCGTCGCGAGCGGGCTCGACCAGGATTTCCGCGGCTTCCCCTTCGGCGCGATGCCCGAGCTGCTCTGCCGCGCAGAGATCGTCGACAAGCTGCAGGCCGTCTGCCACCGCTGCGGCGGGCCGGCCACGATGACGCAGCGGCTCGTCGACGGCGCGGCCGCTCCCGCCGACGGCGCGACGATCGTGGTCGGCGCGATCGAGCAGTACGAAGCGCGGTGCCGGAGCTGCCACGAGCTGGCGGCGCCCGCGCTCGCGGCGGGCTAGGCCCTACGCCAGCCGGATCGCGAGCGTCTCGCCCTCGAGGGCGACGGAGCCGCCGAGACGCCGGACGAGCCGCACCGCCACCGCCGCGCCGAGATCGCGCAGGTCGTCGCCCAGCACGACCGGCGCCGAGGCCGGGGTGACCCGCGAGAGGCGGATCTCCGTTCCGTCCACCGCCGCTTCGACGCTGTCGAGCCCCCCGTGGCGGAGCGCCGACTGGAACAGCGCGGCGAGCCCGCGCTCGACGGCGTCCGCATCCGTCTCGACCGTCGCCCCGGAGCCCGTGACCCGCACCCGCTCCTCGCCCAGTCGGGCCGCCGCGGCGTGCGCCAGCTCGAGCGTGTTCGTCTCCCGCGGCGTCGGGTCGTAGCGACCCGACTCGATGCGCGCGGCGAGCGACAGCTCGTCGATCAGCTCCGCGAGCTGCGCGGACGCCGCGTCGATCATCTCGACGTAGCGGTCGGCCGGCGGCTCCAGCCCCCCGCCTCGCACGAGCGTCGTCGCGAACCCGTGCACCGTCGCGAGCGGCGTGCGCAGGTCGTGGCACGCGAGAGAGACGAGCCGCGCGAAGGCGGTTTCCTCGGTCACGGGTCTAACCTAACCGCATGGAGCGAACCCCCGCACCGGACCTCCAGGCCGCGGCGCCGGAGGTGGCACTCGGGCTCTCGAGCGTCGGCGTGACGGGCGTCCAGAAGGCCGTCCGCGTCGGACGTGGCCACGGCGAGAAGCTCATCGCGGCGACGATCGACTGCACGGTCGACCTCGACCCGCGCCGCAAGGGCGTGCACATGTCGCGCTTCCCCGAGCTCTTCGAAGAGGCCGTCGAGGGCGTCGTCGACGACGACGCGTTTCTCGTCGAGAACCTCGCAGAGCGGGTCGCTCGGCGTGTCGTCGACCGGCACGAGGCCCTGCTCGCCGAGGTGCGGATCACCGCGCGCTACCCGTACGAGCGGCGGACGCCGGTGACGAAGCTGACGACGCAGGAGATGGTCTCGCTCATCGGGATCGCCGCCGCGTCGAGAGAGCGCGTCCGGCGCGTCGTCGGGGTCGAGGCGACCGGGATCAACGCCTGCCCGTGCGCGCAGGGCCTCGTCCGCGGCGCGTCGGCGGACCGCCTGCTGGAGGCGGGCTTCGGCGAGAGCGACGTCGAGCGGATCCTCGAGCTCGTTCCCCTCGCGACCCACAACCAGCGCGGCCGCGGCACGCTCCTCGTCGGTACCGCCGAGCGCCTCAACGCCGAGCGCCTGGTCGAGGTCGTGGAAGGCTCCATGAGCTCTCCGATCTACGAGCTGCTCAAGCGGCCGGACGAACTGTTCGTCGTCGAGCACGCGGACCTGCAGCCGCGGTTCGTCGAGGACTCGGTGCGCGTCGCGCTCAAGAGCCTGCTCGACGAGCTGCCGAGGCTCGACGACCGCGACTTCGTTCTCTCCCGCCAGCTGAACTTCGAGACGATCCACGCGCACGAGGTCGTCGCGGAGCGCCACGGCACGATCGGCGAGCTGCGCTCGGAGCTCGAGGGCGGCGCCCACGGGCCGGCCGCCCACACCGAGCTCAAGGACTGGCTGCGCTCGTAGGCTTCCACCAGCGGCGCCAGAGGGTCGAGCGGTTCTCCTCGCCGCGCCACAGCCGGCCGAGATTCGCGCGATGGAGGACGAGGACTCCGAGCCCCGCGAACGCGCCGAAGGCGATCACCGGCCACGGATAGCCGAACAGCCACGCCCAGAGCGGCAGCGAGCCGGACGCGACGATCGAGGCCACGGACGCGTAGCGGGTCAGGGCGAAGACGACGATCCAGACTCCCGCGCTGGCCGCCCCGACGAGCGGCGCGACGCCGAGGAACGCGCCGCCCGCCGTCGCCACCATCTTGCCGCCGCGGCTGAAGCCCAGGTAGAGGGGACGCCAGTGCCCGAGCATCGCGGCCGCGCCGGCGAGCACGCCGCTCCCGTGACCGACGACCACGGTCGCGGCGAGCGCGGGCGCGAACCCCTTGGCGGTGTCGAGCAAGGCCGCCGGCAGCCCCAGCCGCGAGCCGTAGACCCGCCAGACGTTCGTCGCGCCCACGTTCCCGCTTCCCTTCGTCCGCACGTCCTCGTGGCGGAAGAGCCGGACGAGCCAGTAGCCGAACGTCAGCGAGCCGGACAGGTACCCCGCGACGACGAACGCGGCAGTGATCACGGCGGAAGCTTACGAGGGGATGCCGTACTGCTCGACCCAGCCGTTCACGACATCCCAATCGAGATTCGCGAAGAACGCGTCGATGTACGAGGCGCGGTCCGTCTGGAAGTCGAGAAAGTACGCGTGCTCGTAGACGTCGAGCGCGACGAGCGGCGTCGCGTTCCAGATCGGGAACGTGTTCTGCGCGTCGCCGACGTAGTTGAAGAGCCGACCCTCGTCCCAGTCGAATGCCGTCCACGCCCAACCGCGGCCGGCCATGCCCGTCGCCTTGAGGTCGGCGCGCCACGCAGCCGCCGAGCCGAAGTGGCGCGCGACGAGGTCTCCGAACGCGCCGCCGGGATCTCCGCCGCCGCCGCCGAGGTGGCCGAAGTAGAGCTCGTGGTTCTTGATCCCGCCGATCGCGAACGAAAGGTCGACCTTGAGCGCGCGGAGCTCGGAGTAGACCTGGTTCGCGGCCGCGAGATCGACGTCGGCGAGCTTCCGGAGGATCTCGTTCCGCTTGCCGACGTAGCCCTCGTAGAGCTTGTAGTGCGCTTCGACCGACGCGCGGGAGATTCCGTCGAGCTCGAACACCTCGGGGCGCAGCGGGCGCGGGGCGATCTCCTCGAACCTGTAGACGAGCGTGGACACGAGCGCGGAGCATATCCTCGGGAGCGAAGAGAGCCCGAAAGGAGCGGACGAGATGGCCTTCGAAGTACCCGACCTGCCCTACGCGTACGACGCGCTCGAGCCCCATATCGACGCGGAGACTATGCGCATCCACCACGACCTCCACCACGGGGCGTACGTCACGAACGCGAACGCCGCGCTCGAGGGCACGCAGCTGGCGGACGCCTCGGTCGAAAGCGTGCTGACGAACCTCGATTCCCTGCCCGAGGACAAGCAGACCGCCGTCCGGAACAACGCCGGCGGCCATGCGAACCACTCGTTGTTCTGGCAGGTCATGAGCCCGGACGGCGGCGGCGAGCCCGGCGGCGCCCTGCGCTCCGCGATCGAGGACGCGTTCGGCTCCTTCGACGAGCTCCGCACCGCCGTCAACGACGGTGGCGTGAAGCGCTTCGGCAGCGGCTGGTCGTGGCTCGTCTGGGACGGCACGGGCCTCGCGGTCTACTCCACGCCGAACCAGGACTCGCCGATCCTGCAGAGCGACGTCCCGCTGCTCGGCATCGACGTCTGGGAGCACGCGTACTACCTGAAGTACCAGAACAAGCGTCCCGCGTACCTCGAGGCCTGGTGGAACGTCGTCAACTGGCCCGAGGTCGAGCGTCGGTTCGCCGAGGCGCAGAACTAAAACCGGGGCGGCCTCCGATGCGTAAGGACAGAGGCGATATGGAACTTGCACTCGAAGTGCCCCAGCCCCGCCTGCGCGCCGTCCCTTCCGAGTCCGCGACCACGTCCGCTTCGGAGGCCGCGCCTGCTCCGCCCGACCCCTCGGACGCGGACCTGCTGGCCCGCGTCGGCGAGCGCGACCGCGAGGCCTTCGAGATCCTCTACGGCCGGTACGTCAGGCCGGTCTTCGGCCTCGCTCTGCGCAGGCTCGGCGACCGCGGCCACGCCGAAGACGCCGTCCAGGAGGCGTTCGCGGCGATCTGGCGATCCGCTTCGACGTACCGGCCGGAACGCGGCGCGGCCGGCGGCTGGCTGTACACCGTCGCCCGGAACGCGATCGTCGACCGGCTGCGCCGCAGTGGACCCGCCTTCGACGCCGAGCTGCCGGACCTCGCGTCCGCCGAGCCCGGGCCGGCACAGCGCGCCGAGGACTCGTTCGTCTCCTGGCGTGTGCATCGCGCCCTCGAGGAGCTCCAGCCACGCGAGCGCGAGGTGATCGAGCTCGCCTACTGGAGCGGCATGTCACAGAGCGAGGTGGCCCAGTTCCTCGGCCTCCCGCTCGGAACCGTGAAGACCCGGACGCGAAGCGCTCTCGCGAGGCTCGCGACGGTGCTGGAAGGAGAACTGTCGTGACGCACGAGCCGCGCTTGGAGGAGCTGATCGGGGCCGAGGAGACCGGCTCGGAGCGGGAGCGTCTGCAGCACGTGCACGAGCTCCTCCTGCAGGCAGGGCCACCGCACGAGCTGACGCCGGAGCTCGAGGCCGGGCCGACACTCGCCATGACTCTCGGCCGGTCGCCGCGCCGCCGGATCGTGAAGCAGCGGGCGATGCTCCTCCTCGCGGCCACGCTCGCGCTCGCGCTCGTCTTCTTCGCCGGTTACGTGTCCGGCCCCGGCGGCGGAAGCGGCGTCTCGACGGGCACGCCGAGGATCATCACCCTGGCGGCCACCTCGGCCGAGCCAGGCGCACACGGCACGCTGCAGGTCTGGCATCCCCACGACGGGAACTGGCCGATGGCGCTGACCGTCGCCGGCCTTCACCCGCTGCCTCTCCCGCGTTACTACGAGGTCTACGTCGTCCGTGACGGCAAGATCCTGGGCTCCTGCGGACAGTTCCGCGTCAAGGGAACGGGACCGGTGAAGGTGAACCTCACGGCTCCGTATCCGCTCCAGCACGGAGACACCTGGGTCGTCACGCGCGAGGGAGCGGGCGGCGCCGAGCCGGGCACGACGGTCCTTCGCCCCACCGTCTCCGCGTAGTCAGTCGAACACGGCTCCGAGGGAGCGCGCGAGCTGAACCGCTCCGCCGAGGTCGAGCCGCGCGCCCGCGATCCGCGCCGCCGAGAGGTCGACCCCGTCGACCTCCGTCTCGCGCAGATCGGCGCCGGCGAGGGTCGCGTTGTGCAGTCGAGCCCGCGTGAGGTCGGCGCCGCGCAGGTCGGCATCGGTCAGGTTGGCCTCGGAGAGATCGGCCTCGCGGAGGCGCAGCTTCCGCAGGTCGAGACCGCCGAGATCCTGGCCTCGGAGGAGGGCGTACGACCAGTCGCCGCCGGCGATCGTGACCCCGGTCAGCGCCGCGCCGGCGAAGGTGGCGCCGACGAGCTTGCACTCGGCGAAGCCGGCGCCGAAGAGGTTCGCCGCCTCGAAGATCGAGTTCGCGAAGTCGGTGCCGGCGTGCTCCGATCCGTTGAGCTGCGCGAGCGTGAAGTCGCAGGCCCGGAAGGTGCAGCGGCGCGTGCGGAGGCCGGACAGGTCACGGCCGCGGAAGCTCTCGTTCTCGAAGACCTCGTTCTCGAGCTCAGCGTCCCGTTCGGGCTTCATTGCGCATCTCGGAGAGGAGCCTCTCCAGCCGCGGCTCGGTCGAATCGTCGACGAACGTCATGGCCGCCGAGACGCTGGGATGGACGGCCGCGATCGCGTCGCGCATCTGCAGCGCGACGGCGCGGTAGGAGGGATGGCCCTCGCGGCCCGACCGCAGCTCGATCAGGTGGAGCGCCTCGCGGGCGTCGAGCTCGAGCACGTAGCGGATCCGGTACGCGAGGCACAGCGCGTACGGCGCTTCCTCGGCGAGGCCCTCCCCGCGGAGCCGCTCGTATTCGGCGCGCGACGTCTCGAGCGCCTGCGCGTAGTCGCCGCCGAGTCCCGCCTCCTCGACCTCGTGCGGGACGTCGGCGCCGAGATCGGGGGACAGCCGCTGCCACTGGCACGTGAGCAGGCGATGCCGCTGCAGGTCGCGGAACGCGCCGTAGTCGGACACGATCTCGAAGCGGTACGTGAGCGTCTCGAAGCCGCGTCCGGGCCGGTGACGCCGGTTTTCGCGCGTGGCGACGAGATCGCGGACGAACGCGACGCGCTCCTCCGGCGAGAGCCGGGCGACCGCCGCGAGCGCCTGCTCCTCGCCGACCGCCGAGGCCTCGTAGAGCAGCGCGGCGAGCAGCTCGTCCTCGCTCCCGTGCGTCCGGATCAGGCGCACGGACGGGGCCGTCACCTCCTCGTCGGCTGCGCCGAGCCCGAGCCGCGCGGCCACCGCGGCGGCGGCCTCGTTCCGCTCGCGCAGGTACTCGATCCAGCGTCCGCCGCGATCCGGCCTCGGCACGCGGGCGACGAAGCTCGGCATCACCGCCTGCAGCTCCTCGAGGAGCATCTCGCCGTACGCGCGAGCCTCCGCCAGAGGGTGCGCGAGCAGGTGGAGCACGAGCTGTTCGTACGTCTGGCCCGTCGCGTAGATGCCGACGTGCGAGAGCGACGCCGCCGGCAGGATGCCGCGGACGAGATCGAGCGCCTTCGCCCGGACAGCCCGGCGATGCGCCGCCGGCGACTCCCCCTCCGCAGCCGGGAACTGCTCGTCGACCCAGGCCGAGACACCGGAGAGAAGCGCCGAGTACCCGGCGAAGAGCTCGTCCATCGCCGCCTCGTAGGCCGGGCCGAAGCGCGGGTCGCGGTGGTAGCGGTAGCCGAAGCCCTCGAGTTGCGCGTCGTAGGCGATGTACCGCGTCGACTGCTCGAGGTACGCGGCGAGTCGCGGCCGCTGCAGGATCTTCGTGAGGAGGTTGGACGTCCACTCGCAGGCGATGTGGGCTCCGCCGAGCTGCGCGACCGAGTCGTCGCCGTAGCCGAGAAAGATCGTCTCGTAGAGCTTCGCGGCGCGCTCGCCCTCCCCGAGTTCGACAACCGGCACCTCGGGCAGCGAGTCGGCGAACTCGTCGAGGAAGAGCCGCCGCAGCGTGCCCGCGTAGCGGGAGTACCGCGCGAAGAGCGCACCCTTGACCGTTTCCGGCAGGTTGACGAGCGCGAAGACGGGCCGGTCGAGGTTCGTGAAGTGCGGAGCGAGCCGCGCCTGCTCCTCGTCCGTGTACTGCTCGACCGGGTATGTCACCGTTTCCATCGTGGCCAAGGGATCGCCCTCAGAAGGACCGCCCACAGTAAACAGGGTCTCGGTCGGTACCTCCGGCTGGTCGTATCCGAGTTGGCGGCCCGGCTTCTACCCCGCCGGGCTCGACCCGTCCGGCTTCCTCGGGTACTACGCCGAGCGCTTCGCGACGGTCGAGCTGAACACGACGGGTTACCGGCTGCCGGCGGAGGAGCAGTTCCGCCGCTGGGCCGAGCAGGTGCCCGACGGGTTCGAGTTCGCTCCGAAGCTGCCGGGCGAGCGGCCGCGAACGGTCGCCGAGTTCGAGAGCCGCGTCCGGCACCTCGGCGACCGGCTGGGGCCGATCCGGATCTCGCTCAAGTCGAAGCGCGACGACGGGATGCTGGAGCTGCTCCTCGGCTCGCTCGATCCGTCGCTCCGGCTGGCATTCGACCTCGAGCACGCGTCGTGGGACGGCATCGAGCCGCGGCTCGCAGAGGTCGGCGCGGTCCGCGTCGGCGACCTCGAGCACCCAGCCCCGTTCCGCTACCTCCGCCGCCGCGAGGCACCGGACGAGGCGTTCGCCGCCGCGGTCGCCGCCCTCCGAGAGCCCGTCTACGTCTACTTCCGCCACGACGACGAGCCTGCCGCGCCGGCTCACGCCGCGCGCCTCCTCGAAATGGTCGACGGATGAGCGGTTCCAGCGTCCTGGCGTCGCGACCGGACTCACTGCCTCGACCGCGATGAGTCTGGGGACGGGTTCCAGTCTCTACCCACGACCGATCAACGCGCCCCAAGGAGAGCATCATGGCCGCTACCTACACCTTCGACGTCTTCTCCAGCCTCGACGGCTTCGGCTCCGTCAGCGGCGGCGACTGGGGCGGCTACTGGGGGAAGCAAGGCCCCGAGCTGCTCGACCACCGCCTCGCCTTGTACGAAGGGGAGCACCGGATGGTCTTCGGAGCCAAGACGTATCGGCTCTTCGCGCCGATGCTTGCCTCGAGTACCGAGGAGTCCAAGGTGAGGGATCCGTGGGTCACCCGGATGGTGAGTCTGCCGGCGATCGTGGTATCGACCACTCTGGAAGAGCCCCTGGACTGGCCGGACGGGACGGTTGTAAGCGGCGACGCCGTCGATGTCGTTGCCAGGCTCAAGCAGGAGTCCGAGGTGCCGTTGCGCTCGCACGGAAGCTTGGCGATGAATCGGGCGCTGATGGGTGCCGGCCTCGTCGACCGCGTCCAGGTGACGATCTTTCCCGTGATCACCGGTGAGAACGGATCCGCTCCTATCTTCCAGGGCGCGGCCGACTTCGACCTCGACCTGATCGAGAGTCGAACGCTCGACGGCCACATCCAAGAGCTCGTCTACCGCCCGACCCTGCATGCTTGAACCCGTCGGCGAGCCGACGGACAGCGAAGCTACGACGCGGCCTGCAGCGCGGCGGCGCGCATCTGCGCGACCGTCCGCGGTGTGTTCGCGTCGTGCGACCACACCGGCCATGAGTACGGCGTCGACGTCTTGAGCGGGCAGCCGACGGTACAGCCGAGCTTCGCGCCCCTCGCCGTGGCCGAGAAGAGCCCGGAGAGGAGCTGCCGCACCTTCGCGGCGCCGTGCTTGTGGCGCACGACGTTCAGGATCTCCCAGTCCTCGATCCCCTCGCGCAGCACCTCGAGCCGGGCGCTCGCGATCGGCCCGTCACGGCCGGGGTAGAGCAGCACGAACGAACCCTTCGCTCTGTCGTTCGAGACGAGCGGGTTCCCCTTTGCGTACGTCGTCGTCCCCTGGCCGTAGAGGAGGCCGGTGATGCCTTCGAAGGCGGCCCAGTCGACGAACACGCGAGGGTCGGACGCAGGCTCGGTGGCGGTGAAGCCGGGCGTCGAGTGGGAAGCAGCGTCGTACGTGTACGTCCAGATCTGCTTGTGATGGCGCCGCGCGGCGTTGATCAGCGCGAGCTCCTGGTTGGCGTGCGAAATGCCGCGGCGCGACAGCGACGGGTTCGTGTACTCGCCGTAGAAGCGGCTCGCGAGCACCGCCCAGGCGTCGACGTCGTCCCGGCCGCCGTTCCAGAGGAAGCGGTTCTGGGCAGTCGGCATCCCGGTCACGACGACGTGACCGCCGTGGAAGCACGAATGCGTCACCTTTGCCTGCTGCGCCACCGTCCTGAAACGCGACGCTCCCGGCTCGTCCATTCCGTACAGGTACGAGTACGAGCCGAGCCAGCCGTGCTGCTGCCAGAAGCCGTGCACTGAGCGGAGGTACGAGCACCAGGCCTGCGGCTTGAACGGCGAGCGGCCGCCGACGTACGTGCTGGGGCTCCACCGGTTGTTCGAGACCGGGATCCACATCGAGGCGAACCGGCTGGGCTCCCCGGCGGCCGCGACCATCTGCTCAGACTTGTCGAGCCACCAGCGGCGGTCGGTCGTGTACCCGGAGGCGAGCTTCGGGTTGCCGTAGCCCCAGCTGTTCGGCGACAGGCGATACGACGCGAGGAAGCTGAAGAGCCCGGGCAGCGTCGAGTCGGGCGAGACGCCGTAGAGGCTCGCCGCCTTGTTCGCATACGACTGCGGAGAGAAGTTGAACGCGGTGAGCAGGCTCCCCGAGACCTGGTTCTCCTGCGGCAGGCTCACCGCCTCGACCGTGACCGAGAGCGTGACGGGCGTCCTGACCCCGTCCGCGACGAGGAGCAGCGAGCCGCTGTAGTTGCCGGAGGGCGTGCCGTACGGCACTGAGACCTGCAGCCAGAGCGGCTGGTTCGTGTGCTCGGTTGCGCGCTGCGAGCCGTCCCACGGCAGGAGCGCGTCGGGCACCGCCTGGCCGTCGACGGAGACGTAGTGGGCGAAGAAAAGCTGCAGCCGGAGCGGCGGCGCGACGGTCGGCGTCTCGATCGAGACGTGCTGCGCCCCCCGGACGAGGAGTGTCGCGTCGTCCACGCCGCCGATCGGCATGTCGAGCGACACCGAGGACGCGGCCCGGGCCGGAGCCGGCCCGGAGGCCGAGAAGGTCGTCCCCGAGGGGTAGACGCCCACCGTGGCAGAGGTCGTGCGCGCGGCACCGGACCCTGCGCCGAGGAGTCCGAGGACCAGGACAACGAGCAGAACGAGCCGCCGCATGATCCGCCCATCGGCAGCCGATTGAGGCGGTCGAACCCTCAGTAGGGGGACGCAGCGCCCGCGTGCCGTTCGTACGCGCCGCTCGCCACGATGTCGGCGAGCTCCGAAACCGCGTGCCGCACCTCTTCCTCGGTGTTGAAGAAGTGCGGGCCGAGGCGGACTCCGCCGACCGGATCCGGCCTGAAGTCGCAGATGACCCCTCGCTCGCCGAGCTCTCTGTGGCACGCGGCGTGGTCGAGAGTCGAGACCGTGACGGTGCCGCCGCGGCGCGCCGCCTCGCGAGGCGAGACGACGCCGAGCCCGGCCTCGTCGCAGAGGTCGATGAGGAGCTGCGTGTGCGCGAGCGACCGCTCGCGGATCCGCGCCACGCCGACCTCTTCGATCACGTCGTAGCCGGCGGTCGCCGCATAGAGCGCGGGGACGTTCGGTGTCCCCGTCAGGAAGCGCCGAGCCCCGGCGGCGTACTCGAGCTCGGGCTCGAAGGCGAACGGCCGGGCGTGCCCTTGCCAGCCGACGAGCGTCGGCTCGAGCCGCTCCGCGAGCTCCGGGCGAACGTAGAGCCAGCCGGCGCCGGGGCCGCCGCAGAGCCACTTGACGCTGCCTCCGACGGCGAAGTCGACGCCGAGCTCGGTCAGCTGGAACGGCACGACACCGGCCGACTGGTAGCAGTCGAGCACCACATGGGCGCCGGCATCGTGCGCCCGCCGGACGATCGGCTCGACGTCCTGGATCTCGCCGTTCTTGAACAGGACATGGCTGATCGGGACGAGCAGCGTCCGCTCGTCGATCGCGTCGACGATCGCGCCGTCGTCCTCGACCGCGACGACCTCGAGCTGCGGCTGGGCCTGGTAGAGGTAGCGAACCGAGGGGAAGTTGGCCTCCTCGTAGACGACCCGGTTTCGGCCGGTCGACCCGGCGAAGCACGAGAGGACGATCGCCTCGGCGACGGTCACGTTCTGGTGCATGACGATCGAGCCGGGCGGCGCGCCGAGGATCCGGCCGAGCTGGTCGCCGACCGTGACCGGCATCTCCCACCAGCCTTCGGCCCAGGAGCGGATGCCGCGTTCGCGCCACATGCGCGCGTACTCACGCAGGTTGTCCTCGGCGGCGGCGGGCATCGCGGCCAGCGAGTGGTTGATCAGGTACGTGCACGACCCGAGAATGGGGAAGCGGTCGCGGTAGCCGGCCGGATCGATCACGCCGCCTGCGCCTCCAGCACTGCGTCCTCGGCCGCGTAGTCGAGGGTGTCCTCGATGTACGAGCCCTGCCAGCTGCGTCCGCGCTCGAGCTCGGCGACGAGCCAGGCGCACGTCTCCTGCACCGCCTCGGGATACGTCGTCACGGGCCGGTAGCCGAGCTCGCGCTCCCCCGCCTCCATCGAGACGACGAGCGGCGAGCCGGCGGGCACGCCCCACGGGTTGCCGAACTCGTCCGCCGGCAGCAGAACCGGCTCGAACTCGTACCCGAGCGCGTCGCCGACGGCGTGGCAGATCTCGAGGGTCGACGGCGGGTCCGGATCGCCGCCGTTGAGGACACGATCGCCGGGCTGCGCCGCGGCGAGACGGATCAGCTCGGCGAGATTCGCGACGGAGGCGGTGTTGAAGCGGCTCACGCCGTTCCACGCGAGCGCGACTCGGCGGCGGCCGTCGACCGCACGCTTGACGAAGTAGAGCTCGCGCGGGTTCTTCGCTCCCGGCCCGTGGACGGCGCAGGCACGGATGAGCGTGGCGGGCAGCGGCCCCGCGAGAAGCGTGCGCTCGAGGTCGGCCTTCTGCGTCGAGTACGTGGCGTCTCCGGGCTCCGCCGTCCGCTGCGTCTCGAGGATCGGCACCGGCAGACGCGGCGCCTCCCCTCCTTCGCCGTCGAACGCCCGTCCCTCGTCGTCGGCGTAGACCGAGGCGGTCGAGATGACGACGAGCGAGCCGACGAGCCCGGCCAGACCGTTGAGCTGCTCGCCGTGCGCGCGGTTCATGGCCACGCTGTCGTAGACCACGTCCGCGCCGGCCCCGATCGCCGCTCGCAGCTGCGCGTCGTCGGCCCGGTCGACGGCGACCGACTCGACACCGAGTTCCGCGAGCCCGTCGGGCAGCGATCCCGAGCGGGACACGGCCACGACCTGCCAGCCGTCCTCAGCGAGCGCGCGCGCGGCCGCGCGTCCGATCATGCCGCTGCCGCCGATCAGCACCGCCCGCGGCACTAGAGCTCCACCTCCCCCACGCGCGCAACCCTATGCCGCGCCGCGAAGCCTGCGACGACGGCAGCCGCGAGCACGATGCCGCCGGCGATCCTCAGCGCGAGGTGGACACCGTGACCGGCCGAGCCCTCCGCGGCCAGGAGCACCTTGGCGACGATCCCCAGATGCCCCTTCGCGATCCCGTAGTCCGAGGGGTTCGTGCTGCCGCCGGTGGTCACGATGTGGACGACGACCTCCCGGAACCGCACCGGGACATGGAGCTTGACCAGCTTCTCGGTGAGCCCGGTCGTGAGCTGGGCGTTGACGACGGCTCCGAGCACCGCGACGCCGAACACGCCGCCGAGCTCGCGGCTCGTGTTGACAGTCGAGGCGGCCATCCCGGACTCCTCGGGCGGGACGATCGCGAGCACCGCCGCCGTCATCGTGACGAGCGCGATCCCGAAGCCGAGGCCGGCGATCGCGAGCGGCCACGAGAGCGCCGCCACGCTCGTCGTCGCGGTCAGCTTCCAGTCGACGAGGAAGAGACCGAGTCCGGCGAGCGCGCAGCCGGCCACCATCGGCACCTTGGGCCCGACTCTCGCCGTCCAGCGGCCGGCGACGGGCCCCGCCACGATCATCGCGACCGCCAGCGAGGTGAAGACGAGGGCGATCTGGTAGCCCGAGAAGCTCGTGATCAGCTGCAGGTAGAGCGCGGTGAAGAAGAAGACCGAGAAGACGGAGAGGTTGACGGCGAAGGCGACGACGTTCGCGGCGGCGAAGGTCGGGTTGCGCAGGAACTGCAGCTTCAGCACCGGGTCCGCGACACGGTGCTCGACGACGACGAAGGCGCCGGTGAGCAGGGCCGCGGCGGCGAAGAGGACGGCGATCCACCACGTCCCGTACCCGCGGTTCTCGCCCTCGATCACGGCGAAGGTGGCGGCCGTGATCGCGGCCGCACCGGTGGCGAGGCCGGGCACGTCGAGCCGCCGTCCCTCGGGGTCGCGGCTCTCGGTGAGCGTTGCAGCCGCGACTGCGAACGCGACCGCCCCGAGGCCGACCCCGAACCAGAAGATGCTCCGCCAGCCGAGCCCGTCGGCCAGGACGCCGCCGATCACGGGGCCGAGCGCGAGCGCAAGTCCCGAGACGGCCGCCCAGACGCCGAGCGCGACGGCTCGCTCCTCCCGCTCGGGATAGATGTGGCGGATCAGCGAGAGCGTCCCGGGCTCGGAGGCCGCCGCCCCGACGCCCATCACGATGCGGCCGGCGATCAGGGTGCTCGTGTCGGGAGCGACCGCGGCGACGATCGAGCCGGCGCAGAAGACGGCGACGCCGGCCAGCATCACCTGCTTGCGCCCCAGGAGGTCTCCGAGCGTGCCGCCCGTGAGCATCAGCGCGGCGAACGCGAGCATGTAGCCGTCCACGATCCACTGCAGGCCGGTGACGCTGGAGCCGAGCGACGTCTGGACGTCGGCCAGCGCGACGCTGACGATCGTGTTGTCGAGGAAGGTGAGGAAGAGGATCGCGCAGACGGCCGCGAGCGCCGCCTCGCGGGCATGCCGCTGCCGGAACGGCGCGAGTGAGCTCACCCCGAGGACGTTACGGCTTGCAGGCGGACGGCGTGCTGCCGCTCAGCGACACGAGCTTGCAGAGGCTCGCGTCTCCGATCTTCCACGCCGCGCCCTCGCGCACCGCAGTGCCCGTCTGCTTCGGCAGCGACGTGCCCGCGAAGCTGACCTGGTAGACGACCTTCGCGCGGTTCGCGCCCTGCATCGTCACGGACGAGACCTTCACCTTCACCTGTTTCGCGAGTGGGTTGTTCGCGAAGAGCTTGATCACGGGCCGGAACCTCGGGCCGTTCTGCAGCAGCCCGACCCGGTCCGAGAGCGACGTCTTCGGCGCGAAGAACGTCTGGTAGGCGCGTTCGATCTGCGTTTGGGCGCCGAGCCCCCCTCCGGTGTTGGACTTGGGTTTCGAACCGCCGCACGCGGCGAGCGCGAGCACTGCGACGAGTAGGAGCGCGAGCCGCTTCACGACGGAGAGCCTAGACCTCCTGCAGCGAGCGCGCGCCCGGGCCGACATAGCGCGCCGAGGGGCGCACGAGCACGCCGAGACGCTTCTGCTCGAGGATGTGCGCCGACCAGCCGGCCGTCCGCGAGCACGCGAACATTGCGGGCGCGAGCTGCGGCGGCACCTCGGCGACGTCGAGGACGACGGCGGACCAGTACTCGACGTTCGTCCACGAGTGGCTCGGGCTCTTCTTCGCGATCGCCTCGTGCGCGACCTGCTCGAGCTCCTCGGCCACCGCGACCCGCGGCGAACCGAGCTCCTTCGCAACCTGCTTGAGGACGCGCGAGCGCGGATCCTCGGCGCGGTAGACCCGATGGCCGAACCCCATGATCCGCTCGCCGCGGCCGAGCGCCTCGGCGACCCACTTCTCCGCGTCGCCCGACTCGGCGACGGCGTCGAGCATCGGCAGCACGCGCGCGGGAGCCCCGCCGTGGAGCGGGCCGGAGAGCGCACCCACGGCCGAGGAGAGCGCGGCGCCGGCGTCGGCTCCGGTCGAGGCGACGATCCGCGCGGTGAAGGTCGAGGCGTTGAGGCCGTGCTCTGCCGTGCAGATCCAGTACGTGTCGATGGCCTTGGCCGAGCGCTCGTTCAGCTCGCCGCGCCACTCGAGCACGAACCGCTCGGCCGCCGTCTGCCCCCCGGCGACCGTCTCCGGCGGCACGGCCGGCAGGTCTGCGCCGCGAGCCGACTGGGCGACGATCGAGAGCGCCGCCGCCGAGAGCCGGCGGAGATCCTCCTTCGCCTGCTCGTCGTCGATGTCGATGAACTGGCGGAGCTTCCACTCCCCGCTCAGCGCCGCGAGCGCGGACTGCAGATCGGAGACGTGGCCACCGGTGCGGCGCTCGAGATCGAGATGCTCGTACGGGAGACCCGGCTGGAGCGACTCGTCCACCAGCAGCCCCCAAACCTGCTCGAACGGCACGTGGCCGACGAGGTCCTCGATGTTGACGCCGCGGTAGCGGAGCTCACCGCCTTCCTTGTCGGGCTCCGCGATCTCCGTCTCGAACGCGACCACTCCGGCGAGGCCGGGAGAGAAGTCGTTGCCGTTGCTGCTCATGCGTGTATCTCCTCCAACTCGATCTCCTGGCCGGCACCACGCTTGCGCGCAGCGCGAAGCACGAGTGCCGCCGCGGCGAGGTCCTGGACGGCGACGCCGACCGACTTGTACAGCGTGACCTGCTCGCCCGTGCTGCGGCCGACCGCCGTCCCGGCGACGATCTCGCCGAGCTCGACGACCCCGTCGCGGCCGCGCGGATCGAGCTCCGGCGCACCGGCGGGAAGCGGCGCGAACGCCGAGTCGCGCTGCTCGACCACGACGACGTCCGCCTGCGTGACGATGGCCGGGTCGAGCTCGGATCCACCGTCCATGCTCGAGCCGACCGAGCTCACGTGCGTGCCCGGGCTCAGCCACTCGTAGCGGACGACCGGCTCCTGGGCGGCGGTCGTCGCGTGGACGACGTCGGCGCCGCGGACGGCGTCCTCGAACTCGCCGCGTCCGGCGACCCGCACCTCGGCGAATTCGCGCGCCCGCGGGAACATCTCCTGCGCCGAGCGCGACTGCACGCCGGTGCCGAGGATCGCGAGCACCCGCGCGTCCTGTCTTGCGAGCAGCCGGGACGCGAGCGCGGCGGCCGCGGCCGTGCGCATCGCGGTGATGTACGTCCCGTCCATGAGCGCCACCGGCGTGCCGGTTGCGGGATCGAAGAGCGCGATCAGCGCCTGGTGCGTCGGCCGGTCGCGGTTCTCGGGAAAGAGCGTGACGAGCTTGCAGCCGAGCCCGCTCGAAGGCGCGTACGCGAGCATGGCCCCGAGAATCCCGCTGTCGGATCGAGAGCCGACGCGCGGCACGAGCGACGCTTGACCGGCCGAGAGCTCCGCGTGCGCGGCTGCGAGCGCGTCGAGGAGCGCGTCGAGGTCGAGCAGCTCCTCCACGTCGCTTCGGCTCAGGACAAGCATCTCGGTCCTGACGGTACTCCGCGAAGCCTGCCCCGCGCTTCACTTTTCGAGGGAAGGTCGGAGTTTTGGTTGACATGACCATTACCGTGTGTTTTAGTAATGGTCATGGAGACCACAACCTACGACCCCTCAGAGTTCCCCGCCTTCGCGGTCACTGTCGACATCGTCGTCCTTACCATGGCGAAGGCACGGCTGCACGTTCTGCTCGTCCAACGCGGGGTCGACCCGTTCGAAGGCATGTGGGCGATCCCGGGAGGGTTCAAGCGCCCCGATGAAACCCTTGACGAGGCCGCGCAGCGAGAGCTAAACGAGGAAACCGGCCTCGACGGCGGCGTGGACGTTCGCCAGTTCCGCGCTTACGGCAACCCGGGACGCGACCCCAGAATGAACATCGTCACGGTCGCGTACGTCGCAGTCCTGCGGGACATCGGTACGCCGGCAGCCAGTACCGACGCAGCCGCGGCCGCGCTCATTCCGGTCGAGGATGCACTGAGCGGGCGAGTCCCACTCGCATTCGACCACGCAACGATCCTCGGGGATGCCGTCGACCGCGTCCGCACCGACCTCGAGCTAACCGGCACGGCGACCGCGTTCCTGCCGCCGACATTCACGCTCGCCGAACTGCGTAGCGTCTACGAAGCTGTCTGGAACGTCCATCTCGACGCCGCCAACTTCCGCAAGCGCGTCCTGGCCGAGGACGGTTGGGTGCATCCCACGGGGCGCCGCGCTCGCCCCGGGGCAGCAGGCGGCAAGCCCGCGGAGCTCTTTCGCGCCGGCCGCCGTTGGAAGCACGGCAGCCCGCTCCGGCGCCGGAAGGCAACCCCGTGAAGGCGGCGGTTTACGACCGGTACGGGCCTCCCGAGGTCTTGCGGATCGAGGATGTCGCAAAGCCGTCACCGGCCGACGACGAGATTCTCGTCCGGATCCGCGCGGCGGGAGTGACCCGCTCCGACACCCACCTCCGCGCGGGCGAGCCATCGATCGGCCGCCTTGCCACCGGGCCTATCCGCCCGAAGCGGCGGATTCTCGGGCACGAGCTCGCAGGCGAGGTGGAGGCAGTCGGCACGGCCGTAACCGAGTTCGCGCCCGGCGATCGGGTTTTCGGAGCGCTCCCCCATCTCGCGCTGACAACCGGCGCGCACGCGGAGTACATGTCCATTCCGGAGCACTTCCCGATCGCGCACATGCCCGCAGGCATGGCCTTCGAGGACGCAGGCGCGGTCTGCGACGGCGCCTTGCTCACGCTGAACGTATTGCGGCCCGTCGGCCCGCTCTCGGGAAAACGGCTGCTCGTATTCGGCGCGTCGGGGTCACTCGGTACGGCAACCGTGCAGCTCGCAAAGCACTTCGGCGCTCACGTCACGGCTGTGAGCAAACCGGAGGCGCTCGAGCTCGTGCGGGCGCTAGGCGCGGATGAAGTAATCGACGCGACCGAAGGCGACTTCACCAGAGGCGGCGAGCGGTACGACGTGATCGTCGACGCAGTCGGGCGCCGGCATCCGTACACCTTCCGCCACACGAAACGGTCCCTGAACGCGGGCGGCGCCTACCTTCCGACCGACGGCTTTCGCAACGCTGTCCTCTGGCTCTGGCACAAGCGCTTCGGCAACCCCAAGGTGCTGTTCGAGCTGCCGCCGCGCATGCGCAAGGAGGATGTGCTTCTCCTGAAGCAGCTTCTCGAAGCGGGCGAGTATCGGCCCGTGATCGACCGCATGTATCCGCTCGAAAGCGTTGTCGAAGCCCACCGCTACGTCGAGGCCGGCCACAAGACCGGCAACGTCGTGCTCACCCTGACCCAAGGAGGTCACTGATGTTCATCTCCGACTCGCTCTTCGAGGCGCGCCAGCACGGCCGGCAGCTCCAAGCCGAGGCCGCCGGGGAGCGTCTCCGCACCCGGCTCGCGCGGCACCTGCTCGCCGAAGCGCTCCGCGGCGCCGCGAACCGGCTCGACGCGCGCCCGGTCATCGTTCCGCTGTCCGCGAGGCGCTAGCCGAGCAGTGTGAGCGTCCACTCGGGACGGTGCTGCGCGTCGAGCGAGAAGAGGAGGATGCGCTGCCACTGGCCCATGCAGAGCGCTCCGTCGAGGAACGGGATCTGCTCCGAGCGCGGGCCGAGCAGGAACGCGAGCAGGCGCTCGCGCGAGCGCACGCTTCCGGGCACGACCCGCTCGAGCAGCTGCTCGAGATCCTCGAAGAAACCCGTCTCCCGCTCCTGCACGCGGACGAGCGAGAGGGGGCTCGCCGTGTGGAGGTACGCGATGCCCGAGCTCACGTCCGCCTCGCCGACCTCGCGCGAGACGTCGTTGGTGATGTCCATCACCGACAGCGACGGGAGGGCCGCGGCGATCGAATAGGGAACTTCGACGGTCGTCATGCCTGTGCGACCTCCTTCGGCAGCCTGAAGTGGACGTCCTCCTTCGCAACCTCGATCTCCTCGGGCAGCGCGTAGCCGGCCTCCGCGAGCCGCGCCGCCGTCGCCCGCACGAGCTCCTCGGGCGTGGAGGCGCCCGCGGTGAGCCCGATCGTCTCGTGCCCGTCGAGGAGCGCGGGATCGAGCCCGCTCTCGCCGTCGACGAGCGTCGCGTGCGCGCCGGCCGCCTGCGCGACCTCGACGAGCCGCTGCGCGTTCGAGCTCGTCTCCGAGCCGATCACGAGCACGAGCGTCGCCCCCTGCGAGACCATCGCCTTCACCGCGTCCTGGCGGTTCTGCGTCGCGTAACAGATGTCGTCGGCGTGCGGACGGCGGAGATTCCCCTGGCTCTCCGCGAGCGCATCGACGATCGGCGCGACGTCGTCGAGCGAGAGCGTCGTCTGCGTGATCACCGCGACGGGCTTCTCCGTCTGCAGCTCGCGCGCCTGCTCCGGCGATTCGATCACGACCGTCGAGTCGGGCCGCTCGCCGAGGGTCCCGATCACCTCGACGTGGTTCTTGTGGCCGACGAGCGCGACGAGGTGGCCGCTGTCGGCGTAACGCCGTGCCTCGGCGTGCACCTTGTTCACGAGCGGGCAGGTCGCGTCGACGACCCGCAGACCGCGCCGCTGCGCGTTCTCCTTGACCGCGGGGGCCACACCGTGCGCGGAGAGG
>DASUHE010000010.1:0-37006 GCA_036273695.1 Gaiellaceae bacterium
GGTGGCCGGGCGGACGCTGACTGTGCGGGATCTGAATCGCGCCACACTCGCGCGCCAGCTGCTCCTTCGGCGCCGGCGGCTCTCGATCCTCGCGGCGCTGGAACGGCTCGCCGGTCTGCAGGCGCAGTGGGCGCCGGCGCCGTACATCGGCCTCTGGACCCGCGTCGAGGGGTTCCGGCGCGAGGCGCTCGAGCGGGCGCTCCTGGGCGAGCAGGCGGTGCGAGCGGTGCTCATGCGCGGGACGGTGCACCTCGTGTCGCGCCGCGACTACGGCGTGTTCGGCTCGGCGGTCGCGCTGCCGGCGTGGGTCAGCCCCGAGTCCGCTCGAATCGCCGACGCCGTCCACGACTCCCTGCTCGAGTTCGGCCGAGAGCCGCGTACCCGGGCCGAGATCCTCGCCTGGCTCGGCGAGACGCACGGGATCGAGCACGACGGCGGGGCGGGACTCTGGTACGCGCTGCGCGCCGTCGGCCGCATCACCCACGCGCCCGCCTCGGGAACCTGGAAGCAGCCGCGCGAGACGCGCTACGTCCTGATCGACCACGAGCAGGTCGATCCGCTGCCGGCCCGCGAGAGCCTCGTCCGCCGTTACCTCGGAGCCTTCGGGCCGGCGACCCGGGCGGACATCGCGGAGTGGAGCGGGCTCCGCGTACGCGACTTCGAGCCGGCGCTCGAGTCGCTCGGGCCGCTCCGCACCTTCCGCGACGAGCGCGGTCGCGAGTTGCTCGACCTGCCGCGTGCTCCGCTCCCGCCCGGGGACTCCCCCGCGCCGGTCCGCTTTCTGCCCCGCTACGACAATCTCGTGCTCGCGCACGCCGACCGCGCCCGCGTGGTCGCGGACGAGCACCGCCGCACGGTGATCCACGGCGGCGGCATGGTCGAGGCGACGTTCCTCGTCGACGGCTTCGTCGCCGGGCTGTGGCGCGCCGAGGCCGGACGCGTCCGGGTCGAGCCCTTCGCGCCGCTGCCGCGCGTGTGGCGCCGCGAGGTCGAGGACGAGGCGGCGCGACTGGAGGCGTGGCTTCGCTGATGCAGATCGGGGCTCACGTCTCCTCGGCGGGCGGGATCGACAAGGCGATCGACCGCGCAGTCGAGCTGGGCGCCGACTCGGTGCAGATCTTCACCCAGAGCCCGCGCACCTGGCGGCCGACGAACCACGACCCGGCGAGCTTCGAGCGCTTCCGCGCCAAGCGCGCGGACGCGGGCATCGGCGGCGTTCTCTGCCACGCCTTGTACCTCTGCAACCTCGCCGCGCCCGACGACGCGGTCTACGAGAAGTCGGTGCTCGCGCTGCGCAACACGATGGAGGTTGCGTGCGGGATCGGTGCCGACGGCGTCGTGTTCCACGTCGGCTCGCACCTCGGCAGCGGGCTCGAGAAGGGGCTCGAGCGCGTGCTGCCGGCCATGGAGCTCGTGCTGGAGCTCTGCTCAGACGAGACGTGGCTCCTGATGGAGAACTCGGCCGGCGCAGGCGGGACGATCGGCCGCTCGATCGAGGAGCTCGCCGTCCTGCACGAGCGGCTCGGGCGGCACCCGCGGCTCGGGATCTGCCTCGACTCCTGCCATCTCTGGGTGTCGGGCGTGGACGTGACCGATCCGGTTGCGCTCGACGCGTGCCTCGACGAGGTCGACTCGACCATCGGCCTCGACCGGCTGCGCGCGCTGCACGTGAACGACGCAGCCGCGCCCTTCGCGTCGAACCGCGACCGGCACGCGAACATCCTCGAGGGCGAGCTGGGAGAGAAGCTCGGCGTCTTCCTCGCCAACCGGCGGCTGCAGGGCCTGCCGGCCGTGCTGGAGACCGCCGGCCCCGAGAACCGCGGCCCGGACGCGAACGAGATCCGCAAGGCGAAGGAGCTGCGCGCCCGCTGGCTGGCGTGAGACGAGACCGCTATCGCTGGGTCGTGCTCGCCGCCGGGACGCTCGCGCAGGCGAGCTTCTCGGCGTCCTCGGTCGGCCTGCCGGCGCTCGGGCCGGCCTTGAAGTCCGAGTACGGGCTGACGCTCGGCGAGACCGGTGTCGTGCTCGCGGCGATCGGGATCGGGATGCTCTTCACCCTCCTGCCCTGGGGGCTCGTGGCCGACCGCATCGACGAGCGGTGGGTGATCCCCGCCGGGCTCAGCGGCGCAGCCGTCATGCTCGCCGTCGCCGCAGGCACGCACAGCTTCGCCGCGGTCACGGGCGTCCTCGTCGGGGTCGGAGCGCTCGGGGCGAGCGTGAACGCGGCGAGCGGTCGCGCGATCATGGCCTGGTTCCCCGCGTCGGAGCTCGGGCTCGCGCTCGGGATCCGGCAGACCGCGATCCCGATCGGCGGGGCGATCGGTGCGTCCCTCCTCCCCGTCCTCGCCTCCGCCGGTGGAACGCGTCTCGCGTTCTTCTTCCTCGCCGGCGCCACCGCTACCGGCGCCGCTGTCGCCGCGGTCTTCATCCGCGCGGGCGCCGCGGACGAGCCCGAGCTGCGCGACGTCTCCGGCCCTCTCCGCGACCCGCGCATGTGGCTCCTCGGCACCGGCACCGGGCTCTACCTCACCGCCCAGATCGGGATCACCGGCTTCGTCGTGCTCTTCCTCCACGAGCACCGGCATGTCTCGACGCACGCAGCGGCTGCGCTGCTCGCCGCGATCAACGTGCTCGCGATCGGAGCCCGCATCGGCTCGGGGCGGATCTCGGACCGGCTCGGCAGCCGCCTGCGCCCGCTGCGGACGATCGGCGTGGCGCTCGCGCTCTTCACCGCGGGTGTCGCCGCGGCCACCGACGCGCCGCTCGCAGTGCTCGTGCCGCTGTTCCTCGTCGGCGGAGTGCTCAGCATGGCGTGGAACGGGCTCGCCTATGCGTCGGCCGCAGAGACTGCCGGCTCGGCGCGCACGGGCGCGGCGCTCGGCTTCCAGCAGACGCTGCTCGGCGTCGTCGTCGCGGGCGCGCCGCCGGTCATCGCCGTCGTCGCCGCCCACAGCTGGCGGCTCGCGTTCTTCATCGCCGCGGCCGGTCCGGCAATCGGCGTCGCGATCCTGCAGCGGCTCGAGGCTAGAGGTCCGCGACCCGCGCGAACACGCGGAAGGTCGGCGAACCGGCCGGCAGCTCACCGAACTCCGGATTGAGACAGCCGAGCTCGCCCTCGCGGTGCGCGAACGTCGACTGCACCGCGGCGTCGCACATCGGCAGCGGGCCGCGCAGCGCGCGCACGGCACCGAAGCCCTCGCGTGTCCGCTCGGCGGCCGCCAGCATCTCGACGTCGATCTCCGCCTCGAACACGTTCTGCAGACACCCCATGAAGGTGTGCCCGTGCTCCTCGTAGGCGTAGACGAACGGACACGACCGCTCGAGACACGCCGCCGGGTAGACGACCTTCTCGCAGTGCACCTCGCAGCGCCGGCACTCCGCCTCGTCCTGCGGATGCAGGGGCAGCGTCGGGGCGGCGTGCTTCGGTCTCATGGACACATTTTCGGAGTGGAGGCAGGGCTGCGCAAGACTTGACAGACCGCAGAAGTCGAGCTAGGGCGCACGGCTGTCCCCTCCCCGCTCGGCCGCTCTTTAGGCTTGGCCGATGGTGCGGAACCTCCTCTGGGCGTCGCTCCTCCTCGCCCCGGTCACGATCCTCGTCCACAAATTCACGGGCGCGGGACACGTCGCGCTCTTCGTGCTCGCCGCGATCGCACTCATCCCGCTCGCGTGGCTGATCGGGGAGGCGACCGAGCATGCGGCCGAGCACACGGGGCCGGGCATCGGCGGCTTCCTCAACGCGAGCTTCGGGAACGCGCCGGAGCTGATCGTCGCGCTCTTCGCCGTCGGCGCGAACCTGCCCGTCGTCGTGCGCGGGTCGCTCTCCGGCAGCGTGATCTCGAACCTCCTGCTCGTCTACGGCGTGACGCAGGTGGCGGGGCCGGACGGAGCCCGGATCGACCGCCGCTCGCTGCTCGTGCAGGTCGGCCTCGTCGGCGCCGCGGTCCTCGCCTTCATCGTCCCGTCGACGATCGGCTACACCGGGCAGGCGGATCGGCACGCCGTCGTGGTCGCCTCGATCCCGGTCGCAGTCGTGCTCCTCGTGCTCTATCTCGCCGTCGTCGGGCCCAACCTGCGCCGCCACCGGGAGGATGCGCGCGAGCGCGAGGAGCCGGACGAGGGCACGTGGCCGCTGTGGGCCGCGCTCGGCGCTCTCGCACTGGCCACCGGCGCGACCGCGTGGGTGAGCGAGATCCTCGTCGACTCGCTCGCGGCGTTCGCGTCCGCCGTCGGACTGAGCCAGTTCTTCATCGCCGTCGTGATCGTCGCGATCGTCGGCAACGCCGCGGAGCACGGCGGATCGATCCTCATCGCCCGCAACGGCAAGATGCGTCTCGCGACCGAGATCGCGATCTCCTCGGGCGCGCAGGTCGCATTGCTCGTCGTTCCGGTCGTGACCCTCCTCTCGCTCCTCTTCTCGCACCACCTCGCGCTCTCGTTCCGCTGGACGGAGCTCTTCGCGATGGGCGGCGCCGTCGTCGTCGTCGCGGCGATCGTGTGGGACGGCCATTCCAACCGCCGGGAGGGCGTCTTCCTCGTCGTCGCGTACGCCGCGGCCGTCCTCGGATTCCTCTTCGGCGGCGGGCGGTAATGGTTCGGTTAGCACCACTTCCCCTCGGCGGGCGATTTGACTAGCGTGGAGGACATGGCCGTGGGGGAGCAGTCGAAGGACGATCTCGCCGTGCCCGTGAACGCGGCGGTCGAGGCGCGGGGCCTCGTGCGCCGCTACGGCGAAGGCGAGACGGCGGTCGAGGCCCTCCGCGGCGTCGATCTCGACGTCCGCTCGGGCGAGCTCGTCGCCGTGATGGGGCCGTCCGGTTCCGGCAAGTCGACGCTGATGCACCTCCTCGCGGGGCTCGACAAGCCCACGGCGGGGACGGTCCGGATCGCCGGCACCGAGATCACGAATCTCGACGACTCGAAGCTGACGCGCCTGCGGCGCGAGCACATCGGCTTCGTCTTCCAGTTCTTCAACCTGCTGCCCATGCTCGACGCGGAGGAGAACGTCATCCTGCCGCTCTCGATCGCCGGCGAGAAGCCCGACCGGGCGTGGCTCGACTCGCTGCTCGATCAGATGGGTCTCGCCGACCGGCGCCGGCACCGTCCCTCGGAGCTGTCCGGCGGACAGCAGCAGCGCGTCGCGATCGCCCGCTCCCTCGTCACCCGGCCGACGATCCTCTTCGCCGACGAGCCGACCGGCAACCTCGACTCGAAGACCAGCGGCGAGATCCTCGAGCTGATGCGGGCGTCGGTGGACGCCTACAACCAGACGACCGTGATGGTCACACACGAGGCCCGCGCCGCTTCCATCGCCGACCGGATCCTCTTCCTCGAGGACGGCAACATCGTGCAGGAGCTCCACGGCGCGACCCAGCAGGACGTGCTCGCCGTGATGAACTCGCTCGGCACATGATTCGCGTAGCGCTGAGGGGCATGCTGCGGCGCAAGCTGCGCACCGTGTTGACGGCGATCGCGATCGTCCTGGGCGTCGCCCTCATCACCGGCACGTACGTCCTCACCGACTCGATCAAGGGCGCGTTCGGCGGGATCTTCACGCAGGTCTACCGCGGCACCGACGCCACGGTCACCGGCAAGTCCGCGTTCACGCTGAGCGGGCAGAACGACACGACGGCCCCGCCGTTCGCGCAGTCGCTGCTGCCGAAGATCCGCCAACTGCCGGACGTCGCGGACGCCGTCGGCGGCGTCGGAGGCAGCGCGCACCTCATCCTCGACGGCAAGGTCGTGCATTTCGGCGGTGCCCCGAACCTCGGGTTCAGCGTCGATCCCAAACGGCCCGAGCTCAACTCGCTCACGCTGGCCGAGGGAAGCTGGCCCGGAACGAACCAGATCGTGATCGACCAGGCAACCGGGCACAAGAAGGATCTGAAGGTCGGGCAGACGATCGGCGTCCAGGCAAACGGCCCCACGCTCCGGATGCGGATCTCGGGCTTTGTGCACTTCGGGGGCGCGTCGAGCCTCGGCGGCGCGACGCTCTCGGGCTTCAACCTCCCGACGGCGCAGCGGCTCTTCGAGCGCGTCGGGAAGCTCGACCAGATCCGGGCGAAGGCGAAGCCCGGCATCACGCCGGCCAGGCTCGCGGCCGAGATCCGCACGATCCTGCCACCGCATACGCAGGTTCGCACCGGGCAGGCGCAGGCGAAGTCGGACGCCAAGGACACCGAGAGCTTCCTCAACTTCCTGCAGGACTTCCTGCTCGCCTTCGGCGGGATCGCCCTGTTCGTGGGCTCGTTCGTGATCGCGAACTCGCTCTCGATCACGATCACGCAGCGCACCCGCGAGCTCGCGACGCTGCGCACGCTCGGAGCCTCCCGCCGCCAGGTCCGCCGCTCGATCGTGATCGAGGGGCTGGCCATCGGCGCCCTCGCGTCGGTCATCGGGATCGGGGTCGGCCTCGGCCTCGGGGTCGGCCTCTTCAAGCTGTTCGACCTCGTCGGCTTCACGCTCCCGAACAACGGGCTCGTCCTGCACCAGCGGACGGTGATCGTCGCGCTCCTGGTCGGGATCCTCGTCACGGTGATCGCGAGCCTCCGCCCGGCGTTCCGGGCGACGCGGGTGCCGCCGATCGCGGCCGCGCGCGAGGGATCCGAGCTGCCGCCCGGCAGGTTCGCGAAATACCGGCCGCTCGGCTCGGCTCTCCTGACGGCGCTCGGGTTCGCCTTGCTCGTCTACGGCCTCTTCGCGCACGGGCTCGGAACGAAGGGCGTCCTCCTCTCGATGGGAGTCGGCACGCTGCTGATCTTCATCGGCGTCTCGCTGCTCGCCGCCCGGTTCGCGCGTCCGCTCGCCTGGGCCCTCGGCGCGCCGGCGAGCAGGTTCGGCGGCGCGACGGGCGCGCTCGCGCGCGACAACGCGCGCCGGAACCCGCAGCGAACCGCCTCCACCGCGTCGGCACTGATGATCGGCCTCGCCCTGGTGACCCTCGTCGCCGTCATCGCCGCGGGGATCACGAAGAGCTTCCGCGGAGCCGTCAACGACCTCTGGGTCAGCGGCTACGCGATCACCGCGCAGAACAACTTCGACCCGATCCCGATCGCGGCCGGAAACGCCGCGGCCCGCACGCCGGGTGTCCAGGCGATCGCAAACGTCCGCGGGGGCGACGCAGAGATCTTCAACGGGGTGCACCAGGCGACGGCGGTGGGGCCGGGCGGCGCCCAGATCTTCAACATGACCTGGCTCGACGGCGGGAGCAACGCGGTCTTCACGCGGCTCGGCGCCCACGGCGCGTTCACCGACAAGAACTTCGCCAAGTCGCACCACCTGGCGATCGGCTCGCCGCTGACCCTGACCGCGCCGACCGGCGAGAGTGTCCACTTGAAGGTGATCGGCATCTTCGACCCGCCGACCGGCGGCTCCCCGTTCGGCCCGGTCACGATCTCCGACAACGCGTGGGACAAGATCTACGACACGCCCGAGAACCTCTACTCGTTCGTCCGGATGAGGGGCGGGGAGACGGACGCGGACAGGGCCGCTCTCGAGCGTCAGCTCAAGGCGTTCCCGAACGCCAAGGTGCAGACGAAGAAAGAGTTCATCGACAACCAGATCAGCGGCCTCAACTCGATCCTCAACGTGCTGTTCGTCCTGCTCGCGTTGTCGGTCGTCGTGAGCCTGTTCGGGATCGTGAACACGCTCATCCTCACCGTGTTCGAGCGCACCCGCGAGATCGGAATGCTGCGCGCGATCGGGATGACGCGCTGGCAGACGGGGCTGATGATCCTCGGCGAGAGCGTGATCACCGCCTTGATGGGCGGCGTGATCGGCATCGTCCTCGGCCTCGTGCTGGGCGGACTGCTCGCGGCGCGCATCGACTTCATCGTCTTTGCGCTCCCGTGGAAGCAGGTGATCTTCTTTGCGATCGCCGCCGTCATCGTCGGCCTCGTCGCAGCCATCTTCCCCGCGCGGCGCGCCGCGAAGCTGAACGTGCTCGAAGCCCTGCAGTACGAGTAGCTACGCGCCCGGAGCGCGCCACGGCCCGGGCTCGCGCGTGACCGGGTAGCCCGCCCAGACCAGCTGCGCGACCGAGCCGTCGGCGTCGCGCCGGATTCGCAGCGCCTCGCCGTGCTCCGGCCCCGAGACCGTCCGCCATCGATCCTCGGTTTCCCGTTCGAAGATCGAGGAGGGCTGCCAGTCGGGCACGCCGTCGAAGCGCGCTTCGAGCTTCCCGTCCCGCCAGCGGAGCACGAGCCGCGACGCCTCCATGAACCAGATCCCGAGCAGCGGAACGACCTCGTCGGGCGGCGGCTCGCCGACCCGCCAGGCCTCGGGCGCGACGGGCCACTCGTCGACAGTGGTGCCGACGAGGCGCGACGTGAGCTCCCCGAGCGCCGCCTCGCTCTCGTTCGTCAGTGCCGCGGCGACGACCTTCTCCTTGGCGGAGAAAAGGAGCTGCGCGATGAAGCCGGGCATCGAGCCGCTGTGCCCGGCGAGGATCCGCTCGCCGTCTCGGGTGAGACCGAGACCGAGGCCGTAGCCGGAGAGCCACCGCTCGTGATCCGAGATCGCCTGCACCGTCCGCATCTCCTCCGCACTCGACGCGGCCAGGACGGACTCGTCGGGATTCGCGAGGAACGCGCCCCAGCGGCAGATGTCGCCGGCGGTCCCCCATAGCTGGCCGGCGGACGCCCAGGCGCCGGTCTCCACGCCGACCGTGTCCCACACGCCGTCGGCATACGGTTGGGCGAGGTAGCCCCTGGCCGCCGGCGGGTCCGGCTCGAAGCTCATGCGGGTCAGACCGACCGGCTCGAAGAGGCGCTCGCGCACGTAGTCCAGGTACGGCAGACCCGACACGCGGGCGACGACGATGCCGAGGAGCGCGAAGGCGAGGTTCGAGTAGTGGAACCTCGCACCGGACGGCAGCACGAGCTCGGCCTCGGCGAGCGTCTCGAGTAGCTCCTCCGGCTGCGCGAAGCGGAGCGTCAGCCACGACTCGTCGTGCGTCTCGCGCTGCAGCCCTGACGCGTGCGACAGAAGCCGCCGGATCGTGGGAGTGTGGGCCGCGCCCTCGACGTGCCGGTCGAGCGTGTCCTCGAGGTCGAGCAGCCCCGCGTCGCGCAGCTGCATGATCGCCGCCGCGGTGAACGTCTTCGTGATCGAGCCGACGCGGTACTGCGTGTCCGTCGTGGCCTCGACTCCGGCCTCTACGTCCGCCATCCCGACCGCCGTCTCCCAGATCGGCTCGCCGTCGCGGAGGACGGCTGCGGAGATGCTCGGCACGCGCTTGTCGCGCTGCTCGGCCGCGACCGCCCGCTCGAGGCGCGCCGCCAGGCGCTCGGGGATCTCAGACGCGGACAGCGAGCACCTCCTGCATCCGCTCGATCGCCAGCTCGATCTCCGCGTCGCCGACGTCGAGGTGGGTGACGGCGCGCAGCCACCCGGGACGCAGGTCGCTCACCGCGATCCCGCGTTCGCGGAGCCGCTCGGTCAGGCCCGGCTCGTCCGGAATGGAGACGAAGTTCGTGTCGACGGTGGCGGGATCGAGACCGATGCCCTCTGCCAGGCGCTTCGCCCGCGCGTGGTCCTCGGCGAGCCGCTCGACGTGGTGGTCGAGCGCGTACAGCATCGCGGCCGCGGCGATGCCGGACTGCCGCAACGCGCCGCCGAGGAGGAACTTGCCCTCCCAGGCCTGCTCGATCGTCTCAGCCGTCCCGGCGAGGATCGCCCCGAACGGGCAGCCGAGCCCCTTCGAGAAGCAGACCGTCACGGTGTCGGCCACCTCTCCCCACGCAGACGGCGGCAGCCCGGCGCCGACCGCCGCGTTGAAGAGGCGGGCGCCGTCGAGGTGGACGGCCGCGCCGCGTGCGCGCGCCGCGTCCGCGACCGCGCGGAACTCGTCGAGCGGCCAGATGCGGCCGCCCGAGCTGTTGTGCGTGTTCTCGAGCACGAGCACGCTGCCCGGCCCGAAGCCGTCGAGCTCCTCGATCTGCTCCACCGTCGGCCTTCCGGCCTCGGCCGGCACGCCGTGCATGACGAGGCCGGAATGGATCGCAGGCCCTCCCCACTCCCAGATGAGAACGTGCGTGTTCTCCTCGGCGACGACCTTCGACCCCGGGCGGCTCAGCACGCGCAGCGCGACCTGGTTGGCCATCGTCGCCGTCGGGAAGAAGAGCGCCGCCTCCTGCCCGAGCAGCTCGGCCGTGCGGCGCTGCAGCTCGTTCGTGGTCGGATCCTCGCGCTCCTGCTCGTCGCCGACCTCGGCGGCCGCCAGCGCCGCGAGCATCCCCGCCGTCGGCTTCGTCATCGTGTCGGATCGCAGGTCGATCATCGGCCGTGACGCTACCGTAGCCCGATGGATCTGGCCCTCCTCGAACAGACGCTGCGCGAGCGCGGCGAGCCCGCCTTCCGTGCCCGCCAGGTGTGGGAGTGGACGGCGCACGGCGCGCCGGGCTACTCGGAGATGACGAACCTGCCTCGCACGCTGCGCGCGGACCTCGAAGCGGCCGTGCCCTTCTCGACGCTGTCCGTCGAAGCCGAGCGCGAGTCGCGTGACGGCACGGTGAAGACGCTCTTCCGCACCGCCGACGGCCATCCGGTCGAGGCGGTGCTGATGCGCTACCGAGACGGGCGGCGCTCGCTCTGCCTCTCCTCCCAATCGGGCTGCCCGCTCACGTGCACCTTCTGCGCGACGGGGACGATGGCGTTCGGGCGGAACCTCACCGCCTCGGAGATCGTCGACCAGGCACTCCACTTCCGGCGGCTGACCGAGGTCGACCACTGCGTCTTCATGGGCATGGGCGAGCCGATGCTCAACCTCGACGAGGTGCTCGGCGCGGCACGGAGGCTGCCGGACGTCGGGATCACGCATCGGCGCACGACGATCTCGACCGTCGGCTGGCTGCCCGGGTTGCGGCGCTTCGTTGACGAGGTGGACGAGCCGATCCGCCTGGCGCTCTCTCTCCACGCACCCGACGACGAGCTCCGGTCGCGGATCATGCCGGTCAACGAGCGGTTCCCGATCGCCGAGATCGTCGCGCAGTGCCGCCGGCACGCGGAGACGACGAACCGCCGGGTCTTCGTGGAGTACGTGATGCTCGGACGCGTGAACGACACGCGGGAGCAGGCGCGCGCGCTCGCCGCGCTCCTCGGTCGCGACCACTTCAAAGTCAACCTCATCCCCTACAACCCGACAGGCCTGTACGACGGCTCGCCGCGCGAGCGGATCTCGGCCTTCCGCCACGAGCTCGAGCGTGCGCGCGTCCCCGTGACCGTCCGCCTCACCCGCGGCCGGGACATCGAGGCCGCCTGCGGCCAGCTGGCCGCGGCCCCCAAGAGAGGCCGGAACGCCCAGCGCGTGCATGCCTGAGGCGCGTACGTTCCTCCGACCGGACGGCCGTCGCTTTCTCCTCGACAGGCCCGACGCGGCCCTTCCGCCCGGAGAGCTCTACGCCGAGATCGACGAGAGCGACGACGAGCAACTGCGAGCGCTGGCAACGCTCGGCTTCGTCCGCCACCGGAAGGAGCTTCACCTCGTCCAGTCCGCACAGGTGCCGAGAGTGCCCCGGCCGTCGGGCGTCGAGGCCGTGCGTGCGGACGCGGTCGACGAGGAGGCGCTGCGGCTGCTCGACGACGAGCTCCGCCAGGACGTGCCGGGCACCGACGGCTGGCGCTGGGACGCCGCGGGCTTCCACGAAGCGACGTACCTCTCGCCCCAGTTCGATCCCGCCGTCTACCTCGTCGCCCTCGCCGCGGGCGCGCCGGTCGGCATCTGCCGCCTCTGGGTCCGGACGGGACAGATTCCAAGGCTCGGCTTCGTCGGCGTACGCCGGTCGCTGCGGCGGCGTAGCCTCGCTCGCTGGCTGATCGGCGAGACGTTCGCAGTGCTCGACGCGCGCGGCGAGCGCGAGGTCGCGACCGAGGTCGACGAGACGAACGTCGCGTCGCGGGCGCTGTTGGAGGGGCTCGGCGGCCGCGTCGTAGGCGCGGCGCTCGAGCTCAGGCGCCCTTAGGCGCCTCGACCGTCTCGCGCGCTTCGTCGAACGCGTACCGGACGACCGGCTGCTTCGCCGCTCGTACCTCGTCGAGCCGCTTCACCGGCCGGTGATGCGGCGCCTCCTTCAACAGCTCCGGCTCCTCGGCGGCCTCGCGGGCGATCGCGAGCATCGCGTCGCAGAACGCGTCGAGCGTCTCCTTCGCCTCGGTCTCCGTCGGCTCGATCATCAGCGCCTCCGGCACGATCAGTGGGAAGTAGATCGTCGGCGGGTGGAAGCGGTAGTCCATCAGCCGCTTCGCGACGTCGAGCGCCGTGCAGCCGTGCTCCCGTTTCAGGGTCCGCGCCGACAGCACGAACTCGTGCATGCACAGCCGGTCGAACGGGAGGTCGTAGGCCTCCTGCAGCCGCGCGAGGACGTAGTTCGCGTTGAGCACGGCCGTCTCGGACATCTCGCGCAGCCGCGGCCCCCACATCCGCAGGTACGCGTACGAGCGGACGAAAACGCCGAACGGACCGGTGAAGCCGCGGACCTTGCCGATCGTCTGCGGCCGGTCGAAGTCGAGACCGAAGCCTCCGTCCTCCCGCCGCACGACCGCCGGCACCGGCAGGAACGGTTCGAGCATCTTGCGCACGGCGACCGGCCCGCCACCCGGCCCGCCACCGCCGTGCGGCTGCGAGAACGTCTTGTGCAGGTTGATATGGACGATGTCGAACCCCATGTCCCCGGGGCGCGAGATCCCGCAGACGGCGTTGAGGTTCGCGCCGTCGTAGTACATGAGCGCCCCGGCGGCGTGGAAGATCCGCTCGATCTCCTCGATGTTCTCGTCGAAGAGGCCGACCGTGGACGGGTTGGTGAGCATGAGCGCCGCGGTGTGCTCGTCGACCTTGCCGCGCAGATCGTCGACGTCGACGTTGCCGCGCGCGTCGGTGCGGACCGGCGTCAGCTCGTAGCCGGCCATGGTGACGGAAGCCGGATTCGTGCCGTGCGCCGTGTCGGGGATGACGACCTTGCGTCTCTGCTCCGCCTCGCCGCGCGCAGCGAAGTACGCGCGCACGAGCAGAAGCCCGGCCAGCTCGCCCTGGGAACCGGCCGCCGGCTGAAGCGAGACCGCGTCGAGCCCGGTCACCTCGGCGAGGATCTCCTGCAGGCGCCACATCAGCTCGAGGGCGCCCTGCGCCCCGTCCTCGTCCTGCAGCGGGTGGAGCCGCGCGAAGCCGGGGAGCGCGGCCAGGCGCTCGTTGATCCGCGGGTTGTACTTCATCGTGCAAGAGCCGAGCGGATAGAAGCCCGTGTCGACGCCGAAGTTGCGCGTCGAGAGCTCCGTGAAGTGGCGGACGAGCTCGAACTCCGCCACCTCGGGCAGGCGCGGAGGCCGGCTCCGCCGGAGCTCCGCCGGGATCTCCGGGGCCGCGGGCAGGTCGTCGTGATGCGGCAACGCCGATGCCCTGCGGCCGGCCTGCGACTTCTCGTAGATCAGCTTCATGCGCCGACCTCGGCGAGCACGTCGGCGAGGCGATCGATCTCTGCCGGCGTGCGCCGCTCGGTGACCGCGACGAGCAGGACGTCGTCCATCCCCTCGTAGTCCCGGCCGAGCGCATAACCGGGATGCACCCCGCGCTCGCGCGCCGCTGCGACCACCTCGCGCGCGTTCCGTCCGACCCGGACGGCAAACTCCTTGAACGTTGTCTGTGTTGAGAACAGCGGCTCGAGCCCGGCCCGCTCCGCCAGGCGGTGCTTGGCGTACGCGCTCAGCGACAGGCAGGTCTCCCCCAGCTCGCGCAGCCCCTGCGGCCCGAGCCACGTGAGATAGACGAGCCCGCCGAGGGCGAGGAGCGTCTGGTTCGTGGTGATGTTCGAGGTGGCCTTCTCCCGCCGGATGTGCTGCTCCCGGGTCTGCAGGGTGAGGACATAGCCACGCTCGCCCGCGGTGTCCACCGTCTCGCCGACGATGCGCCCTGGCATGCGGCGGATGAACTCGCTGCGCGCCGCGAGGACCCCGTAGTGCGGCCCGCCGAAGGACGCGAAGTTCCCAGCCGCCTGTCCTTCGCCGAGCGCGAGCGCCGCGCCGTAACGGCCGGGCGCTTCGAGCACGCCGAGCGAGAGGAGGTCGACGTGCGCGATCGGCAGCGCCCCGGCTTCGGCCGCGACCGAGACGAGGTCCGGGGCCGGCTCGAGGCACCCGAAGAAGTTCGGCTGCTGGAAGATGACGGCTGCCGCGTCCGAGACCGCGCGTGCGAGCTCGTCCGCATCGGTCGCCCCGTCGCGATGCGGCACCTCCACGACCTCGAGCCCGAAGCCGGAGGCATACGTCTTGACGACCTGGCGCACCTGCGGATTCGTCGCCTCGGTCACGACGACCTTGCTGCGTCCCGTCGCGTGCTTCGCCACGTAGCACGCATCTGCGGCGACGCTCGTCCCGTCGTAGCCGGACGCGTTCGAGACGTCCATGCCGGTCAGCTCGCAGACGGCCGTCTGGTATTCGAAGATCGCCTGCAGCACACCCTGGCTCATCTCGGGCTGGTACGGCGTGTATGCCGTCAGGAGCTCCCCGCGCTGGAGGACGGCGTCGACGACCGCGGGCACGTAGTGGTCGTACATGCCCGCGCCGAGGAACGACACCTCACGGCTCGCGTCGGCGTTCCGCTCGGCGAGGGCCGCGACGTGCGCGAACACCTCCTGCTCCGAGAGCGCCGGCTCGAGGTCGAGCTCACGCCCGAGGCGAATCGACTCGGGTAGGTCGCGGAAGAGCTCTTCCACGGAGTCGACGCCGATCGTCCCGAGCATCTCGTCCCGGTCGGACTCGGTCAGCGCGAGGAAGGGATGCTGCGTCACTGGTTCGCGAGGACCTGGCGGTAGGCCTCCGCGTCGAGGAGAGCGTCGGTTTCTCCGGGCTCGGCGAGCCGGATGCGGATGAGCCAGCCGTTGCCGTACGGATCCTCGTTCACCGTCTCGGGGGCGTCGATGACCTGGTCGTTCACCGCGAGCACCTCGCCGGAGAGCGGTGCGATCACGTCGGACACCGCCTTCACCGACTCGACCTCGCCGTAGGACTGATCCTTCGTCACGTTCGAGCCGACCTCGGGCGGCTCGAAGTGGACGAGCTCGCCGAGCGAGTCGGCGGCGAACCACGTGATGCCGAGCACCGCCTCGTCCCCGTCGAGGCGCGCCCAGTCGTGCTCCTCGTGGTACTTCAGCTCCTCTGGATAGCTCTCGGCCGCTGCCACTCAGTCCTCCCTCTCGTAGATCGGCTTCTTGACCACGCGTGCCCTGCGCGGGCGACCGCGGACGTCGATCGTCAGCTGGGTGCCGGGCTTCGCGAGCGCGGTCGGCACGTACCCCAGGCCGATCCCGACCTCGAGCATCGGCGAGTGCGAGCCCGACGTCACCTCCCCACCGCCCCCGATCGGCATCCCCTGCCGGGGGATCGCCTTCTCCTCCATCACGAAGGCGACGAGCCGGCGCTCGGGTCCCTCCGCCTTGATGCGCCGCAGGACCTCGACGCCCTCGAACTCCTTGTCCAGCGCGCACACCCAGCCGAGACCGGCGGAGACGGCGTCGGTGTCCGGCCCGATGTCGTTGCCGTGCAGCGGATAGCAGACTTCGAGGCGCAGCGAGTCGCGGGCGCCGAGCCCGCACGGCACGGCGCCGCGCCCGAGCACGGCGTCCCAGAGACGAACCGCGTCCTCGGTCATGCACAGCAGCTCGCACCCGTCCTCGCCCGTGTAGCCGGTGCGGTTGACCATCACCTCGACCCCGTCGATGAACGCCTCCGCGAACGTGAACGCGGGAGCCGCCGGCAAGCCGAGCCGCTCGATCGCCCGCGGGCCCTGGACCGCGAGCAGCGCGCAGGCGTCGGACACGTCACGGACGTCGGAGCCGCGAACCTCCCGCTCCTTCAACCAGGCATAGGCCGCCGCGCGGTTCCCCGCGTTGACGACGAGCAGATACGCATGGTCGCCCGTGCGATAGACGACGAGGTCGTCGATGATCCCGCCGCCCTCATTCGTCAGCAACGTGTACTGCGCCTCGCCGGGCGAGAGCTTGTCGAGGTCGTTCGCGAGCGTCGTCTGGAGCAGCTCGCGGGCGTGAGGCCCTTCGACCTCGAGCTCGCCCATGTGGGAGACGTCGAAGACGCCTGCGTCCGCGCGCACGGCCCGGTGCTCGGGGATGACGCCCTCGTACTGGACGGGCATCTCCCAGCCCGCGAACGGCACCATGCGCGCTCCGAGCTCGACGTGCCGGTCGTGGAGCGGCGTGTGCAGAAGCGTCACGGACATCGGCAGGCCGATCCTAGTTAGAAGGCGCCGCGCCCCGGCTCAGTCGAAACGTCCCCAGAACGGAGCCGCCCCGGCACATCCGAAGACGAACCAGGGCGGCGGACCGGGTCGTGGGGTTGACTCTTAGGTCAACCCTGTTGAGGGCACGCACCGTGTGCCCCGTTTGCACAGGGCCAAACCTGCCGGGACGACATTCGCGAGACGCTCGCGCGGCGGTGCTATTCGCCGCGGAGGAACGACGGCACGTCGAGGCCGTTCTCGCCCCGCTCCGTACCTGCGGCCGGTGCGGTCAGCTCCGGCTCCGCACTCGCCCTGCGGCGACGCCGCCCACCGCCGAAGCCCGTGGCGATGACGGTGACCCGCACCGCGTCGCCCATGGCCTCGTCGATGACCGCGCCGAAGATCACGTTCGCGTTGACGTCGGCCGCGCTCGTGACGACCTCGGCCGCCTCGTTGACCTCGAACAGCCCGATGTCGGGACCGCCGGTGATGTTGAGCAGGATCCCTGTCGCGCCTTCGATCGACGACTCGAGCAGCGGCGAGGACACGGCCGAGCGCGCCGCCTCAGCGGCCCGGTTGTCTCCGCTGGCCGTACCGATTCCCATCAACGCAGAGCCCGCCTCGCGCATGATCGTGCGCACGTCGGCGAAGTCCAGGTTGACGAGTCCGGGCACGGTGATGAGGTCGGTGATGCCCTGGACGCCTTGCCGGAGCACGTCGTCGGCCATCCGGAAGGCGTCGACGACGGACGTCTGCTTCTCGACCACCTGCAGCAGGCGGTCGTTCTCGATCACGATCAGCGTCTCGAGTCTGTCGCGCAGGCTCTCGATGCCCTGCTCGGCCTGCTGCGCGCGCTTCCGGCCCTCGAAGTTGAACGGCTTCGTGACGACGCCGACGGTCAGCGCTCCGAGCTCGCGGCCGAGCTCGGCGACCACCGGCGCAGCGCCGGTGCCGGTGCCGCCGCCCTCGCCGGCGGTGATGAAGATCATGTCCGCGCCCTTGAGGGCTTCCTTCAGCTCGTCGCGGCTCTCCTGGGCGGCGGCAAGGCCGACCGCGGGGTCCGCGCCCGCGCCGAGACCGCGCGTGGCGGCGGAGCCGATGTGGATCTTCACGTCCGCGTCGCAGACCATCAGCGCCTGCGCGTCCGTGTTCACGGCGATGAACTCGACGCCCGAGAGGCCGGCGTCCACCATGCGATTGACGGCGTTCGTCCCGCCGCCGCCGACGCCGACGACCTTGATGACTGCCAGGTAGTTCCCGGCCGCGTCCTTCGCGCTCATGAGCCTCGAACCTGAACCTTCAGTAGAGGATTGGGGCTGACTTCAGCAACAACGGGCGGAGGGTACGTGCGCGAAGGCTCTATGTCAACCGGAACCAGAGCCGAAAGCTCAACCTCTACTTGAGCTTTGCTGTGCCGAGTGTTGCTGTGTCGAGCTTTGCGGAGCCGCGATCCCGGAGACGGGTCTGCCGGGGCTGGTGACGTCGAGGTAGGTCGAGCCGGACGGCAGGACTGCGAGCACGCGTGCTGCCACCGCCACTTTGAGCTTGACGTCGGCAGCGTCGCCGAGCAGGAGCTGGACGCCGGAGCGGAGGCGGAAGACGAGCGCGCCGTTGCTGTCGGACGCCGAGGCGACGCGCGCGGCGAACGCGCCCGCCAGCCCGACGGCGCGGGCCGCGACCGCGCCGCCGTTCGCCCCCACCTCGGCCCCGGTCCGGACGGGTGTGCGCGTGGAGAGCCAGATCCGCGGCAACCTCGGCACGGCGCTCGACGGCAGAGGCTCCATCACGCGTCCGCGGGCCGAGACGAGCCAGCTCGCGGGACCGCTGCGCAAGACGGCCGCCGGGATCTCGGGAACGATCGTGATGCGCAACGTGTGCGGAAAGGCCCGGTCGTAGCTCGCGCGCACGACCGTCGGGAGTGCGTCGACCTTCCGCAGCACGGCGGAGCCGTCGAGCCCGACGAGGGGCCGGCCCAGGACGGACCCGAGCGCCTGCCGGACCTCGCTTGCCACCCGAGGCGACGCGCCAGTGACCTCGATCCGGTCGACGGCGAAGAGCGACGTCTCGCGCGCGATCAGGTACCCGCCGAGGGCAACGGCCAGGACGCCGAGGCCGACGCCGAGCGAGCGCCGTGTCGGCACGAGCTGGGAGAGCCAGGCCCCGGGCTGAACCCGGGGCAGGCTCGGCCGCGGGGGCCGCGCCGCGATGACCCCGGCGCGCGCGATGGACCGAGCGAGACGAGCCCTGACAGGCATGTTCCGGAGTTCGGCGCCGGCGCGGCCCCTCCTACAGCGGCGGCAGCCCGAGCTCGCCGAGAAACTCGACCTCGTGCTCGAGCCGGACGCCAAATTGCTCGAGTGCGCGGCGGCGGGCCTCCGTCATGAGCGCGAGGGCGTGGGCCGTCGTCGCGCCTCCCGCGTTCTCGATGAAGTTCGCATGCTTCGGCGAGATCTGGGCGCCGCCGATCCGGTGTCCCTTCAGGCCGCACGCCTCGAGCATCCGCCCCGCGCTCAGCTCGTGCTCGGGGTTCTTGAACACGCTGCCGAACGTGCGCCGGTTCGTCGGCTGGGCCGCCTTGCGGCGCGCGTTGAGCTCGCGTACCTCCGCCTTGATCTCCTCCGGAGGCCGCGGTCGCAGCCGCAGCTCCGCGCGCATGACGACCTGCCCGTGGCGAAGCTCGGAATGCCGATAGCCGAGACCGAGCTCCGCGGGCGTCAGCCAACCGCTGCCGCCGGCCGTCGCGACGAGCGCCCGCTCGAGCACCCCGGCGAAGTCGCCGCCGTACGCGCCGCCGTTCATCCAGACGCCGCCGCCGATGGTGCCGGGAATCGCGCAGGCGAACTCGAAGCCGCCGAGCCCGGCCGCGCGCGCTCGGTGCAGGGCGACCGCATTTGCCGCACCGCCGCCGACGCGCAGGACGTCGCCGTCGACCTCGACCGCGCCCAGCTCCCCGGCGAGCTTGAGGACGAGGAGGTCGATCCCGTCATCGGCCGCCAGCAGGTTCGAGCCGAGGCCGACCACGGCCACGCCCAGCGCGCGCTCGTCGGCCCAGTGCAAGAGCTCCTCCACCTCGGCCTCGGACTCGGGCCGGGCGAACGCACAGGCGCGCCCACCGGTCCCGAGCGTCGTGAGACGGGCGAGCTCGACACCCTCCTCGATCCTCACGCGAGCACCTCGAGGATCAGCGCGGCGGCGCGGTCGACGTCACCGGCGCCGAGCGTGAGGATCGTGTCCCCCGGCTCGGCCCACCCTGCCACAAGCCCCGCCGCCTCGGCGAGCGAGGGCGCCCAGCCGATGCGCATCCCGGGGCGAAGCGCCGCGAGCTCGTCGACGATCAGGCGGCCGCTGACGCCCGGCACCGGCGCCTCCCGGGCCGGATAGATCTCGGTCACGCACGCCGCGTCCGCGCCCGCGAGCGCCTGTGCGAAGCCGTGCGCGAGGTGCGCCGTCCTCGAGTACAGGTGCGGCTGGAAGAGCGCGAGGAGCCGTCCGCCGTTCCTCGTCGCGGCGAGGTCGGCGGCGAGCTCGGCCGGATGGTGCGCGTAGCTGTCGAGGACGGTGACACCGCCGGCCTCTCCTCTCGGCTCGAGCCTGCGGCCTGCGCCACGGAACTCCGCGATCGCCGCTTCGGCCTCGGCTCGCGGCACGCCGGCGAGCTCGAGTGCCGCCAGAGCCGCGGCGGCGTTGCGGCGGTTGTGCTCCCCCGGAACAGCGAGCTCGAGCGCCACGGGCTCGAGCTCTTCGGCGCGCACGACGTGCGGCACCTCGCGCAGCCAGGCCTCGAAGAAGTCCTCGACCTCGCTCCTGGAGACGAACGTCGTGTGATGGTCGAGGTCGACGTTGAGGAGCACCGCGATCTCCGGGCGCAGCGCGCCGACGGAGCGGTCCGACTCGTCCCCTTCCACGACGAGCCAGCCGGCTCCCGCCCGTGCGTTGCCGCCGAGCTGCGGCACGTCTGCGCCGATGAGGAACGCGGGGTCGAGGCCGAGCCGGTCGAGGCAGAAGGCGATCATCGCGGTCGTCGTCGTCTTCCCGTGCGCTCCGGCGACGACGATCGCGCGGCGCTGCGAGACGAGCTCGGCGAGGAGGTCTGCGCGCGGCCGCCCGGCGACGCGCCCGGCGAACGCCGTCGAGACGAACACCTCCCAGCCGGCCGGCGGTTCGGGCGGCTCCGGCGAGATCTCGACGGCGACGCCCGCGAGATGCCGCAGGTACGGCGTCTCGACGCGGTCCCAGCCGGCAACCTCGGCTCCCCAGGCATCCGCCAGGAGCGCGTACCCGCTCATGCCGGCTCCGCCGACGCCGGCGATCCACACCCGCCTACCGGCGAGCGGCCGCGAGGGTGACGAGCTCATCCGCGATCTCCTCCGCTGCGTCGGGCTTTGCGACCGCGCGCATCGCCGCGGCCATGCCTGCCAGGCGTCCGGGGTCCGCGAGCAGCCCCTCCACGACTCCAGGCGCTTGCGCCGCTTCTGCCTCGGGCACGACCACCGCACCGCCCGCGTCGACGAACCAGCGGGCGTTCTTCTGCTGGTGATCCGCGGTGGCGAAGGCGCCGGGCACGAGCACCGCCGGCAGCCCGGCTGCGGCGAGCTCCCAGACGGAGCCGCCCGCCCTCGCGAGCGCGACGTCCGCGGCGCCGTAGGCCACGCCGATCTCGTCCATGAACGGCTCGAGGACGTAGTCCGGCCGGGAAGCTCGGCCGCGGAGGTCGGGGTAGTCGCGCTCGCCGCAGAGGTGGATCACGGCAGGCCCGGCTTCGGCCCAGGCGTCGAGTGCCAGCTCGTTGAGCAGTCGCGCCCCGAGGGACCCTCCGAAGACGAGGACGACGTGCGCATCGTGCGCCAGTCCGAGCCGCCCGCGCGCCTCCGCGCGCTCGACCGGACGCGACGCGGCGGGAATCGGCCGACCGACCGCGCGGTACTTGTCCCCGTGCAGCCCGAGCGGCAACGCCAGGAAGACGCGCTCCGCGAGCGGCGCCGCCAGCCGGTTCGCGAGGCCGAGGTGCGCGTCCGCCTCGCTGAGCGCGCACGGTATCCCCTCGAGCCGCGCGGCCAGCACCATCGGACCGGCGACGTAGCCGCCGGCGCCGAGAACCGCGTCGGGCCGGCGGCGGCGGAGGATGCGGCGGCACGCGAAGGGCGCCGCGAGCGCCTTGCCCGCCGCTCGGACGAGCTCGGGGCCAGGACGCCGCGGCAGTCCGGAGACGGCGAACGCGTCGAAGTCGTAGCCGAGCTCAGGAACGAGCCGCGCCTCGACGCGATCCGGCGACCCGGCGAACGTCACCAGCCCGTCCCGGCGCCGCAGGGCTTCCGCGACGGCGAGTGCCGGCGCCACGTGCCCGACCGTTCCGCCGGCCGCGATCAGGAACCGCAGCTGTCGCTCGTCCGCCATCACGGGCGATGTTAAGGAGGACGCCGACTCCGACGAGCATCATCACGAGGCTCGATCCGCCGTACGAGACGAACGGGAGCGGGATTCCGGTCAGCGGCGCGAGCCCGACGGCGGCCGCCATGTTGATCGCGGCCTGCCCACAGACGAGTGCCGTGATTCCGGCCGCGAGGCGCTTTGCGAAGGGGTCCCGGGTGCCGATGGCGAGCCGGATTCCCGCGTAGGCAAACGCGCAGAACGCCATGATCACGAGCGTGACGCCGACGAGGCCGAGCTCCTCGCCGACGACTGCGAACATCATGTCGGTGTGCGCCTCCGGCAGGTAGCCGCCGTAGGCTTCGATTCCGGAGCCGAGCCCGCGCCCGAAGATCCCGCCGGAGCCGAGGCTGATCAGCGCCTGCACGTTCTGGAGCCCCGCTCCGGTCGGGTCCTTCCACGGGTCGAGGAACGTGAGCAGGCGGTCGCGCTGGTAGGGCGACGACCAGGCCGCGATCGCGGCGAGCGCGAACACGAGGCCGTACGCGGTGGCGAGCAGCTGCAGCCGCGTCCCCGAAACGAGCAGGATGGCGCCGACGACGAGGAGCAGCGTGAGCGCGGTGCCGAGATCCGGCTCGACGAGCACGAGCACGGCAAAGAGGAGGACGAGGAACCCGATTGGGCGGCCGAGCTCCTGCAGCGTGCGCGGCGGGCGACGACGCGACAGGTACGCCGCCGTCCAGACGACGAGCGCGAGCTTCGCCAGCTCCGAGGGCTGGAAGACGAGCGGCCCGACGTCGATCCAGCGGCGCGCGCCGTTGATGCGCGCCCCGACCGCGAGCACGCCGAAGCAGAGGACGAGCGACGTCACGACGAGCGTCGGCGCGAGCGCGCGAATCCGGTCGAGGTCGAGCCGCGAGACGACGACGAGCAGCGCGACACCGATGAGCGCGTACGTCACCTGCCGCTCGAGAAAGCCGAGCGGGTTGCCGTTGCCGAGCGCGGCGGAGCCGGAGCTGGCGCTGTAGACCATCACGAGCCCGAAGAGAAGGAGCGCCGTCGTGACGAGCACGAGCAGATTCCACTCGAACTGGAGCCGTTTCGGGCGACTGCTCATCGCAGCTCCTCGACGAGGCGCCGGAAGGTGTCGCCGCGCTCCTCGAAGTTCGCGAACTGGTCGTAGCTCGCGGAGGCCGGCGAGAGCAGGACGACGTCCCCCTGCTCGGCCTCGGCTGCGGCTCGCGCCACGGCGGTCGCGAGGTCGCCCGCACGCACGTACGAACGCCCGACGCGCCCGAGCGCGGCTGCGAGATCGTCGCTTGCGGCGCCGACGAGATAGATCGAGCGGACGCGTCCCGGAAGCTCGGCGGCAAACGACCCGAAGTCCTCGCCTTTGAGCGACCCGCCGAGGATGAGCCGCAGGGGCGCGTCGTATGCGGCGATGCCGCGTCGCGCGGCCGCCGTGTTCGTCGCCTTCGAGTCGTTGATCCAGCGAACCCCGCGCAGCTCCCGGACGAGCTCGAGCCGGTGCGGGACGCCGGGGAACGTGCGCAGCGCCTGCGCGACGGCCTCCTCGGGGATGCCGGCCGCGCGGGCGGCAGCGTTCGCGGCGGCGGCGTTCTCGCGATTGTGGCGGCCGGGGATGAGCGGCTCGGCGGGAAGTGCGTCGTCGGCCGAGAACTCGATCCCCTCGATCCCGAAGCCGCGCGGGACGACGCGCGCGCGCGCCCGCTCGAAGATGCGAAGCTTCGCCGCACGGTAGGCCTCGAAGGTGCCGTGCCGGTCGAGATGATCGGGCTCGAGGTTGAGCAGGACGGCGACGTCGCAGGCGAGCGTGGAGACGTCCTCGAGCTGGAAGCTCGAGAGCTCGCAGGCGATCCACGAATTCTCGGCGGCGGCTTCGGCCGCGTCCGTGAGAGCCCGCCCGACGTTGCCGGCGACCTCGACCGGGCTGCGCGCGGCGCGGAAGATCGCGCCGAGCAACTCGGTCGTCGTCGTCTTCCCGTTGGTGCCCGTGACGCCGATGAGACGCGCTCCGCGCGGGAGCAGGCGATAGCCGAGCTCGACCTCGCTCCAGACCGGCACTCCACGCGTGCGTGCACCGACGACGAGCGGCGCCTCCGCCGCCACGCCCGGGCTCTTCACCAACAGATCCACCCCTTCGAGCAACGCCTCCTCCTCCGTTCCGAGACGGAGTTCGACGCCGAGGCCGTCGAGCCTGCCGATGTCGACCTCGGGAGAGCGGTCGGCGGCGACGACCCAAACGCCGCGCCTGGCGAGTGCCTCGGCGGCGGCAACGCCCGACCGGGCGAGCCCGAGGACAAGCGCGCGGCGCGGCAGCCACGGCGCCGCGGGAGACGCCTCGTCTGGACGTGTCCGGGTCAAGGCAAACGCTCCCCCCCAATGGGGGGCGCAGGTCCCCTGGGGTCAGCGTATGCGCCGGGGCGTGCCGGGACTCTGTCGACTTCGTCGAGGATGAGATACAGGTTCGCCGTCCGCTTCCCGCGTCCTCAGTCGAGCGTGGCGCTCGCCACGACCTCCGCGCCGGCTCGTTCGACCGCCACCGCCGTGAACCCGGCCTCCTCGAGCGCGTGCGCCAGCGCCTCTCCCGCCGGCAGGTCGGGCTCGGCGAGCGCGACACGCCCACCGGGCGCCAGCACTCGGGCGAGCTCCGCCACGGCAGCCGCGAGCGCCCCCTCCTCGATCAGGATCCGGCCGACGACCGCCGCCACCGCGTCGTCCGGAAGCGGCAGTACAGGCGCCTCCCCGACGAGGTACGCCACCCCGCTCGTGCCGGCGGCGTGCGCCTCCCCGAGCAGCTCTTCGAGCTCGTCGACCTGCGAGCGGACGGCGTAGACCCAGCCGTCGCCGACCCGCTCGTGGGCTCCGAGCGCGAGAGATCCCCCACCGAGCACGAGCACGGCCTCGGCAGGCGCCGGCCGCGCGGCGTCGAGCAACGCGCGCTCGACCTCGGCGCTCATCGCTGCCCGAAGTAGTAGCGGTAGTAGAGGGCGAACCCCACCGCGCACAGCAGTGCGGCGATGATCCAGAACCTCACCGTGATCTTCGTCTCGGACCACGCCTTCATCTCGAAATGGTGGTGGATCGGAGCCATGAGGAAGACGCGTCGCCCGAAGCGCTTGAACGAGAAGACCTGGATCATCACCGACAGGGCCTCGATCACGAAGATGCCGCCGATCAGGAGGAGGAGCACCTCGACCTTCATCATGATCGCGAACGCCGCGAGCGCCCCGCCGAACGCCATCGAGCCCGTGTCGCCCATGATCACCTCGGCCGGGAACGCGTTGAACCAGAGGAACCCGACCGCAGCGCCGATCAGGGCGGCGCCGACGATCGCGAGGTCGAGCTTGGTCAGGTTCCGATGACCGACGTGGCCCGACCGGACGTACGAGACGACGTTCATCGCCGTGAAGGTGAAGAGCGAGATGATCGCAGTGCCGCCGAGGAGGCCGTCGACGCCGTCGGCGAGATTCGTCCCGTTCGCAGCGCCGGCGATCACGAAGAAGAGGAACACGTACCAGCCGTACGAGAGCGGCACCGTGAAGTCCGCCACCGGGATGTAGACGTCGGTGCTCAGGTGCAGGTGGCGCGCGACGATCGCGACCACGACCGTGACGCCCGCGAGGAGCACGAGCTTCCAGCGCCCGGAAAGCCCGAGCGACCGCTTGTGCGTGAGCTTGATGAAGTCGTCGATGAAGCCGATCGCGCCGCAGGCGAGCGCGGTGAAGATCACGGTCAGGGACTGGAGCCGGTAGTGGCTGACCGGCAGAAACGCGATCGTCGCCGCGAACAGGATCAGCAGTCCGCCCATCGTGGGGGTCCCCTGCTTGACGATGTGATGCCGCGGGCCGTCTTCACGAATGTGCTGGCCGAACTCGTGCTCGCGCAGAAACTCGATGAACCGCGGCCCGATCACGACGGACAGGCCGAGGCCGACCGCGGCGGCGATCAAGACGCGGATCACTCTCCGGCTCCCAGCAGCGCCTCGACGACGACCTCGAGGCCGACCGCGCGCGACCCCTTGACGAGGATCGCGTCGCCCGGCCGCACGAGACCGACGGCGAGCTCACTCGCCTCGGCCGCCGTCGCCGCCCATTCGTCGGGGTCGTAGCGGCGCGCGAGCTCACCCACGCCGAGGACGACGTCGACGCCCCGCGCCTCCTGCGCGACTTCCTCGTGGTAGCGAGGAGCCTCCTCCCCGAGCTCGGCCATCTCGCCGAGGATCGCCACCGTGCGGCGGCCGCTCGCGCTGTCGAGCAGATGCGCGAGCGCCGCTCGCATCGCCACGGGGTTCGCGTTCCAGGCGTCGTTGATGAGCAGGCCGCCGGCAGGGAGCTCCGTCTCCTGCGAACGCCAGAGCGAGAACTCCACGTTCACCGGTCCGGTCGGCGGCTCGACGCCTAGCGCCTCGGCGGCCGTCAGCGCCGCCGCCGCATTCGTCGCCTGGTGACGCGCCGTGAAGCCGAACACGACCTCCTCGCCGCGCCACCGCAGATGTGTTCGGCCGTCGCGGATCACCGCGTCCGGCTCGCCGAAGCGACGTACGTCGAGCCCGTTCGGCACGAACGCCTCGAGCTCCGGCGCATTTTCCGGCAGGACCGCGACGGCACCTGACGGCAGCTCCTCGAGCAGCTCCGCCTTCGCGCGGGCGATGTTCTCGAGGCTCCCCAGCTGCTCCAGATGGACGGGGGCGATCGACGTGATCACGCCGAGGCCGGGTCGCGCCAGGCGTCCGAGGTCGCGGATCTGGCCGGAGCCACGCATCGCCATCTCGGTCACGACGACTTCGGTCTCGGTCTCGATCAGGCACAGGGTCAGCGGCAGGCCGATCTCGTTGTTGAAGCCTCGCGGCGCCGCGACCGTGCGCAGGTGAGGACGCAGGAGGGCCGCGAGGATGTCCTTCGTCGACGTCTTCCCGACCGAGCCGGTGATCGCCACCACGCGAGCATCGCTGCGAGCGCGGACGGCACCACCCAGAGCGGCGAGCGCGGCGTGTGCGTCGTCCGGGACGAGCGTCGCGCCCGCACCGCGCGCGCGGGCGTCGGCAAGGAACGCCTCACCGCCCGCGACGGCGACGAACAGGTCGCCCGGGCGGATCAGGCGCGAGTCGACCTGGACGCCGGTGACGGCTTCTGCGTCGCCCTCGAGATCGCCCAGCGAGAGCGCCTGCACGTCGGCGAGCGGGAGCGGGATCAGGTTCTGGTCTCCAACGCCTGCAACGCCTCCTTCGCCGCGTGGCGGTCGTCGAAGGGAACGGTTCGATCCGCGAACTCCTGGCCCTGCTCGGCGCCCTTGCCTGCGATGACGACCACGTCGCCGGCGCGAGCGAGCTCGACGGCCCGGGCGATCGCCGCGGCGCGGTCGAGCTCGACCTCGACGTCGCCTGTCGCGCCGGACACGATCTCGGCCGCGATCGCCTCGGGATCTTCACTGCGCGGGTTGTCGGAGGTGACGATCGCCACGTCGGCGAGCTCCGACGCGAGTCGTCCCATCGCCGGGCGCTTGCCGCGGTCGCGGTCGCCGCCCGCCCCCACGACGCAGATCACGCGGTTTCCCGCAGCGAGCCCGCGCGCCGCACGCAGCACCTTCTCGAGCGCGTCCGGCTTGTGCGAGTAGTCGACGATGACGTGGAACGGCTGGCCCGCGTCGACCGACTCGAACCGCCCGGGCACGCCCTTCACCGACTCGAGGCCGCGCCGGATCGCCTCCTCCCCGATCCCGAGCGCCCGGGCCGCGAAGAGAGCACCGAGCGCGTTCTCGACGTTGAAGCGCCCCCGGAGCTTGAGGTCGATGCCGTCGAGCGCGCCCGCGTCGTCCGGGCCGAAGGTTGTCGCGTTCGGCAGCTCGTCGGCCAGTCGCCGCCCATACGGATCGCCGACGTTGACCACGGCGACCGGCGGCGGGTCGACGAGAAACAGTCGCCGCTTCGCCTCGAAGTACGACTCCATGTCCCCGTGGAAGTCGAGGTGATCCCGGCTGAGGTTCGTGAATACGAGTACGGCGAAGCGGACGCGATCGAGGCGGCGGAGAACCGAGGCGTGCGACGACGCCTCCATCGCGCACGAGCGGTCGCCGGCCTCGAGCATCTCCCGAAACAGGCGCTGCAAGTCGATCGCCTCGGGCGTGGTGCGCACGACGCCGCGCCGCTCGCCGCCGACGCGCGCCTCGACCGTCCCCAGCAGGCCCGGCCGGCGGCCGGCGGCCGCGAGGATCGCGAACAGGAGGTGACTGGTCGTCGTCTTGCCGCTCGTCCCGGTCACCCCGACGACCTCGAGCTCACGCGTCGGCTCGCCGAAGAAGACGTCAGCTGCCGGCGCCATCGCGGCGCGCGAGTCCCGGACGACGACCTGCGGCACCGGCAGGTCGAGCACGCGTTCCACGACGAGCGCGACCGCGCCCCGCTCGACGGCTTCGGCGGCGAAGTCATGGCCGTCGACCCTGGCTCCCGGGACGGCGAAGAAGAGAGAGCCCGGCGTCACCGCTCGGGCGTCGTACGAGAGATCGCGCACGTCGACCGCAGGGGAACTGTGCACCTCCGCCGGGTCGAGCGCTGCGACGAGGCGCTCCAGGTCCATCCGCCAGAATGTACTCGTGCACGGTGACGGGCACGCCGGCTCGGTCACCGGCTTCGTTCTGGCGGCGTTCGCCTTCTTCGTCGCGATGGTCGGTACGACCCTGCCGACGCCGCTCTACCCGCTGTTCGAGCAGCGATACGCGTTCGGCCCGTTGCTGGTGACGGTCATCTTCGCGATCTATGCGTTCGGCGTGATCGGCGGCCTCGTCCTGTTCGGGAACTTCTCCGACCGGCTCGGACGCAAGCCCATCCTGCTGCTCGGGCTCGCGCTTTCCGCCGCGAGCACGCTCCTCTTCCTGCTCGCAGGATCCCTCGCGCCGATCTACGCGGGCCGCATCGTCTCCGGCCTCTCGGCCGGGATCTTCACGGGCACGGCGACGGCGTACCTCATCGACCTCGCCCCGGCGGGCAGCCGCCGGCGTGCGAGCTTCGTCGCCGTCTTCGCCAACCTGGGCGGGCTCGGGGCGGGAACGCTGCTCTCGGGCGTGCTCGCGGAATGGGCTCCGCACGCGCTGCGCACACCGTTCGCCGTCGACCTCGGCCTCGTCGCGATCGCGACCGCGGGCTTGCTTCTCGCGCCGGAGACCGTCGAGCGCAGCGGACTCAGCCTCCGGCCGCAGCGTCTCGGCGTGCCCCCCGAGGTGATGGCCGTCTTCGTCCGTGCCGCGCTCGCCGGGTTCAGCGGGTTCGCCGTCTCCGGTGTCTTCGGCTCGATCGCACCGGAGTTCCTCGGCCTGGGCCTCCAGCGCCACAGCCCGGCGCTCGCCGGCCTGCTCGTGTTCGTCCTCTTCCTCCTCTCGGTCGCGGGTCAGGCGCTCGTGGTACGGCTTCCGAACGCGCTCGCTTCGGGCTGCGCCCTGCTCGTCGGCGGCGTCGCCCTGCTGGCGGTGTCGCTGGCCGCCGATTCGCTACCCGCGCTGTTCGCGAGCGCCGCGGTCGGAGGCCTCGGCCAGGGGGTCGTGGTCGGCGCCGGCCTCGCCGCGATCGCCGAGCGCGCGCCCGCCGAGCGCCGCGGCGAGACCGCCTCGAGCTTCTTCGTCGTCCTCTACCTGGGCCTCTCGCTGCCCGTGATCGCGGCGGGGGTCGCGGTCCACTACACGTCGCTGCGCTCCGCAGGGATCGGCTTCTGCGCCGGCGCGGGCCTCCTGGCCCTCGGCGTGATGGCCAGCCAGATTCGCGCCGGCGCCTAGCGGCCCGCTCCGAGCCGCAGGTCGGGCGGAACCTCGAGGTACTGGAGGTCGAAGGAGGCGATCTGCTCGAACGCGGGCGCAGCGACCGTGCCGCCGTAGATCTGCCCGTGCGGCTCGTCGACGCTCACGAGCACGACGAGCCGCGGATTCGAGGCGGGCACCATGCCGACGAACGTCGCCACGTACGCGCCCGGGATGTAGCCGCGCGGCCCCGGCTTCTGCGCCGTCCCGGTCTTGCCGGCGACGGTGTAGCCGGGAATGGCGGCGAGCTCGGCGGTGCCCTGATCCGAGACGACGCCCTTCAACATCGTCCGGAGCTCCCGGTCGACGCTCGGCGCGAGGATCCGCCGCCTGTGCGGCCGCTGCGGCACCTGACCGAAGACGTGGTCGACGAGATGCGGCTGCACCCACTCCCCGCCGTTCGCGATCGCGGCGTAGACCGACGCGAGCTGGACGGAAGTCACCGAGACGCCCTGGCCGATCGGGACGTTGCCGATCGTCGACCCCGACCAGTACGACGGCAGCAGCCCGGAGCTTTCGCCGGGGAGGTCGATGCCCGTCGGACGACCGAAGCCGAAGCGCCTCATCCAGTGCTTGAGGCCGCTCTCGCCGAGATACCGCTCGGCGATCGTGATCGCGCCGACGTTCGACGAGCGCTGCAGGATCTGCGCGACCGTCATCCGCTCGGTCGGCCGGATCTCGGCGTCGTGGATGATGCGGTCTGCGACGTGGATCGAATAGGGCAAGGTGAACCGCGTCTGCGGCGTGATCTTGTGTTCGGACAGCGCACCGCCGACCGTCACGACCTTGAACACCGAGCCGGGCTCGAAGACGTCCGTCACCGCGTGGTCGATCGAGAGGCCGTGCTGCGTCGCCGCCGGGTACGCGTTCGCGTTGAAGCCCGGCTCCTGGGCCATGGCGAGGATCGCGCCCGTGTGCGGATCGAGGACGATCGCCGTCGCGTCCTTGGCGTGCCACTGCTGCACCGTCCGCTCGAGCACCTGCTCGGCGTTCGCCTGGATGTGGCTGTCGAGCGTGAGGAAGACGTTGCTGCCGTCCCGCGCGGGGCGCTCCTGGATCGTGTTCACCGCCTGGCCGGTCGCATCGCGCACGACCGTCTCGGCGCCGGGCTTGCCGCTGAGCTCCTTGTTCAGCTCCTGCTCGAGCCCGGCGAGGCCGGTGTTGTCGACGCCGGCGTAGCCGAGCACCGACGCTGCGACGGTGCGCTGCGGATAGACGCGCTTCTCGTCGGCCTGGAACGTGAAGCCGGTCAGACCACGCTTCGAGAGGAGAGCGGCGAGCCTGGGTGACGCCTTCCGCTCCACGTAGACGAACCCGCTGCTCCGGTCGGCGAGCTTCGCATAGAGCGGCCGGACGCGGATTCCGAGCACTTTCGCCGCGACGCGGGCCTCGTGCCGTGGATCGGCGATCTGCCTGGGATCGGCGACGACGTCGGTTGCCTGCTCGCCGATCGCGAGCGGCGTGCCGAGCCGGTCGTAGATGGTGCCGCGGCTCGCCGGAATCGCGAGGTCGAACTTCGCCTGCCTCTGTGCGAGCCTGGCGAGCGACGAGCCCCGTACCGTCTGCAGCCAGGCGACCCGCACGCCGAGGACGGCGAAGGTGAGAAGGATGCCGAGGAGGAGGAGGCGGAGCCGCGAGTTGACGACGCGCGTCTTCAACGGCCGCCCGACGCGAGGTCGAGGTAGGTCGTGTTCCCGGCCGACGCCTGCACGAGGCCGAGGCGATGCGCCGCGCGCTCGATCCGCGGCGCCGAGCTGGCGGCCGAGACCTCCGAGGCGAGCGCCTGGTTGCGTGCCTCGAGCTTCTCCCGCTGCTGGTCGAGCTGCGCGACGGCGACGTGGGCCCGCAGCACCGCGACGTTCACGGCGACGACACCGGAGAGCAGGAGCGCGAAGAGGATCATCCAGACGATGTGGGCGCGGACGCGGCGTTGAGTGGGCTTGCGCCGCGAGCGTACGTTCCCGGCCGGACGCTGCCCGGCGGGCCGGCTCCGGGCGGGCCGGCGCGGCGCGGGCCGATGGGCAGGCCGCCGAACCGGCTCCGCGACCTCGGCCTGTGCGAACCAGTCGACCGCCGCCATCAGCCGTTGCCGCCCGTCTTGACCGCGGCGCGCAGGCGAGCCGACGCCGAGCGCGGGTTCGCGGCGATCTCGGCCTGTCCGGGGCGGATCGGCCTTCGCTGCAGCGCCCGCAGCTCGGGCTCATGGCCGCAAACGCACACGGGGAAGTCCGGCGGGCAGGTGCAGCCACGCTCGCGCTCGCGGAGGAACCGCTTCGCGATCCGGTCCTCGAGCGAGTGGAACGAGATGACCGCGAGGCGGCCGCCCGGCCGCAGCATCTTGAGCGCCGCCGGCAGCGCGACGCCGAGCGACTCGAGCTCGTCGTTGACGGCGATCCGCAACGCCTGGAAGACGCGCTTCGCCGGATGCCCTTCGCCGAAGCGGGCAGGCGCCGGAATCGCGGCCTTGATCGTGTCGACGAGCTCGCCGGTGCGCTCGAACGGCTGCTCGCGCCGGCGGCGGGCGACGGCCCGCGCGATCTGCTTCGCGTACCGCTCCTCGCCGTAGCGGCGGAAGATCGAGATGAGGTCGCGCTCGCTCCACGTGTTGACGACGTCACGGGCGCTGACGTCTTGGGTCGGATCCATGCGCATGTCGAGCGGCGCGTCGGTCGCGTACGAGAAGCCGCGCTCCGGCCGGTCGAGCTGCATGGAGGAGACTCCGAGGTCGAGGAGGAGCGCGTCGGCACGGACGCCGTTCCCGGCGAGCTGCGGCAGGACGACGCCGAAATCGCCCCGCAGGAGCCGCGCATTGACCGCGGTGTGCTTCGTGAGCTGCTCGAAGTACGTCCGCGCGGTCGGGTCGCGGTCGATCGCGATCAGCTTCCCCTTGCCACCAAGGTCGGCGGTGAGGATCGTCGCGTGGCCGCCGGCGCCGAACGTCGCGTCGACGACCGTCTCGCCCGGCCGGACGGCAAGCGCCGCCCGCACCTCCTCGGCCAGGACGGGGACGTGGTCAGCTTCCCTGGGCTGCAAGACGTTCGGCAACATCCTCAGCACTCCCTTCGACCTCGGCGAGCTCGAGCTTCCACGCCGCGCGGTCCCAGATCTCGAGGTGGTCGTTGACTCCGGCGACGACGACGTCGCGACCGAGCTTCGCGTGCTCGAGCAGCGCGGGCGGGATGCTCACCCGCCCCTGTTTGTCGGGTGCCGACTCGCTGGCGCCCGAGAAGAAGTGACGCTGCATCCGCCGGCCCTGCTGGCTCAGCGGGTGCAAGGTGGCGAGGGTGGAGTCGCGGTAGTTCGCCCAGCCCTCAGGCGTCCACGCGTAGACGCAGCCGTCGAAGCCGCGCGTCACGACGATGCCGTCCTCGAACGCCCGGCGGAACTTGGCCGGGAGCGTGAGTCGGTTCTTGTCATCGATCGTGTGCTCGTATTCGCCTAGGAGCATGGGGCCGCTCTCCCTCTCTCACCACTATGCCCCACTATAAACCACTCTGCTCCACAAGTCCAGGGCAGTTGGACCACGCCGAAGCGGGCTCAGCGGGCCCGCGAAGCGGCTTAGATGCTCGTCTCGGCCGCGCGCAGGCGGGTCGCGAGCGTCCGCAGGAGCGTCTGGGCCAGCGTGGGCTCGGCGCCGAGCAGCTTCGTGAAGCCGCTGCGGTCGACCGTCAGGGCGAGCACGTCGGTCTCGGCGACGACATCGGCCGAGCGAGGAGCGCCGTCGAGCAGGGCCATCTCGCCGAAGTAGTCGCCCGTCTTGAGACGGCGCGGCCGCCCGCCCCGGCGGACGACCTTCGCGGTGCCGTCGAGCAGGACGAAGAACGACCGGCCCGAGTCGCCGGCCCGCACGAGCCTCGAACCCGACGCAAAGCGACGGACGCGCGCGAGCTTGGCGACGCGGCGGAGATGGCGCTTCGACAAACCCTCGAACAGAGGCACCTCTTCGAGCGTGACGAGCCAGTCGTGGGCCAGCCGGTCGGACGACTCCGAGAGCATCGCCTCGGCGGCAGAACGCGCAGCGATCTGGCTCATGAAAAGACCCTATCGCTCCTCAACCGGTGTGTACATCGTCGGCGGTGAGCTGGTACCCGTACGCGCCGCGGCCCGTGAGGACGGCCGCACCGCATTGCGCGCCGAGGGCCACCGCCTCGTCCATGGGCTTGCCGAGCGCGAGGCCGTAGGTGAGCCCCGCGGCGAAGCAGTCGCCGCAGCCGTAGGCGTCCGAGACCGGCCCCGGCAGCGGAGTCGCACGGAACGGCCCGCCCGGGCGGATCCAGCCGCCGAGCCCGCCGGCGGTCGTGACGACGATCTGCGGGGCCGGCTCGAGCTCGCCGGCCTCGAAGCGCTCGGCCGCGTCCTCGCCGCTGCCGACGAGCACGTCCACCTGGACGTCGGCGCGCCGAAGCGTCGTCAGCTCGCGCGAGGTGGCGACGAGGACGGAGCAACGGCGAGCGGCGTGGGCGGCGGCCACGTCCCCGCTGACGAAGTAGACGGCGTCGCAACGCCGAAGCTCCTCCCACGGCAACGACGCGTCCTCACCGGACGGCAGGAGCTTGTCGCCGAGCACGGTGATCGTCCGCTCGCCGTCCTCGTCGACGTGCGTGAGCGCGCGGCGCTGCGCTCCGGGCGCGTGGCCGGCATGGACGGTGACGCCGTGCGACTCGAGCTCTTCCCGCGAGCGACGGCCGAGCTCGTCGTCGGCGAGCGCGGTGAACAGGAGGCACGAGCCGCCGAGGTTCGCGAGCTGGACCGCGGCCACGGCGCCGCCGCCGGCGGGCTCCTCCCACGTCTCGCGTGCGTGCACGATCTCCCCCACCGCCGGCGCATGCTCCACCCGGGCGAACTCGACCCATTCGACGTGCCCGACGACAGCGAGGTTCACGTCTCACATCTTGAACCCGAACTACGTTTCACTGCACATGAGCGGCATCCCTCCCTTCGAGCGGTTCTACGAAGCCCACAAGGACGAGGTGCTCGCGGTCCTGCGCCGGCGGGCGGGCCGCGACAAGGCCGACGACCTCTTCCAGGAGACGTTTCTGCGCGCGCTGCGCGCGTACGGGCGGCTCGAGCACGGCACGCACCTGCGTGCCTGGGTACTCACGATCGCGACGAATGCGGCCGTCGACGCCGCGCGGCGCGACCGCCCGACCGGCGAGCTCGCCTTCGAGCCGGCCGACGAGGACGAGCGCCCGCCCGTCGAAGAGCTGGCGCCTCTGACCGACGGACTGCCTCCGAAGGAGCGCGCGGCGGTCGTCCTCCGCTACGGGTACGACCTCGACTACGACACGATCGGCGCGGCCCTCGGCTCGAACGAGCAGGCCGCGCGACAGGCGGCTTCCGCCGGCGTGCGGCGGCTGCGAAAGGAGAAGGAGCAGCGATGACCGGAGTCCCCACCATCCTCGACGAGCGCTTCCGCGCCGCGGCCGCCACCTCCGGCGAGCTCGACGTGGCCTACGACGTGCTCGACGACACGCCGGTCGGGCCGCTGCTCGTCGGCGTCTCGGAGCGCGGCCTCTGCCGCATCGGCTTCGATCCGGAGCCCGAGGCAGAGCTCGAGCGGCTGGCCCGGCAGTTCGGGCCGCGCGTCCTGCGTGCGCCCAGGGCGCTCGACCGGGCCAAGGGCGAGCTGGACGAGTACTTCGAGGGCCGCCGGCAGGCGTTCGACCTCGAGTTCGACCTCCGCGCGACGCCGGAGTTCCACCGGCGCGTCCTCGCCGAGCTGAACCGGGTGGAGTACGGGCGCACGACCACGTACGGCGCGCTCGCCGCCCAGGTCGGCGCTCCGCGCGCGGCGCGGGCCGTCGGCACGGTCATGAACCGGAACCCGCTGCCGATCGTGCTCCCCTGCCACCGCGTCGTGGGCGCGAACGGCAGCCTGACCGGCTACGGCGGCGGCCTCGACCGCAAGGAATGGCTGCTGCGGCTCGAGGGGGCGTTGCTCTAGCGAGCGCCGTCCGAGGGCGCCGCGATCATCGCGGCATGACACTGCTCGCGCTCGTCATCAAGCACCACACGGGAATCCGGCTGGCCGAGCTCGGAGAGGCGCTCGGAGCCGTCGGCGGGCTGGCACTCCTGCTCGGCGCGCTGATGCCGCTCGCGCGGCGCGCCGGCCAGTTCGTCGGCGGCCTGCTGATCGGCGGCGGCTTCGTGCTCCTCGTGATCGCGACGCGCTGGGGCCACTTCCACTAGCCCCACTTCCGCCAGCCGTCCCGAGCGCTACCCGGCCGGACAGGCGGGATAGCGGACGAGGCCGCCGTGCAGGACCGGGCTGCAGTCGAAGAGCGCGCGCTTCACGTAGAGCGAGCCCGTCCGCGAACGGGTCGTCCACTCGAGGATCCTCGATCCATGCCGGTCGGCGACCTGGACGTAGAGGTAGCCGTGGTCGAACGTCTGCAGGACTGCTTCGAGCCGATGCTTCAGGTAGCGAGCCGGATGCCGGGCGGTGACCACGAGCTCGACCGGCGGCCGTTCGAAACGGCCCTGCCAGACCTTGAGGCGGACGACGCTTGCTCCGCTGGCCAAGACCGCAGACTCGACCCGTCTGCGGAGGCTCTGCACGTCGACCCGCGGGCCGACCGTGATGCCGAAACTCTGCGACAGCACCCAGATACGCCAAAGGCGCTCGGTCGAATCGACCGGAACGTCGACCCGTGGCCGGCTCGTATCGGACGGCCGAACCTGCCGTCCGCTCGAGGGCCCGGCCGCATGAGGGCCGCCCGGCGAACGAGACGCGGTCACCGCTACGGCCCCGACGGCGGCGACCAGGATCAAGAGCACTGCGCCGAGCGCGCGGCGGCGCCGCATTCGTCGCCTCGCTCCTTCGATCAGCGGGTCGAGCGAGAACGGCAGGCGATGCGCAAGCGCGGTCATAGCGCCATTATCGCTAGCACCACCCGCTTGCGTCAAGAACGAGTCGGCGCGGCGGCGCCGTCAGGGACCGAAGTGCCTCCGCCCCCACTCGACCAACGCTTCGGCGTCCGCCGGATCCGGGTAGTCGCTGGGCAGATCCTCGTCGTGCGGCGCGTACGTGTGTCCGGGCCAGTCGGGCTCGCCGAAGTCCGGGTCCCAGGCGAGACCCCACGCTCCGGCTTCAGTGTGCTGGTAGAGGTCGAGCCACCCGCGCGCGAGTCGCTCTCTGCGGTAGTTGAGGATCTCCGTGGTCATCCCAGTGCCTCCTCCGCCGCAGAGTCGTCGTCTGCGTCGTCTTATCGATCGTCGCCTCCGCCCTCGACATAACTCGCAAGAGGTACGGCGTCAGCAGGTCGAGACGTGGCGGAGCTTGTAGCCGACGCCCCAGACGTTCACGACCCAGCCCGGCAGGCCGGCCGCTGCGAGCTTGCGCCGGATCCGCGACGCGTGCGACTCGAGCGTGCGCGTCGGAACGTAGGTGCGGAAGCCCCAGACGTCCCGGAGCAGCTGCTCGCGGGTGAAGACGCGATCCGGGGCGGACGCGAGCTTCACGAGCAGCGCGAACTCCTTCGCCGAGAGCTCCACCTCCTGCCCGAGCACCGTGACCCGCCGGGCGGCACGGTCGATCGCGAGCGGCCCGACCTCGGTGAGCTCGATGCGGGGCGGGCAGCGCCGCAGGAGCGCGTGGATCCGCGCGAGGAG
>DASUHE010000011.1:0-11811 GCA_036273695.1 Gaiellaceae bacterium
TCGGTCGCCCGCGTCGCCGGGTCGGGCGGCAGGGACAGCGTCTCGGCCTCGGAAGTTGCTGGGGCAAGCTGTCGCGCGAGCGCCGCGGCGGACGGAGGCCTGTCCTCGGGCCGAGCGGCGAGGCACGCGCCGATCGCCGCCCTGAGCTCCGGCGGAGCGTCCGGGGCGCGCGCGGCGAGATCGGGGGGCTGCGAGCCGTTCTCCGTTCGCAGCTCGGCGAGCGAGGCCGTCCGCTGGGCCGGCTCGCCCGTGAGGAGCTCGTAGAGCACGGCGCCGACGGCGTAGACGTCCGCGGCCGCAGTGACCTGCTCGCCGCGCGCCTGCTCGGGCGCGAGGTAGCCCGCGGTGCCGAGGACGGTTCCGGCCAGCGTGAGCTTCGTCCCCCCGTGGCCGGCGGCGATGCCGAAGTCGCCGAGCTTGAGCACGCCGTCGGTGCCGAGGAGGAGGTTCTGCGGCTTGACGTCGCGGTGGACGAGACCCGCGGCATGCGCGGCGGCGAGGCCGGCGCAGATCTGCACCCCGAGTGTCGCGACCTCGGCCGCCGGCAGCCGTCCTCGCCGGGCGACGAGGTCGGCGAGCGTCTCCCCGTCCACGTACTCCATCGCGATGAAAGGACGGCCGTCGTCCTCGCCGACGTCGAATACGCGCACGACGTTCGGGTGCGAGAGCCGGGCTGCCAGACGTGGCTCGCGGAGGAATCGCTGCCGCAGCTCCTCGTCGCGGGCCAGGTTCTCGGCCAGCCGCTTCAGCGCGACGGGTCGGTCGAGCTCGACGTCATGCGCGAGGTCGACCGTCGCCATCGCGCCGTGCCCGAGCGGACGGACGAGCTCGTAGCGGGCCGCGACGCGCGTCGTCGCACTCACTGGTCGTTCCCGTCCCCGCCGCCCGGGCCGTGACCGTGATGGTGGCCGTGATCGTCGGGCTTGCCGTGGTGCTTGTCCGGCGGCTTCGGCGGCTTCGGCGGCTTCTTCGCGGGCGGCGGCGTGCACGTGATGCGACCGGCCAGCGCCTTCACCCCGGCGAGGAGCGGCGAGCGAAGGCGGAGGGGCACCTTCCGCTGCGTCGCGACGACCTGAGCGCGCAGGGCGTCGGCGAGGCGCAGCGCCCGGCAGCTGTCCCCGGCGGACGCGGCGGCTGCGACGGCCGCCGCCTGCCCCGCCCACACCCGGGCGAGGTCGGCCGGAATGCCGCGGTCCGGGGCGGCCTGCGGCCGGGCGGCACTGCCGCACCCGGCAACGACGACCGCGAGGACGACAACCGCGAAGACGATCCTCGACACCAGCCAGCATCTACCCGCCACGCGGAACAACGTAGCCTCGCAATGCGAGGCCAAAGTCGTTAAGCTCCTGTTAATGCCGATGTTGCACGGCTGTGCTTTTCCGGGGTGCTCGACGTTCACGCTCAGTACGTATTGCGTAGAGCACGAGCTACTCGTGCGGGCTCACAAGGAGTCCGAGCGTGCGCATGCCGCCGACGCCGCGCTGGCCGCCGACGCCGCTCTCACCGCGGATGCGGCCGTGACGGCCGGCGCCGCCCCGGACATCGCCGCGTCTTAGCTAACTCCCGGCCGGGGCCGGAGCCGCCGGCGGCGCATCTGCGAGTTCGAGCGGCTTCACGATCTCCGCGAAGTGGCAGGCGGTCGGATGCCCGGTGCCGCGATCGACGAGCTCCGGCTCCTGCTCGGCGCAGATCGCCTGCGCCTTCCAGCAGCGCGTGCGGAACCGGCAGCCCGACGGCGGGTTGGCCGGGCTCGGCACGTCGCCCTCGAGCACGATCCGCGTGCGCTTCCCACGTTGGCCCGGCTCCTCGATCGGAACCGCCGACAGCAGCGCCTGCGTGTACGGGTGAGACGGGCGCTCGTAGATGTCGTGCCTGGTGCCGATCTCGACCACCTTGCCGAGGTACATCACGGCCACGCGGTCGGAGACGTGCCGCACGACGGACAGGTCGTGGGCGACGAAGATGTAGGTCAGGCCGAAGTCGCGCTGCAGCGACTCGAGCAGGTTGACCACCTGCGCGCGGATCGACACGTCGAGCGCCGAGACGGGCTCGTCGAGAATGATGAGCTGCGGGTTGAGCGCGAGAGCCCGCGCCACGCCGATGCGCTGCCGCTGGCCGCCCGAGAACTCGTGCGGAAAGCGGTTTGCGTGCTCGGGCGACAGCCCGACGACGCGCAGCAACTCGTCCACCCGTGACTTCCCCTGGGCGCCGCTGTGCCTGCCGTGGATCCGCAGTGGCTCGCTGACGATGTCGCGGACGGTCATGCGCGGGTTGAGCGAGGCGTACGGGTCCTGGAAGACGATCTGCATCTCGCTCCGGACCTCGCGCATCTGGCGCCGCGAGAGTCCCGTGATGTCGCGCCCGTTGAAGATGATCTTGCCCTCGGTGGGCTCGGTCAGCTTGATCAGCGTCCGCGAGAGGGTCGTCTTGCCGCAGCCCGACTCGCCGACCAGCCCGAGCGTCTCACCGGCCTTCACGCTCAGGTCGACGCCGTCGACGGCGTGGATGTGGCCCACGGTGCTCTTGAAGATCCCGGCGCGGATCGGGAAGTACTTGACGAGCGACTCGACGCGCAGGATCTCGTTCCCGGCGTCCGCCCGCTGATGGATCGCCGCGGCCTCGGCGCTCACGCCACTGCCTCCTGCGAGAACTTGGACTTGTGACCGATGAGCTCCTCCGAGAAGTGACACGCGCTCAGGTGTGCGGAGCCCTCGACCGGCGCGAGCGGCGGATTCTCCTGCCGGCAGCGCTCACGCGCGAGGAAGCAGCGCGGGTGGAACGGGCAGCCCGGCGGCAGATCGATGAGCGAGGGGGGCGACCCGGTGATCGGGCGTAGCCACTCCTCGTCCTCGGTCACCTTCGGGAGGCTGTCCATCAGCCCGATCGTGTACGGGTGCCGCGGCGACCGGAAGATCGTCTCGACGTCGCCCGACTCGACGATGTGACCCGCGTACATGACGAGCACGCGATCGCACATCTCGGCGACGATGCCCAGGTCGTGCGTGATCAGGATGGTGGCGGCCTGCGTCTCTTCCTGTACGCGCTTTAGCACCTCGAGCACCTGCGCCTGGATCGTCACGTCGAGCGCGGTGGTCGGCTCGTCGGCGATCAGGAGTGCGGGCGAGTTCGTGATCGACATCGCGATCATCGCGCGCTGGCGCATGCCGCCCGAGAACTCGTGCGGGTACTGGTCGTAGCGTGTTTCGGCGTTGGGGACGCCCACGAGCTTCAGCAGCTCGATGACGCGCTGCTTCACGACCTCTTTCTTCTCGTCCGGGTAGTGCGTCTTGATCGACTCGCCGAGCTGGCTGCCGACCGTCAACACGGGGTTGAGCGACGTCATCGGGTCCTGGAAGACCATCGCGACCTCGTTGCCGCGGACGCGCCGCAGCTCTTTCTTCTTGAGCATCAGCAGGTCGCGACCCTTGAAATCCGCGGTGCCGCTGACGATCCGTCCGGGCGGCTGCGGGATCAACCCCAGCAGCGCGAGCGTCGAGACGCTCTTGCCGGACCCCGACTCGCCGACGATCCCGAGGGTCTCGCCGGGGAAGAGGTCGTACGAGACGCCGTCCACCGCATGGACGACGCCGTCCTCCGTCTTGAACTCGACGACGAGATCGCGGATCGAGAGCACCGGATCAGGCACGCACCCTCCTCTGGGCCGGATCGAGCGCGTCCCGGAGGCCGTCGCCGACGAAGTTGACGCAGAGCACGATGAGGACGATCGTGAAGCCCGGGAAGATGGTCAGCCACCATTGCTGCGGGTTCGCCTGGCCCTCGTTGATCAGTCCGCCCAGTGACGGCGTCGGCGGCTTGATCCCGAGATTGAGGAACGAGAGCGCCGCCTCGACGAGGATCGCCGTGCCGACGGCGAGTGTCCCGTTGACGATGATCGGGCCGAGGGTGTTCGGCAGGATGTGCCTGAACATCAGCCGCATGTCGCCGGCCCCGGAGGCCTTCGCGGCCTCCACGTACTCCTTCTCCCGCAGCGAGAGGTAGACGCCGCGGACGACGCGGGCGATACCCGTCCAGAAGAACGCGACGAGGATGCCCGAGATGCGCCACTGGCTCCCCTGGCCGAGCAGCGCGGACGCCGTGAGCAGGATGGCCAGCGCGGGCAACGTGAGGACGAGGTCGGTGAGGCGCATGAGGAGGTTGTCGATCCAGCCGCCGTAGTAGCCGGCGACGGCCCCGACGAACATCCCGATCAGCGAGGAGACGATGGCGACGAAGACGCCGACCTCCATCGAGGTCCTGATCCCCCAGATGACGCGGTTGAACTCGTCGCGCCCGATCTCGTCCGTGCCGAAGAGGTGCTTCGACGACGGGTGCGCCAGATACTGGAAGTCGTTCAGGTTGATCTTGGAGAACCCGCCCGGCGCGATGTAGTTGGCAAAGATGCCGGCGCCGAAGATCACGATCAGACCGAACAGCCCGAGCAGCGCGAGACGATGGCGGAAGAAGCGCATCCGCGCGTACGACCACTGGCTGCGGACCTTGAACTGGAGGCCCGCCTCGAGGGTGCCCTCGACCGCGCCCTGGGGGGCGAGCACTTCGCCGTCGATCGCCTGCGTCGCCGGTGCAACCGAGTCTTCGTGGGCGGGTGGGCGAGGCGACGAGGGGAGGCTCGACTCAGTCATAGCGGATGCGCGGATCGAGGAAGCCGTAGGTGATGTCCGCGATCAGGTTGAAGACCACGATTATGACCGAGGTGACCACGAGGTAGGCCATCACCTCGTAGATGTCCTTCTGGTTGAGGGCGTTCACGAACCAGAAGCCGATGCCGTCGAGCGAGAAGACGGTCTCCGTCACGATGGCGCCGCCGAGCAGGCCGCCGATGTTGAGCGCCGTCACCGTGGTGATGGGGATCAGCGCGTTGCGGAAGACGTGCCGCATGATCACCTTCCACTCCGGCACACCCTTGGCGCGCGCGGTGCGGACGTAGTCGCTGTTGATCACGTCGAGCATCGAGGCGCGCATGTACCGGCTGTAGAGCGCGAAGCTGATGATGCAGAGCGTCGCCACCGGCAGCGCAATGTGCTGCAGCCGGTCGAGCGACCATGGAGACCCGCCCGGATTGCTGTTCAGGCCGGAGGTGTAGAAGATCCGGACGTTCCAGCGCAGGAAGATGTCCGTGAACGCGATCTGTAGGAGAAGCGCCAGCCAGAACGTCGGCAACGCAAAGCCGAGGAAGCTGACCGACGTGAACATGTAGTCGAAGACCGAGTACTGGCGGATCGCGGAGTAGATCCCCACCGCGATCCCGAGGATGATCGCGAGTGACTCCGAGATGATGATCACCTGCGCGGTGTGGCTCATCGTCCGGGTGATGTCGGGCCAGATCTGCTGACCGGTGACGAGCGACTTGCCGAGCTTGTCGGTGAAGACGTCGTGCAGCCAGTAGAAGAAGCGGACGACCACCGGCTTGTCGAGGTGCAACTGGTGCACCAGATTGAGGTACGTCTGATGCGAGAAACGCGGGTTCTGACGCAAGCCCGCCAGCGGGTTCCCGGCGTACGAGACGAAGAGGAAGCTGAGAAACGAGGAGAGGAACAGGACGGGGATGCTGTAGAGCACCCGCCTGACGATGTAGGTGAGCATCGGATTCTCTCTTCCGGTTGATGAAGAGCGACGCCGGATCCGCGCCCACCGAAGCGGGCGCGGATCCGGATTCGTTGTCGCTCAGTAGTTCCCTACCTAGAGGCTACGAACTCCACTTCCAGTTCTGGACGTTCCACGTCGGACCCTCGTTCGTCGGGTTGTTCGACGCAGCGGCGCCCTTGATCGCCTTCTTGTACACGAAGATCGACGGGCTTGCATACAGCGGGATGACCGCGATCTGATTCGCCTCGAGCTTGGCGGCCGCCTGGTACTGGGCCGTGCGCTTCTTGGCGTCCAGGTTGACGTCTGCCTTCGCGATCAGCTTGTCGACCTTGTGGTTGCAGTAGCGCTTGTAGTTCGAGCCACCGAGGTTCTTGGCCGAGTTGAAGCACTGGTAGATGGCGTCGAACCCGGACGGATCCGGGCCACCGATCCAGGCGTACTCACCGATGTCGAAGTTGGCGTTCGGCAGGTAGGTGCCGAAGAACGTCGACGGATCCTGGATGCTCGGGTCGATCTTGATCCCGATCGCCATCAGCTGCTGCTGGAAGATCTGGCTGCTCGTCACGCGCGAGGCGCGAGTCGTCGTGCCGAAGCGGAACTCGGTCTTCTGACCGCCGCACGTCCAGATCTTCGTGTTGCTGGAGCTCGGGCTCGACGGACCGCCCGTGCAACCGTGGCTCTTCAGCAGCTTGATCGCGTTCTTCGGGTTGAAGTTGTACTTGTGGAAGTACGCGAACTTGCCGGTGGCGTTCGTGCCGATCTCGTAGTCCGGGTTGTCGAGCGGCTTGAGGCCCGGAGCGATCGAGCCGTACAGCGCCTTGATCAGCGACTGCCGGTTCATGCCCTCGGAGATCGCCGCGCGGACGTACAGCTTCTTCAGCAGAGGCGCGCCCTGCGGGCCGACCTCGAGGTCCCAGTGCTCCTGCGTGAAGCCGGGGACTGCGCTGTACGCCAGGTTCTTCTGGTGCACGAGAGTCGACAGAGCCGACTCCGGAGACGGGTTGATCGCGTCGACCTCGCCGCCGCGCATCGCCTGAATCTCGGAGTTCGTGTCCGTGATGATCCGGAACACGATCGAGTTCAGACCCGCCTTCTTGCCGTACCACTTCGGGTTCTTCTTCAGGGTGATGTCCTGATCCTGGTGGTAGCCGGCCATGTAGAACGGACCGTCCGAGATCGGATGGCCGTCGTTACCGCACACGCAGTTGTGCCAGTAGTCGTTGAACGCCTGGCCCTTGAGCGCGAAGCCCGGCATGATGATGCCGAAGAGGTCGCGATAGTCAGCGAACGGCTGACCCTTCTTCCAGAAGAAGGTCACGGCCTTCTTGCCGTTGGCCTTCGCCCTCTGGATGTTCGAGTAGCCGGTCGTGGACGCCGGGTTGTTGTGCGGGTCCATGATCTGCTGCCACGTGTAGATGTAGTCCGCCGAGGTGACCGGCCGAGACTTGTGGCCGAGCCAGTTCCAGTTGGCGTCCTTGCGAATCCAGATCTTGAGGTACTTGCTGGTCGCCTTCACCTTCGACGCCATGTCGAGGTGGTAGTTCCCCTTCTGGTCGACGATGTACGTACCCCGGATGATCGGGGACGTCGCGACGATCGCGGCGTAGTACGCGTTCTCGTCGGCCTCCAGGGTGTTGAAGCCGGTGACAGTCTGCTCGAGGCCGAAGACCATGGTCTTCTTGGCCTGGCGCGCCGCAGGTGTGCGGGGAACGCCGGCCAGCGGGGCCAAAACCGAAGCCCGGTGGACCGAGCTCGGCTTCGAGACCGTCATCGCGGCAGCGGAGCCGGCCAGTGCAAGCACGCCGGCGGCAGCAGCCGCGAGGAACCAGACCCGTCTGTGCATTAGATTTACCCTCCGTTCGGTGCGCGCCGGGAGCCTGGACGGCGGCGCCAACTCGCTCCGACGCTCCATGGAGCGTCCGTCAAGGCTTTAGACGACCGGCGGGGAGCTTAGTTAGAAGTCGCGAAGAACGCGAGCCCGCGAGCGTCAAATGGGCCGGAAGCTGTCGTGCGCCGCGCTCGACGGGGCGAACACGCCGTCCTCGAGCCGAAGCAGGCGGGGCACGACGAGCCGATCGGCCGCCAGCCGAGTCGCCGGCGAGACGGGGTTCGACGAGACCGCCGACGGACGCTGTCCGGGAGTGAAGAACATCGTCGCGACGACGGCCGCCGCGGATGCGAGCGCCAGGGCAGAGCTCACGGCCCACCTCCGTGCGGCCCGCGGGAGCACGAAGCTCTCCTCCGGCACCTCGAGAGCGGCGCCTCGCAGCTGCAGCGTCATGTCGCGAACCTGATCGGCCCACGCCGCGCATTCCGGGCAGATGCGGAGGTGCGTCTCGAGCCGGTCCAGCTCGAGCTCCGGCAGCTCACCGTCGAGCTGAACCGACACGGACTCGCGCGCGCGAGCACAATCTGACGCCAGAAACGACACTTCTCCTCAGAAACCTTCGACGGACTGCCGCCGGGAAAGTTAGGAACCCTGCCGATCGGCGGCAAGACGGGTGAACCAGTCGAGCGCGGCCGGATTCGCGAGCGAGTCGCGGCTCGCGACCTCGCCGGCCGAAGCGCCCGACAGGAGCCGCTTCACGGGCACCTCGAGGATCTTGCCCGAGAGCGTGCGCGGGATCTCGGGCGCGACGACGATCTCGTCGGGCACGTGCCGCGGCGAGCAGTCCTCGCGAATCCGGCGGCGGATCTCCGCCGCGAGAGCCTCGTCGAGCTCCGCGCCGTCCCGCAGCACGACGAACAGGGACATGCGGAGCTCGTCGCCGTGCGAGACGTCGACGACGAGCGCATCGGTCACCTCGGCGAGCGCGAGGACGCTGCGATAGAGCTCGCTCGTTCCCATCCGCACGCCGCCACGGTTGATCGTCGCGTCGGACCGGCCGGTGATGATCGCCGTGCCTCGAGCGGTGATCTCGATCCAGTCGCCGTGCCGCCAGACGCCGGGAAAGGTGGAGAAGTAGCTCTCGCGATACCGCGAGCCGTCGTCGTCGCCCCACAGATAAAGAGGCATCGACGGCATCGGCTCGGTGATCACGAGCTCGCCGACCTCGTCGACGAGAGGCCGGCCGTCCTCGCTCCAGGCCTCGACCTTCGTCCCGAGCGCGCGCGCCTGGAGCTCGCCGCGGTAGACCGGCAACGTCGGCACGCCGCCGACGAAGGCGGTGCAGGCGTCGGTGCCACCCGAGGTGGAGAAGAGCCAGACGTCCTCGCCGAGGTTGTCGCGCACCCAGTCGAAGCCTTCGGGTGCGAGCGGCGAGCCGGTCGAGCCGACGCTGTCGAGGCCGGCGAGGTCGCGGCCCGCGCGCGGCTCCAGGCCCGACTTCTGACAGGCGGTGATGAATCCGGCGCTCGTGCCGAAGCACGTGATGCCGGCGGCGTCGGCGAGATCCCAGAGCGTGCCGAGATCCGGGTATGCCGGGTTGCCGTCGAAGAGGACGACCGAGGCGTCCGAGAGCAGGCCGCCGACGAGGAAGTTCCACATCATCCAGCCGGTCGTCGTGAACCAGAAGAGCCGGTCGCCGACGCGTGCGTCGACGTGGAGGCGGAGCTTCTTCAGGTGCTCGAGCAGGATCCCGCCCTGCCCGTGGACGATCGCCTTCGGCAGCCCGGTCGTGCCGGAGCTGTAGAGAACCCAGAGCGGATGGTCGAAGGGGAGCTGGGCAAACTCGAGCTCGGCGGGCGGCAGCTCCCACTCCCCGCCGTCCAGGTACGGAACCACGAGCGTGCGCTCGATGGTCGGCAACTCACGCTGCAACGCCGCGATCGTGTCGGCGCGGTCGAAGTCCCGGCCGCCGTAGCGGTAGCCGTCGACGGCGAGCAGCACCTTCGGCTCGATCTGCGCGAAACGGTCGACGACGCTCCGCACGCCGAACTCCGGTGCACAGCTCGACCAGGTCGCGCCGATGCTTGCGCAGCCGAGGAACGCAGCGACCGTCTCGGGGATGTTCGGGAGGTAGGCCGCGACGCGATCCCCGGCCACCACGCCCGCCTCGCGCAGAGCGGCCGCGACCGCGCCGGCCCGCGCCCGGAGCTCGCCCCACGTCCACTCGCCGAGCGGCCGTAGCTCCGACGCGTGCCGGATCGCGACCTCGTCGTCGGCTCGGCCCCGGAAGACGTGCCCGGCGTAGCTGAGCCTCGCGCCCGGGAACCACGTGGCACCGGGCATCTCGTGCGTCGTGAGCACGCGCTCGTACGGCTCGCTCGCCTCGACCTCGAAGAACTCCCAGATCGACGCCCAGAAGTCCTCGAGCTCGTCGACCGACCACTGCCAAAGGTCGTGGTACCCCTCGATCCCGAGACCGCGCGTCTCGTTCAGCCACTCGCGGTAGCGGGTGATCGTCGCGGACGCGATCCGCTGCGGGCTCGGTGTCCAGACGATCGGCGGCGTGGTGGTGGCCACGCCGCCGATGCTACTTCCCGCCTCTTGCCGGGTCGCGTTCCCTAGGCGCTCGCCTGCTGGTTGATCCCGGCCTTGAACATGCCGCCGGTGGCGATCTTCGTCAGGAGCTTGTCGGCCTGCGACTCCTCGTCGAGGGTCTGGTCCAGCAGGTCCTTGATGCCGTCGAAGCCGCAGTCGCCGGCGAGCTGGCGAGCCGTGCCGTAGGCCGCGATCTCGTAGTGCTCGACGCGCTGCGCAGCGGCGATCAGCGCGGCGTCGGAGGCCATCGGGTCGCCGCCCGTCTTGATCATCTCCTCGCCCTCGGTGATGAGGCCCTTCATTCCCATGCAGACCTCCGTCGGGCTCGAGACGCCGATCTCGCCGAGCGCCTCCTTGACGCGCCTCAGGTGGTCGCGCGTCTCCTCGAGGTGATGCTCGAACGCCTCGCGAAGCTGGTCGTGATGCGCCGCCTGCGCCATCTTCGGGAGCGCGTCGATCAGCTGCGTCTCGGCGCTGTGGAGATCCTCGAGCTGTTCCTGCAGAACGTCTTTCAGCGAATGGAAGCCCATCTGTTTTCTCCTTTTCGAGTCGTATTTCGCAGGGGTGGGTTCCGCGCTTGCCGAACTGCAAACCGGGGAGCCGTCGCTAATGTCCCCGCGTGGCCGAGGAGACCCTGACGATCCGGGACAACCGCACCGGAGCCGAGGTCGAGGTGCCGATCACGGACGGCACCATCCACGCCACGGACCTGCGCCAGCTCGGGCTGATGTCGTACGACCCGGCCTTTCTCAACACCGCCTCGACGCGCAGCCGGATCACGTACATCGACGGGGACGCGGGCATTCTCCGCTACCGCGGTTACCCGATCGAGCAGCTCGCCGAGCACGCGAGCTTCCTCGAGACGGCGTGGCTCCTCTTCGAAGGTGAGCTGCCGACACGCGACGAGCTCGAGGCGTGGGAGGACGAGGTTCGCGTCCACACCTACGTGCACACGAACGTGACGCAGTTCCTCGACGGCTTCCGCCACGACGCGCACCCGATGGGGATGCTGCTCGGCGCGGTCGCGGCGCTCTCGACCTTCTATCCCGACGCGAAGGAGATCGGCGACGTCGAGAGCCGCCGCCTCCAGCGTGTGCGGCTGATCGCGAAGTTCCCCACCATCGCCGCCTGGGTGTTCCGCCACAGCCGTGGACTGCCGTACGTCTTCCCGCGCAACGACCTCGGCTACATCGGCAACTTCGTCAACATGACGTTCGAGATCGGCGGGCAACACGAGCCGAACCCCGTGCTGCAGCGGGCACTCGAGATCCTGCTCGTCCTGCACGCCGACCACGAGCAGAACGCCTCGACGAACGCCGTCCGCGGCGTCGGCTCGACACAGGTCGATCCGTTCTCGGCCGTCTCAGCGGGCATCGCGGCGCTCTACGGGCCGCTGCACGGCGGCGCGAACGAGGCGGTGCTGCGGATGCTCGACGAGATCGGCAACGTCGAGCACGTGCCCGAGTTCATCGAGAGCGTCAAGGCCGGGCACGGGAGGCTCATGGGCTTCGGCCACCGCGTCTACAAGAGCTACGACCCGCGCGCGAAGCTGATCAAGCGCGTCGCCGACGACGTCTTCGCGCAGACGGGACTCAACCCGAAGCTCGAGGTCGCGCTCGAGCTGGAGCGGATCGCGCTCGAGGACGACTACTTCGTCTCGCGCAGGCTCTACCCGAACGTCGACTTCTACTCCGGCCTGATCTACCAGGCGATGGGCTATCCCACCGACTACTTCACGGTGTTGTTCGCGCTCGGCCGGCTGCCGGGCTGGCTCGCGCAGTGGG
>DASUHE010000012.1:0-28350 GCA_036273695.1 Gaiellaceae bacterium
GCTCCCGCCTAGGCTTGGCGGCTACGCTCGCGGCATGCCGAAGATCGAGAAGTCCGAGCAGCAGTGGCGTGAGGAGCTGACCACGGAGCAGTACCGCGTCCTCCGCGAGAAGGGCACCGAGGCGCCGTTCAGCGGCGAGTACGACCACGTATTCGAGCCGGGCACATACCGCTGCGGCGGCTGCGGGGCAGAGCTCTTCGAGTCCGAGGCGAAGTACGACTCCGGGTGCGGCTGGCCCGCGTTCTCGGCGCCCGCAGACGAGGAGGCCGTGGAGGAGGAGACCGACACGACCTACGGGATGGTGCGCACCGAGGTGCTGTGCGCGAACTGCGGCGGCCACCTCGGCCACGTCTTCCCCGACGGGCCGCGCCCGACCGGGCTCCGCTACTGCATCAACTCCGCCGCGCTCGACCTCGACGAGAAGTAGGGCACGTGCCCAGCCGCGCGCGCGTTCACGACGTGCTGCGAGTCGGCGCCGCGCTGCTCGCGGCCGTCGCGATCACGTACCAGCTCGCACGGTTGCAGGGGCACCCGAGCTTCCGCGGAGCGGGGAACTTCTTCAGCTTCTTCACGATCCAGTCGAACATTCTCGCCGCCGGGGCACTCGCGCTCGCGGCGGTCGTCCGCCGTGACCGCCGGTCGATCGGCTTCGAGGCAGCGAGGACTGCGGCCACCTTCTACATCGCGATCACCGGGGTCGTCTTCGCGGTACTCCTGTCGGGCATGCAGGAGCAGCTCGACACGCACAACCCGTTCGCGAACTCGGTCCTTCACTACGTGATCCCGGCCGCAGCGGCAGTCGACTGGCTGGTCGATCCACCGCGTCGCCGGCTCGGGACGAAGGTCGCGCTCGCCTGGCTCGCCTACCCGCTCGCGTGGTTCGCGTACACGCTCGCGCGCGGCGCCGCCGTCGGCTGGTATCCGTATCCGTTCGTCGACGTCTCCCAGCACGGCTACGGGCGCGTGCTCGTCAACGGGATCCTGTTCCTCGTCGCCTTCGCTGTCGGCGCGCTGGCTCTCGCGCGCCTCGCCGCGTGGCGCAGCGGGAGGACGGTGCACGCGGCGGTACCCTCCGCCCACGCGGGCGGTTAGCTCAGCTGGGAGAGCAACGGCTTTACACGCCGTAGGTCGCAGGTTCGAGCCCTGCACCGCCCATCGCCGCTCTTCGGAGAGGAGTCGGGGCCGCGCGAGGCGGCCCCAACTCCTCGTCACCGAGGATCAGCCCGCTCCGCCGACCTTGGCGAAGTACGCGTCCTCGCCGGTGCGGCCGCAGCCGGCCGGCAGGCTCCAGCAGTTCTCGTTCCGCATGTCGGTCCAGTAGGCGACGATGCCGTCCGAGGTGCCCGGGATCGCGGCGATGTTGCTGTAGTCGCCGAGGAATCCCGTCGCGTTCGGGAACCCTGGATCCGCGTTCCGCGGGAACCAGCGGTCGTGCATGGTCGGGTCGGACAACTCCGTCGAGGCCTCCGTGTCCGTGAAGACGCCCGGCGACGTCTCCGCCGCGACCGTGTAGCCGTACTTGTGGTTCGCCGGGTCGTACGAGCGGTCGAAGAATCCGATCCGCAGCGTCCCCGACCCGTCGAACGCGGCCCACGGCATGAACTGGTCGCCCCGGAGCGCGATTGCCGTCGGATCGGACCACGTCGCACCGCCGTCCGTCGACTCGCTGACGACGACGTCCGAGTTCGTCGTGACCGCGTAGGAGCTCGCCGGGAACGGCAGGAACGGGAGCCCCGCCGTGTTCCGCATGTCCGACCAGACGACGGCCAGGCGATTCGGATCCGCCGGATCCGCGGCGATGTTGCCGGCCGCCCAGGTGCGGAACATGCTGTCCTGGTACGTCGGCCGGAAGTCGATCGTGTTCCACGGGAAGTCGAAGTTCCCGTCGATCACATGGCCCACCGTCTGCGGCGCTTCGAGCGGCGCACCGGTGTTCGGATCGACCTGGACGACCATGTAGTCGTCGCGCCCGAACCCGGCCGAGGTCGGGTCGAGGTTCACCGTGTCGAGGAAGGAGACGAAGATCCGTCCGTCCGAGGTGACCGCCGGAGTCGCGACGAACCCCTGGTCGAGCGCGCCCGAGATCAGGGTCGGAGCCGACCACGTCTTGCCGCCGTCGTGCGTGACGGAGTCGAAGAGCTTCGTGCCGAGCACGCTGCCCTTTTGCACCTGGACGAAGTCGCCCCAGGTCACGATCGCGTTGCCGTCACCCCACGCGGCGACGTACTCCTTGTCGAGGGATGCGCCGACGCTCGTGGCGACGCCGCTGCCCTGCGCGACCCGGTGCACCGCCCACGACTTGCCGCCGTCACCCGACGTCGAGACGAGGACGTCGGCGTTCTGGACGTTCCTCGAGCCGACGAAGCGGAAGCCGAGCGTTGCGTAGTACGCGTGCCCGCTCGCGTCGAACGCCACCGACGGATCGCCGGTCGCCGTGTAGCTCGAGTCCGAGAAGACCGGATACTCGGACCACGTCTGCCCACCGTCGAACGTCACGTGCGCTCGCGAGAGGATCGTCTCCCCCAGGTGGCCGCCGGGGTTGAGAGCGAGCTGGTAGTCGTTCGCGCCCCCGATGATGTGGTTCGCATTGTTCGGGTCGACCGCGATCGAGGTCTCGTTGTGAGGCCCGTTCTCCTCGCAGTCGGTGTTCACGTTCGCGTCCGTCGTGGTCGTGGTCGAGCAGATCGCCGTCCCTGTCTTCACGTTCGGCCCGTTGGCCCAGACGGTCCCGGGCACAGGCGACGGCGCGTTGAAGACGTTGTGCGTGAAGTCGATCGGCTGCGGGTTGTCGTCGGCTGCCGCCACCGCCGCCGCCGCGAAGGCGGCGAGCGCGACTACCGCAACGAGCAGAGGCAGCCGCGCGTACCGGCGACTCCGCCTGAACCTGTGATCACTCACCATGTATCCCCCTTCTTCCCCTGAAGATGGAACGTGCGCCCGGATCCTATGTAGGACGAAGCTCCGCGCGCGCCTAGTGGTCCGGGCGCTCGACCTTCGCAGCGCTGCGAGAATCGCGGCCGATGACCGAAATCGGCAAGGTCGGAGGCGAGATCGCGGACGAGCTCGAGAAAGGCCTCCATCTCCACCACCACCTCGGTGCCCGGCGCGAACGGGCCATGTTCGCGACGCTCGGCTTCACGGTCGCCCTCGCAGTGACCCGCGGGATCACGACGGCGCTCCACCAGCACGGCGCGGGCCAGAACGGCGGGCTCATCGTCGGCGGTGTCCACATCCACCACTTCGTTTTCGGGATGGTCGGGCTGGTCGTCGTGGGTTATGGCTGGCTGCTGCTGTTCGGGGTGGAAGAACAGCCCAAGCGACGCTGGTTCCGGCTCACCGCCCTGGCGTACGGAGCCTTCGCGGCTCTGATCCTCGACGAGTTCGCGCTGTGGCTCAACCTGCGCGACGTCTACTGGGAGCGCCAGGGCCGCGAGAGCGTCGAGGCGCTCTGCATCTTCGGCGGCCTCCTGCTCTGGGCGGTGCTCATCGCGCCGTTCGCGCAGGCGGTCTGGCGGCATCTCCGCCGGCGTCCCCGCCCGGCTCGGCGGTGAGCAGCGGAACCGATCCGCCGCGGGGGCCGTTTCGCCTCCAACGACACCGAGGAGGCGGAATGGCCAGTTGGATCTGGATCGTGATCGCGATCGGCGTTCTCATCGTGCTCGCCGTGGTCGTGTTCGGCGCCTTGCGGACGCGGCAGCGGCAGCTCGAGGAGCGGCGCGAGCAGGCGCAGGAGTTGCGCGAGCAGGCAGAGACTCACGCGTTGGAGGCCGAGGAGCGCGAGCGAGTCGCGCGCGAGCATGCGCAGCGAGCGGAGGAGTCGCGCCGGGTCGCGGCCGAGGTCGGCGCGCGCGCCGGCCGGCTCGACCCCGACCGGGAGACGCCCGAGGACGAGTGAGATCAGTGGAGAGGCCCGCACACACGCGGGCCTCTCCACGGCGGATGGAAGACTGCGCCTGTGGAAGCGGCGCAAGTGAGCCTCCTACGCTGGCTGCGGCGGCAGCTGCGGCAGCCGATCCCGGCGCGCGAGCACCTCGAGGCCGCAGTCGAGAACGACGACGTCGCCGAGGCGCGGCGTCTCCTCACTGCCTTCGAGTTCAGCGACGAGCAGCGGCGGAACGTGGAGCAGCTGCTCGACGCCTGGGAGCGCCAGAACCCGAGGTAGCGGCGTGCCAGCCGGCGGCGCCGGCGAGGACCGCGATCAGCACCGACCCGACCGCCTCGATCGAGGTGTCGAGGGAGAACAGTGAGTCGATCAAGCCGCTTGCGATCACGAAGCTCGCCACGCAGAAGTAGATGCAGGCGATGAAGGCAGCGGTCACCTCGCCGCGGCGCTCGGCGGGTGCGAGCTCGTTGAGCTCCTGCTGCGCGGTCAGGAACGCGATGCCGTGGCCGAGGCCGGCGACGACAGCGCCCGCGAGCAAGAGCCCGACCGAGCCGGTCGGCGCGGCGGCAACGACACCGCCGAGGCCGAGAGCGGCGAGAACGCAGCCGAGCGCCTGATCGCGGCCGCGCGATCCCTCCGTCCTCTCGATCAGGATCTGCGCCGCGAAGGAAGCCGCGAGCGCGAGCGCGGCGACCGCCGCGACGACCGCGAGGTTCCTCGTCGACAGGCGCAGCGCCGCATACGACGGGACGATCGAGAGGAAGAGCGCCATGGCGGCCCAGACCGCACCCGCCGTCAGGCCGACACGGAAGAACGGGCCTCGGATCTCCGCCGGCACACGGGGCCACTGCGGCCGCCACTTCTCGCCCTCGCCGTCGCGCCGTTCCGGGAGACGCAGCACGAATGCGCCGGCGACGAGCGTGGCGCCGAGCGTGACGAGGTAACAGAGCCGCAGCGGAGCGGGTAGCCACTCCGCGAGGACGCCTGCGCAGAGCGGCCCGAGCGCGCTGCCGCCGGCCTGCGCGAGCCCGGCGCCGAGCGCCGCTCGCCGCCTGCTCCCGTGCGGATCGAACTCGACGAGCGCGGCGGTCGCCGCGCCGCTGATCATCCCGACCGCGAGCCCCTGCACTCCTCGGGCGACGAACAGCCACGCCGTCCCCTCGGCCGCGGCGAAGAGCGCCAGTCCGACGCAGGCGGTCACCAGCCCGCCTGCGACGACCGGGCGGCGGCCGAAGCGGTCCGACAGCCGCCCGAAGAGGACGAGCGCCGGCACGAGGACGATCGCGTAGGTCGTGAAGATCGCGGTCAGGACGAGCGGCGAGAAGTGGAATCGCTGTGCGTAGACCGCGTAGAGCGGCGTCGCGAGGTTCGCGCCCGCCATGAGGACGAGCCACGCGAACCAGATCGTGAGCAGCCGGCGCATCCGCTGCCGCGTACCCGGACGGCGCTAGTAAAACCCCTGGCGCCGCCGGTAGCGGTCGGCGCGCGCGTCCTCGTACTCCTCGACGTCGAGCTCGGGATCGGCCACTGCGCGCAGGATCTCGCCGGAGGCGGGCAACTCGGAGCGCTCGATGTGCCGCTCCGGATTCCAGAGATCGGAGCGCAGCAGCGCCTTCGGGCACTGCGTGTACGCCTCTTCGACCTCGACGAGGATCCCGAGCTGCGGGATCTTGCCCTCGACTTCGCTCCCGGCGAGCAGCTCCGCGTCGTCGACGATCCGCGCGCGGCCGTTGACCCGGAACGTGTCGTTGACGCCCGGGATCAGGAAGAGCAGCGCGATCCGGTCGTCCTCGAGGAGGTTCGTGAGCGTGTCGGCGAGCTTGTTCCCGGGTCGGTCGGGCAGCAGCAGCGTCCGCTCGTCGAGGATGCGGACGAAGCCGGCGGGGTCGCCGCGCGGCGACACGTCGAGCCCGCCGTCGGGACGTCCCGTCGCCACGACGACGAACGGCGACCGCTCGACGAACTGTCGCGTGAGCGGGTTGAGCCGGTCGGCGATCTTGTTCCGCACGAGCTCGGCCGGCTCGCCGAGCAGCTCACGCAGCTCGGCCTGGTTCACGACGCGAACCTCGGCTGCCGCTTCTCGCGGATGGCTGCCACGCCTTCGCGCACATCCGGTCCGGTCAGGTCGAGAAACTCGAGCTCGAGCGACGCGTCGAAGATCGGACCTGCTCTGAGGAGCCATTCGTTGAGCGCGACCTTCGTGTGCGAGATTGCCGAGCGCGAGCCGGACGCGAGCCGCCGCGCGATCTCGAGCGCGCGCTTCTCGAGCTCCACCTCCGGCACGCAGAGCGAGACGAGCCCGATGCGCTCGGCCTCGGCGCCGTCGACCTCCTCGCAGAGCAGCAGGTGGTACTTCGCCTTCGCCATCCCGCAGAGGAGGGGCCAGACGATGGCCGCATGGTCGCCGGCCGCCACGCCGAGCTTCGTGTGGCCGTCGACGATGCGCGCATTCGGGCTCGCAAGCGAGACGTCGGCGAGGAGCCCCACCACGAGGCCGGCGCCCACGGCCGGCCCCGTGATCGCGGAAACGATCGGCGTCGGGCAGCCGAGCAGGTTGTAGACGAGGTCGCGCGCCTCGTGAAAGACGCGCTGCCGCGTCTCGGCGTCGTCCGCGATGGCGAGCACGAGGTCGAGGTCGCCGCCGGAGCTGAACGCGCCGTCTGCACCACGGACGAGCACCGCCCGCGTGTCGTCGTCCCGGCCGATCGCCTGCCAGACGCGGGCAAGCTCCCCGTGCTGCGCCTCGCTCACGGCGTTGAGGCGGCCGGGCGCGCGGAGGGTCAGGCGCAGGATCCCGGGCTCGGGCCGGTCTAGGTCGAGCGACGGAAACTCCGCGTCGTACGGATACGGCGCCACCTCGCAGATCCTACGGCGCTACGCTCGGCCGACAGCGGGCCGGTAGCTCAGTTGGTAGAGCAGCGGACTTTTAATCCGAAGGTCGCAGGTTCGATCCCTGCCCGGCCCACTTCTTCCCCGCGGCTCGGTCCGGCCTGGACAGGAGCGGTACATCGGTACACAATGCAGGCGCTTTCCCGAGAGGCGGGGAGCGGTCTGACATTCATCTAGAGGAGGGTCTGAATGGCAAGTCGTGGCTTGCGGCTCTGGTCGAACCTGAGCGGGCTGGTCTTCGTGGTGCTGGCGGTGGTCGGAGCGATCTTTCTCTTCGACGGGCCGAGCGACTCCTCGCCGGCGAAGATGACGTCCTGGTACGACAGCTCGAGCAACCGCGCGCACGTCAACGTCGGTTGGGTGCTGACGGGGCTCGCTCTGTTCGCGCTGATCTGGTTCGTCGCCGCGCTGCGCGAACGGGTGCGCGAGAGCGAGGCGGCGTCGCCCGAGCACGGAACGTTCCTCTCGACGCTCGTCCTCGTGGGCGGAACGGTCTACGTCGCCGTCGCCATGGCGGGAATCGCGGTCGCCGACGGGATTCGGACGATGAGCGACGACACGTACCAGCATCGGGTCTACAGCGGCGTGATCCACGCCGCCTCGGACGCGTCGTACATCCTCGTCGTGACCGCCGGGGCCGCGATGGCGTCGCTGATCTTCGCCACCTCGGTCGCCGTGCGGCGCTACGCGATCCTGCCGCGCTGGGTCAGCTGGTTCGGCTGGGTGGCGGGCGTCGCCGCGATCTTCTCGCTCTTCTTCTTCACGATGCTCGTGTGGCTCTTGTGGGTTGCGGTCGCGTCGGTCGTGCTCTTCTCGAGCGCCCGCCCGGCCGTGGCGGCGCGGCGCGAGCCGTCCGCCGCAACCTCGTAGACGCCTGAAGAGAGGGGGAGGCCGCCCCCGAAGGAGCGGCCTCCCCTTACCGTCAGCCGAGCCCGAGTTGAGGCGTCGCAGCGCTCCAGACGCTCAGCGGGCCGAGCCCGAGGTCGACTATCCGGACCGTGTAGAGCCCCAGCGAGCTCACCGGGACATCGAGGCTCGCCACGCCGTTCGACGACCTCGTCGTGTGGATGGCGTTGCCCAGCAGGTCGAGGACCGTGACCGCGAACGGAACCGACGTGCTCGACTCCGCGAGCACGGAGATCGACTTCGCGTTCGCCGGCACGAACAGCTCGCTGTCGAGGTCGCCGCCGCCGTGCACCGACGCCGTCGAGCTGGTCGTCTCGCCCGGCGCGCTCGTCGGCTGCGAGCTCGAGGTCCCGTCGGTCACGCAGACCTGGTCGACGAAGTCGAGCCCCTGCGCATTCTTCACCGCGAAGGTGTGCGTGCCGGAGCCCGCCAGCGGCAGCGTCACCGACGCACCGAAGGTCGGGGCGTTGCCGGATCCGGAGCTGCCGGCGTAGCTCACGGTCTGGGCCTTGCTCCCGTCGAGATAGAGGTCGGCGGAGCCGCCCTGTTTCGCGGTCGCGTACCGATACGTCAGCGTTCCGCTCGTCGCCGAGGTCTGGAAGGTGAAGCTCAGCCCCTTGCCGTTGCTCGTGCGGAAGTGGCCGGCCGTCGCGTCGCCGTCCTTGACGGTGTGCCAGCCCGTGTCGTACGCGATGTTCGGGCTGTCGTCCTCGAAGCAGGCGACTGTCGGCTGCACGTCGATCACGACCGAGGCGTTGTCGATGCTCTTCTTGCCGTGCGTGTCGGTGACCGTGAGCGTCGCCTTCAACTCGCCGGCGTTCGTGTAGGTGTGCGTCGCGGTCGGCGTCGACTGCGTCACCGGCTGCGAGCCGTCCCCGAAGTCGAAGGTGTACGACGCGACCGAGTCGCCGGAGTCGGGGTCGGAGGAGCCCGATCCGTCGAACGCGACCTGCAACGGCACGTTCCCCGACCGCGGGGAGGCGGCCAGGTTCGCGGTGGGCGCCGTGTCCGGCGCGCAGGCGTCGTTGCTCTCGACCGGGTAGGTGCCCTGGTAGGCGAGGCCGTCGGGCATCTCGTCGTAGGTTTGGGCCAGGCCGCCGGCCGCGGTGTCGACCCCCTCGACCGAGGCCGCGTTGAAGCCGTTGATAGTGTCGCCGGGGCTCAGCCCGAGGTCGGAGGCGGCGACGTCGATCACGATCGTGCCCGTCGTCGGGTCGTAGAAGCTGGACGGGTCGGCCGGCTTGGTCGTGCCGCTCTGCACGAACCTGCCGTCGACGGCGCCCTGCGTATTCCCCTGTGCGACGTACGACTGGAAGGTCGGCGTCGAAGGCGCGTTCGGGTCGAACCACATCCGGACGCCGTGCACGGTCCCGTCCGGCTCCCTGAACGAGACGTACCAGTACGAGCCGGGCGGCTGCTGGCTCACGCCCGGGTCGGTGTCGAGCTCGAAGCGGAGCATGAGCTTTCCGTCGCTCGAGTACGGCTGCGCGAGCTGGAGCGCCTTGAGGTCGGCCCCCGGCGTGGGCGGCGTGCTGTCGCCCGAGTCGTCGGCGAGGAGCGGCAGACCCGGTGCCTTGCACTGGTTCGGCGGCGGCGGAGGATCGGCGCTCACCGAGAGCCCCACCTCGTTCGACGCCGGGCTGTCGCCCAGGCCGTTGACGGCCACCACCTCGTAGTAGTACTTGTCGACGGAAGAGTCGATCGACGCGTCCTCGTACTGCGTCTTGTCGCCGCCGACGGTGGCGATCTGCGTTTCCGAGCCGGGGCTCGTGCCGCGCAGGATGCGGTAGGCGGTGAGATCCGAGCCCCCGTTGTCGGGCGCGTTCCACGTGAGGATCGCCTTCGCGCTGTAGCGGATGCCGTCGAGGTACGGCGTCTTCGGCACCGTCGGCTCGACGGGGTCGAACTTCGCGTACAGCGGCTTCCCGCCGGTCTGGCGCGCGATGCGCGCGAAGGCGACGTAGTCGTTGAGCGCGCCGCCGCCCGCCACGCAGACGCTGCTGACGCAACCGTCGTCGTAGCCGTAGAGGACGCGGCCGCGGTTGTCGATCGTGACCTCGTCGAAGTCGAGCAGGTTGCGGTTCTGCCCGCACGAAAGAGTCCCCGCGAGGCAGAGACCGCCCGCACCCTGCACCGGGTCGTTCGGCGTCGCGTTGACCGTCGTCCACGTCTTGCCGCCGTCGTAGGTCGTCGCGATGTACAGGTACCACCGGCCGGTGAAGCTGGACGAGTTGAAGTCGCCGGCCTTGTTCGTGCCGAGGAAGCCGCATGCTGCGCGATTCGGATCGCCGGCGACCGCCTCCGGGAAGACCGCCTGCACGACGCCGACCGAGGCACCGACGTCGAAGTCGTTGCTCCACGTCCGTCCGCGGTCGTGGCTCACCGCGACGTGCGGCGACCCGTCGTTCGGCGTGTAGCAGTCATAGATGGTGTTGTCGCTGGCGATCCCGATCGACGGGTCGCTCTGGCTCGTGCCGCTGTTCGGAACGAGGAACCGGCTCCACGTCGTGCCCGCGTCGGTCGAGACCGCGCCGCCCTGATCCGAGCCGCACGTCTTGTTCGGCAGGTAGACGGTGCCGTCGGGCGCGACCTTGACGTGGCCGTGGAGGCCGCTGCAGTCGGTGATCCCGTTCGTCGCCGGCACACCGGGGCCGAACTCGAGCCCGCCCGAGTCGCTCCGGGAGCAGACGTCGGGCTTCTCCGACTGCGAGCAGTAGTAGACGGCATTGGGGTAGACGGGGTTCGTCACCCCGGACAGCGGAGCCGGGTACGGCCCGACGCCGATGCTCTCGTGATCGGCTCCCCCGGTTGGCGGGGCGATCGTCGCCTGGTTCCACGTGGCGCCGTCGTCGTCGGTCGACGCGAAGAGCAGCGTCGGCCCACCCGTGAAGTTCGAGATGAAGGTGCGACCGGTCGACCGGTCGGTGACGAGGATCGGATCGAGCGTCGTGGTGCTCGCGATCGACGGGCTGACATCCGTCCATTGCGCGGGGCCGGCTTCCGGCAGCGCGGGAGAGCGAAGCTCGGGCGGCGTGACGCGGAAGACGTCACCCCACGAGTTGGTCATGATGTTGCCGGTCTTCGGGTCGAAGCCGATGTTGAACTCGCCCGACGACGAGTTCGCATTCGAGCCGTCCGGCGCCGCGAGGATCTGGTAGCGCGGCACGCCCGGCTGGGTCTGGGTCGGGCCTCCGAAGCTCGTGCTCCCGCCGCCGCCGCTCGCCGAGCCTGCGACGATCTCCGCCGTGACGTCGACCGTCTCCGCGGTCGGGGTGAACGGAACGACCTTGACGGTGAAGCTCTGCGTCCCGTCGAAGACGGGCATCGACGCTATCTCGGGGTCGGCGCTGCTGGCCGACTGGACGTACGCGGCCTGTGAGCCGTCGGTGTTCGTGACGGTGCCCTTGTAGACGTACAGGTCGTAGTCGGACAGACCCGCACCGGTGTCGTTCCACCCGGCCGTGACCCGGATCACGTCGTTCGGGTGCTGCTCCGCATAGCCGCTCGGCAGCGAGACCGTGAGGATGAAGTCGTCGCACGGCTGCACCGGGTTGTCGCATTCAGGCCCGGAGTCGACGAGAGGAACGGGAGTCGGGTTCGCGACCGCGAACGGCCCCGCGCTGTAGACGACCGGCCCGGAGGTATCGGTCAGAGTGCCGCTCGCCGGCGTTGCTCCGCGGGCTGCAGGCGAGATCGTGAAGACCGCCGCCAGTGCCGCAAACAGAATCGCAGGGGCCAGCCTCGCCCGTGCCCTGCCACCACCCGGTACGTCCATTCGTCCCCCTCGAGGCGAAAGTGGATAAATCAACGCTTGGCGCGTTTTTGACGGAAACCGTCGGTTCTTACCCCGCAGAATCCTCCGACAAAACCTGCTGCAATTCGACTGAACGGTCAGTCAACCCGGGGAAATACGTTCGGAAACGCAACCGTCCCGGCAGGGCGGCTCTGTTCGGCGCAGCACGAGAGGTTACGATCGCCGCATGCCGTTCCCGCTCCGCCTGCTCGTCGCCTGGGCCGTCGACGCCGCCGCGCTCGCGGTCGCCGCGTGGATCTTCTCGGGCATCTCGGTCGGGGGCTCGGCAGGGACGCTCATCCTCGCCGCGCTCGTCTACGGGCTCCTCGCGACGTTCGTCAAGCCGGTGCTGAAGCTGCTGACCTTTCCGCTCATGCTGGTCACGCTCGGCGTCGCGTGGTTCTTCGTCGCCATGTTCATCCTCTGGCTCACCGACGCGTTCGTCGGCGGCTTCCGGATCGGCGGCTTCTGGACGCTCGTCGGCGGCACGATCATCGTCTGGGCCGTCGGCGCCGCCGCCGACCGCTGGCTGTTCCCGAAACAGAGCACCTTCAAGAGGATGCTCCACGCTTCTTCGCGTTTCGGAGACGCCTGAACGGAAACGTGCGCCGGAGCATGCGGTCGGCTCCGGCGGCGAACGTGCGGGACGTTTCGTTCCGGGGCCGGCCGCAGCGCCACGATTAGGCTCCGACGATGATGCGGCTATTCCTCGTCGTACGCCACGGGCAGTCGCTCTTCAATGTCGACAAGATCGTCAACGGCGACCCGGCTCTCGACCGCGGCCTCTCGGAGCAGGGGATCGAGGAGGCGGAGCGCCTCGCCGGAGAGCTCGCCGCGCTGCCGGTCGATCTCGTCGCCGTCTCCCCGTTCCCGCGCGCGCTCCAGACCGCCAACATCGCGCTCGCGGGCCGCGACGTCCCGCACCTCGTCGACGACGAGCTCGGAGACGTCCGCATCGGCGAGCTCGAAGGCGCTTCGCTCGACGCCTACCGCGACGCGCCCGCGCATTCCGACCGCAAGGAGCGCTTCCCCGGCGGCGAGAGCCTCGACGAGGCCGCACTGCGCTACGCGGACGCCTGCGAGCGGCTGCTGGCGCGCGACGAGCTGGTGACCCTCGTCGTCTGCCACGAGATCCCGGTTCGCTACCTCGCGAACGCCGCCGCGGGCGGCGACGAGCTGAACGGTCCGCTGCGCTTCGTCGCGAACGCGTCGCCCTACCTCTTCGACGAGGGCTCCCTGCGAACCGCGGTCGAGCGCATGAGGGAGCTCGCCGGGTAGCGTCGGGAGATGTCCGCCGCCGACACGCTCGCGCTGCTCGACTGGAAGCGGCGCGTCTTCGGCCTCTACGCCGAGGTTCGCACGCTGCCGCCGGAATCCGGTTGGACGCTCTGGCGAGAAACACGGGACGAGTTGTTCCGCACACACCCACAGTCGCCGCTGCCGGACGAGCGCCGGGCATCGTTCGCCGGCCTCGCGTACTGGCCGTACGACCCCGAGGCACGCGTGCTCGCGGAGCTCGAGGACCTCGACGCGCCGCCTCAGCCCGTCGCCACGAGCGGCAGCGAGCAGATCGCGTTCCGGCCGTTCGCCCGCGCGAGCTTCGAGCTGCGCGGCGAGCACCTTGCGCTCGAGGTCGCGTGGCTCGCCGCGTACGGGGGCGGGGCGTTCCTCTCCTTCCGCGACGCGACGAGCGGCGATGCGAGCTACGGCGGCGGCCGTTACCTCCTCGACACGGTGAAAGGCGCGGATCTCGGGGAAGACGACGGCAGGCTCGTGCTCGACTTCAACTTCGCCTACAACCCGTCCTGCTCGTACGACCCCGGCTGGGTCTGCCCGCTGGCGCCGCCGGCGAACCGGCTGGCCGTCGCGGTCGAGGCCGGCGAGAAGCACGTCGCATGAGCGAGCTCGAGGCGCTCAGGAGCGAGATCTCGGAGCTCGACCGGCGGCTGCTCGAGCTGCTGAACCGGCGCCTCGAGCTGGTCGCCGCCGTCCGCGACCACAAAGACGCCGCGGGCGAGCGCTGGATCGACCCCGAGCGCGAGGCGGACCTGCTGCAGGCCCTCGTCGCCGCGAACCGGGGGCCGCTCACCGAGCGCGGAGTCAACTCGATCTTCGCGGCGATCCTCGACGTGCTGAAGCAGGAGGTCGCGGCCGACCGCCGCGCACCTGCGCCTGCCGAGACGAGCGCGGATCGACCGCGCGCGGTCGAGCGGCTCGCCGTCGTCGGCACCGGGCTCGTCGGGACGTCGGTCGCGCTCGCCGCCGGTCGCGCCGGCACCGTCTGCCGCGGTTTCGACTCCGATCGCGGCGTCCTCGAGACCGCGGCCGGACGCGGCATGCTGGTGCCGGCGGCGTCGCTCGCGGAGGCGGTCGGCGACGCGGACCTCGTCGTGGTCGCGGTCCCGGTCGGCGCCGCACCGGCCGTCGTCGAAGCGGCACTGGAGGCGGCAGGGCCGGAGACGGTCGTGACAGACGTCGCGTCGACGAAGCGCTCGCTCGACTCGATCGCCGACCCGCGCTTTGTCCCCGGCCATCCCGTCGCCGGTGGCGCGACGGGCGGCCCCGGCCGCGCGGCCGCCGATCTCTTCGACGCCGCCACGTGGTTCCTCACGCCGACCGCTGCGTCGTCCGCCGAGAGCATCGAGCTCGTGGAGCGGTTCGTCTCCTCCCTCGGCGCACGGCCGGTGCGGACGGACGCCGCGGCCCACGACCGCCTGCTCGCGCTCACGAGCCACCTCCCTCACGCGTTGGCGAACCTGCTCATGCTGCGCGTCGCCGTGGCTGCCGAGGAGGACGACGCGCCGCTGGCCTTCGCGGGCGCGTCGCTGCGCGAGATGACCCGCCTGGCCGGAGCGAACGCAGCCGTGTGGAGCGACATCTTCCTCGGCAACGCCGACGAGATCGCGGCCGCGCTCGCAGGGCTCCGCGACTCGCTCGACGAGCTCGAGCAGGCGCTCCGCGACGGCGACCGCGAGCGGATCGGACGGACGATCGCCACCGCGGCGTCCGCACGCGAGAGGCTCGAGTCGTTCGCCTACCGCACGGCGCCGGCGCAGCTGAACCGCATCCGCATCCGCGTCCCCGACCGGCCGGGCGTGCTCGCGCGGATCACGCAGATCCTCGGCGCGGCGCAGATCAACCTCGAGGACTTCGAGCTACGCCACGTCTCGCCGGAGTACGGCGGCGTGCTCGTGATCCTCGTCGCGGGAGCCGACAACGCCGCGCGGGCGCGCGAGCTCCTCCGCCGCGAAGGCTTCGCCGCCGCGTAGCGACGCTGCTCACTCGCCCTCTTCGAGCTCCTCGCACTCGAGGCAGACCCACTCGCCCTCGCGCTTCTCGTCGGCGCTGAGCGCGGCGGGAACCATCGTCACGCCGCAGCGTGGGCAGATCGGCGGGCGGCCGTCGTCAGCCACGCCGCGCCGAGCCCTCGCTCGGGCGCGGCGCGTACTCGACGCCGGCGAACGGCCAGTCGGCCGCGAGCCACTCGCTGACCGCGCGCCACAGCGGCGCGTCCAGGTGCGCACGGCCGGCCGTCACCCAGGAGAGCGCGCGGGCGTCGTGCTCGGCGTCGCGCGCCGGGTAGATGTAGACGCATCCGATCACGTCGCGGCTCGCCGGATCGAGCACGGTGTACGTGAAACCCTGCCGCGTGCGGAAGTCCTCGGCGTGTCGCTCCAGATCCGCCCGGTTCTCGTCCGCCGTCATCTCGCGCGGCCAGGAACCCCACGGGAACCCCGGCGTCGCAGCGATGTGCTGCAGCGACGACGTCCAGGCGGCGTAATCCAGGTCGTTGTGCTCGGGCCCGAGCGGCTCGAGCAGGAACTCGGGCGTCTCGAGCCCGAAGGGCACCTCGAACTCGGGCGGGAGGAACTCGGCCACCGCGGTCAGGCTAGCTCGGCGGGCGATCAGGAACGCACTGTGGCCTGAACGGTCTCCCGGGCGTTTCTGAATCCGGATTTGATGGTCGCCGTGAAATGGCAGCTATCCATTCGGTACCACGCCTTCTTCTTCAGATTCCAGGTACCGGGCGCGAGACCGGATCGGTTCCAGGTGAATTTGGCCGTTCCCCTTACGCAGACCACCTTTGCACCGCAACGAGCATTGGGACCTTCGCAATAGAGGATGATCTTGTAGGGCTTCTTCACCGTCGCGGAAAAGGAGCCAACAGTGCCGACTCCCTTCACCAACTTCGTTCCCACGATGTAGGTCCTCAGGGAAGCGGCCGCAGTACCGGCAATTGCTCCAGTGAGAATGAGCACGGCCGCAAAGCTCAACACCCTTTTCATGTCCGCACCTCCTCCATTCATCATAGTCTCGTTCCTCGCGGAGACCGCGTCAGCCGGTGCCGAACTCGTCGACGCCGGCCTCGGCTTCGAGCACGCAGCGGTCGAACTCGGCGAAGGCGTGAGCCCACGTCTGCGGATCGCGCAGGTCGACTCCGAGCGGGGCGAGAAGATCCTGCGGCGATCGTGAGGCGCCGCTGGCGAGAAACTCGAGATAGGCCGGCGCGAAGCGCTCCGGGTCTTCGCGGTAGCGCGCCATGAGCGAGAACGCGACGAGGTGCGCGAACGCGTAGGCGTACGTGTAGAAGCGAACGTGGATGAAGTGCGGGATGTACGACCAGCCGAGCCGGTAGCCGTCGGGCAGGTCGATCGAGTCGGCGTAGTAGCGCTCGTTCTCCTCGACCCATAGCTCGGCGAGCCGGTCGCGGTTGAGCGCCTTCCCCTCGCCGCGCGCGGCGTACGCACGTCCCTCGAACCGCGCCATCATCGTCTGGCGGAAGATCGACGCCATCGCGCCTTCGGCGCGGTCGGCGAGGAGCATGACCCGCGTCGCCGGATCCTCCTCCAGGTCGATCAACCGTTCGACGGCCAGGAGTTGCGCGAAGGTCGACGGCACCTCGGCCAGCGCCAGGCCCGTGTGGTACGAGCGGTAGGCCTGCCGCTCGAGCGCGAGCGTCCCGTGCACGGCGTGGCCGAACTCGTGCGCGAGCGTGACGACGTCGCGCAGCTGGTCGGTGTAGTTCATGAGGATGAACGGGAGCACGGCCTTCGAGACCGAGTTGCAGTAGGCGCCGCCGACCTTGCCCGGACGCGGCTCCGCGTCGACGTGCCCGCGCTCGAGGCACGTGCGGAAGATGTCCGCCAGCCGCGGCTCGAAGTCGCGCAGCGCGTCGTCCACCATCGCCACCGCCTCCGTCCACTCGACCCGGCGGTCGCTGCCGACCGGCGCGTACTGGTCGGCGAGCTGCAACCGGGCCAGCCCGAGCGCCCCGGCCTTGCGCTCGAACCAGCGGCGGCCGATCGAATAGTGCTCCTCGATGGCCGCCATCATCGTCTCGACGACGGCGCCGTCGAGCTCGTTGCGCTGGTTGGTCGGCCACATGGGATCCGGGATCCCGCGCAGCCGATCGATCGAAAGCCTGTCGCCGACGATCGCGTCGTAACACGCGGCCTGCACGTCCGCGACGTCGTCCAGGGCGCCATAGAGGACGTCGAGCGCCGCGAGCCGCAGCTCGCGGTCCGGATGGTGGACGTAGGAGAGGAGGCGGTCGATCGTGTGCGGCTCGGGACCGTCGCCGCCGTCGAACTCGGCGGTCAGGGTCGCGAGCTCGCGGCCGTGCAGCGCCTCCCAGGCCGAGATCGCGGGGCGGCGCGCGTTGAGCGCCTGCTCCTCGCCCTCGGACAGGACGTACGGCTTCTCCTCGCGCGCGACCCGCAGCTTGTGGCGGTATGGATCGAGCTCGGCATCTTCGAGCAGCGCGTCCGCCTCGGCATCGTCGAGGGCGATCCACTCGAGCTCGACGAACAGGAGGAGGCTCTCGAGCTCGGCGGCCTTGTCGCGCGCGAGCGTCGCGAGGTCGTTCGTCTCCGGATCCGTCGCATCCGTGTGCTCTCGCGCGGTGGCGTAGAAGTGCACGCGCGAGATGTCCTGCGTGAGCGCGTCGAGCTCGTCGAGCAGCTCCCGCAGGCCCTGGGCGCCGGAGCGGCCGACCGTGCCTCGCCGCCGCTCCGCGTAGTCGCGCGCCCGGTGCACCAGCTCGTCCCAGTCGCGACGCGCCTGCGCCGCGTCCGGCTCGAGATCGCTCAGGTCCCAGCGGATCCCGGTGGCGCTGAGGGAGGAGCTGACGGCCACGCCCGGGCAGCGTACATCGCGGTGCCATACTGCGAATCGGTGTCCCGCCGGTTGCAATGGACGGTGCTCGGAGTCGCGCTCCTGGTCGGGGTCGGCATCGGCACCGCCATCGCGGCGGGCCGTTCCTCGGGGTCGCCGGCGACGCCGCTCTCGGCGACGAGCTCGGTACCGAGCTCGCAGGTCGACCCGGGAGCTCCGCTCAACGCGATGGCCCCCGGTTTCACCCTGACCGACCAGTTCGGCCGGCGCGTCTCGTTGCGCTCGCTCCGCGGCAAGGTCGTCGTCCTCTCGTTCAACGACCCCCAGTGCACCACCATCTGCCCGCTCACGACCACGGCCCTGCTCCATGCGAAGGCGCTCCTCGGCTCGGCTGCTTCGGGGGTCGAGCTCGTCGGGATCGGCGCCAACCCGCAAAAGACGGAGGTCAAGTGGGTTCGGGCCTACTCGAAGGTGCACGGGATGCTCCACCGTTGGCGCTTCCTGACGGGATCGCTGCCGGAGCTGCGACGAGTCTGGCGCGAGTACGGCATCGAGGCGGCCGTCCTGAACGGGGCGATCGACCACACGCCGGCGACGTTCGTGATCGACCGGCGCGGCCGCGAGTCACGGCTCTACCTGACCGAGATGGCGTACTCGGGCGTCGGCCAGCTGGGGTACGAGCTCGCGCAGAGCATCTCCGCGCTGCTTCCGGGCCATCCGCCGCTCCACGGCGCGCCTTCGCTCGCCGAGCCGGTTCTCCGCGGCCCCCACACCCGGGTGACCTTGCCACGCGCGGGTGGCGGAACCGTGCGCCTCGGGCCGGGCTCGGGCGCCCACCTCGTCCTCTTCTTCGACACCTGGGAGACCGAGGTCACCGACCTCGGCACGCAGCTCGAAGCGCTGAACCGCTACCAGGCCGCGGCGAGACGCGAAGGGCTCCCGCGGCTCGTCGCGATCGACGAGGCCGGAGTCGAGGCGTCCCCGCAGGCCCTGCCGCGCTTCCTGCGCAGCCTGCCTCACCCGTTGTCCTACCCGGTCGCGGTCGACCGGAACGGCACGGTCGCCGACGGCTTTCGCGTGCAGGACTCGCCCTGGCTCGAGCTCGTGTCGGGCCGGGGCGGCTCCCTCTTCTTCGAGGACCTCGCCGTCAAGGGCTGGCCCAAGCTGCCCTGGCTGCTGCGGCAGGTACGCGTCGCCCGCACGAAGTAAAGACTTTCCGCCGAATCTGCGCCAACCTGTCCAAAACTGGGTCGACCCACCCGAACGGGTGAAGCGGGTCGCTTCCAGGTGTGCTGAAGTCCCGGTCCACGCCGAAAGCGAGCGGCCGCACTCTGCGACGGCCGCGCCCATCGACGGGAGTTCTCGTTTCTCATGCGGCCAATCCGCCTTCTCATACTGCTGCTCGCCATCGTCTTCGCCCTGGGACTTGCGCTCGTCCGTCCCCTGCAGGGTCGTGCGACCCGCTCGACGGCGAGGAAGTCCGCGGCTCCGGTGCAGAAGCTCGAGCCGCGGCCGAGACGCCTCGCGGCGCACTCTGCGAACGCAACGGCGCTCGTGTTCGGTCACCGGGTCGTCTCCTACGCGCGCCACTTCCTGGGGATCCGGTACAGCTACGGCGGCTCGACCCCCCGCACCGGCTTCGACTGCTCCGGCCTCGTCCGCTTCGTCTACGGGCACTTCGGCATCGCGTTGCCGCATTCGAGCTGGGCGGATCTCGCCCACGGCCGTCGCATCGGACGTCGGATCCTGCGGGCCGGCGACCTCGTCTTCTTCTACGGCGCGAGCCATGTCGGCATCTACGTCGGCGACGGGCGCTTCATCGACGCGCCGCACTCGGGAGCCCGCGTCCGCGTCTCGACGATGCACGAGTACGCGGGCTACTACGGCGCCCGGCGCTTTCGCTAGAGCGGCGCCGCGGGGCTACTTCAGCTTCTCGGCCATGGCGGTCAGGAGCTTCCAGGCGATCGCCGAGTTGGTCTCGACGAGCGGGCGGAAGTCCCACGGCGTCATGCCGTAACACACCATGTCCGTACGGGCCGTGATCGTGGCGGTGCGCGGCGACTCGTTGATGAGCGCGATCTCGCCGAAGTAGTCGCCGGGGCCGATGGCGCCTCGCTCCTGCCCGCCGACCGTAACGTCCGCCTCGCCGTTCTCGACCACGAAGAAGCCGACGCCGCCCGCACCTTCCTGCGTCACCGTGTCGCCCGCGTGGAAGCGGCGCTCGCGCAGGCTGTCCGCGATCTGCTGGAGCTCGCGGTTGTCGAGGCCCGCGAAGAGCGGGACCTTCTTCAGCGTGTCCATCGAGGCTCCGGCCACGGCGCAGTTATACACAGCTGCGCTTCTTCATGCGAGCGCCGGCTCGTTGCAGCAAGGATACGGCCCGTGCGCGTCCACGTCGTCGGCTGCTCTCCCGCCTGGCCCAACCCGGGCGGCGCCCAGTCCGGATACCTCGTCGAAGAGGACGGCCGCCGGCTCCTGCTCGACTGCGGCCCCGGAGTGCTGCCGCGGCTGCGCCGGCTCGAGGCGTGGCCGAAGCTCGACGCGATCGTCATCACCCACTTCCACCTCGACCACTGGGGCGATCTCGTGCCCTGGGCCTTCGGCGGTCTGTTCGGCGCCGGCCGCGAGGTGCCGCCGCCCGAGCTGTGGCTGCCGCACGGCGGCCGCGAGACGCTGCACGGGCTCGATCCTGTGCTGTACGCGAACGCGATCCTCGAGCTCTTCGACGTGCACGAGTATGCGGAGGAGACGCCGTTCGCGGCCGCAGGGTTCGAGCTCGTCGCGTACCGGATGCTCCACTACGCCCTCGAGAGCTACGGGCTGCGCGTGTCGGACGGCGACCGGACGCTCGCCTACAGCGCCGACTCCGCGCCGTGCGACGGGCTCGTCGACCTCGCGCGCGACGCAGACCTCTTCCTCTGCGAAGCGACCCTCTCTCAGCCCGAGCAGGGAATCCGCGGGCACCTGACGGCCGAGGAGGCGCTCGAGGCGTTCGCCTCGTCCGGCGCCGACCGGTTCGTCGTCATCCACCGCCCTGACGAGCTGCCGCTGCCCGACGGGGTCGAGCGCGCGTACGACGGGCTCGAGCTCGACGTCTAGCCCGGCAGCCGGAACGCCCGCTCGCCGAGCAGCCGGTGTCCCTCGACCGACGGATGGTCTCCGTCGTCCGTCAGGCCCGCGGCCATGCGGCTCCGGTCGGCCGGATCCGCGAGCGTGTCGTGGAACGGCAGGAACGCCGCGCCCGCCTTCGCCGCGACCTCACGGACGAGCGCGTTGAGCCGCGCGATGTCGCGGGCAGCACGCTCGTCTCCGTTGTTCCACGGGAGCACGTCGGTGAGCGCAAGCGCGAGCCCGGCGGCGCGGCCGCGTTCCAGCATCGCCTCGAGGTTCGAGGCGGCCTCCTCCACGGACCGCCGTTGCACGACGTCGTTGATGCCGCCCTGGACGACGAGGACGTCCGCCTCAGCCAGCACGAGGCCCAGCCGGCGCGCGATCTCGTCGGTGCGCTCGCCGTAGACCGCAGTCGTCCGAAACTCGAGCCGCTCGTCGGCCTGCGCCGCCCACCACTGCCACTGGCTCCGCTCCTCGGGAAAGGCGAGCAGCGCGCGAACGCCGGGATCGGGATCCCACAACGGCGACCCCGCCGAGATCGAGTCGCCCGCGACGGCGACGACGATCTGCGCCATCCCTAGTGCGTGCGGGGCTCGAGCTCGACGACGAGCTCGCAGTCGAGCGCGTCCGCGATGTTGAGGAGCGTGTCGATGCGCGGCGGGCGGCCGCCGCGCTCGAGGCGGGCGATCGCCGACTGCGTCGTCCCGACGAGCTCGGCCAGCTCGCGCTGCGACAGGCCCTTCGCCATGCGCTCCTCGGTCACCCGGCCGGCGATCTGCGAAAAGAACCAGCCGCGGTCGCCGGCGACGATCCGCTCGTGCAGCCGCTCGACCGGCCCCTTGTCATCGGTCTTCGCCTTCGCTGCCATCGCGCTAATGCTATGCCTGGACCGCGTCCGGCACGCTAAGACGTACCGGATCGCCCACGCGCACTCGGCCCGCTACGACGACGTCGCAGTAGACGCCGAACGGGAGCGGCTCGACGACGCCGTCCCGCCGGTAGCCCGCGAGGAGCTTGAGCGTGTCGAAATCGGAGACCGCGGTGTCGGGATCGCACGTCGTGACGACGCAACGGCCGATGTCCCCGAGCGGGACGATCACCGCGTCGCCGATCGTCACCCGGCGTCCCAGCCACTCGTCCTCCTCGTGCGGCTCGACACCGTCGATTTCGAACAGCATCCGGAAGCGGCGCCCGTCGACCGGCTCGGCCGCGCCGGCCTCCGCCCGCAGCCGCTCGAGCGAGCCGCGAGAGACCACCGACGCCCAGCCGCCCCGGTCGTTGCCGCGATCCTGCGCGCCTCCCTCCGACCAGAGCAGCGTCAGCCGCTCGCCTGCGAACTCGGAGAGCGCCTCCTGCCACGGCCCGGGCACGGTGCGCGACGGATGCGGCGTGCCGTAGAGCTCGGCGGCGAACGGCTCGCCGGGGTCGACCTCGCCCTCGACGACCGAGCCGTCCGGGAACGTGAGCGCGAGCCGGCGCGACTCCTCGTCCCACTCCGGAAGGACTCGCATCAGCTCGGGATGGCGCTTGCCGTTGACGAGCCTGCGGTCCGAGTCGACGAGCCAGAAGCGGCGGTCGCCGGTCACGCCGGCCCTGCCGAGCTCGACCTCGTCGGGGTTCAGCAGGTGGAGCGCCTTCACCGGCGCGATCGAGATGCGCGCGACCTTGCCTTCCATCTCGCCAACCTAGCTACTGGGGCGGCTCGCGCACTTCCACGACTTCGCCGCCGCGACGGACGCCGCCCCCGTCGAGCTCGAAGATCCAGAAGTTGCGGCCGGTCACGTGGACGGCGACGTTGTAGACCGGCACGTCGCCGATGCAGCCTTCGAACGAGCCGGCGTGGGCATGGCCGTGGAGGACGAGGTCGGCGCCGTTCTCGGCGATCGGCGTCGCCAGCCGGTCGCAGCCGAGGTACGTGTAGATGCCCGGCGGCTCCCCTTCGAGCGTGTCCACGACCGGCGCGTAGTGGAGCAGGACGACACGGACGTCGCAGTGGACGATCGCCTGCAACCCGCTCGCGATCGCCTCCGCCTCGGCGCTCGTCTCGGCGTAGACCCTGCGCAGCAGGGGCTCGCCGAAGTCGGGCAACGCCGAGCCGGGGAACCCGCCGACGAACCCCTTCGCCCCGACGACGCCGAGCTCGAGCTCGTCCACCTGGCAGGTCGCGCACTGACGGTCGAGGAGCCGGACGCCGGCCCCCTCGAGCACCTCGGTCAGCTCCTCGGTCCGCTCCGCGTGATGATCGTGGTTGCCGAGGACGGCGAAGATCGGCACGTCGAGCTGCCGGCACGCGGCCGCGACCACCTCCGCCTGCTCCGGCTCGCCGCTCGTCGTCAGGTCTCCGGCGAGGAGGACGACGTCGGCTTCGCCTTCGAGGTCCGCGAACGCCCGCTCGACGCGTTCGGCACTCACGTCGGAGGCATGGATGTCGGCAGCTGCCGCGATCCGGATCATGCCGGGGGTCATGTTGCGCGTTTGGACAATCCGGAAACGACCGAAAAATGCCGGAACCGACGTTCGAGGAGCTGATCGACGCCATGAAGGATGCTGTCGGCGTGCTCCAGCGCGCCGAGATCCCTTTCGTGCTTGGAGGGGGCCTGTCGGCGTGGGCGCGCGGCGGGCCGCGCAGCGAGCACGACGTCGACTTCCTCGTCCGTCCCGACGACATCGACAAAGCCCTCGGCGCGTTCGAGGGGGAAGGCTGGGAGACGGAGCGGCCGCCCGAAGGCTGGCTCGTCAAGGCCTGGCACCGGAACGGCTCGCTCGTCGATCTGATCTACAACCCCGCGAGCGGCCCGATCACAGACGAACTGATCGAGCGAGCGCCGCTCGCCGAGGTGATGGCGGTGCGGGTGCGCGTGTCCACGCTCGAGGACGTCCTGGTCTCGAAGCTGATGGCGATCACCGAGCAGGAGCCCGACTTCGGCGCCCTGCTCGAGTGGACGCGGGCCCTGCGCGAGCAGATCGACTGGAACGAGGTGCGGGCCCGCACCGAGGCGTCGCCGTTCGCTCGCGCCTTCTTCACCCTCGTCGAGGGCCTCGGGATCGTCGAGTCCCGCTAGCGCTTCTTCCCCACGCGGGCCGTGGCCCGGGAGGTTGCCGACACGCTTCCCGCGACATTGAGCGCACTGACGCGAAGCCGTAGCCGGTGCCCGAGGTCGCGCTCCTTCAACCGGTAGGTCGAGTGAGTCGCGCGACGGATGGCGCGGCAAGATCCGCCGCGCTTGTTGCAGCGGAGCCACTGGTAGCTGTAGGCCGTGGGTGAGTTCGCCCACGAGCCGTAGCTACCCCGCAGCTTCTTCCCGACGCGTGCGCGTCCTGAGATGTGAGGCGCCGAAATCGAAGCCGGGAGAGTGGCGACAACTCGGCTGCGGTTGGAGACGGCCGCGGTCGAGCCGGCCGCATCCGTCGCCGTGACGCGGGCCTCGAGCGTCTCGCCGAAATCGGCGGTCAGCAGGACGTAGTTCGGCGTCGTCGCTCCCGGAATCGGCGCGCAGCCGCCGCCGCCGCCCGCACAACGCAGCCATTGGTAGGCGAGCGTGCTCGAAACCGGGTTCCAGACGCCGGCAGTCGTCGAAAGCGTGCTGCCGACTGCGGCCACACCCGAGAGAACGGGCTGAACCGTCGACGCCGGCGCCAGCACGACGGCGTCGGTGGTCGCCGAGGGCACGGGCGCCGAGGCGCCCGCGGCGTTCAGCGCGGTTACCTCGGAGCGAACGACGAAGCCTGCATCGGCTGTCGCGAGCTGGTACGTCTTCGTGGTCGCGCCGGCGATGTCGGTGCAGCGGTTCAAGTCTCCCGCTGGACAGCGCTGCCAGCGATATGAGTAGTTCGTCGGGGCTCCACCCCACGTGCCGTTCGAGGTCGAGAGGAGCCGGCCGGCTCCAGCCGATCCCATGACGACGGGAGCGGTGAGGCTCGACGGCAGGTCGACACCGGGGACGTAGCGCTGGACGCAGTGGCTGCCGTCGTTGCTCCACTCCTGCTGCAGGTAGTAGTCGTGGCCGTTGATGACCTGGTTGTACGCCTGTCCGTTCGGAGCGGTTCCGAGTGGGTTGCCGAAGTTCCATGCGCAGAGGTCCGCAATCTCTCCGTGGGCGGTCGTAGCGCCGGTGTACCAGCCGGTGCCCCAGGGATCCGTGATCGCCTCATTCATCTCGTGGCTGATGAGGTTGGCCGTCGGGTCGGCGTCGTCACCGTTCGGCGAAGGGTTGAGTGGGATCCCCGCGCAGCCGTCGGTCTCGGCGAACGGCTCGAGGGTGTAGACGATTGGCTGGCTGTCCGAACCCGTGAACGCCCCGTGATAGGCGCAGAAGTCGCCGAGGCAAAAGGTGCTGGTCTTGTCGTTGCATTCGCTGACGGAGTCCGGGGTCATGACGTTGAAGAGGGTCGATGCGCCGTCCGGCCAGCCCAGCTCGGTGATGACTCTCTGAACCTCTGCCTGTATCTGCTGGTCGGTCAGGCAGATGGGATAAGGCGGATCGGTGCAGCTCGTGCTCGGGTCTATGGCGGAAACGCATGCTCGTCGATGAACGCGCCGCGGTAGGTCGACTGGTAAGCGATCGGGCCGGTCGTGTCGGAGTACTCCGTGTCGACGGAATAGACATTGCTGTCGCTTCCACTCGCGGCAGCGACGTCTTTGAAATAGCGGTCGACTCCGCTGATGTAGGTGTCGCAGGTGGGGTCCGCGGCGCCGCAGGTACTTCCGGTGGGGAGCCAGTAGATCACGTAGGTCGCGTTCGTTCGCATCACCCAGCCGCCGTGATAGGTCAGGTTGGCGGGTGCGGCATGAGGCGACCCGGGGAAGTCCAATCCTCCACCCGAGGCGCTCTTGGACGGCCCGACGCCGATCGGGAGGACCCCTGCGACGAGCGCCGCAGCAAGCACCGTCTTCATTCGCTGCGAGAAGCATCGCACCCGGATATGGCGAGGTCAATCTCCGGCAGCTAGAAGAAGAAGCCGGACCAGGCCGACCACCAGTCGTCTCCGCGGACGACGAGCGATTTCGCGCCGGTCACCTCGACCCCCTTGCGGTTCGAGAACTCGACCAGGCGGTCGGGCGTGGTGAAGTCGATCGCGATCTCGGACGGGCGCCCAGGGTCGTACGGCGCGACAGCGGAGAGGTCCGACAGCGCCTTCTGCGCACCTTCCTCGATGAGCTGCCGCGCCTCGGCCGGTGTCTTCGAGCGCGCACTGAACCGACCGAGCCCCTCCTTGACCTCGACGGTGGTGAGCCCGTCGCCGAGCAACTCGCGCCCCTCGCGGCACACCGCGCGGTCGCCCGTCACGAGTACGACCGGCACGCCCCAGTGGCCGCAGAGCGCCGCGTTGATGCCGGTCTCGCCGACGAACGTCCCGTTGAAGCTGAGGCTCTGCCACGCCTGCCCCGAGACGGTGTGCGAGAGGACGCCATCGGGCGTACCCGCCATCGCGTGCATGCCGACGAAGAGCGCGGCGTCGCAGCCGGATTCGAGAAACGCCGTGTATTCCGTCCACTCCTGCTGCACGACGTACTCGCAGGCGGGATCGAGTAGCTCGGGAAGCAGCGAGTTGAAGTCGTAGGCGCCGCCCGCGCCGTGGCAGTCCATGACGACGATCTCGGTCGCACCGGCCGCCTTCGCGCCGCGCACGGCCGCGTTGATCTCCTCGGTGTAGAGGACGCGGCCCTCGTCGTAGAGCTTCTCGCCGCCGGTCGTCTGCTGCCACTTGACGATCCCGGCGACGCCCTCCATGTCGCTGATCACGTGAACGCGCACGGCGCGGACGATAACGTCAAGCCGTGGAGACGGGACTGGCCGGCAAGCGTGTCCTCGTGACCGGCGGCGCGGGCGGGATCGGCTCGGCGTGCGTGCGAGCGTTCGCGGCCGAGGGGGCCAGAGTGGCGATCCATTACCGCACGAGCCGCGAGCGCGCCGAGGAGCTCGCGCGCGAGACGGGCGGCGTCGCGCTCCAGGCGGATCTCACCGTCGAGGCCGAGGTCGACGCGCTGTTCGAGGCCGCGGAGCAGGAGCTCGGCGGGCTCGACGTGTGTGCGGCGGTCGCCGGGATCTGGCCGCGAGCGGACGAACCGGTGTGGCAGCTGCCGCTGGAGCGCTGGGAGGAGACGCTGCGCGCCAACCTCACGGCGACGTTCCTCACGGCCCGCTCCTTCCTCCGCATCGTCGGGCGGAGCGGCGCCGGGAACCTCGTCCTCGTCGGCTCGACGGCGGGGCGCTTCGGCGAGGCGGGCCACGCCGACTACGCGGCGGCGAAGGCCGCGATCCAGTCGGGACTGCTGCTGAGCCTGAAGAACGAGATCGTCCGCATCGCGCCGCAGGGTCGCGTCAACGCCGTCGCGCCGGGCTGGACGTATTCCCCGATGACACGCGGCGAGCTCGACCCGGAGCTCGTCGCCCGCCTCAGCCGGACAATGGCGCTGCGGAAGGTCGCGGTCGCGGAAGACGTGGCGCGCGCGGTCGTCGTGCTCGCCTCCGACGAGCTCTCCGGTCACGTGACGGGCGAGCTCGTGACGGTCGCGGGCGGGATGGAAGGCCGCACCGTCCACGCGGACGCATGACTCGCTTTCTCGAGCGGCTGGCTCAGGAGACCCCGATCGTCGCCGACGGCGGCATGGGCGCGCTGCTCTCGAGCGCCGTGGCGGGGCTGCGCTGTCCCGAGGAGGCGAACCTCCGCGCGCCGGAGAGCGTGCTCGAGGTGCACCTCGGCTACATCCGCGCGGGCGCCGAGCTGATCGAGACGAACACCTTCGGCGCGAACCGCGCCAAGCTCTCCCGCCAGTTCCTCGCCGACGAGCTGGAGCAGATCAACGCCGCGGCGGTGCGCGTCGCCCGCGAAGCGCGCGAGGTCTCCGGCCGCGACGTCTTCATCGGCGGCTCGATCGGCCCCCTCGGCGACGTCGAGCTGGCCGGCTACGACCGGGCTGAGCTCTACACCGAGCAGGCGCGCGTGCTCGAGGGCCGTGGCGTCGACCTGTTCATGGTCGAGACCTTCTACGACCTCGAAGAGCTCGAGTCGGCGCTCGCCGCGGTCCGTTCGGTCTCGGACCTCCCGATCGTCGCTCTGCTCACGTTCGACGCCGACGGCGAGACGCTCGCGGGCGTCAAGGCCGAGGATGCCGCGGCGCGTCTACGTCCGCTCGGCCTCGCCGCCTACGGAGCGAACCATGGGGCCGGCCCCGCGGCGGCACTCACGGCGCTCGCGCAGATGCGCAGCGACGGCGCGGTGCTCGCGGCGCTGCCCAACGTCGGGCTCGCGAGCATGAGCGGTCAGCGGATCATGTTCCCGCACGCCACACCGGCGTACTTCGCCGAGTTCGCGGCGCAGGCACGCGCACTGGGAGCGCGGGTGATCGGCGGCTGCTGCGGCACGACGCCGGCCCAGGTCGCCGCGATCCGCGAGGCGGTCGACGCCGGCCGGCGGCCCACCGGCTCGTTCCTCGTCCACGAACGCGAGCAGGCGGTCCCGTTCGAGCCCGCGACGGGAGAGACGCAGCTCGAACGGCTCCTCCGGGAACGCGAGTTCGCGGTCTCCGTCCAGGTCGACCCGCCGCTCGGCGCCAATCCCGAGGCGCTGATCGAGACGGCCCGCGCCGTCCGCGACTCGGGCCGCGCGCAGTTCGTCGACGTCAACGACAACCCGCGCGCACGGGCGCGGA
>DASUHE010000013.1:0-31966 GCA_036273695.1 Gaiellaceae bacterium
GCTCCTCGACGATCTGCTCCATCGTCGGGAAGCCGGCGATCGACCGCGCGGCGAGCGTGCGGACGGGGCCGGCGGAGACCGCGTTGACGCGGATGTTCTTCTGGCCGAGATCCCAGGCGAGGTAGCGGACGGAGGCGTTGAGCGCCGCCTTCGCCACGCCCATGACGTTGTAGTGCGGCACCGCACGCTCGCCGCCGAGGTAGGTCATCGTCACGATCGCGCCGCCGCCTGCGCGCTCCATCAGGGGCTCGGCCGCGCGGGCGCAGGCGACGAGCGAGTAGGCGCTGACGTCGAGCGCGAGCCAGAAGCGGTCGCGCGGCGTGTCGGTGAAGCGCCCTTCGAGGTCTTCCGCGGCCGCGAACGCCACGGAGTGGACGAGCAGGTCGAGCTCGCCGCCGAACGCCTCCCCCACCTCGCCGAAGACGCGCGCCACGTCCTCGTCCGAGCGGACGTCGCATTCCGTGACGAGCGGGGAGTCGACCGAAGCGGCGAGCTCGCGCACCGTCGACTCGATCCGTTCGCCCTGGTACGTGAAGGCGAGGCTCGCGCCACCCGCCGCGAGCTCGCGGGCGATGGCCCACGCGATCGAGCGACGGTTGGCGACGCCGAGCACGAGCCCACGCTTGCCTGCAAACGGTCCGGCCATGGCGCGATCCTAGAGCGATAGCCTGTTCACGTGAGCCGGGTCGCGGTCGTCACGGGGGCTTCCTCGGGCATCGGCGCCGAGATCGCCCGCCTGCTCGCGGCGCGCGGCGACCGTTGCGTCCTGCTCGCACGCCGCCTCGACCGCCTGCAAGCACTCGCGGCAGAGCTCGGCGGCGAGGCCGAGCAGTGCGATGTCTCCGACCGGGAAGCCGTCGAGGCCGTCGCCGCCCGCGTCCTCGAGCGGCACCCGAAGATCGACGTGCTCGTGAACAACGCCGGCATCCCGGGGCGGACGCGCTTCCTCGACGGCGAGCCCGAGGTGATCGAGCGCCTGATCAGGATCAACTACCTCGGCGGCATCTGGTGCCTCCGCGCCTTCCTGCCCGGCCTGCGAGCCGCAGCACCGTCCGACGTCGTCAACATCGTCTCGGTCTCCGGCGTCGTCGCCGGCCCGCCGAGCGGCCCGTACTCCGCGTCGAAGCACGCCCAGCTCGCGTTCTCCCGCACCGCGGCGGTCGAGCTCCGCGGCGAGGGGATCCGGGTGCACACCGTCAAGCCCGGCTTCGCGCGGACGGAGGGTTTTCCGCAGAAGTGGCTGCCCCGCCCCGTGCAGCGGATCGTGATCGGGCCGGACGACGTCGCGGCCCACGTCCTCCGCTCGCTCGAGGACGGCCGCGGCGAGACGACGGTCCCCTGGTTCTACGGCCCGCTCGCCCCGCTGCAGGACGCGATGCCGAATCTCTTCACTCGTGTCCTTTCGCGCGTGCCGAAAGCACCCTAGAATCGGCGAATGGCCATTCAGTCCGACCCGACGACCGCAGACGTGATCGCGGTCGCCGAGTTCCGCTCGGCGCTCCGCCACTTCCTGCGGCGGAGCGAGAAGATCGCTCGCCAGTCGGGCCTGACTCCGCAGCGCTACACGCTGCTGATGATGATCAAGGGCGCGCTCGACGGCAGCCAGCGGTCGACGGTGACCGAGCTCGCGGACCGGATGCAGCTCGCCCAGAGCACCGTGACCGAGCTCGTGCGGCGCGCCGAGAGCGCCGGGCTCATCGACCGCGCGCAGTCGCAGCGCGACGCGCGGGTCGCCCATCTCCGCCTCACCCCGGAGGGCGAGCGGCGCCTGATGCTCTCCTTCACCGAGCTCGACGCGGAGCGCGCACAGCTGCGCGACGCGTTCGCCAATCTCGACGGCGGCGTCACCGGCAGCAGCGTCTAGCCGGCTCGCTCGAGCAGGTACCAGCCGACGCTCTCGACCAGAAGGCGCGGGTCGGCGGCGGCGAGCGCCTCGGCGCGAGCGCGGCTCTCTCCCTCGGAACCGGCCAGGTCGAGGTAGGCCGCGAGCTCGCGCGGCTCCACCTCCAGGCGTTCGCGAAGGAGCGAGAGCCCGTTCGCTGCGAAGAGCTCCCGCAGTCCCGGGTCGGTGAGGAGCCGCATGTGGGAGCGGTCTCGCGTCGTCTCGAAATCGTGGAGGACGGCCGCAGCGTCGGTGTCGCTCGGCGCGAGCTGGTCGACGACGAGGGCGCGGCCGCCGGCTCGCGTGACCCGAGCCAGCTCCGCGACGACGAGCTCGGGCCGCTCGACGTGATGGAGCGTGCGATGCGTGCCGGTGAGATCGAAGGCGCCGTCGGGGAACGACAACGCTGTCCCGTCGCCGGTGACGAACTCGGTGTTCGGGAGCGCGCGGGCGCGGGCCAGCTCGAGCAGCTCCGGCACGGGATCGAGCCCCACGACGTCCCGCACGAGCGGCGCGAGGGCGAGCGCGAGCGCTCCGGCACCCGTGCCGACGTCCAGCGCGTGCTCGTCTCCACGGGGAGCGGCGAACTCGCGCACCTCCGCTGCGAGCCGCGTCGCGCGGGCGTCCTGACGCGCCGCTACTCGCTCAGCGGTGCGCGCGAAGCGGTCACTCATGGACGACACGGCGCGCTCTGGCGAAGCCGGCGTTGATCCCGCACGCGATTTCATAGCCGATCGTGTCGGCCACGTCGGCGTGCTCCTCGATCCGCACCCCGTCGCCGATGATCGTGACCGGCGTCCCGACCGGCAGCTCGCGATCGAGCTCGACGGCGACGGCGTCCATCGAGACCGTGCCGACGGCGCGACGCCGATCGCCGTCGACGAGCACGTGTGTCCCGGTCATGTCCCGCCGGAAGCCGTCCTCGTAGCCCACCGGCACGATGCCGATCCAGGTCGGCCGCTCGGCGACGAACGTGCGGCCGTAGCCCGTGCTTTCGCCCGGATGGAGGAGCTTCACCTGGGCGAGCCGGCTCCGCCACGAGAGCGCCGGTCGGAGTCCGTCCTCGGCGGGATCGGACTCGAACGGCGAGATCCCCAGCACAGCGATCCCGCAACGAGCCGCGTCGAAGCGCGCCTCGGGCAGCCGCAGAGCGGCCGCGCTGTTCGCGATGTGCCGCGTGAGGTGCGCGTAGGCGTCGGTCGCCTCGCGGAAGCGCTCGATCTGCCCACGCGCGAACGCCGGATCCGAGTCGGAGGTGGCGAGGTGGCTCATGAGACCGACGACGTTCGCCGGCGGCTCCGGCAGCTCGGCGAGCCCCCACCGGCCCATGCCGGTGTCGAGCTTGAGATGAACCGGGAGATCGGTCGGAATCTCGCCGCCCGAGACGACGAGCTCGAGCCTCGCGTCCCGCGCTGCGGCGACCTCGCGCGGATCGTTCGGCGGGCCCATGATCAGGATGCGCGCCTCCGGCTCGCCTTCTCGGAGCTCGAGCCCCTCGTCGACGGTGGCCACGCAGAGTGCGGTCGCGCCGGCGCTCAGCGCCGCGCGGGCGACGTCCGTTGCGCCGTGGCCGTAGCCGTTCGCCTTGACGACGGCCCAGAGCTCGGCGCCGTCGAGCACGTCGAGGAGCCGCTGCGCGTTGTGGCGGATCGCGCCGAGGTCGATCGTGATCTCGCTGCGGTGCATGCGGCGGCCAGCCTAGTCGGCGGCCGGGACGCGGAGTAGATTGCTGTCCGATGAGAGAACGGCGCGTGCCGCTCCTCCTGCTGCTGACGAGTGCGCTGACCTTCCTCGCCAGCCTGTTCCTGCCGTGGCGGCAGTGGCACAGCTTGGTGAGGCTGCCCTTTGTCTTCGACAACGGCGGCTTCGACGGGTGGATCGGCGTAGTCGGAGACGTTGCCGTGCTTCTCGCCGTCGCCACGGTCTTCGCCTGTCTTGCAGCCCTCGTGCGCCCGAGGCTTGCCGCGAGCCTTCCCCTGGGTGGGCTCGGTGTGGGCCTTGGCTATTTCGCCACGGCCGTGGCCGTGGAGATTCACGCGTACAGCGTGTTCGCCGAGGTTGGGATCACGAACAACCCGAGGAGGTCGGCCGCGTTTGCGAGTCACCACCTCCATTCGTACTGGGTCTACGGGTTCTATCTCGGGGTTGCGGGCGGCGCCGTCGCCGGCCTTTGCGGACTGTTCCTGCGCAGGCGTCAACTGCTGGTCCGCCGCCCTCCTGCCGACGTAGTCGCCGGCGCGATCGGCGTCGGCCTGCTCGTCTCCTTCCTCCTGCCGGGGATGCGAGAGGACAGTGCGCTCGGCGTGACCTTCCCCGGGGTCACCGGTTCCGCCACGGTGATCGGTGCTCTCGTCCTACTGCTCGGGGCGGGCCGGCTGCTGAACTCAGCACGCAGGGGGCTGCGCCTGGCGCTGGCAGTCGCGATCGCGATCCTCATCGGCGCATCGGCCAGTGCGACTCCCATCTTTGTGTCCCGAGCCTACGGAACCTGGATCGCTATCGGCTTTGCCGTGGCCCTCGTCGCGATCGAAGCCGCTCGGGTTCGCAGCGCGCGCCCACCGGCGCTGCCGAGTGGATGGACGGCTTTGCGTGCGGCTGCGGCCGTGCTGTTTCTGATCGCTCTCTTCCTGCCATGGGAGCAGCTCGGCGATGCCTCGCAAGGTTTCACAGCAAGCGCAAACGGTTGGTCGATCTTTCCCGGCGGAGTCGCAGGTGCCCTCGCTCTTCCACTTCTGCTCGCTGCGGTCTTGCTGCCGGAACTCGAGACGCATGCCCTGACGATCGTCCTCGCGATCGCCTTCCTCGTCTCGGTCATAGGAACCTACCTGGCTGTAGGCGACGAGTCCCGCGTCTTTGGATTGGCCTGGGGGTCATACGTCGGCTTCGCAGCGACCGCAGCACTCTTGTTGAGCGTGCTCGGGCCGCTCCGTCCCGTACGGGTCGACCCGAGCCGGGCGCTCGCGCGGGCGGTTCCGCTGACCGCCTCAATCGCGTGCCTGGTAGCGGTCGTCCTACCGCTGTGGGACGTGCTACCTCGGGACTGGGTCCAGGCGGACGCCGTGTCGGGTGAGCTGTCGGTGGCCGCGCTGCTGCTCGTGCTCCACCTGATCCGCGCGTGGATCCTCTCCGCCGTTCGACGACCGACGGGACACACATTGACGCTGGTGCCGCTCGCGCTCGTCGTGCTCCCGGCGCTCCAGCTCATCTTCTTGCGGTCGGAGGCGATCAGGTGGGGCGGCGTGATCCTCATCTCCCTGTCCGTGGTGCTTGCGCTGCTCGGTTGGATCGAGGAGCGCGACGGGCTCGAAAGCGCCGGCTTCCCCGAGCTTCTTCGGCTCGACCGGCTACCCGGCGAGAGCTGACGGCAGCGCCTCGATCACGTCGCTCGCGACGAGGCCGTAACGCTGCGGCGCCCGGCGCGAGGCGAGCTGCTGCGCTGCGCACGCCGCCGCCGCGGCTCGCTGCGGCTCCATGCCCTTGGCGAGGAACGCGGCCGTGACTCCGGTGAGCACGTCTCCCGTGCCAGCGGTCGAGAGCGACGGCAGGCCGAGCGCGCAGACGAGAACGCCGCGGCCCGGCGCGGCGACGAGCGAATCCTCGCCCTTGAGGACGACGACCGCCTGGAACCTCTCCGCCGCCTCCCGCACCGACGCGAGCCGGTGGGCGGCGATCTCCTTCGACTCGCGCCCGAGCAGGCCGGCGAGCTCGCCCTCGTGCGGCGTGAGCACCCGCGGCGCCGGCCACTCTGCCGGTTCGAGCTCGAACAGCGCGTCTGCGTCGACGACCGCAGGCAGCTCCACCTCGGCGAGCAGGCGGCGGACGAGGGCCTTCGCCTCCTCCTCGCGACCGAGCCCCGGGCCGACCGCGAGCGCCCTGGCCTTCGCGGCCGCTTCGAACACGTCTGCGAGCGGTCGCTTCACCGCCTCCAGCACGAGCGTCTCGAGGACGGCCAGCGACTCGGCCGGCGCCGCGATCGTCACATAGCCGACGTCGGCGCGCAGCGCTGCGCGCGCCGCGAGCGCCGGGGCTCCCGTCATCCCTCTCGAGCCACCGACGACGAGGACGTGCCCGGCCGTGTACTTGTTGTCGCGCGCCGAGCGCCGCGGCACCTCGGCCAGGATCTCCGGTGTGACGAGCCGGTGCTCGGTCTGAGCCGGCTCGAGGCCGATGTCCGCAACGACCACCTCGCCCGCGCAAAAGCGGCCCGGGGCGACCGCGAGGCCGACCTTCGGGCCGTGCATCGTCACCGTGAGGTCGGCACGCACGGCGGCGCCCGCGACCTCGCCGGTGGACGCGTTCACGCCGGAAGGGACGTCGACGGCGACGACGGGGACGCCGGCCGCGTTGATCTGCTCGATCAGCGCCGACGTCTTCTCGCGCGGCTCGCCCTTGAGCCCGGTGCCGAGCAGGGCGTCGACGACGACGTGCGGCCGGTCGGCCACGACCTCGCGCCCCTGCGCCCGCAGGAGCTCGGCGGCGATGCGCCCGTCGCCGCCGTTCGCGCCGCCGCCCGCGTGGAGGCCGATCCGCCGTGCGTCGGGGAAGCACCGCATGAGCTCCTCCGCCACCGCGGCGCCCGCGCGCCGCATCATCGCGTCGACGTCGTGGCCCGCCTCGGCGGCCCGCATCTCCTCCGCGCTGTAGAGCGGCTCGAGCTCAGCCATCGACGGCGACCGCGACCGCTTGCGCGAGCTCGCGCGAATGCGTCATCGAGAGGTCGACGGCTGCGACTCCGAGGGCGGCGGCGCGCTCGGCGAGCCGGCCCGAGAGGTGGACGGCGGGCTTCGGCCGCCCGACGATCTCGATCTCCTGCCAGGCGAAGGCGCGCGCCACGCCGAAGCCGAGCGCCTTGCCGACTGCTTCCTTGCCGGCGAAGCGGCCGGCGTAGCTCTGCGCGGGGTTGCGGCGGGAGTCGCAGTACGCACGCTCCGCCTCGGTGAAGCAACGCTCGCGAAACCGCGCGTACCTCGAGAGCGAGCGCCGGATCCGGTCGATCTCGATCAGGTCGGTGCCGACGCTGACGGTCATGCGAGGTGTTCCTCGAGCCATTCGGGAAGCTGCGAGATCGAGGAGACGATGCCGTCGGGCTTCGCCCGCGACCGCTCGACGGCGTCGGGCCGGAACTTGCCGGTGCGCACGAGCACGGCACGCATCCCGACGCCGCGGGCACCGGCCACGTCCGTCTCCAGGTCGTCTCCGACCATCCAGGTCATCGACGGCTCGGCGTCGAGCGCGCGACAGGCGGCGTCGAAGTACGCGGGGTTCGGCTTGCCGAGGACGGTCGCTGCGGTCTGCGCCGCGTACTCGAGGCCCGCGACGTAGCAACCGGAGTCGAGCAGCGGCCCGCGCTGCGTCTGCCACCAGCGGTTGCGGTGGAGGCAGTAGAGGTCGGCGCCGAGCTCGAGCTCCGCGAACGCCCGCGCGAGGTTCATGTAGGAGAAGACGAGATTCGTCTCGGGCGAGTCGTCGGCACCGCCGACGAGCACGGCGTCGGCGTTCTCGCCCACGAGCTCGATTCCCTCGAGATCGCCGACCAGCGCATGCATGACGAGCGCGAGAACGCGCCGGCCGCGGAGCGCCTCGACGGCCGCGTCTGCGGTCGTCTGCACCTCCCCCACCTCGAGGTCGATCCCCATCGCCTGGAGGTTGGCCGCGAGCTCCGCCTTCGAGCGCGTCGTCGTGTTCGTAACGAAGCGGAGCCGGTGGCCGTCGCGGCGCAGCCGGCGAACGGCGTCGGCCGCCCCCGGAAGTGGCTGGCCGGAGACGTGCAGGACGCCGTCCACGTCAAGCAGAATCGCGGCCATGAACGGCGAGTCTATTCGCGTCACGCGCTCGGTCGTCCTGCCCGTCACCGAGGTCGAGTTCCAAGTCTCCCGCTCGAGCGGCCCGGGAGGCCAGCACGCACAGAAGGCCGAGACGCGGGTGGTCGCCGTCTTCGACGTCGAGTCCTCGAATGCGCTGACGCCGGCGCAGAAGCGGCGCGTCGTCTCGCGGGCCGGGTCGGTGCTGCGGGCGGTGGCGCAGGACGAGCGCAGCCAGTCGCGCAATCGGGAGCTCGCGCTCGAGCGACTCGTCGCGGTGCTGCGCGAGGCGCTGCGCGTCGAGCGGAAGCGCGTTCCGACGAAACCGAGCAGGGCCGCCCGCGAGCGCCGCCTCGAGCAGAAGAAGCGCCGCTCCCGCACGAAGCGTCTGCGGCGGGAGCTCGACTAGCGAACGGTGCGCAGCTCGGCGTTCGCGCGGGCGAGCTGAGCGCGCGTCGGATGCGCGCGGCCGAACCAGACGTACAGCAGGTGCTCGACGCCGGCGGACCGTACTGCGCGTTGCACGGCTCCGAAGCGTCGGGGGACGCCTTCGCCTCCCGCTCCGACCTCGCTCCGTCGGATCCGCACCGGCCACTTCCCGCGAGCTATCCGCGCCGGACGTTCCCTCGCGTCGACGAGCTGGATCACGATGCCGCCCGCGGGCAGATGGGCGAGCGTCCGGTGGGGAGCGACGCAGTCGGGGCAATCCCGATACCTGACGGTCGACGCCCACCCCGGGGCCTGAACGCACCGCGTCGCCGGAACGCCGGGACACGAATGCGCCGGCCGCGAGCCGACATGCCAGCCCGGGGCGTGGCGGAAGTGCGGCGGCGAAACGAGCAGCAGGAGCGCGAGGAGACCGAACATGTCTCCTCTACGGTCGGCCCGGGCTCAGAGGTCCGCTGCCGGCCGCTCGACCTCGACGTGCGGGAGCCACCCGAGCCAGCCGGGCAGGTACCAGCTGCGGCGATCGAGCAGCCCGAGCATGCTCGGCAGGACGACCGAGCGGATGATCGTCGCGTCGAGGAGCAGCGCGACCGCGACGCCGAAGCCCATCTGCTGGAACATCACGAGCTTCCCGGCCGCGAAGCCCGCGAAGACGACGACGATGATCACGGCCGCGCCGGTGATGATCCGTGCCGTCGACGCGACCCCACCCACCACCGCGTCCCGCGTCGAGCCCGAGTGGTCGTAGCGCTCCTTGATCCGGCTCATCAGGAACACCTGGTAGTCCATCGAGAGCCCGAACAGGACCGAGAACAGGAACAGCGGCACCCAGGCGTCGATGACGTGGGTGTGCTGGAAGCCGAACAGGCTCGCGCCGTCTCCGTAGAGGAAGACGAGCGTCAGCAGCCCGTACGCCGCGCCGACCGAGAGGAGGTTGAGCAGGACGGAGACGAGCGCGACCACGATCGAGCGGAACGCGACCGTGAGCAGGACGAAGCTCAGCCCGAGCACGAACAGGAGGACGTACGGGGTCGGGTTCGTCACCGCGTCGAAATAGTCGACGTTCTCCGCGGTCACGCCGCCCACGTAGACGCTCGCTCCGCTCCCGTCGAAGATCGCGGGGATGACGTTCGCACGGAGGTCTCGCACGGCCCTGACCGCGGCGCCGCCCACGGGATCGCCGCGCACCGGCGACGTCAGGAGGGAGACGCCGCCGCCGGCGGACGTCTGGATCGTCCCCGAGCCGAAACTGCCCTCGCCGGCCAGGCGCCGATCGAGCCGCACGAGATCGCGGTGCACGACGGCAGGATCGCCGCCGACGGCGACGATCCGCGCCGGCTCCGGATTCTGGACGGGAAACGCCTTCTGCAGAAGGTCGTAGCCCTGCTTCGACGGCAGGCTCGACGGGAGCGTGCTGACGCCGTTCGCGCCGATGTGCAGGCCGAAGATCGGCGAGGCGGCCGCGAGCATCGCAGCCACCGCGACTGCGAGCGAGAGCGCGGGCCGGCGCAGCACGATCTCGACGATCCGCCGCCAGAAGCGGCCCTCGGCGGCGTCGGCACGGCCGAGGTTCCGGCCGACGTAGGGGATCGGAAGCCTGTCGACCCGGTCTCCGGCGACACTGAGGAGCGCCGGGAGCAGCGTCAGCGCCGCGGCCACCGAGACGATGCCGACGAGGATCGCCCCGAGCGCCAGGCTCCGCATGATCGAGGTCGGGACGATGAACATCCCGACGAGCGCGACGACGAACGTGCTGCCGCTGAAGAGCACGGCGCGGCTGGCCGTCGCGCCCGCGTGGGCGATCGCGTCGTCCTTCGGGAGGCCGAGCAACCGCTCCTCGCGGTACCGCGAGACGACGAAGAGCGAGTAGTCGATCCCGAGGGCCAGGCCCATCCCCGTCAGCATGTTCACGATGAAGACCGAGAGCGAGAATCCGAGCGAGATCAGCGCGACGAGGCCGAGCGCCACGACGATCGACAGGATCGCCATCAGCACGGGCACGACTCCGGCCACGACCGCCCCGAAGACGAGCACGAGAACCACGAGGGCTGCGGGGAGGCCGAAGGCGAGCTCGCCGTTCTCGAGGTCCGTCTGCGACTGTTTGCCGAAGTCGTAGCCGGTCGAGTGGTAGCCGGTGATCCCGACCCGGACGCCGCCGCCGTTCGCCTGCTGCACGACCCGCTCGACGGCCTGGGCGCCGGAATCGCTCCTGATCCGAACCACGACGAGCGCCGAGTTATGACGCGGCGAGACGGCCGCCAGCCGGACGTCGCGTACCTCGCCCGTGGCGCGGAGGGCGGCGAAGTTGCGCCGCGCGAACGCGCGGAAGCGCGGCCCGTCTATGGCGTACCGCTGCGGGGTGATGACGATCACGTCCTGCTTCTCGGACGCAACGACGCCCGGGAACGCCCGCGCGATCGTGTCCTTAGCCCGCGTCGACTCCGGGTTGCCCTCGACGTTTCCCTGTGAGCTCAGCCCGTGGAGCGAGGTCGCCACGAGCGCGAGCGCGACGACGACCGCGACGCCCCAGAGCGCGAACGTCCGGCGCGGCCGCGCCGCAGACCCCCGGGCGAGGCGCTCGGTCCAGCCCACGGTGGAGTTCTTACTCCACCGTCACGGTCTTCGCCAGGTTGCGCGGCTGGTCGACGTTGAGGCCGCGCAGCCGGGCGATGCGATACGCGAGGAGCTGGAACGGGATGACGGCGAGCGACGCCTGCAGGAAGTTCGGCGTGCGCGGCACGTAGATCACGTCGTCGGCGTGGTGCTGGATGTCCTCGTTGCCGTCGGTCGCGATCGCGATCACGTGAGCGCCGCGCGCCCGCGTCTCCTGGATGTTCGAGACGATCTTGTCGTAGACGTGGATGTTCGTCGCCACGACGACGACCGGCGTCCCCTCGGCGAGCAGCGCGATCGGCCCGTGCTTCATCTCGCCCGCCGAGTACGCGTCGGTCGGGATGTACGAGATCTCCTTCAGCTTCAGCGCCCCTTCGAGCGCGACCGGCAACCCGATGTGCCGGCCGAGGTAGAGGAAGAACGGCGCGTCGTGGAACTTCTGCGCGATCGGCTCGATCGGGTGGTCGCCGTCGAGGAACTCCTGCATCTTCTCGGGCAGCTCGAGCAGGCGGTCGAGGATGAAGTCGATCTCGTTCTGCGGCAATGTCCTGCGCGTCTCGGCGAGCTTGAGCGCGAGCAGGCTGAGCAGCGCGACCTGCGCCGTGAACGTCTTCGAGGCCGCGACGCCGACCTCCATGCCGCAGCGGGTGTAGAGCGTCGCCTCGGCCTCGCGGGTGATCTGCGTCCCCATCAGGTTCGTGATCGCGAGGGTGCGCGCGCCGCTCTCGCGCGCGAGCTTCATGGCGTTCACGGTGTCGCGCGTCTCGCCCGACTGGGAGATCCCGATCACGAGCGTGTCCTTCGAGAGCACGGGCTTCCGGTAGATCCATTCGCTCGCGATGTCCGGCTCGACCGGCACCCTCGCCCACTCCTCGAGGATGTAGCGGCCCACGACGCCGGCGTGGTAGGCCGTGCCGCAGGCGACGATCACGATCCGCCGCAGGTTGCGGATCTCGAGCTCGGTCAGCCCGAGCGCGTCGAGCACGAGCGTGTGGCCGCGCACCCGGTCGCCGATCGTCTCGGCCACCGCCTCGGGCTGCTCGAAGATCTCCTTGAGCATGAACGTCTCGTAGCCCGCCTTCTCGGCGCTCTCCTCGTCCCAGTCGATCTCCTGCCGCTCCGGCGCGTCGACCTCGGCGCCGTCGGCGAAGAACCGGACGCCGTCCGGTGTGACCTCGACGACCTCGCCGTCGCGCGGGTGCATCACGGTCCGCGTCTCGCTGAGGAAGGCGGCAATCGACGACGCGAGGAAGTTCTCGCCGTCGCCGAGCCCGACCACGAGCGGTGTCTGGTGACGGACGCCGACGAGCACGTCGGGCTGGTCGTGGTGGATGGCGACGATCGAGAAGTGGCCTTCGAGCTGTGGATAGACGCGCGTGAGCGCCTCGGCGAGATCGCTCTCGTACTGCTCCTCGAGCAGGTGGACGACGACTTCCGCGTCGGTCTCGGACGTGAGCGTGTGGCCGCGGTCGGCGAGGTCGCGGCGCAGCTCGACGTAGTTCTCGATGATTCCGTTGAGCACGATGGCGAGCTGCTCGGGCTCGCAGCCGGTGAGCGGGTGCGCGTTCTCCTCGGTCACGCTGCCGTGCGTCGCCCAGCGTGTGTGGCCGAGGCCGTGATGCGACTGGGAATCGTTCGGAGCGGCGGCCTCGACGAGGTTGCCGAGAGAGCCGACGGCGCGCACGTATGCGAGCGAGTCGTCCTCGCGCAGCGCGATCCCCGCAGAGTCGTAGCCCCGGTATTCGAGTCGGCGCAACCCTTCCAGCAGGAGCGGCTTCGCCTCGCGCGACCCGACGTATCCGATGATCCCGCACACGTCCGCTCCTTTCCCCGTTGGGCGAAAACCTCCCTGGAAATACAAAGAGCTCGGCACCATGACCCGGGCCGCAGCGTCGCGGAACGGGTCAGCCGAGCTCGTGTTTCACCAGGGCGGCAACCCTAGCACAGAGGTCTTCCGCGGCCTCCCTCGTTTCGGCCTCCGCGAGCACGCGAACCACCGGCTCGGTGCCCGACGGCCGGACGAGCACGCGGCCGTCGCCGTCGAGCTCGGCGTTGACCTGCTCGACCGCGGCCAGCAGCTCGTTCGGGAGCGGCCCGCGCCCGGCGCGCGGCAGGTTCTCCGTCACCTGCGGGAGGTGCGGCATCACGGCAGCCGCAGCGGAAAGCGCGCGTCCTCCGAGGGCTCGGCAGAGCAGAAGCCCGGCGACGAGGCCGTCTCCGGTCACGTGGCCGTCGAGCCAGATCAGGTGCCCGGACTGCTCGCCACCGAGCAGCATCCGCTCGCGTCGCAGAGCCTCGAGGACATAGCGGTCGCCGACGTCGGTGACGACGACGCGAATGCCGTGCTCCTCCATGAGGCGGTGGAAGCCGAGGTTCGTCATGGTCGTCACCGCGACCCCGTCGACGCCGAGGTCGAGGGCGAGGACGGCGAGGATCTGGTCGCCGTCGACCGGCTGTCCCTGCTCGTCGACCGCAAGCATCCGGTCTCCGTCGCCGTCGAACGCGACCCCGAGGTCGAAGCCGCCCTCGCGGACGACGCCCGAGAGCGCCCGCAGGTCGGTCGCACCGCAGCCGACGTTGATGTTCGTTCCGTCCGGCTCGTTGCCGATCACGCTGACCTCGGCACCGAGCTGCTCGAAGGCCTGCGGCGCGAGCCCCGCGTAGGCGCCGTTTGCGCAGTCGAGGGCGATTCGCAGCCCGCCCAGGTCGGTACCGAAGCGCTCGAGCACGTGATCGAGATAGCTGTCCGAGGCCACCTCGACCCGGTCGATCTCACCGCCGCCCGGTGCGGGCGAGTCGAGGAGCGCCTCGATCTCCTCCTCGACCTGGTCCGTCAGCTTGCGCCCTTCGCGGTCGAAGAACTTGACGCCGTTGTACTCCGGCGGATTGTGCGAGGCGGAGATGACGGCGGCGAGGTCGAGGCGGAGCAGCGCCACGGCAGGCGTCGGCAGGACCCCGGCGAGAACCGCGGTTCCTCCCGCCGCCGAGATGCCTGAGGCGAACGCCTCCTCGAGCTCCGGGCCGCTCGCGCGCGTGTCGCGTCCGACGAAGATGCGGCCGCGGTCGCACCAGAGCGCGGCCGCCTTGCCCAGCCGCTCGACGAGCTCGCCGGTGAGCGTCTCGCCCACGACGCCGCGGACGCCGTCCGTTCCGAAGTACTCCCGCGCCACCGCGGCAGGGTAACGGCGAGCGATCTAGCGCTTCGAGAACTGCGGCGCCTTGCGCGCCTTGTGGAGGCCGGCCTTCTTGCGTTCCACCTGGCGTGCATCCCGCGTGAGGAAGCCCTCGCGCTTGAGCGGGATGCGCAGCTCCGGGTTCGCCTCGACGAGCGCGCGGGCGATTCCGTGGCGAACGGCTCCCGCCTGGCCGGTCAGGCCGCCGCCGTGCACCCGGACGCGGAGGTCGTACTGCCCCTCGACGCCGGCAACCTTGAGCGGCGAGACGGCGATCGTCTGCCACACCGAGCGCGGGAAGTAGTCCTCGAGGGTGCGGCCGTTGACCCACGTCGCGCCGTCGCCGGGCCGCAGGATCACGCGGGCGACCGAGGTCTTGCGCTTGCCGGTGCCGCGGTACTGCGCGAGCTCGCTCATTGCTCGGTCTCCAGCGGGCGCGGATTCTGGGCCTCGTGCGGATGGTCGGGACCGGCGTAGATCTTGAGCTTCGTGATCTGCTGGCGCGCGAGCCGGTTCTTCGGGAGCATCCCCTTCACGGCGACGCGCAGCACCTCGGTTGGCCGGCGCTCGAGCTGGTCGCGCAGCGTCCTGCTCCGCAGCCCGCCCGGATAGCCCGAGTGGCGGTAGTACCGCTTCTGGTCGAGCTTGTTCCCCGTCACGTGGATCTTCTCGGCGTTCACGACGATCACGAAGTCGCCGGTGTCGACGTGCGGCGTGAACTGCGGCTTCCGCTTGCCGCGGAGCGTGTCGGCGATCTGGGTCGCCAGGCGGCCGAGCGTCTTGCCCTCGGCGTCGACGAGATACCACTCGCGCGTGACTTCTCCCGGCTTGGCGCTGTAGGTCTTCATAGGCTGTGTTTCTTCAAAGAAAGGGGCGGACTGGTGCCCGCCGGCGGCCGATTGTAGCGAAAGCCCGGTGCAATCCCTCTTCGAAAGCGGCCGCTCCGCCGTGGGACGGGTGGCGGACGTACGGCGCGTCGAGAGCCGCCGCCGCGAGCCGGCCGACGGCGATCGCGACCCGGCCGCGGGTCAGCTCGTCGAGGAACTGCGACGCTGCTTCGACCTCGGCCCGCGTCGGCCGCCGATTCGAGTTCTCGCTGCCTGGATGGGTCGGCACGACGTTCCACAGGAGCACCCCGTCCTCCACGCCGAGCCTCGCGAGCACGCGGTGGACGATCGTCGCGGTCGCCTCCGCAGGGCCGGAGCCGGTGAGCTGCCGCTCGGACGTGAACGGGATCCCGCTGACGCGCGCGCCTCGATAGCCGGCGGCTTCGCCCACGAGGACGACCGCTGCGTCTCTGCGCGCCTCGAGATACGCGCTCAGCCGCTCGCGCAGCAGCGACGACCTCGCGTACTGGTTGTACGTCTCGCCGATTCGCGCCGCAGCGAGTCGCTCTACGAGTCCCAGCGGTTCCAGCGGACGACCTCGTTCTGGCTGCGCCTGCGCTGGGAGAAGACGCTCGAGGCGCGATCCCAGTCGGGATCCTCGGCGGGGTGGCCGACGGTGACGCCGGTGACGATCGTGAGGTCGTCGGGAATCCCGAGCAGCTCGCGCACACGTGCGTCCTCCTCGACCGGGACGCCGTAGACGCCCACGCCGAGGCCCTCCTCGATGGCCGCGAGCCAGAGGAGCATGAGCGCCGCGCCCGCGTCGACGTGCCAAAACGGGACGGGCCACACGACCTCGACGCCGCCGGTGATCGCGAGCTTGTCGGGCTGCGTGTAGCGGTCGTGGTAGTCCTGCTCGCGGGTGAGCACGAAGATGTGCGCCGCGGCCTTGCCGAACCACGCCTCCGAGCGCTCGTCGTCCTCCGCCGTCGCGAGCGTCGCGATCAGCTCCGGATCGTCGACGACGAGCACCCGCAGCCCCTGGCTGTAGCCGGCGTTGGGCCCGCGTCGCGCCGCGCGCGCGATTCGCTCGAGCGTCTCGTGCGGCACGCGCTCGCCGGTGTAGCTGCGAACGGCGCGACGCTTCTTGAGGAGCTCGTAAAACGAGGGCATCAGAGGTTCAGCGAGGATTTCGCCTTCTCGAGCTTGACTCTGAACGGGGCGGCCGACGCTCCCGGTGGAGCAGGACTCCGGTTCCCCGCCGCGATCTCGCGCGCGATCGCATCGACTGCCTCCCGAGCTGCTCCGAGACCGCGAACGCGCCATGCCGCGCCCTCGGCCCGGAAGTCCGAGACGAACGCCTCGACGAGCCATGGGCGCCGGAGGAGCACGCGGACCGCGAGCACGAGCGGCCAGACGACGATGGCGACCGCATCGAAGACCAGGCCGAAAAGAGGTCCCGCACCTCCCCGTCCGCGACCGCCCGCCAGCGCATCCGACGCGACGGCGGCCTGCGTCGGCCGCGGCCACCAGACGAGTTGCACCGTCCAGGCCCTTCCATCGGGCGCCTCGGCATGCCTCTTCACTCCCACTCGATCGTCGCGGGCGGCTTCGAGGTCACGTCGAGCACCACGCGGTTGACGCCCGGGATCTCGTTCACGATGCGCGCGGAGATCGTCTCGACGAGGTCGTAGGGAAGCCGCGCCCAGTCGGCGGTCATCGCGTCGTCGCTCGTCACCGCGCGGATCACGATCGGGTAGCCGTACGTGCGCTCGTCGCCCTGGACCCCGACCGAGCGAACCGCCGGGAGCACCGCGAACGACTGCCACAGCTCGCCGTAGAGACCGGCCCGGCGGACCTCTTCCTGCAGCACTGCGTCCGCCTGGCGCAGGATCTCGAGCCGCTCGGCCGTGACCGCGCCGATGATACGGATCGCGAGGCCGGGGCCGGGGAACGGCTGGCGCCACACCATCCGCTCGGGCATCCCGAGCTCCTCCCCGACGCGCCGCACCTCGTCCTTGAACAGGAGCCGCAGCGGCTCGACGAGGCGCATCTTCATGTCGGGAGGCAGGCCGCCGACGTTGTGGTGCGACTTGATCGTCGCGGCGACGCCCTCGGTGCCGCCCGACTCGATCACGTCGGAGTAGAGCGTCCCCTGGACGAGCCAGCGCACGTCGCCCCCGCTTTGGCTGCTCAGCTTGCGGGCTTCCTCCTCGAAGACGCGGATGAACTCGCGACCGATGATCTTTCGCTTGTCCTCGGGTTCCTCGACGCCGTCGAGCAGCTCGAGGAAGCGCTCCTGCGCCTGCACGTGGACGAGCGGGACCTGGAAGTGCTCGCCGAAGGTCTCGACCACCTGCTCGGCCTCGTCCTGGCGGAGCAGCCCGTGGTCGACGAAGACGCACGTGAGCTGCTCGCCGACCGCCTTGTGCACGAGCAGCGCCGCGACGGCCGAGTCGACGCCGCCCGACAGCGCGCAGAGGACGCGCTCGCGGCCCACCTGCGCCCGGATCCGCTCGACCTGCTCCTCGATCACCGCGGCCGGGGTCCAGGCGGGTGGCGCGTCGGCGACCTCGTAGAGGAAGTTCTTGAGCACGTCCATCCCGTGCGGCGTGTGGACGACCTCGGGATGGAACTGGACGCCGTAGAGCCCGCGCTCGGGCGCCTCGAACGCGGCCACCGGCGTAGCGGGCGAGCTTGCGACGACGCGCGCGCCCTCCGGGGCCGCGACGACGGTGTCGCGGTGCGACATCCACACCGTCTGCTCCGGCGGCGTGTCGGCGAGCAGGCGCGACTCGGTCGCCTCCATCGTCGTCCGCCCGAACTCGGAGACGCCTGTGCGGTCGACGCGGCCGCCGAGCTCGAGCGCCATCAGCTGCGCCCCGTAACAGATGCCGAGGGTCGGCACGCCGAGCTGGAACAGCGCCGGATCGACGCGCGGCGCGTCGTCGGAGTAGACGGACGCCGGGCCGCCGCTCAGCACGAGCGCGTACGGGTTCCGGGCGCGCACCGCCTCCGGGGTGATCTTGTGGCCGACGAGCTCGGAGTAGACGCGGCACTCGCGCACGCGCCGCGCGATCAGCTGCGAGTACTGGCCGCCGAGGTCGAGGACGAGAACGGGCCGGTCCTCCCGGGCCGGAAGGTGGACGACCCGTGCCTCCTCAGCGCCGATAGTTCGGCGCCTCTTTCGTGATCGTCACGTCGTGCGGATGGGACTCGCGCAGGCCGGCCGCCGTGATCCGGACGAAGCGCGCGCGCTTCATCTCGTCGACCGTCGCGGCGCCGCAGTAGCCCATCGACTGACGCAGGCCGCCGACGAGCTGGTGGACGACGTGCGCGAGCGGCCCCTTGTAGGCGACGCGGCCTTCGATCCCCTCGGGGATGAGCTTCTCGACGTCTTCGACGTCGCCCTGGAAGTAGCGATCCTTCGAGAAGCCCCGCGCCTTCATCGCGCCGAGCGACCCCATGCCGCGGTATTCCTTGTAGCGCTCGCCCTGCGCGAGGATCACGTCGCCGGGAGTCTCGTCCGTGCCGGCGAGCATCCCCCCGAGCATCACCGCGTCGGCCCCGGCGCCGACCGCCTTGGCGATGTCTCCGGAGGAGGTGATGCCGCCGTCGGCGATCACCGGCACGCCGTGCGCGGCGGCCACGCCCGCCACCTCGTGGATCGCGCTGATCTGCGGGACGCCGACGCCCGCCACGACGCGCGTCGTGCAGATCCCCGACGGACCGATGCCGACCTTGACCGCGTCTGCTCCCGCGTCGACCAGAGCCCGCGCCGCCTCGGCGGTGGCGATGTTGCCGGCGACGACCTCGACGGCGATCGCGTCCTTGATCCGCCGCACCATCTCGAGCACGCCGTGGGAATGACCGTGAGCGGTGTCAACCACGAGCACGTCCGCACCGGCGGCGGCGAGCGCTTGGGCGCGCTCGACCGCGTCCGGGCCGACACCGACGGCGGCACCCGCGCGCAGGCGCCCCTGCTCGTCCTTCGTGGCCTCGGGGAACTCGATCTTCTTCTGGATGTCCTTGACGGTGATGAGCCCGCACAACCGACCGTCGGCGTCGACGACCGGCAGCTTCTCGATCTTGTTCCGGTGCAGGATCTCCTCCGCCTCCGCGAGGGTCGTCCCGACCGGCGCGGTGACGAGGTTGCGCGCGGTCATGAGCGCCGAGATCGGCTGGTCGACGTCGTTCTCGAAGCGGAGGTCGCGGTTCGTGAGGATGCCGACGAGGACGCTGTCGTCGTCGGTGATCGGGACGCCCGAGACCTTGTAGCGCGCCATCAGCTCGAGCGCCGCCCGCACGGGCGCGTCGGGCGGCAGCGTCACCGGCTCGACGATCATCCCCGACTCCGACCGCTTGACCTTGTCGACCTCCGCGACCTGCGCCTCGATCGAGAGGTTGCGGTGGACGATGCCGATCCCACCTTCGCGCGCCAAGGCGATCGCGAGCCGCGCCTCGGTCACGGTGTCCATCGCGGCCGAGACGATCGGAATCGCGAGGTCGATCGACGGTGTGAGGCGGGCCCGCGTCGAGACGTCGTTCGGCAGGACGTGCGACTCGGCCGGAACGAGGAGGACGTCGTCGAAGGTCAGCCCCTCGCGACCGAACTTCCGGTCGAGCTCCAGCAGCCGCTGGACGTCGTCGGCGCTCAGCTCGGCTGCTGCGTGCTCGGTCAAGAAGAGGAGGGTACCAACGGCCGCGGACGCAATTTTGACAACGTCCTAACAGGGCGCCGCTACTGTCATCCCGTGCGGGCCTTCCTCGCTACAGCGGGACTTCTCGTCCTCGCCGCCCCGGCCGCAGCAGGCCCGCCAACGGCTCGCACCTTGCGCAAGAGCACGGACGGGCCGATCGTCGCGATCGCGCAGAACAACGCCATCGCCGCGTGGTTCACCTCGAGCACCAAGTCGTGCAACACGGTGCACATCCTGACCCCGGGCAAGCCCGACCGCAGCCTCCCCGAAGACCCGTCCGACAGCATGACGTGCCGCTGGAACCTCGAGGACGGACAGCCGCAGCTCGCGGTCGCGTCTCGGATGTCGACGGCTCTCTGGACGCTGCACAGCAACTCCTCGTTCTTCGACCAGGTTCTCGCCGCCTCGCTCGGGGGGCCGGAGCGCCGGCTGAAGCAGTTCTCCCACAACAGCGACGGCACCGGACGCTGGCTCGGCGGCGTCGCAGGCGCCGGCCGAACGCTCGCGTACTCGTGGTACGACATCGAGTACGTCAATCCGACGAAGTGCCTTTCGACCGGCAGCTGCAGACAGAAGATCGCGGACGGTGGGATCCAGGTCGTCACCCGGACGACCGACACGCCGCTTCCCGGGGCGCTTCCGGCGCTCCAGCTCGCCGCCTCGGGCGACCGCATCGCGTACATCCCGGCGGCGATAGCTCACGGCGGTCGCGGCTCCCCGGGCCACAACGCCACGATCCACGTCGTCGACGCCGGCACCGGCGACACCGTGGGCACCGTGTCGGTGAACGGCGAACCTTCGGCGCTCGCGCTCACGTCGCACTACCTCGCCGTGCTCCTCGATCAGGGTGGCCCCCGCGACAGAATCTCGTGGTACACCCCGACCGGCAGCAAGCGGCTCGGCAGCGTCCTCGTCTCGACCAACACCGAGCCGGAGCTCGCCGTGAACAACAAGCTCATCGTGTACCGCATCTTCAGCAAGCTGAACGGGATCCCGATCCACGGTGGCCGCATTCGCACGCTCGCGAAGACATCCGCGGACGACACCGTCGGGCTCTCGCTCGCAAACGGTCGACTCCTCTGGGCCGTGAACCGCCACTTCCTCAGCAGTGGACGCCTCCGGGCGCTCTCGGTCGGCTAGCGCTACGCCTCGACGGGCGCAAGCTCGACCACCTCGACACCGGCCGCGAGGCGAGCGGCCTCGCGCGGGTCGAAGCGACCTGCGCCGAGCTCGACGACGGAGGCGGCTGCGCAGCCGACCGCCGTCCGCAGCGCGTCGGCGACCGGGCGGCCGTTGAAGCGCTCCGAGAGGTAGCCGCCGAGCAGGACGTCTCCGGCGCCGACAGCCGCGATCGGCTCGACGCGGGGAATCGAGGCGCGGAGGCGCTGCACCCGCCGCTCCTCGCGCACGAGCGCGAAGCACGCGGTCTCCTGGGTGATGAGGACGTTGCGGGCGCCCATGTCGGCGATCGTGTCGAGCGCCATCACGAAGTCTTCCTCGTCCATGAACTCCTGGCCGACGAGGTCCTCGGCCTCCTGCTGGTTCGGCGTGACGAGATACGGCTCCGCCTCGACGCCGAGCCGCAGCGGCTCGCCCTCGCAGTCGAGCACGCACTTGATTCCGCGGCGGGTCAGGTCGTGGATCGCGTCGGCGTAGAAGTCGTTCTCGACGTCGCGCGGCAGCGAGCCGCAGAAGACGACGTAGCTCGCCACGCGCGAGAGGTAGTGGAGCTTGTCGGAGAGCAGCTGCAGCTCCTCGGGCCGCACCGCCGGCCCCCACTCGTAGACCTCGGTGAGCGAGCCCGCGGTCGGGTCGACGACGGCGATCGAGGTGCGCGAGTCGTCGGCGATGCGGACGAAATCGCTGAGGATTCCCTCGAGACCGAGGTCCTCGACGATGCGGTCGCCGGTGCGCCCGCCCGCCAGCCCGCTGGCGACGACGGGCGTCTCGAGATGCTTGAGCGCCCGCGCGACGTTGATCCCCTTGCCGCCCGCGCCGGTGAGGCTGCTGCTCGCGCGGTGCCGGTGACCGAACTGGAAGTTCGGGACGGTCAGCGTCCGGTCGACCGCGGCGTTGAGGGTTACGGTGACGATCAAGGCCGGTGCTCCACGCCGGGGCGGAAGGTTACTTGACGCGGATCTTCTCGCCGACCTGCAGCGCCGTCGGGTCGACGCTCGGATTGAGCTGAGTGAGCTTCGCGACCGTCGTCCCCGTCTTGGTCGCGATCGACTCGAACGTGTCTCCCGACTCGACGGTGTACGTCTGCACGTGCTGCTTCGGGTGGCCGTGGGCGTGGGTCTTCTTCTTCCTCTGCTGACTCACGGTCGTGACCGGCGTGTCGCGGTGGTGCTTGCCGTGCTCGAATCCCGCACGCAGGACGAGGGCGAGGACCGTGACCGCCAGCAGGAAGGCGACGGGGGCGGCCCAGCGCGTGACGCGGCTCCGCTCCACGGCTCAGCCCGCGACGGCGGCGGCGCGCAGCTCGCCGGCGAGGCGCTCGGCCGCGGCGGCGGCGGCTTCCTGCCAGCCTGCGCCGCGGTCTGCGTAGATGACGGAACGCGAGGCCGTCACGATCGCGCCCGCCGGTCCGACCGAGAACGCCGCGGCGAGGTCCTCGGCGCGCGCACCCTGCGCACCCACGCCCGGCAGCAGGAGCACCGAGCGGGGCAGCAACTCCCGGGCCTCGGCGACCTCCTGCGGAAAGGTCGCTCCGACGACGGCGCCGACCGAGGAGAGGCCGTTCGCGCCCACGAGATCTCTTCCCCACCGGTCGACGAGGCCCGCGACGTGCTGCCAGAGCGGCCGCCCGTCTGCGAGCGCCAGATCCTGGAGGTCGACGCTGCTCGGATTCGAGGTCTTGACCAGAACGAACACGCCGAGCCCGTCGCGGGCGAAAAAGGGCTCGAGCGAGTCGTGCCCCAGGTACGGGTTGACGGTGACGGCGTCCGCGAGCGGTGCGAAGGCCGCCGCGTATGCCCGGGCCGTGGACGGGACGTCGCCGCGCTTGGCGTCGGCGATCACGAGCAGCCCGGCTTCCCGGGCGTACGCACACACGTCGGCGAGCGCCGTCCATCCATGGGCGCCCTGCGCCTCGAAGAACGCGGACTGAGGCTTGACGGCGACCGCGACGCCCGCGACCGCTTCGACGATCCCGCGGCAGAAATCGGCGACGCCGACCCCTTCCGGCATCAGCGCCGGATCGGGATCGAGCCCGACGCAGAGCGACGCGCCCTTGCGCTCGACCGCCGCGACGAGCCGATCCGCGAAATGAGCCGCCTCGCTCACGCCCCCAGGATACGAGCCTCCCGAGACGAGAAGTCCCGCCGACAACGACGAGGCCGCCCGAAGGCGGCCTCTCGATCCTCGGAGGAGACTTTGATTGTCGCTAGTAGGACGATCCCCCGCTCTTGACGGCGGACTTGAGGCCGCTGCCGGCCGAGAACTTCGGGACGGTGGCCGCAGGGATGTGCACCTTCTCGGTCGGGTTGCGCGGATTGACCCCCGTCCGGGCCGCGCGATTCGCGGTCGAGAACTTCCCGAACCCCGTGAACGTGACCTCGCCTCTGCCCTTCAGCGTGTCCGTGATGGCCTCGAGGAACGCGTCGACGGCCTTGCCAGCGTCGCGATTCGATAGCTGCGCGCGGCGGGCCACCTCAGATACGAACTCCTGCTTCGTCACTCTCTCCTCCAGTCGTAGATCGCTTGCTGGGCCTGAACGACCCTACCAACTCTGTGTTTGCCGCTCAACCATGCGGTTTTGCGGGGGTTTTCTCGCCCTGCAACAAGTCTTTTACCCGGAAGAGCGGACGGAGCCGGACGGCGAGGCGCGCGAGAGCGTCGGCGCCGCCCTCCTCCCGGTCGACCACGCAGACGGCTGTGCGCACCACGAGACCGGCCTCGCGGACAGCCGCAACCGACTCCAGGAGCGCTCCTCCCGAGGTGACGATGTCCTCCACGAGACAGACGAGCTCGCCTTCCTCGTAGGCGCCCTCGAGCCGGTTGGCCGTGCCGTAGGACTTCGCCGCGTCGCGGACGATGACGAACGGGAGCCCGCCCGCCAGGGAGGCCGCCGTCGTCAGTGGCACGGCACCGAGCACCGGGGCGGCGAGGCGCACGGCGTCGGGCTCGTGCTCGCGAACGGCGGCGGCGATCCGGTCGCCGAGCGCGCCGAGCAGATCCGGCCGCGTCTCGAAGCGGAACTTGTCGAGGTAGTACCGCGAGCGTTTGCCGGAGCGGAGGAGGAAGTCCCCTTCGAGGTAGGCGGCGGCGACGAGGGCTTCGCGGAGCTCGGCGTCGTTCATCTCGGCCGCGCCGCCAGGAGGACTTGTCGCGCGAGCGGCAGGAGGCGGGCGGCGGCGGGCGAGCCGGCTTCGAACGTCACGAACGAGCCGTCCTCGAAGTAGACGTCGATTCGCTCGCTGCTCCGGCCGAACCACCGGCGGTACACGGCCGTCCCGGCGAGCGCTCCGCTGGCGAGCCCGGCGAAGGCGAGGAAGCTACGTCTCATCGTCGAGCATCGCGAGGCAGCGTTTCAGGTCGTAGAAGAGAAGGCCCGGCGCGGCCCGCCCGGAGGCGACTGCGACGATCGTCCGCACCCCCGCGCCGGTCACGGCGAACACCTGCCCGTCGGCAAGCTCGGCGTGGATCTGCGTCACGCCGCCTCCGTCGCCGCGGAATGCGCCGGCACCGTCGAGGAGGCCGCGGACGCATTGCGCGAGCAGGTCCGCGCGGGCGTCGGGAACGCCCACCGTGCCTGCGATCGTGCCGTCACCGCCCACGACGGCGGCCGCCTCGATCTGCGGCGAGATCTCGACGAGATCCGCGAGAGCCCGCACCGCCTCCATCGCCGTCGAGGCTATCAGCAAGGATTCGCCTGTGACCATCCGCCGCCATCAGCTCCCGCGCAAGTTCTTCGCCGACCGCGGCACCCATCTCGCGGCGATGGTGGCGTACTTCGCGCTCCTCTCGTTCGTGCCGCTCATCTTCCTCGCGCTGTCGCTCTTCGGCCTCGCGCACCGGGCGCAGGCGTCCACCTTTCTCATCCGCGAGCTGAAGCACGCGTTCCCGGGAACCTCGCTCGACAGCATCATCAACCTCGTCCGCCGCGTCCAGGACAACGCGGCGGCGCTCGGGATCATCGGCGGGCTCGGGCTCATCTGGTCGTCGCTCTCCTTCTTCAGCGCGCTCGAGTCCGCGCTCAACATCGTCTACGGGCTACCCAACAGGCGGTTCCTGCACGGGAAGCTGCTCGCCGCAGCGCTCGCGGTGAGCGTCCTCGTCACCCTGTTCGTGAGCCTCGTCATCGGTGCCCTCGGCGTGACCTTCCTCAAGCACTACCTCGGAGCATTCGCCGACAGCCCCGTGCTCGCGTACATCGTCTCGATCGGCGCCTCGCTCGCGGGCGTCTTCCTCTTCCTGCTCGCGATCTACCGCTGGTTGCCGAACACGCAGATCGAGCTGCGGGAGGCGCTACCCGGCGCGGTCGCGGGAGCGGTCGTGCTCGAAGCGTCGTTCCAGGGCCTGCCGGTCTTCGTCCGCCTCGCCGACGTCAACGTGACCCTGCGGACGCTCGGCGGGCCCGCGATCCTCCTGCTCTGGCTCTACGTGATGGCGAACATCATCGTCTTCGGCGGCGAGATCAACTGGTGGTGGCGCGAACGGCGGAAAGACGCTGCGGAGGCCCTGGCAATCGGACGCGAGAAGTCTCCTCCGGCGTAGAGGCTGCGCGGGCCCGGTTCCGTCGGCGTCACGAGTCGCCGAGGGCCGCGAGCAGCGCGCGCGCGGCACGGGCGCGGTGGGAGTTCTGCGCCTTCCACTCGTCGCCCAGCTCCGCCACCGTCAGTTGCTCGCCTGCGGGGACGAAGACCGGGTCGTAGCCGAAGCCTTCGCTTCCCGCCGCCTCGGCCGCGATCCGTCCCTCGAGCGTGCCCGTACCGCGGAGCTCGCGCCCATCGGGGGCGAGGAGGACGAGCTCGGAGACGTACCGCGCTCGCCGGTCCTCCACGCCCTCGAGCTCGCCCAGCAGCTTCGCGACCGCCGGCGGCCCCTCGGGCGCGTAGCGGGCGGAGAGCACACCCGGGCGACCGCCGAGCGCCTCGACCTCGAGCCCGGAGTCCTCGGCCAACACCCAGCCGCCCGCCTGCTCGCGTCCGAAATCGGCCTTGAGGAGTGCGTTCTGGTAGTACGTCGCGCCCGTCTCGGGCGGATAGCCGTCGCGGTCGAGCGGCTCGAGCGTCCAACCGGGAAGGAGCCGTTCGAGCTCGCGCGCCTTGTGCCGGTTCCGCGAGCAGAGAACCGCTGTCAGTCGGTCCACAGCACCTCGAGCACGCCGTCGACCGCCGCCACCCCGGCCACGACGGCGACCGGGGTTATGCCGGACGGCAGCTCGATGTCGGTCGCGACCGAGCGCCGCTCGCCTTCCTGCGTCACGTCGAGCGAGACGACGCGTCCGCCCGCCCGCTCGACCGCTTCGATGATCGGAACCGGGCTGCCGCCGGCGGGGATCTCGACGAGCAGCCGGTCGCGCGCCGGGCGGAAGCGGCTCAGGAGCCTGAAGGAAACAACTCTCAGCGGGCCGAGCGTGAGCAGTGCGCCCGCGGTCGCGATGAGCGCGCCTTCCCAGTAACCGGCGCCGGCGGCCATCCCGATCGCGGCCACGAGCCAGAGCGACGCCGCCGTGGTCAAACCGCGCACCGAGAGCCCCTGGCGGATGATCGCGCCGGCGCCGAGGAAGCCGATGCCGCTCACGATCTGGGCGGCGATCCGCGTCGGGTCGACCCTGTCGCCGAAGCCGTGGAATCCGTACGCCGAGACGAGCGTGAACAGGGCGGCGCCGACGGAGACGACGAGATGGGTGCGGAGACCCGCTTGGCGCTCCCGCAGCTCGCGCTCGAGCCCGATCGCACCTCCGAGCGCTGTCGCGACGAAGAGGCGCAGCAGCACCTCGGGCCAGCCGATGGTCGCGACGCCGACGACGCTAAGGGAGCTCACGCGCGACCGCCTCGGCCTGGAGCGCCGCGATCTTGCCGATGCCGGCCGCCGCGAGCTCGAGCAGCTCGTCGAGCGTCTCGCGCGCGAAGGGATCGCGCTCCGCGGTCGCCTGGACCTCGACGAGCCGCCCGTCGCCGGTCATCACGACGTTCATGTCCGTGTCGGCGCTCGAGTCCTCGCCGTAGTCGAGGTCGAGCAGCGGGACGCCGTCGACGACGCCGACCGAGACGGCGGCGACCGAGTCGCGGAACGCTCGCGAGAGGCCGAAGCGCTCGAGCGCCCGCATCGCGGCGACGTAGGCGCCGCAGATGGCGGCACAACGCGTCCCGCCGTCGGCCTGGAGGACGTCGCAGTCGAGCCACAGCGTCCGCTCCCCCAGCGCCTCGAAGTCGGCGACCGCGCGCACGGCCCGGCCGATCAGGCGCTGGATCTCCACGGTCCGGCCCTGCTGCTTGCCGCGCGCCGCCTCGCGCTGGACGCGATCGCCGGTCGACGCGGGCAGGAGGGAGTACTCGGCTGTGATCCAGCCGCGCCCCTGGTTGCGCATCCACCGGGGCACGTCCTCGTCGACCATCGCCGTGCACAGCACCTTCGTCTTCCCCTGCGTGATCACGACCGAGCCGTGCGGGTTCTCGAGGAAGTCCGGCTCGAACGAGATCGCGCGGAGCTGGTCGGACCTGCGCCCGCTCTCGCGCGCGTTCACGCCGCGGCTCCTTCGAGCGTCGCCACCGTGACGTGGTCGACGTCGCTCACCGGCAGCTGGAGGAAGCGGCGGCCGAGCTCGCGGAACGCTTCGGGATCGCCGGTCGTGAGAAAGCGATACGTGCCCACGCGGTCGGACTCGTTTTCGACTCCCTTGCGGGCGAGCGTCTCGGCCACCTCGCGCGCGGTCTCCTCGGCCGAGAAGACGAGCGTCACCCCGCGGCCGAAGACCCGTTCGAAGATCTTGCGGATCAGCGGGTAGTGCGTGCACCCGAGGACCACGGTGTCGACGCCGGCCGCCTGCAGCGGCGCCGCGTACTCGCGCACCGCACGCTCGGTCTCCTCGCCGTACGGGTCGTCGCCCTCGATCAGCGGCACGAGCCGGGGGCAGGCGATCGGGTGGAACGAGATGCCGGCGTCGAGCGCGTGGACGAGCTCCGCGTAACGACCCGCCTCAACCGTCGCCTCCGTGGCGAGCAGCCCGACGCGCCGGTTGCGCGTCGTCTGCACCGCCGCGTGCGCCTCCGGGGTGATGACGCCGACGACCGGCACGGCGAGCTCCTCCTGCAAGCGCGGCAAGGCGGCCGAGGTCGCGGCGTTGCACGCGACGAGGATCAGCTTCACGTCCTGCTGCTCGAGGTAGGCGCCGATCTCACGCGCGAAGCGGCGGATCTCCTGCAACGGCCGCGGCCCGTACGGCAGCCGCGCATGGTCGCCGAGGTAGACAAAATCCTCGTGCGGCATCGTGACGAGGCACTCGTGGAGTACGGTCAGGCCTCCGACGCCGGAGTCGAAGACGCCTACTGGGCGCGGATCCATTGCGGGCATCGTAAAGGGGCGGTACGGTCAGTCCCGTGGGTCGCGTTCGGGTTGCCGTCGCCGTCGTCGCCGTGGCGCTCGTCTGCGCGGGTGGCGCTTCGGCCGAGGCGGCCGGCTGGACCCCGGTCACGATCGACGCGTCGGACGCGACGCCGCTTGCGTGCGCGTACATCATTCCGAGCGGCCCCGCCCCCCAGGGCGGCTGGCCGGGCGTCATCGTCTTCCACGGGCTCGGCCAGTCGCACGCCGACGTGGAGCCGATCGGCTCGGCGCTCGCGCAGTTCGGCTTCGCGGCCCTCGCCTGCGACGCCCGCGGCACCGGCGCCTCCGGCGGCGAGTGGGGCGTCGACGGGACGAACGAGGTGCAGGACGCGCAGGATCTCTTCGACTGGTTCGCCGCGCGCAACGACGTCTCCGACACCCAGATCGGAGCCCTCGGCCTCTCGCTCGGCGGCGCAGCGGTCTGGAACGCGGCGGTCGCCGGCGTTCCGTTCAAGGCGATCGTCCCGGCGATCACGTGGACCGACCTCGGCTCTGCGCTCAATCCGCAGGACGTGCCGAAGACCGGTCTCGTGCGGAGACTCTCCCACCTCGTGCCCCTCTCGCGCTGGGATCCGGAGCTCGCCCAGCTGGCGCAGGCCCTGCTGCAGGGCATCGTGACGCCCGGGGTCGCGCGTGCGGAGACGGCTCGCTCCTCGCGATCGAAGCTGCACGCGCTCACGGTGCCGACGCTGCTCCTCCAGGGGCGGCACGATTTCCTCTTCGACATGGATCAGGCGATTGCGGCGTGGAAGCTGCTCGCCGGGCCGAAGCGCCTCTACCTCGGCGACCTCGGCCACGCTCCGGCGAAGAACCCGGCTGCCGAGCAGGCCGGCTACGTCGCGGAAGCCATCGGGTGGTTCGGGCAGTACCTCGCCGGAGGGCCGGCCGTCGGCGGCGGCGTCGAGCTCGCGCACGATCCGTGGAACGGAACGACCAGCGTCTTCAAGAAGCTGCCGGCGACGCGGACGAGCAGCGTCAATCTCCCCGGCGCGAAGAAGCTCACGGGCAGCGTCCTCGCCTCTCGCTCGGTCCGCCTTCCCGGCGGCCCGCACGAGACCTTCGGTGACGGGTTCGTCAAGGTGCACTACTCGGGCGCCCGGGAATGGACGCATCTCGTCGCGACGGTCTCCGTCAAGGGAGCGAAGACGCCGGTGACGGAGGGAGGGATGCTGATCAACACGGCCGCGGGCGTGGTCAAGATCCCGCTCATGGACGAGGCCGTCCTCCTGCCGCGGGGCAAGAAGCTCGTCGTCAGGCTCGGCGCGGTCTCGGCGGACAACGTGAACGGCGGCGGCGTCCCGCTCTTCGCGAGCGCCGCCCCGTCGGGAGCGTCGATCCGAATCGGCAGCGCGACGTTGCAGCTCTCGTTCCTCAAGCACACCGTCTCGCGGTGACCGCAGCGAGGTAGCGTCCGCGGCATGGCCGCGACGGTCCGGATCGGCACGTGCTCGTGGGCCGACGAGGCGCTCTCGAAGTGGTTCTACCCGCCGATGCTGCCCGCGAAGGAACGGCTCGCGTGGTACGCCGAGCACTTCGACACCGTGGAGGTCGACTCGACGTACTACCGCCTGCCGAGCGAGTCGATGGTGCAGGGCTGGGCCGAGCGGACGCCGGATGGCTTCACGATGCACGTCAAGGCGTTCGGCCTGATGACGCGCCACCCGGTGAAGGCCGAGGTCGTGCCCGAGGACCTGCGCGCCGAGATGCCCGTGGACGAGCGCGGGCGGGTCGACCGGCCGCCGCGCGAGCTGCGCGGCGAGATCTTCCGGCGTTTCCTCGAGGCGCTCGAGCCGCTTCGCGCCGCCGGCAAGCTCGGCGGGATCCTCTTCCAGCTGCCGCCGTACATCGTCCACAAGGACTCGTCGCTCGACTACCTCGAGTGGGCCCGCGACCAGCTCGGCGGCGACGAGATGCTCGTCGAGTTCCGCCACCGGTCCTGGCTCGACGACGAGCATCGAGCCGAGAGCCTCGCCTTCCTCGAACGGATCGGCGCGGGCTACGTCGTCGTCGACGCGCCGCGCTCCGACAGCGCGAAGAACCTCGTCCCGACCGTCGTCGCGACCACGTCCTCGACCGCGTACGTCCGCTTCCACGGCCGCAACCTCGGCACGTGGAACAAGCGCGGCGGGTCGGCGGCCGAGCGCTTCGACTACCTCTACACCGACGACGAGCTCGGCGAGTGGGTCGGGCCGCTGCGCGAGCTCGCCGGCCGGTCGCAGGAGGCGTACGCGTTCTTCAACAACAACTCCTCCTCCGAGGATCCCGACAATCCGCTCGGCCGCGTCTCGCAGGCGGCGACGAACGCCCGGCAGCTGCGGCGGCTCCTCGACGTGAACGGAATCTCGGCGAGCGGTGGAGCATGAACGTCCTCTCGCTCGTCCACGGCGAGGACGCGCGCACCGAGCTGTTCGGGCCGATCGCCGCCGAGGCCGGCCACCGCCTCGAGGAGTGGAGCTTCGGCTGGCCCTCACCACCGCGGCAACCCCTTGAGGCGTACGACGCGGTGCTCGTCTTCGGCGGCTCGATGCACGTCGACCAGGACGACGAGCACCCGTGGCTTCGGGTCGAGCTCGAGTGGCTGCACGAGCTCCTCGAGCGGCCCGTTCCGACGCTCGGCATCTGCCTCGGCTCGCAGCTCCTCGCGCAGGCGGCCGGCGCCTGGGTCGGCCCGGTCGCGACGCCGGAGATCGGCTGGCACGAGGTCGAGCTGACGGACGCCGCGGCGGAGGATCCCGTCCTGTCCGTGCTGCCGTCCCGGTTCGACGCCTTCCAGTGGCACCACTACGGGCACGACTTGCCGGAGGGAGCCGTCGCGCTCGCGCACAGCCCCGCGTCGCTGCAGGGATTCCGCCTCGGGGACTCGTGCTGGGGAGTGCAGTTCCACCCGGAAGTGACCGAGCCGCAGCTCGAGCGCTGGATCGAAGACGAGAGCGATCCGCCGCCGAATCCGGAGGTCCTGCGGGCGGCGACCCGCGAACGGATCGGCGGGTGGAACGAGCTCGGGCGCAGCCTGTGCCGGTCGTTCCTCGCCGCCGCCGAGCGGCTCCGTGCCGGCTGACGCGCTCGGCCTCGCCCTCGCGGCGGCCGTCCTCCACGCGGGGTGGAACGTCGTCCTGCGCCGCTCCGACGACGTCGAGGCCCGCACTGCCGTCGTTCTCGGCCTGTCGCTGCTCCTCTTCGCGCCTGCCGCCGCGGCGACGTGGTCGGTCTCGTGGGCTGTCGCGCCGTATGTCGCGGGCTCGGCCGCGTTCGAGGCTGCGTACTTTGCCCTCCTCGTGGCCGCGTACCGCCGCCGGGAGTTGTCCGTCGTCTACCCCGTCGCGCGCGGCTCGGCTCCGTTGTTCGTCCTGCTCGGGACGGCCGTCGTCCTGGCGCGCCACGTCTCCGCGGAGGCCGCTGCGGGGGTCTGCCTCGTCGCCGCCGGGGTCGTGCTCGTGCGAGGACTCCGTCGTGGGGCGGAAGGAGTGCTCGTGGCGCTCGCGATCGGCTGCGCGATCGCCGGCTACACGCTCGTCGACAAGGACGGCCTGCACCACGCAGCCGCCCTCCCGTACCTCGAGCTCGTGATGGCGCCGGTGGGTCTTGTCGCGCTGCCGGTCGTCGCCGCGCGGCGGGGGATCCGCGCGCTCGAGGCGGAGCTCGGCTGGAGCTCCCTCCTCACGGCTGCCGCCTCGTTCGGCGCCTATGCCCTCGTGCTCGCCGCGCTCCGGCTCGCCCCAGCCCCTGAAGTCGCCGCGGTGCGCGAGACGAGCGTCGTGCTCGCGGCGCTGCTCGCCGCCGTCTTCCTCCGTGAGCCGGTGGGGTCGACGCGCCTGGCCGGCGCCGTCGCAGTGGCCGCCGGCGTCGCGCTGATCGCGCTTTCGTAAGCCTTGACTCCGTCCGGCGCGGGGGTCACGATAGCCCGCGGTCGGGGGGCTTTTCGAGAGGCGGAGGTGGACGGCATGTCGTTCGACTTGAAGAACCTCAGCAC
>DASUHE010000014.1:0-21840 GCA_036273695.1 Gaiellaceae bacterium
GGTGGAGCACGCGATCGGCCTCGCCGAGCCGGATCGACCGGAGGACGACCGCCTCGGTGCTGTACGCCCGCCCGGCCATGTCCAGCGCAGTCTAGGGATGCCGTCGGGCAGGAACACTTCCGCCGTTTTCTGCGTTGTAAGTCGTAATGCAGCGAATTCGGATCTATACGACGCGGTGGTGCGGCTATTGCGTCCGCGCGAAGACGCTGCTCGACTCTCGCGGGCTTTCGTACGAGGAGGTCTCGCTCGACGACGACCCTGCGTTCCGCCAGACCGTCTTCGCCGCGACGGGTGGCTGGACGGTCCCGCAGATCCTCGTCGACGGCCGGCCGATCGGCGGCTACACGGAGCTCTGGCGCCTGGACCGCGAAGGCGGCCTGGACGAGCTCCTCGCCGCCTGAGCAGGTTCCGCCGGCTGGCACGTCGGGCAGAACCACGTCGTCCGGCCGGCTACCTGCGTCCGGGAGATCGGAGTTCCGCACCGGTCGCACGGCTCGTCCCTGCGCCCGTAGACGCGGAAGTCGCTCTGCATCGAGCCGGCGCTGCCGTCGGGTAGCCGGTAGTCCCGCAGGGTCGATCCCTGGCGGGCCAGGCCGTGCTCGAGCGCAGCGCGAATCCCGCGATGCAGCCGGCGCAGCTCCGCGCGATCGAGCCCGGCGGCAGGACGCAGTGGGTTGAGCCGTGCCCGCCAGAGCGCTTCGTCCGCGTAGATGTTCCCGATCCCCGCAATGGTCCGCTGGTCTAGCAGAGCGGCCTTCAGCGACGTGCGCCGACCCGCAAGACGCGCGCCCAGACGCGCGGCGGTGAAGAGCGTGTCGAGGGGTTCGTCGCCGACCCGCGCGCCGAGATACGGCTCCGCCTCGCCGGGCTCGAGCAGGAGCCAGGTTCCGAAGCGCCGGACGTCTCGGTACGCGACGTCCGAGCCGTCTTCTAACCTGACAACAGCACGCCGGTGCGGGTCGTCCTGAAGCGAGCCTGCCGGCGAATGCAGCAGGCTCCCCGTCATCCGGAGGTGGATCAAGAGAACCCGACCGCTATCGAACCGAACAACCAAATACTTGCCGCGCCGCTCGACCGCCGCGACGCGTTCCCCTTCGAGCTCCGCCGCCACCTCGGCCGGTTCGTACGGGCGAACGAGCCGCGAGTCGTCGATGCTCACGCGGTCGAAGCGTCGTCCCACGAGGGCCGGCTCGAGCTGCCTCCGGACGCTCTCGACCTCCGGCAGCTCCGGCATGCCGCCAGCCTAGTCGCGGGGCGCCGCATCGCCGAGCGCCCGCGGCTGAGCGCCCTAGGGAGTGACGATGGGCTGGCCCGGGATCCCGCGGGACGGCGCCTTGCCGCCGAGCCAGGCGTTCACAGTCGCTCCCACGTCGGCGAACTCCCCCTCGTGGATCCGGCCGGCTGCGTTGCGCCCTTCGACGTACGCGAGCAGGAGCGCGTGCTCACGGGAGTGGTCGGTCGACGGCGTGGTCGGATCGCAGCCGTGGTCGGACGTGACGATGAGCAGATCGCCGGGCCGGAGCGCGTCGAGCAGGTCCGAGAGCCTGTAGTCGAAGTCCTGCAGACAGCGGTGGAAGTTGACGGGATCGTTGCGGTGACCCCAGAGCATGTCCGTCTCGACGAGGTTGACAAAAACGAAGCCGTCGTCGATCTCGCGCAGGAGCCGCTCCGTCTGCTGGATCCCCTCGATGTTCGACTTCGTCGGCAACGACTCGTCGATGTCGCAGCCCGCGAAGATGTCGCCGATCTTGCCCACCCCGTGGACCTTCTGGCCGGTCTCGCGGACGAGCGTCAGGTAGTTCGGCCGGCGCGGCTCGAGGGAGAAGTCATGCCGATCCGGTGTGCGGACGTAGTTGCCCGGCTCCCCCGCGAACGGCCTCGCGATCACACGGCCGACGGCGTGCTTGCCGGTGAGGATCTCGCGCGCGGCGCGGCAACCGTCGTAGAGCTCCTCCAGCGGCACGGTGTCCACGTGGGCCGCGATCTGAAAGACCGAGTCGGCCGAGGTGTAGACGATCCACTTGCCGGTTCGCTGATGCTCCTCCCCCAGCTCCTGGATGATCTCCGTGCCCGAAGCGGCCTTGTTCCCGAGCACGCCCCGCCCGGTTCGATGCATGAACGGGTCGATCACGTCGTGGGGAAAGCCGTGCGGGTAGGTCGGGAACGCCTGCGCCGTGACCACGCCCATGAGCTCCCAGTGGCCGGTGGTCGTGTCTTTGCCCTTCGACCGCTCGAAGAGCCGACCCGCCACGGCCGGTGCCCCGGGTTGCGGCGGGCATCCCTCGAGCGGCTCCACGTTGCCGAGGCCCAACGCCTCGAGACTCGGAAGGTCGAGGCCCCCGACGGCGCGGGCGACGTTGCCGAGTGTGTCCGACCCCTCGTCTCCGTACTGTGCGGCGTCGGGCAACTCGCCGGCGCCGACCGCATCGAGCACGATTACGCACGCTCTGGGCACCGGGCTATTCTAGGTAGCCCGTGTCGAACGCTCTCGGCCTCCTTGCTTTCGTCGCCTTCGTCCTCGTCGTCGTCGGCGCCGCCGCGGGCGTGACGTGGGTGGTCGTGAGGTTGACGCCGTCGCGGAAGCCGGGCGGCGACGCCCCAAGCTAGACGGGGGCGAGCGGCAGCACGTCGGCGAGCGGCGTGTGGTCGAGGCCGTGCGCCTCCGCCACCGCCTCGTGCGTGATCTTGCCGTCGAGGACGTTCACGCCGCGTCCGAGCGACGGATCGCGGGCCACCGCGTCTGCGAGTCCGTGCTCGGCGATCGCCTCGACGTACGGCAGCGTCGCGTTCGTGAGCGACTTCGTGGAAGTAACCGGCACGCCCCCCGGCATGTTCGCGACGCAGTAGTGGATGATTCCGTCGACCTCGTACACCGGATCCGAGTGTGTCGTGGGATGAGCGGTCTCGATGCAGCCGCCCTGGTCGATCGCCACGTCGACGATCACCGCGCCCGGCTGCATGTCCGAGAGCATCCCGCGGCTGATGAGCTTCGGGGCCCGCGCGCCGGGGATGAGGACAGCGCCGATGACGACGTCCGCGTGCGCGATCGTCTGCTCGACCTCGAGACTCGACGACATCAGCAGGCTGACGCGGCCCGAGAGGATCTCGTCGAGATGTCGCATCCGGTCGATCGAGCGCTCGAGCAGCGTGACGCGCGCGCCGAGGCCGAGAGCGATGATCGCGGCGTTGTAGCCGACGATTCCGCCGCCGAGAACGACGACGTGGCCCGGCTGGACACCCGGCGTTCCCGCCAGCAAGACACCGCGTCCGCCGAGAGGTTTCTCGAGAAAATGCGCCGCCGCCTGAGGCGCGAGCCGCCCGGCGATCTCGCTCATCGGCGCGAGCAGGGGGAGGCGGTGGTCGTCCGTTTCCACGGTCTCGTACGCGACGGCGGCGATGCCGCTGTCCGCGAGGGCCCGCGTGAGCGGCTCGTCGGCGGCGATGTGGAGGTAGGTGAAGAGGATGAGCCCGTCCCGCAGCCGCGAGTACTCCGGCTCGATCGGCTCCTTGACCTTGAGAAGCAGGTCGGTCTGGCCCCAGGCGTCCTCGACCGCGACGATGCGAGCTCCGGCTCGTTCGTACTGCTCGTCCGGGAAGGCGCTGCCCTCGCCCGCTCTCGTTTCCACGAGAACCTCGTGACCGCGCTGGATCAGCTCACGGGCCCCGGCAGGGGTGAGCGCGACGCGGTACTCGTCGGTCTTGATCTCCTTGGGAACGCCAACGCGCAAGGCCCGGAGACACTATCTCTCCGGCACCGCCCGACGAAGCCGACAGGAAGATGCCGGCGATTCGCGACGCCCAGGCACGGTTTCGCCACGCATGCGGCGGTAGCGTCGATGGCGAGGGCGGAGGGATCGACGCCCCGCCCTTTGGGTGGGGGTACGCCGAACCCACCCGCGCAACCGCGGTCCGCCTACGAGGTGTCGGCGAGGTAGAGCAGAAGGCCGGCGAGCGTCTTTGCGTCCTCGATCTCTGCCAACCGCCCCTCGACTTCGGCCACCGGCCAGCGGACGAGCTCGAGCTCTTCGTCTTCGGCCGGTTCGGGTTTGCCGCGCTCGACTCCCTCGGCCGCGAAGACGTGCATGCGCTCACGGCAGAAGCCCGGCGTCGTCCAGAACGCGGCGAGCTCGCGCCACTCGCCGCCGGTCAGGCCGCATTCCTCTTTGAGCTCCCTCTGCGCCGTCTCCAGCGGTTCCTCGCCCGCCTCGGAGGTCCCGGCCGGCAGCTCGAGCAGACGCTTGCGCGTTGCCTCCCGCAGCTGGCGGACGAGTGTCACGTACCCCTCGTCGTCGACCGCCACGATCGCGACGGCGCCGGGATGCTCGACAATCTCGCGCTCGTGCTTGCCCCAGCGCTCGATCGTCAGCGCGAGCAGTCGGCCCTCGTAGACGCTCCGCGTGGAGTCCGGCTCGAGGCTCACGTCCGCGCCGCGTCGACCAGGGCGAGCGTCACGTCGACCATCGCGTCGAGATCCTCGACCGACACGTGCTCGTCCGGGGTATGGAAGCCGAACACGCCATGCGAGAGGTTCACGCAGCGGCGCCCGCGCTCGTTGAAGACGTTCGCGTCGGCCCCGCCTCCGGAGAGGCCGTAGCGAGGCTCGAACCCACGCCGGGCGAAGGCAGCCGCTGCCAGCGCGACGGCGGGCTCGTCCCGCTTCAAGCGGTACCCGTCGTAGCTCTTGCGCAGCGTCGTCTCGACGTCGCACTCGGTCTCGGTCGCGGCGAACGAAAACGCGTCGAGCATCTCCTGCACGAGCTCGCCGAGCTTCGCCTCGTCGTGCGAGCGCGCCTCGGCCGAGAAGGTGCACCACTCCGGGACGACGTTGCCCGCCGTCCCTCCGGTGATCGTGCCGACATTCGAGGTGGTGAGCTCGTCGACGCGGCCCAGCCGCAGGTCGGCGATTGCCTTCGCCGCCGCCTGGATCGCCGAGCGCCCCTCCTCCGGGGCCATCCCGGCATGTGCCGAGCGGCCGTGGAAGCGGACGTCCATCGCCTTCGACCACGGTGCGCCGAGGACGACTTCGCCCATGGCGCCTTCCTGGTCGTACACGTACCCGACGCGCGCCCGCAGCCGGTCGTGGTCGAACGCGACCGCGCCGACGAGACCGACCTCCTCCATCGGCGTGAAGACGAGCTCGATGCCCGCGTGCGGCACGTTCTCGACGACGACGCGCCGGACACCCTCGAGCATCGCGGTGATCGCCGCCTTGTTGTCGCCGCCGAGAATCGTGCCGCCCGCGTTCCTGATGACGCCGCCCACGACGACCGGCTCGAGCTCCCCGTCCGGTGGCACGGTGTCCATGTGCGCACAGAGAAAGAGCGGTGTCCCCTCGGCCGTCGGCTCGAGACGCGCGTAGATGTTGCCGGCGGTCGAGCCGATCCGCGGCCCGCAATCGTCCTCGTCTGTCTCGAGCCCGAGTCCGCGCAGATAGCGCAGGACGACGTCCGCGACCGCACGCTCCTCGCCGGGAGGGCTCGGGATCGCGGCAAGCTCGAGGAGCAGGTCGACGGCCTCGGACACGCGCCGATCCTATGGGCGCGAGGGCGCCCTAGGCTGCGACGCGGTCGCCCGCCCGCACGCGCGCGCGGTCGAGCGCCGCAGCGACGAAGCCGCGGAAGAGCGGCGTCGCGCGCGTCGGCCGGGATTTGAACTCCGGGTGGAACTGGCTCGCGACGAACCACGGATGGTCGGGCAACTCGACGATCTCGACGAGCCGGCCTTCCTGGAAGGTGCCGCTCACGACGAGGCCCGCCTCGATCAGCCGGTCGCGGTAGGCGTTGTTCACCTCGTAACGGTGCCGATGCCGCTCGTGGATCGTGTCGTCGCCGTAGAGCTCGCGGGTTCGCGTCCCGTCGGCGACCTCGACCGCCTGTGCGCCCAGTCGCATCGTGCCTCCGAGGTCCTCGATGCCCTTCTGCTCGGGCAGCAGGTCGATCACGGGGTACGGCGTCTCGGGATCCATCTCCGTCGAGTTCGCGCCCTCGAGCCCCACCACGTGGCGCGCGAACTCAGACACCGCCACGTGCATGCCGAGGCAGATGCCGAGATACGGGATGCGCCGCTCTCGCGCGACCTGGCAGGCGAGGATCTTGCCCTCCCAGCCGCGCGAGCCGAAGCCGCCCGGAACGAGGACACCGTCGACGCTCTCGAGCAGCTCGGCCGTCTCGTCGTAGGACATGTCCTCGGCGTCCACCCAGCGGACGCGCACCGCGCAGCCGTGCTCCAGCCCGGCGTGCTTGAGCGCCTCGTGGACGGAGAGGTACGCGTCCTGCAGCTTCACGTACTTGCCGACGAGCGCGATCTCCACGACCTCGCGCCGGCTGCGCACCCGTTCCAACAACTCGTCCCAGTCGGACAGGTCCGGTTGCCCGAGATCGAGGCCGAGCCGTTCGCCGACGAGCCGGTCGAGACCCTCGCGCTCGAGCACGCGCGGCACTTCGTACACGTCGGGGACATCGGGGCTCGCGACGACCGCGCCGGGGTCGACGTCCGCGAAGAGCGCGATCTTGTCCCGGATGTCGCGCGAGAGCTCCTCGTGCGAGCGGCAGACGACCACGTCGGGATGGATGCCGATCCGGCGCAGCTCGTTCACCGAGTGCTGCGTCGGCTTCGTCTTCAGCTCGCCGGCCGCCTCGATGAACGGGACGAGCGTGACGTGGACGTAGACGACGTTCTCGGGGCCGACCTCGCGGCGGAACTGGCGGATCGCCTCGAGGAACGGCAGCGACTCGATGTCGCCGACAGTGCCGCCGATCTCCGAGATGACGACGTCGGCCGGAGTCGACTCGGCGGCGCGGCGGATGCGCGCCTTGATCTCGTTCGTGATGTGCGGGATCACCTGCACCGTCGCGCCGAGGAAGTCGCCCTTGCGCTCCTTGCGCAGCACCGTGTCCCAGATCGCGCCCGCGCTGTGGCTCGCGCTGCGCAGGAAGTTCTCGTCGACGAACCGCTCGTAGTGGCCGATGTCGAGGTCGGTCTCGGCCCCGTCCTCCGTCACGAAGACCTCGCCGTGCTGGAACGGACTCATCGTTCCAGGGTCGACGTTGAGGTACGGATCGAACTTCTGGAGCTGGACGCGAAGGCCGCGCGCTTTCAGCAATCGGCCGAGCGATGCAGCGACGATGCCTTTCCCGAGCGCCGAGACAACTCCACCCGTGACAAAGACGTACTTCGGGGCCCGCGCGCTCACGGGATTTCAGGGTAGCACCCGCAGCGGTCGGTGCCTATTCGGGCTCCGGCCGGACGAGAGCGGCGAGCCGCGAGAGGGCCTGCGACGGGACGATCCGCCCGATCCCGCCGAACCGCGGAGCGTCGACGGCGAGCGTCGCCGCGGTCTGCGTGCCTTCCTCCGCCGGACGTAGGTCGAGCTCGACGTCCGCCCGTTCGCTGCTCAGCTGAAACGCGACCCGCTCGAGCGGGACGACGTCGAGTACGAGCAGCGTGCCGCCCAGCTGCGCGGTGCGGTGGAAGAGGCTCGACCGGTTCGTGCCCTCGAGCTGCCAGAGCGCGCCCGGGGCGAGCGCTCTCCGTACCGTCGGGTCGGCTTCGACGAGGCCCGGCCACCAATCGGGCCACCGGGCCGGGTCTGCGAGCACGTCCCACACGACCTCGGGTGGCGCCGGCAGCGTCCGCCTAGCCTCGTACCGCGGCAAGGAACTCCTGTCCCCCGAGCATCCGCTCGAGCTCGGCCTTCCGCTCCTCGTCGCCGAGCTGCTCGATTCGCGTGTGGGTCGGATCCCCCGGCGTCTTCTCCACCCGAAAGTGGCGGTCGGCGAGCGCGGCGATCTGCGGCAGGTGCGTGATCGTCACGACCTGAGCGTGCTCCGCGAGGCGCCGCAGCAGCCCGCCCACCGCGTGCGCGGTCTCGCCGCCCATCCCGGCGTCGATCTCGTCGAAGACGAGCGTGTCGCCGCCGGCGACGGCCGCGATCGCCAGCGCGATGCGCGAAAGCTCGCCACCCGAGGCCGTCTCTGCGACCGGTGCGAACGACAGCCCGGCATTCGGCCGGACAAGGAAGACGGCCTCGTCTGCTCCGGTCGCGCCGGACTCGGCACGCTCGGCCAGCTCGCACACGAACTCGCCCTCTCCCATGCCGACGCCCCGGAGCTCGGCGGCGACGGCGTCGGCGAACGCAGGAGCCGCGGCGTTCCGTTCTGCGCGCAGCTCGAGCGCCAGCGCCTCGACCTGCGACTCGGCCTCGGCGAGCTCGCGCGCCGCGACCTCGGTCGGATCGGCACCGTCCTCGAGCGCCGTCAACTCCGCCTGCGCCTCGTCGCGCCGTGCGAGCAGATCGTCGTACGTCGCGCAGCGGAAGCGGCGCTTCACGTCCGCGATCCGGTCGAGCTCGGCCTCGAGCTGCTCGAGCCTCCCGGGCTCGGCGTCGAGCGAGCCGAGGAAGGCGTGGAGGTCGGATGCCGTTTCGCGCAGCCGGAGCTCGGCGTCGCGCAGCTCGTCCCCGGCGCGTCGCAGCTCGGGAGCGAGACGCTCGAGCGGCGCCACCGAGCGCTCCGCGAGCGCGACGAGGCCCGTGGCCCCCTCGCCCTCGTCCGGAACGAGCGCCTCTGCGGCTGCGGCTGCACCCGCCGCCAGTTCGGCGACGTGCCGGTGCCGCTCGCGCTCGGTCCGCAGCTGCTCCTCGTACCCGGGCTCCATGCCGCCCGTGTCGTCCACGAGTGCGCGGAGCTCGCCGAGGCGGGCCTCGGCAAGGGCCGCGTTCGCGCTCAGCTCGTCGTGCCGGCGTCGCGCGGCCAGCAGGCTCCGCCACGCGGCGCGCGCGGCCGCCCGCCTGCCCAGCTGCTCCTCGCCGCAGAATCGATCGAGCACCTCGAGCTGGTACGACGGCCTCGCGAGCCGACGCTGCTCGAACTGGCCGGACATCGCCACCACCCGCTCGACGGCGGCCGCGACGTCCTCCCGCGCAGCGGCGCGGCCCCAGGCGTACGCCCGCGTCCGCCCGTCGGCGAAGACGCGGCGCGAGACGACGAGCGCGTCCTCGTCGTCCGGCTGCAGCTCCGCGAGCGCCTCGAGCTCCTCCGGCAGATCGAGCTCGGCCTCGACGTATGCCTCCTCGGCGGCGGCACCGACGTACGAGTCGTCGCCCTTCGCGCCGAGAAGGAGGCCGAGCGCCTGGGCGAGGATCGTCTTGCCCGCGCCGGTCTCGCCCGTGATCGCGTTCAGCCCGGGAGCAAGCTCGAGCTCGGCCTCGCGGATGAGGACGAGGTTGTCGATGCGAAGGCGCCGGAGCACGCACCCGATCGTAGACCCGTGGGCCGACGCCGCCCATCCGCAGTTCCGGACGGGACCCGCTAGGAGGTGAACGTCTCGCGGTAGCGGCCGAAGAACGTCGTCTCCGGCAGCGTCGCGAGCAAACTCCGCTGTTCGCCGAGCCGGATCGACAGCGTCCGCTCGGGCGCGAGGTTCCCCGTCTCGTGACCGTCGGCCAGCACGGCCGCGCCGACGTCGCGGGTCGCGTTCCGCACCGTCAGCTCGGCTCCGCGCGGGACGACGAGCGGCCGGGCGTCGAGCGAGTGCGGCGCGATGAACGTGATCGCCATCGCGTCGAGCCCGCGGACGAGGACCGGCCCGCCGTTCGAGAGGTTGTACGCGGTCGAGCCCGACGGCGTCGAGCAGATCATCCCGTCGCACGACACGACGCCGAGATCCTCTCCCGCGATCGCCCAGCCGAGCTCGATCATCCGCCCGAGCGTCGAGCTCGTGGCGACGACGTCGTTGACGGCGACGAACGACTTGCCGTCGAGCTGCGCGTCGAGCGTCGGCTGCTCGATCGTCCGGTACTCGCCGCCGAAGACGCGCGCCAGGTCGGCTTCGAGCCGCGACGGGGCGATCGAGGCGAGGAACCCGACGCGTCCGAAGTTGACGCCGATCACCGCGATGCCGGTTCCGAGCAGTCGTGCGAGCGTGCGCAGGATCGTCCCGTCGCCGCCCACGGCGACCACGAGCTGCGCGCGCTCGGGCTCGTCGACGAGCTCCACGCCGGCGCTCTCGGCGACCGCCCCGACTCGCTCCACCGCATCCCGGACGTCGACCCGGCTGTGCGCGACGACCGCGGCCGTCTCAACCGGCGAGTGCCTGCTCGATTCGTTCGTCGAGGTCATCGGGAAGCGTCGCCTGTTCGGAGTGCACGAGGTGGAGGAACGTCTCCCGGTTCCCCTTCGGCCCCGGGAGTCCCGAGTCTACGACGCCGCGCACCGTCGACCCCCACGACAGCGCCGCCTCGGCGACCTCGCGCACGACGCGCCGCCGCACCTCGAGATCGCGCACGACGCCTCCCTTCCCGACCTCGGCGCGGCCGGCCTCGAACTGCGGCTTCACGAGCACCACCGCCTCCCAGCCCGGCGCGCAGAGCCGGAGGACCGGCGGCAAGGCGAGCCGGACCGAGATGAACGACACGTCGCAGACGACGAGCTGCGGGGCGAACGGAAGCTCGGTCAGCATGCGCGCGTTCGTCCGCTCGAGCACCGTCACCCGAGGGTCCGCGCGGAGCCGCGGATGCAGCTGGCCGTAGCCGACGTCGACCGCGATCACGCGCGTCGCACCGCGCTGGAGGAGGACGTCGGTGAAGCCGCCGGTCGAAGCGCCGACGTCGACGCAGTCCAGGCCGGCGGGGTCGACCCCGAGCGCGTCGAGGCCGTGGGCGAGCTTCTCGCCGCCGCGTGAGACGTACGGCGGCGGACGCTCGACCGAGAGGTCGGCGTCCTCCTCCACCGGCTGCCCCGGCTTCGCGTACCCGTGCACCAGCCCCGCGAGCACGAGCGCCTGTGCCTGGGCGCGCGACTCGGCGAGGCCGCGCTCGACGAGCACGACGTCGAGGCGCTTCTTCACCGCCGCCGGCAGACGTACGTCGCGTAGATCCGGCCGCGCACGTCGCGCTCGAGGATCTCGAGGCCCGCATGGTCGAGGAGCGGCTCGAGCAGCCAGGTGAAGGTGGAGTGCTCGCTGCGGACGTGCGTCTCGAGCTCGCCGCGCGTCCACCCGTCGGTGGGATTCGGCGCTGCTCCGGCAAGCCACTTCTCGATGCTCGCCGCGGCCTCGGCGGGCTCGAAGCCGTAGACGAGGTCGCGCAGCACGAACGCGCCTCCCGGCGCGAGGAGCTCGTGGATCCGCTCGAGCGCCACGCCTTTCCAGAAGTCCGGCAGGTGATGCAGGGCGTGCCGAGAGTGGACGAGCTGGGGCGGGTCGCCGGCATGCTCGTACGTGAGGAAGCCGGCCTCCACCCACTCCACCGAAGAGCTCCGGCTTCGGGCGACCTCCAACATCGCCGGCGACGGGTCGACGCCGACGACACGACCCGCCTCGCGTGCGGCGGCCGCGGCCAGCAGGCCCGTTCCGCAACCGAGGTCGACCAGCGTCGAGTCCCGGCCGAGACCATGCCGTCGCAGGAGCGCGAGCGCGTCCTCCAGCTCGAGCCCGGTCTTCGCGTCGTAGCCGGCGACGTACTCCGCGTCCAGGTGCTCGGGGCCGGCGTGTGCGCGCTCGTCCGGATACCACGCCTCGCTCACGCGGCCTCGATCCCCCACTCGCCGCTCCAGCGCTCGCCCGGCTCGAGCCTGATCACGTCCTCGCCGGTGCGGAACGCCTGCGGCGGGCACGTCATCGGCTCCACGGCGAGCCCCCGCCGCCGGACGTCCGGCAGGTCGCCGGTGAACACCTGCAGCCACGGCCAGGACTCGTCGGCCCAGACCGTCGCCTCGCCGACCTCGACGCGCCAGCCGCCCGGCCGGTACCGCGTCTCGTCCAGGCGCTGGTCGCCGATGAGCTCGCCGTCGAGAGCGAGATCGTCGACGCGTCCGGTCGGGGCGAGAACGTACGGATGGTGCCCGGCGCCGAACGGACAGGCCTGCGCGCCGACGTTCTCCGCCTCGGTGCGCACGGTCAGCCCGGGCTCCGCCAGCCGGTAGTCGACCAGCAGGCGCAGCGCGAACGGATACCCCGGCTGCGGGTGAAGCACGTGCTCGAGCGCGACCCTGGCCGGCTCGCGCGCGACCGCGCGCCAGCCCGCCCACCTCACGAGACCGTGGATCGCGCTGCCGCTCGCCGGCTCGTTCACGGGCAGCTGAAGCTCCCGCCCGTCCCACTCGTAGCGGCCACCGGCGAGCCGGTTGGGCCACGGCGCGAGCACCTGGCCGCGTCCGGAGCTGCACATCTCGTCCTCGGCGTACCCGAGCAGCACGCCGTCCCACTCGCGAATCCCGCCGCCGACCTCGACCACGACGACGCGGTGCGCGCCCGCCGCGAGCTCGAACTGCTGACCCGCAGGAAGGGTCACGCGGTGCGGACGGCGAGCCCGTCGACGATGCCGCGGAGGACGGACGTGTCCACGTCGATCTCCGCGAGCCGTCCACGGGCGCGCTCCGCCGCCTCGTCGGCGAGACGCCGCGCCTCTTCGGCACCGTGCTCGCGCACGTACCCGTCCTCGTCGAGGATGTCGTCGACGATCTGGAACAGCAGCCCGAGCTCGTCGGCGAAGGTGCGCCACGGCGCCTGCTCGTCCAGCGGCAGCTCGACCGCCCAGAGCGCGAGCGTCACCGACGCGTAGAAGAGCCGCCCGGTCTTCAGCCGGTGCACGGCCGCGAGGTCGTAGCCCTCGACCATCGTGTCGAGGTACTGGCCGCCGATCATCCCGAGCGTCGCCTCGGCGAGCTCGCGCGCGACCGCCGAGGCGTCGTAGCGGGCCGCGAGCCGGAACGCCTCCGCGAGCAGGGCGTCGCCGGCGAGCACACCTACCCCCTCGCCGAACTTCTTCCACGTCGACGGGTGGCCCCGCCGTTCCTCGTCGTCGTCCATTGCAGGCAGGTCGTCGTGGACGAGCGAGAACGTGTGGACGAGCTCGATCGCGAGCGCGGCGGGCATCACCTGCCGCACGGGCGCTCCGAGAGCTTCGCCGACGGCGAGCGCGATCACCGGACGCACGCGCTTGCCGCCGACCTCGAGCGCGTAGCGGACGGAGGTCGCCTGGCCGTGCAGCTCCGGCCAGAGATCGAGCCGCTCGAGCGCGTCGTCGACGAGCGTCTTCAGCTCCTCGGGGCTATGCATCCGCGTCGGCTTCCCGCTGGGCGCGGGTCAGCTCCTCCTCGACCGCCTTCGCGAGCTCCGAGAGCTCGCCGAGCAGCTCGATCGCCCGTTCGGGCGAGCCGCCCTCGCCCTCCGAGAGCTGCTCGAGCTCGGCGCGCGCGGCCTCGACCCGCGTCAGCAGCTCCTCGGCCCGCGACAACGAATCGTCGGTGCTCACGCAGCCCCTCCCTCGCGCACGACCTTCCCCAGGATCCCGTTCACCAGCCTCGCAGCATCCTCGGATGCGTAGCGCTTCGCAAGCGTCACCGCTTCGTCGAGCACGACCTCGACCGGAACCTCGGCCTCGTCGAGCTCCTCGAGGGCCACGCGCAGGACATTCCGCTCGACCGCACCGAGCCGGTCGGCGGTCCAGTCGTCGGACGCCGACGTGATCCGCGCGTCGAGCTCGGCCGCGCGCCCGATCACCGCCTCGGCGAGCTGCAGCGTGTACTCGTCAACCTCGCCCTCGTAGAGCGAGCCGAGCGGACGGCCAGTGACGTCCCATTGGAAGAGCATGAAGACGGCCGCACGCCGCGCCTCGCGCCGGCTGATGGTGCTACCGGGCACGCTCGAGCTGCTCCACCGTCACGTCGACCGCCTCGATCTCGACCCCGCACATGCGCACGAGGGCGTCGGCGACCCGCTCCTGCGCGGCCGCCGAGACCTCGGGGAGCACGCGACCGTATGCGACGGCGAGCTGGAGCTCGGCCCGCGCGCGACCGTCCTCGATCTCGACACCGAGACGCCGGCGCCCCTTGCGCAGGCGGGCGCCGTCGACCGAGGCGACCGCGCGCCGCACGATCTCGGTCAGCGCGGCCTCGCTCACGCGTACCGAGCCGCCGTCCTCCTGCACGAGCACGCGGCTCACGAGCCGGCCAGCGCCGGCAGCCGCGCGCCGGCCTCCTCGAGGAAGGACGTCGAGTATTCGCCGCTGCGGAACTCGTCGCTGTCGAGGATCTCGGACAGCACCTCGCGTGTCGTCGGCACGCCGACGATCTCGAACTCGCCCAGAGCACGAAGGGCTCGCGTGATCGCGAGGCTGCGAGTGGCGTCCTTGACGATGAGCTTTGCGATGAGCGAGTCGTAGTACGGCGTGATCGTGGTGCCGTCCTCGACGAACGTGTCGACCCGGACGCCGGGGCCGAGCGGCGGTCGGAACCGCTCGATCCGCCCGGGAGCCGGGGCGAAGCCGCGAGAGGGATCCTCCGCGTTGATCCGCAGCTCGATCGCGTGGCCGCTGCGGGGACCCGCGCGGCCGCCGTGGGCGAGCTGCTCGCCCGCAGCGATCCGAACCTGCTCCCGCACGAGGTCGATCCCGATCACGCTCTCCGTGACCGGATGCTCGACCTGGAGACGGGTGTTCAACTCGATGAACGCGAACGAGCCGTCCGGCCCGACGAGGAACTCGAACGTGCCCGCGTTGCGGTAGCCGATGTGCTCGCATGCGCGCTCGGCGGCCGCCTCCATCTCCTCGCGCCGCTCGTCGTCGAGCGCGGGCGACGGCGACTCCTCGATCAGCTTCTGATGGCGACGCTGGACCGAGCATTCGCGCTCGCCGCACGTGAGGACGTGGCCGTGGTTGTCGCAGAGCACCTGAATCTCGACGTGGCGCGCCGGTGTGATCACCTTCTCGACGTACAGGGAGCCGTCCCCGAAAGCGGCCTGGGCTTCTGCCGACGCTCGCTGGTAGGCGTCGTGGAGTTCGCCGGGCTCCGTCACGACGCGCATGCCCTTGCCGCCGCCGCCGGCCGCGGCCTTCAACAGCACCGGGAAGCCGAACTCCTCGGCTGCGGCGCTCACCTCGTCGGGCCCGGCGATGCCCTCGGTCCCCGGCACGAGCGGCACCCCGGCCGCGCGCATCTCGGCCTTCGCGCGAGCCTTGTCGCCCATCCGCTCCATCACGTCCGCCGGGGGGCCGATGAAGACGAGATCGTTCTCCTCGCACGCCCGGACGAAGTCGGCATTCTCCGAGACGAAGCCGTAGCCGGGATGCACGGCCTCGCAGCCCGTGGTCTCGGCCGCTGAGATGAGAGCCGAGATGTTCAGGTAGCTCGCGGCGGCTGCGGGCGGGCCGATCCGCACCGCGCGGTCGGCGAGCCGGACGTGGAGCGACTGCTCGTCCGCGGTCGAATACACCGCCACGGCCTCGACCCCGAGCTCGTGCAGAGCCCGGATCACGCGCACGGCGATCTCGCCGCGGTTGGCCACGAGGACGCGGTTGAACACGGGCGGAGCCTAGCCCGCGAGCGCGTCGGCGAGCGCGGCGGCGCCGCCTCGCAGCACGGGCTGGCCGTGCGAGACGAGGACGCTCTCGACGGGCAACTCGAGCAGCGGCGCCAGCGACTCGCGCAGGTCGTCGTGGGTCGCGCCCCCAAGCCAGCGCTCGGGACACAGTCGCAGCGGCTCGTCCGTCGCGTGCGGCTTCGAACCCGCCCCGAGCAGCACGTCGCCGACGACGACCGCATGCTGCCGAGGCAGCCAGAAGACGACCTCACCCGCGCGTGCGCTCTCATATGCCCGGATCCCGCCCGGCAGCGGCTCGTCCGCGGTGAGCGGGTGATTCACCTCCACCCCGCGCGAGCCGAGCCGCCGGACCACGCGCGGATAGGCCCAGACATGCGGCGCCTGCGTCGAGCGGGCGTGGAAGAAGACCGTCACGAGAGCATGGTCCGCGGGGCCGAGCTCGCTCGGCGGGTCGAGCGGGTCGATCAGGACGAGGCCGTCGTCCGTCTCCACCGCCACGCAGCCCACGTCCGCCTTCCACTCCTCGTGCCAGGCCGTCCAGCGGCGAAGTCCGGGAGCGATCTCCGTCAGCGGCACGTCAGAGCGCTGGCCGGGCGGCAAGCGGCTCGAGCTCGAAGAGGAGCTGCCCGAACTCGACGGGCTCCGCGTTGTCGGCATGCACGCCGCGCACGACGCCCTCGACCTCCGCTTTCACCTCGTTCATGAGCTTCATCGCCTCGAGGATGCAGAGCGTCTGCCCCGGCGCCACCACGTCGCCCACCTCGACGAACGGCGGCGCGCCTGGTTCCGGCGCGCGGTAGAACGTGCCGACCATCGGCGACTCGACGCGCAGGAGGGCGCCGCCGACCGCATTCGGCGCCGGCAGGTCCGGCTCGGGCACCGCGAACGGCGCCTGCCCGGTAGCTCCGGCCGGAGGAAGGTCGGGCGTCGACCGGACCGAGATCCGCATCCCGTCCTCCTCGATCGTCACTTCGCCGATCCCCGACTCCTGCACGATCCGGACGATCTCCTGGACGCGCTGGGCGCGCTGCTCCCCCACGCCGGAAAGCTCCTCGTCGCGCCGCCCGCGGTTGCGGATCCCGCGGAGCAACTTCTGTGCGTCGTCGCCGAAGAGGCCGAGCAGGAGCAGCTCCTCCTCGCTCGTCGCGACGTCGCCGGCGCGCTCACGGACCTCGTCGAGGCGCGGCATGACGTCCTCCTCGCTCTCGGGGTCGGCCGTGAGCTGGACGACCCGCTCGAGCGCAGGGTCGAGCGGTGCCGGCGGAGTGCCGAAGGCGCCGGCGACGAGGCTCCGCAGCTCGTCGACCACGACGAGGTAGCGGCTCGCGGACAAGACGTTGATGATGGCCTGCGTCGCGAGAACCTGGCCGATCGGCGACGCGAGCGGCGGCCAGCCGGCCTCGGCGCGGATCCGGTCGAGCTCCGCGAGCACCTCGTCGAGCCGGTCGGCGGCGCCCTCCGCCTGCAGCGAGTGGTCGATCCCCGCGACGACGCTGGCGGGCAGGTCGTGGCGCGCCGCGAGCACGGCAATGCGCGGAACGAGCGGCGTGACGAGCTCGTCGCCGATGTGCTCGTCGACGAGGTCGGTCGCCTCCCAGAGCGCATCGACGTCGACGCCGGGGTCGAGCCCGACGCCCTTGAGCGCCTCCGCGAGCGCCTCGCCCGAGACGCGGTGAAGGGTCAACGCCAATGGATAGATCGCGCACGCGATGAGCTGCGCGCCGGCGCGGGCAGCCGCGAGCGCGGCCGCGAGGGCGCTGCCGCCCGCCCCCTGCACGTAGATCCCGACCGGCAGGCCGCTCGCTTCGCCGAGCGCGTGCACGAGCTCCTCCGCGGTGTGCGGCTGGAGCGAGCCGGTCGGATCGTGGAGGAGGACACGCACCGCGCCGAGCTCCGGCAGCATCCGCGCGCGCTCGATCAGCGTTTCGATCTCGCCGGTCCGGCCCGGGCTGTAGACGAGCCCGGCCTCGAAGTCACGCTCGGCGGCGACGATCGCCTCGGCTGCTTCGCGCAGGTTCGAGACGTCGTTGAGCGGGTCGTGGAGCCGGAAGACGTCGATGCCGTTCGCCGCCGCGGACGCGACGAAGCGGCGGGAGAAGTCCGCGTCGACCGGTCGTGTGCCGACGAGGAACCGGCCGCGCAGGGCGAGGCCGAGCGGCGTCTTGACGCGTGCCTTGAGCGCCCTGATCCGTTCCCACGGGCTCTCGACGCCGCGCTTGACGGCCGCGTCGAAGCATCCGCCGCCCGAGACCTCGAGGTACGCGAAGCCGGCCCGGTCGAGGATCTCGGCGAGCCGCAGCTGCTCGGCGGCCGGCACGCGCCCGGCGAGCGGTTCCTGTCCGAGCAGGCGAATCGTCGTGTCGGCGAGCGACGGCACGGCGCGACTCTACCGCGCGCCCTTCGCCGGGTCGCCACGCCGTAGAGTTCGGGTTGTGGATACCTGGCGGGGGCGTTCGGCGTTCGGGCTCGCGAGCCTCGGCGTTCTCTGGACGGCCGCGCTGATTCCGGGCGCGTTCGTCTTCCCCGCCTACGGCGGGAACGCAACTTCGTCGAGCGGCTCGACGGTGCACACGACCGACACGCTGGTCGGTGTCAACGGAAGCTGGGTGGTCGCGCCCCTGGTGCTCCTCCTGCTGCTCAGCCTCGCCGCCTGGCTCGGCCTCCATGCGAGCTGCGCGACGGGAAGCCGCCGAGGCAGAAGAGTCGGCGAGATCTCGGCGGGGCTGCTCGTCGTCGCGGCGGTGCTCACCTTCTCGCTCGGGTTCCTCGCGCTACCCGCTGCGCTGCTGCTCGTCGTGGCAGCGCGTCTGACGCCGGCGCGTCAGGCCCGCGAGATGTAGCGACCCTCGCGCGGGTCGACCTTGAGAAGGTCGCCGACGTTGACGAACATCGGCACCTGGACGATCGCGCCCGTCTGCAGGGTCGCCGGTTTTGTCACGTTCGAGACGGTGTCGCCCTTGACGGCGGGCTCGGTCTCCACCACCTCGAGCTCGACCGAGGCCGGGAGCTGCAGGCTCGACGGCTTGCCGTTCACGCTCAGCACCTGCACCGACGCGTTCGGCTGCATGTACGGGAGCGCGTCGGTGAGGTCGGCGCGCGGCAGCGCGAACTGCTCGTACGTCTCTGCGTCCATGAAGTGGACGTCGGAGCCGTCGTCGTAGAGGTACTGGACGTTCTTGGTCTCGGTGTGCACGCGCGGGAACTTCTCTCCGGCGCGGAAGGTGCGGTCGACGACGGCGCCGGCCTCGAGACTCTTCAGCTTCGTGCGGACGAACGCACCGCCCTTGCCGGGCTTCACGTGCTGGAACTCGACGATCCGCCACACCTTGCCGTCGAGCTCGATGTGCATCCCGTTCTTGAAGCTGTTCGTGTCGACCGTCTCCGCCACGGCGCACGATGGTAGCTACGAGACCGTCACGAGCTCCTTCGTGAAGCGCACGGGGTTCTCGATCCCGTCCTCGGTGACGATCACGTCGTCCTCGATGCGGATCCCGAAGCGGCCGGGCAGATAGACACCCGGCTCGACCGTGACCACGTTGCCGGCCGCGAGCGTGTCGGAGCTCTCGGTCGAGAGCCGCGGCGCCTCGTGGACGTCCAGCCCGAGGCCGTGGCCGAGACCGTGGCCGAACGTGCCCGCGAACGGGCCGGCCTCGATCACGTCGCGCGCAGCCGCATCGGCGTCGAGACCGGTCACTCCCGGCCTGATCGCGTCGAGCCCCGCCTGCTGCGCCGCAAGCACGACGTGGTACGCCTCGCGCATCTCGCCGTCGAGCTCGCCGGTGGCGAGCGTCCGCGTGTAGTCGGACGGATAGCCGCCGACGACGCAGCCGGTGTCGATCACGACGAGCTCCCCCGCCCCGATGACGCGATCGCCGGCGCGCGCGTGCGGGCGCGCGCCCGTCGGCCCGGAGCCGACGATCGCCTCGAACGACTCGTCGCTCGCACCCTCCTCGTGGTAGAGCCGCGTGATGTCCCACGCCACGTCGCGCTCGGGACGGCCGACGAACCGCACTTCGCTCACGAGCCGCTCGAACATCCGGTCGGTGATCGCGCAGGCCTGCCGGAACAGCGCGAGCTCGCTCTCCTCCTTGACGGAGCGAAGCTGCTCGACGAGACCGGTGCGCGGAACGAGGTCGATCCCACCGCCGCGCAGCTGCTCCGCAAACGACCACGGGAGCACGTTCGCCTCGAAGCCCATGCGCCCGCCCAGCTCCTCGGTCAGCCAGGCGATCAGCGCGCGCGCGGTCTGCACCGCCTCGACGCCCTCGACGGCCTGCGCCGCCTCGATGTAGCGGAAGTCGGTGAAGAGACGCGCCCGGTCCGGCTCGACCAGCAGAGCCGCGTTCGAGCTGTCGAAGCCCGTCAGATAGAGGACGTTGACCGGGTTCGTGATCAGGAGCGGCTCCTCGAGCAGCTCTCGCAGACGCTGGATCCTTTCGCTCACGTGGCGTGCTCCTTCAGGTGTTCGAGGGCCATCTTGTACCCGTCGGGGCCGTGGCCGACGAAGCGCGCCGCGACGAGGTCGGAGACCACCGACATCCGTCGCCACTCCTCGCGGTCGTCCACGTTCGACAGGTGCACCTCGACGATCGGGATCGTGAGGCATTCGAGGGCGTCGTGGATCGCCCACGCGTAGTGCGTCCAGGCTCCGGGGTTGACGACGACCGCGTCGACCGTGTCGTACGCGTCGTGGCACCACTTGACGTACTCGCCCTCGTCGTTCGTCTGGCGACACTGAACGGTCAGCTCGAACGCGCGCGCCCACTCGTAGATGCGGCTCTCGAGCTCGGCGATCGAAAGACCGCCGTAGAGGGACGGGTCGCGCCGGCCGAGGATGTTCAGGTTGACACCGTTGAGCACGGAGATCCTCACGCGATCAACCTATCGAGTTCCCTCCGGACGTCGGCCTCCGGAACGACGACTCCGTACTCCGGGCCGTGTGCGCCGAGCAGGACGAGGCGAGGCTCGCCGCCGCGCGCCTTCTTGTCGCGGCGCATCGCCTGCCACGCGCGGTCGCGGTCGACGCGCACCGTCTGAGGACGCAGGACCTCCTCCACCACGTTCGTGTCCCGACCGGAGAGACGAAGCGCCGCGAGCAGGCCGAGCGCGACGGCGCACCCGTGCGTGAGCCCTTCGTATCCGGCCGCGGTCTCGAGTGCGTGGGCGAACGTGTGACCGAGGTTCAGCACCGCCCGCTCGCCGCGCTCGTGGGGATCGCGCACGCAGATCGCGGCCTTGTACGCCGCCGAGCGGCGGACGAGCTCGTCGTCCGCGAGCTCCCAGAACGGCTCGCCGGCGAGCAGGCCGGTCTTTACGACCTCCGCCATGCCTTCGAGGCGTTGCGGCTCGGGCAGTGTCTCGAGCAGCGCCGGATCGACGACGACCCGCGCCGGCCAGTGGAAGGCGCCCACGAGGTTCTTGCCCTGCGGCAGGTCGATCGCAGTCTTGCCGCCGATCGCTGCGTCGACCTGCGCTACGAGGCTCGTCGGGACGGGCGCCCAGGCGACGCCCCGGAGATATGTCGCCGCCCCGAAGCCGGCGGCGTCGGTCGTGCAGCCGCCGCCGAGCGCCACGACCGTCCCGGCGCGGTCGAGCCGCAGCTCCTGCCAGAGGCGGTCGACCGCGGCGAGCGTCTTCGCCTCTTCGCCCGGCGGCAGCTCGTGCGTCTCGGCGAGGCGCGTGCCGAGCGCGAGCTGCGCGTCCATGCCGTGGATGCCGGCGACCTGCGAATCCGAGACGAGGGCGACCGCACCGCCGCCGGGCACGAGCGCGCCGAGCCGCTGGACGGAGCCGCGCTCGACGTGCACGGCGGCCGCGGCCAGGACGACGTCGTGGAGGTCCCGTGCCGTCGCGTCGGCCACCTCGGCGTAGAGCGGGTCGCGCAGCGCGAAGCGGCGGCGGAACTCGGTCTCGTCCTGCGCGAGCGGCCGCTTGCTGTGACGCACACGCTCCCACGCCGTCTCGACGTCGACCGGGAGATGGACGACGGTCGCCCGCTCGTCCTGCACAAGACCCTTCGTCTCGACCGCCCCGCCGCCGACCGCGATCACCGCCGGCTCCGGCCGCGCGAGCGCCTCCCGAACGACTCGAGCCTCGATCTCGCGGAACGCCGCCTCGCCCTGCGCCGCGAACAGCTCGTGGATGGGCCCGTGCTCCGCAGCGATCGCCCGGTCGACGTCGACGAACGGACGCCGAAGCAGCCGCGCGACGTCGCCGCCGAGCGTCGTCTTCCTCGCCCCCATGAAGCCGACGAGGACGACGTGCCTGTCTAGCGCGCCGTCCAGTCGACCCGCTCCAGGTACGCGCGCCACGCGGCGACGAAGTCGCCGAGCGCGTCGCCGCCGAACTTCTCGCGCGCCGCGCGCGCGAGCTCGAACGCGACCGCAGCCTCCGCGACGACGGCGAGCGCCTCGACCGCGCTGACGTCGCTGCGCTCGACGAGCGCCTTCGCGGGCTCACCGGTCGCGAGGTCGACGGAGTCGAGCGGCTGCATCAACGTCGGCAACGGCTTCATCGAGCAGC
>DASUHE010000015.1:0-54211 GCA_036273695.1 Gaiellaceae bacterium
GAGAGCGGATGATGGGACTCGAACCCACGACCTTCTGCATGGCAAGCAGACGCTCTAGCCAACTGAGCTACATCCGCGTGGGACGCGCATTCTAGCCGAGGTCTGCTCCGGGCCCGGCCGAGTCCAGAGCTTCGTTCACGAGCTGGTCGGCGAGCTTGTTGTGCTCCCGGCGAACTGCCGTGTAGCGCACGTTTCCGACCCGGCGCGCGAGCCTCGCCGCCTCGAGCGAGAGCTCCCGCAGCGCCTCGTTCTTGACGCGGTACTCGCCGTTCATCTGCTTCACGAGCAGCTCGGAGTCGGAGACGACCTCGACCTCGTCGATCTGCAGCTCGGCCGCCCGCTCGAGCCCGGCGACGAGGGCGCTGTACTCCGCCACGTTGTTCGTCGCCACGCCGATCGCCTCGCCGTGCGCGGCGAGCACCGTCCCGTCCTCCGCCTCGAGCACATAGCCGAACGCGGCCGGGCCGGGGTTGCCGCGCGCGCCGCCGTCGGTGAAGAGACGCGCCTTCACGAGCCGACGATCAGCTTCCGATGCACTCGCCGACGGCATCGCCGAGCTCGCCCGCTGCGACGCGAACCGCGCGCGTCCACATCCTCACCGTCACGTAGTCGCAATCGCAGCCTCGATCGCGCGCACCGTCTCGGCGTCGAGGTCGACTCCCGACGCCGCCGCGTTGTCGCCCACCTGCTCGGGACGCGACGCGCCCACGATCGCGCTCGCGACATTCGGCTCGCGCAGGATCCACGCGAGCGCCAGCTGGGCGAGCGAGGCGCCGAGCCCGTTCGCGATGGGGCGAAGCCGTTCCACCCGCTCGAGGACGTCGTCGCCGAGGTACTTCGACATGAAGCCGTCGCCGCGAGCCGCGGCGCGCGTTCCCGCGTCCCAGGGCTCGCCGGGCCGGTACTTCCCGCTCAGCACGCCCTGAGCCAGGGGCGAGTAGACGACCTGCGAGACCCCGTTCTCACGGGAGGCGGGGATCACGTCCTGCTCGGGCTCGCGATGCAGCAGCGAGTACTGCGGCTGCGAGGAGACGATCTTCGCGAAGCCGTGCTCGCGCGCGAGCTCCACCGCGTCCGCGATCTGGTCGCCGCTCCAGTTCGAGACGCCGACGAACCGCGCCTTGCCCGCGTCGACGACGTCGGTCAGCGCACCCAGCGTCTCCTCGACCGGAACCTCGTCGTCCCAGGAGTGGCACTGATAGAGGTCGACGTGGTCGAGCTGCAGCCTGCGCAGCGAATCGTCGATCTGCTTCAGCACCTGCTCGCGCGAGAGGCCGCGGTCGCCGTCCGGCATCTCCCCGAAGACCTTGGTGGCGACGACGAACGAGTCGCGCGGACGGCCCGCGAGCGCGCGGCCGAGCACCTCCTCCGAGCGACCCTCGCTGTAGACGTTCGCGGTGTCGAAGAAGTTGATCCCGTTTGCGAACGCCGCGTCGACGACGGCGAATGCCTCCTCGTCGGAAAGGCTGCCGCCGAAGGTCGTCCACGTACCGAGGCAGATCTCCGAGACGCGGAGATCGCTGTCGCCGAGCTGCCGGTAGTCCACTACTCCTCGGTGTCGATCTGGGCGCGCTGCAGGCGCCCTGAGTAGTCGACGTAGATCGACTTCCATTCGGTGAACACGTCGAGCGCGGCCTGGCCCGCCTCGCGGTGGCCGTTGCCCGTGTCCTTCGTGCCGCCGAACGGAAGGTGCACCTCGGCGCCGATCGTGCCGGCGTTGACGTATGTGATCCCGGCCTCGAGGTCGCGCATCGCGCGGAAGGCCGCGTTGACGTCCTGGGTGAAGATCGAGGACGAGAGGCCGTATTTGATCCCGTTCGAGACGCGAATCGCCTCGTCGAGGTCGGCGACCGGGATGAGAGCGGTCGTCGGGCCGAAGATCTCCTCCTGCGCGATCCGCATCTGCGGCTCGACGTCGGCGAAGATCGTCGGCCGGTAGAAGAACCCTTTGCCGAGGTCGCCCTCGCCCGCGATCTCGCCGCCGGTGAGGAGCTTTGCGCCCTCGTCCTTGCCGATCCCGGTGTACGAGTGGATCTTCTCGAGCGCGCCGCGGTTGATGACCGGGCCGATGTCGGTGTCGTCCTCCCAGCCCGGGCCGAGCCTGAGCTTCTCGACGCGCTCGACGAGCCGCGACTGGAGCGCCTCGTAGGCGCCGCGCTGCACGATCACGCGCGAGGCGGCAGTGCAGCGCTGGCCGGAGGTGCCGAACGCCGACCAGAGGATTCCGTCGACGGCGAGCTCGAGGTCGGCGTCGTCGAGCACGACGATCGCGTTCTTGCCGCCGAGCTCGAGATGGACGTGCGTCAGCGTCTCGGCCGCCGCCTTCAGCACCTCGACGCCCGTCTCGCGGGCGCCGGTCAGCGTGATCACGCGAACGTCGGGATGGCGCACGAGCCGGTCGCCGACCGTGCCGCCTCCGCCGTGGACGATGTTGACGACGCCGCTCGGGATGCCCGCCTCGGCCAGGAGCTCGACGAACCGCTGCGCGAGCGCGGGCGTGTCGGTGGCCGGCTTCAGGACGACGGTGTTCCCGCAGACGAGCGCCGGGATGAGCTTCCACGACGGGATCGCGACGGGGAAGTTCCACGGCGTGATCGCACCGACCACGCCGATCGGCTGGCGGATGCTCATGTTCCACTTGTCGCGCAGCTCGGAAGGTGTCGTGTGGCCGAAGAGGCGCCTGCCCTCGCCGGCCATGTAGTACGTGATGTCGATCGCCTCCTGGACGTCGCCGCCCGCCTCGGCCTTCACTTTCCCCATCTCGCGCGTCATCAGGTCGGTGAGCTCCGGCTTCGCCTGCTCGAGCAGGCGGGCGAGCCTGAAGAGGATCTCGCCGCGCTTCGGCGCCGGCACGAGCCGCCAGTCGGCGAACGCCTCCTTCGCGACTGCGACCGCGCGGTCGACGTCCTCCGCGCCGGAGCGCGGGAAGATGCCGATCGTCTCCCCTGTCGCGGGGCTCGTGCTCTCGAACGTGTCGCCGGACGCGGCGTCGACCCACTCGCCTCCGATGAAATTCTTGAAGTTCTGCGCTGTCGTCATCGCCATGCGGCGAGCCTAGCGCCGCGTGTCCGCCCGCCGCCGTCGAGGGCGGCCCGAACGGCCACGTCTCGGTGCCAGGCACCGGGCCACGGCCAAAGAAGACCGCGGTCGCGCCCGTAGTGGAAATCGCCCCTTCGGGCGTCCTCGTGAGACAGGTCTGCGTGCCTGGCACCGAGGCATGTCCGCCGGGACGAGCCCTCGCTGGGTGTGAGACGCGCTACTCGGGTGGTTCGTCCGTGTCCGGGAACGTGCCCGGATGGGCCCGGCGCCGGTCGCGCACGGTTCGCTTCTCGATGTCCTCGAGCCGCTGCTCCGACTGCTTGCGGCGGTCACGTCCCTCGCGGCGATCGACGATGACCGTCACGTTCGGGTTGTCCCTGTAGTAGTCGACCATCTTGTCGTAAAGCTCGTCGGCAAGCTCGCGGGGAATGACGCAATAGATCATCGCCTGCTGATTGTAGGACGCAAATCGGCCGATATCGCCCACCGATGCGGGTATAAGGAGATAATGCTGAGACGGCACCTCTGGTGGCTGGCCCCGCTGGCCGGTGCGGCCATCGCCGGCGGGATCGTCGCAGCCGTCTCCCTCGGCGGCGGATCGTCCTCCACGAACGCGCCCCGGACAGGTCACGCGCGGCTGCAACCTGCGGCCTCGGTGCTCGCATTCCAGCGCGCCATCACGGCCGTCGTGCACGAGCTCTCGCCGTCCGTCGTCCAGATCCAGGACCCCTCGGGGCTGGGCTCGGGGATCGTCTTCGACTCGAACGGCGACATCGTCACGAACAACCACGTCGTCGGCGGCGGCGACGGCGGCCCGTTCACGGTCACCGCCGGCGCCCACTCCTACAGCGCGAAGCTCGTCGGCCGGTTTGCGCCCGACGACCTCGCTGTCGTCCGCGTCTCCGGAGCACACCTGGCTCCTGCCGCCTTCGCCGATTCGAGCAGGCTCGACGTCGGCGACTTCGCGATCGCGATCGGCAACCCGCTGGGACTGCGCTCGAGCGTCACCGACGGCATCGTCAGCGCCTTCCGCCAGGGCGTCTCGGAAGGGAACGGCGTCGCGCTGCCGCTGATGATCCAGACCAGCGCCCCGATCAACCCCGGCAACTCCGGCGGCGCGCTCGCCGACCTGCAGGGACGGGTGATCGGAATCCCGACGCTCGCCGCGACCGATCCAGAGCTCGGCGGCTCGGCTGCGCCGGGGATCGGCTTCGCGATCCCGAGCAACCTCGTCAAGGACATCGCGACGCAGCTCATCCTCTTCGGGCATGTCGTCCACTCGCACCGCGCCTATCTCGGGGTCGAGATCGGCGACACGAACGGCTCGGGCGTCTACGTCCAGAGCGTCACCGCCGGCGGCCCAGCGGCGAAGGCGGGGCTCGCTCCGGGCGACGTCATTCTCTCGGTCAACGGCCACTCGACGGCCACCGTCGACGACCTGACGAGCGCCCTGTCGGAGCTGAAGCCGGGCACGACGGTCAAGATCGCGGTCGTGACCCAGCACGGCGCGCACAAGACCCTGCAGCTGACGCTCGGGACGTTTCCCGGCAGCGGCTAGCGGATCCCCAGCCGATCCTCGAGCTCGCCGGCCAGCGTGACGAGGTCGGCGTCCGCCTCCCCCATCCTCTCGAGCAGGCGGATCGCCTTCGCCCGCCACCACGGCCCGTTCTGGCCGAGCAACGCGAGCGCACGGCGCGCCGCTTCGGCGCCCTCGAGCCGGGCGTGGAGGAGCGCGTCGACTCCTGACGCGAGCCTCGTCTCGAGATGCGGCGCCATCCGGTCGAGCGCGCGTCCGGCTCCTTGGGCGTCCCCGGCCGCGAGCCACGACTCGACGATCGTCTCGAGCGCGGCGAGCCAGCTCGGGCCGCCGTGGCCCAGGTCAAGGGAGGGCAGCACCCACTCGACCTCGGGTACGAACGACGGCTCGAGCCCCGCCTGGGCGAGCCGGAGTTGGACGGCGGTGACCATGACGCGGGCGAACGTCGAATCGGACGGACCCGGCTCGCCCCAGCGCGGGAAGCGCTGCCGCGCCTGCCGGAGAAGATCCTCGCGCCCCGTCGCGAGGGCAAGCGGCGTGAGCACCGCCCAGCTCCGGTAGACGACTCGGACGAAGCCGTGTTCCTCGCCGACGGCGATCGCCCGCAGACCGCTCTCCAGCGCGTCGTCCCACCTGCCCGCCGCGAGCCCGGCCTCGGCCAGAACGTAGTCGCACCACGCCGCCTGCTCGACGAGCCCGTGGGCCTCCGCGAGAGCCGCCGCCGGGGCGACGAGCGACGGAACGAGGTCGGGGTCGTCGTCGACGTGGTCACCGGCCTGCGCCCGCAGCGCGTTGACGACAGTCGGCCAGCGGCGGGCGCGCCGTGCCGCCTGTTCGAGCTCGGCCCAGCCGGGATCGGAGTCTCCTCGCTCTGCCCGGAGCGGCGTCGCGAGCTCCAGCACCGTCAGCTCGAGCTCCGCGTCGCCGAGCTCCTGCGCAATCTCGAGCGCGAGCTCGGCGTCCCGACCCGCGGCGTCGTACGCGTCCCGTCCGCCGAGGGTGGCGTCCGCGCGCATCACGAGCAGGCGGACGGTGGCCGCGTCGCGGATGTCGCCGAACGCTGCGAGCAACGCATCGGCGAGCTGCTCCGATTCGCCGAACCGAACCTGCGCGAAGAGGAGGCGGCCGAGGAAGAGAGCAGCCGTCGAGAGGCCGTCACGATCCGACGCCTCGCGGTAGAGCGCGAGTGCCTCACGCGCGTGGAGCTCGGCCTGGGCTGCACCGGCGCTGTTGACGGACGCCTGGGCCAGCCGTTCCAGCCTCCGCGCCCGCGACAACGGCTCGTCGTCCGGCGTCAGGTCGAGCGCACGCTCGGCGAGCGTCCGCGCGCTCTCCCACGCCGCGACTCCGGCCGCGACCTCGGACGCCTGCTCGAACCACGTCGCAGCGAGCGCACCGAGCTCGGCGCGATCGCGTCCGCCGACCGTGCTCGCGAGCGCCGGCGCCGTCTCGATCGCCGCCGCGTAATGGCGTGCGATCACCTCGGCGATCGCCGGCAGCGTGTCGGGCGGGCGACCGGCGAGCCAGCCGGCGAAGTCGAGATGGAGCGTCGCGCGGTCGGCCCGCGCGAGGCTCGCGTACGCCGTATCGCGAAGCAGTGCGTGCCGGAAGCGAAGCGTCCGGCCGAGCGCTGTCTCGTCACGGCCGTCGCCGATTAGTGCCCGCCGCTCGAGCACGGCGACTGCGGCCGTCGCGTCGGGCACCGACAGCTCCGGCAGGGAGTCGAGCGGGAACCGCCGTCCCGCGACGGAGGCATGTCGCGCGGCCGTGCGCGCAGAAGGCGCGAGGTCGTCGAGCTGGGCGGCATAGATCGCCTGGACGGTCGGCGGCAGCCCCACCTCATCGAGATCCGCCGCGAAGACCCAGCGCCCTCCGTCCTCTCGCCCGAGGACGCCGGTGCCGACCCAGGTGCGAAGCAGCTCCTCGACGAACAGCGCGTTGCCGCCCGAGCGTTCCGCGATTCTCTCCACGAGCTCGGGTGCCAAGGCGTCGCCGACGAGCGCGTGGACGAGCGCCCCGACGTCCGCCGGCGGCAGCGGCGCGAGATGCAGCAGCTCCGCGGCTGCGCACCAGTCTGATGCGGTTTCGAGCAGCGCGGGGCGTGCAGTCGCGACGACGAGCCGCCCCGGGCCGGCTGCGACGGCATACGCGAGGAAGGCGAGCACGTCGGGGGACGCCCAGTGGACGTCCTCCACGAGCCATGCTTGCGGCGCCGAGCCCGCAAGAGCGTCCAACCCCTCGAGCCAGGCAGCGAAGAGCAGGTCGCGCTCGGTCGCCTCACCGGGAGCGGTTCCGGCCGGCGCGACGACCGCTTCGAGCGACTCGAGCACGACTTCGGCTCTTGCCTCCGCGATCCCCGCATCGCGGAGCCGCGCGGCCGCGTTCTCGAGCCCTGCCGAGCGCACGAGCTGGCCGACGGGCTCGAACGGCGAGAGCAGGTCGGGGCGAAGCTGGGCCCGGAGGACGACGCCGCCCGCGTCAGCCACCTCGGCGGCAAGCTCCGTGAGGAGCCTGCTCTTCCCCACGCCGGGCGGTGCGACGACGAGCTCGAGCCGCGTCGAGCCGAGGCCGGCGCGAAGGCGCCGAAGCTCGTCGTCACGGCCGATCATCGGCGCCCGCAGGTCGCCCAGCGCGGCCTCACGCGACCGCTCCGCGCGGAACCCGACGACGCGCCAGGCGCGAACCGGCTCGGCCTTTCCCTTCAGCTCGAGCGGGCCGACCGCTTCGAGCTCGACCGCCTCGCCGACCGCGAGCGCCGTCACCTCGCCCACGACCACCGAGCCCGGCTCGGCCGCGGCCTGCAGGCGCGCCGCGACGTTGACGGTGTCGCCCGTCACCGGCCCGCGTTCTGCGGTCGCCTCTCCGTAGACGGCTTCGCCGCTCGCGATTCCCACCCGCAGACGGAGCGTGCCCGGGTCGAGCGCGAGCCGAGCCCCCACGCGCTCGATCGCTGCGACGAGAGCGAGCCCGGCGCCGACCGCGCGCTCGGCGTCGTCGTCGCGGGCGGTCGGTGCGCCGAACACGGCCATCGCGGCGTCGCCGACGAACTTCTCCAGCAGTCCGCCGTGCCGGTCGACCGCCTCGCGCACCGCGTCGAAATACGCGTCCTGGACGATCGAGACGTCCTCGGCGTCGAGGCGCTCGGACAGCGACGTGAAGCCGACGAGATCGGCGAAGAGGACGGTGATGATCCGCCGCTCGACGGCGCGCGTGCTCACGCGCGCGAGCCTAGTCCTCTGCTGGAGGAACGACTAGAGCCGGGCGATCTCGGGGACGAGGCGACCCTCGTCCTCGACCTGCGCGTTCCAGTCCTTGTAGCCCTCCTCGAGCTCGTGCAGCTCGTGGCCGCGCCGCTCGAGGCGGACGGGCTGCGCCGACTCGGGGCTGACGCGGTACTGGTACCAGGAGAGCTCCCACGCGACGGTGACGGCGAGCTCGCCGGCCGTGCCGGAGAGCGGGACGATGCTCACGTGCGGCTCGCCGAGGCTCTTGGCGATGCCGCCGACGGTGCGCCTGTACGCGCTGCCGTTGAAGAGATCGGCGGCCTCGAGCAGCGCGACTTCCCCGTCGGAGAGCTTGCGCAGGATGGGCTCCTGCTGGGCGAGAGCGCTCTCCTCCGAGGCGCGCGTGAGACCGAGAAGGTCGACGAGGTTGCGCTTGCGGCGCCGGCGGCGGCCGCCGTCGAGCGTCGGCGTAGTCGGCGCACCCTCCTTGATCCAGCCCGCCTCGCTCGCGAGCTCCTGGCAGAGCGGACAGACGTCGACGAGCTCGGCTCCCTCCGACGGCGCGAAGCTCACGGCTCGCTCGCCCATCAGCAACGTCCGCTCGCAGACCGCGCAAGTGTTGCTCGATGCGATTTTCGTCACCCTCATCCGGCTTCCGAGTTTAGCCAGGCTTGCGCAAGATCCTCTCGAGCGGGTAGTGTCTCTTACATGTGTATTTCATACATAGGTGTGAATTGACGGGCACACGCTCGCGCCGCCATCACGGCGGGCGCTGGCGCGTCCTCGCCCGCGTCGAACGGTTCGCCGAGCCGGCGCTCTTGCTCCTCCTGCGGGAGCGGCCCGCCCACGGCTACGACCTGCTCGAGCGGCTGCCCGAGCTAACGGGCGAGGCCCGCGTGGAGATGGGGAACCTGTACCGCCTCCTGCGCGGGCTCGAGGAGGAGGAGCTCGTCTCGTCGGAATGGGACGAGTCCTCCCCGGGCCCGGCGAAGCGCCGCTACGCGGTCACACCGGCGGGCGAACGGCTGCTCGACCACTGGGCCGAGGCGCTGCGCCGCTCCCAGGAGCGGACCGCCCGCTTCCTCGCACGGTATGAGGAGAGGAGGTGAACCTATGCATCACCGTCATCATGGACGGGGGCGTGGCCCCCGGATGCTCTTCCGCGGCGGCTTTCCGAGCCGCACGGAGCTGATCGAGCGGCTGGAGGGATTTCAGCGCGACCTCGAGCAGCAGCTCGCGGATGTCGCCGACGTGCTCGCGCATCTGCGCGACCAGGGCGAAGACGCGCCGCAGCAGCAGATCTGAGCAGCAGATCTCGCCTGGGCGCGGCGGGCTGGCGGACCGTCAGCCCGCCAGGGCGCCCGCGACGAACTCTTCGATCGCGGCCGTGAACGCGTGGCGGCTCTCCTCCCACGCGTAGAACATGTGCCCGCCCTCGAAGTGGCGCACCGTCAGGCGTCCGCTCGTGTCCGGATCGAGCCGCATCAGGTTGCGCAGGCGGTCGCTCGCGTAGTACGGCGTCGCCATGTCGTAGCGCCCATGCGTGAGGAAGGCGCGCATGTGGGGGTTGAGCGCCATCCCGTAGCGGAACGAGTCGGTCGCGCCCTCGGGCGGCGCGAAGAAATGCCGCTTCGTGTCCTCCTTCCAGGCCTCGTTCACCTCGAGGCTGAGGAGGCGGTACTCGCGGTCGGTGCGGACGCCGATCTCCGAGCGCAGCTGCCGGTTGACCGCCGCGGTATACGCGGGCCCGATCCCCGCGAGGGTCGGGTCCGGCGCCTCGTGGTCCGGCCGGTCCGGGAACGGGTCGGTCGCGGTGATCGAGAGGTCGTAGTAGCCGCACACCTGCTGCTTGTCGCGCAGGAGCTCGCGCGCGAACACGACCGGCGAGACGCGACCCTCGGCGCGCGTGACGAGCTCGACGGGCAGGCCGAGGAAGTCCGCGAGCCGGCTGAGCGTACGCTCCCGCTCCGGAGCGCCGAGGGAGGCGCCACGGATGAGAAACGCTGCGTAGTCGGTGCTCGCGAACTCTTCTGCACCCGCGAGCACCTCGGCCAGCGGAGTTCCGGCCGGGAAGGCGCGCGAGCGGCCGTGGAAAGCCGCGCCGCCGCTCATCGTCGGCAGCTGGTCGACCCACTGCACGACGCCGTAGTCGTCCCCGGCGAGGCCGCTCAGCTCGAGCGCGGGTGAGATCAGGATCGCGCCGTTGAGGCCGATTCCCGTGTCCTCCTGGAGCATTCGCACGAGCCGGCCGACGCGGTAGCCGCCGTAGCTCTCCCCCGCGATGAAGATCGGCGAGCCCCAGCGGTCGTTCTCGGAGAGCCAGCGCGCCATGAACTCGCACAGCGACTCGAGGTCGCGCTTCTGGCCGAAGTACTCGTTCGGGTCCGCCTTCTCCTCCTCGCCGGGTTTCGCGCCTTCGGACTTGTCCCGGCCCTCGCCGTTCTTCTCGGGCTCGATGACGCGGCTGAAGCCGGTGCCGACCGGGTCGACGAAGACGAGGTCTGCGAACCCGAGCCACGACGACTCGTTCTGGACGAGCTTGGGCGGCAGCGTCGGCAGCGTCCCGTCGACCGGGAAGGCCACGCGCTGCGGCCCCACTGCGCCCATATGGAGGAACGCCGACGACGCGCCGGGGCCGCCGTTGAAGACGAAGGCGACCGGCCGGGCGTGGTCGCCGCCCTTGGCGACGTACGAGACCGAGAAGATCTCGGCGGAGGGCTTCTCCTTCTTGCGCAGGACGAGCCACTTCGCCGTGGCGGTGTACTCGAGCGGCTTCGCCCCCCCGGTCCAGCGCTCGGTCGTCTCGGCCCCGGCAGGCGGCTCGTGATCGCGCTTCGGCGTTGTCCGCTCGTCGTCGGCCACGAACGGGGAAGCTACACCTTCGCCTCTTCGCGCTCGCGCTTCGTCTGTTCGATGATCTTCTGCGCGACGTGCGTCGGGACTTCCTCGTAGCGGAGAAAGTGCATCGAGTAGTCGCCGCGGCCGCCGGTCATCGAGGTGAGCGCCTGCGAGTACGTGAGGACCTCGGCCATCGGCACCTCGGCCTGGATCGTGGTCATGCCGCCTGCGGGCGCCATCCCGTGCAACCGACCGCGCCGCGAGTTGAGGTCGCCGTTGACCGCGCCGACGGCGTCGTCGGGCACGGTGACCTCGAGCTCCATGATCGGCTCGAGCAGGACGGGATCGGCCTTCTGGTACGCCTCCTTGAAGGCCATCGAGCCGGCGATCTTGAACGCCATCTCCGAGGAGTCGACGTTGTGCTCCATGCCGTCGACGAGCAGCACGCGCACGCCCTGGATCGGCGCGCCCGCCAGCTCGCCGTGCGCCATCGCCTCGCGCACGCCCTTGTCCACCGCGGGCCGGTAGCCCTGGGAGATGACGCCACCGACGATCTTGTCGACAAACTCGTACCCCAGCTCGCCGTCCTCCGCCGGCAGCGGCTCGAGCACGATCTCGCAGTCGCCGAACTGGCCGCGGCCGCCCGTCTGCTTCTTGTAGCGGTGCCGCGCGCGCGACTCCTTGCGGATCGTCTCCTTGTACGGGACACGCGGCGGATGGAGCTCGACGTCGACGTTGAAGCGCGACTTCAGGCGATCGACCGCGACCTCGACCTGCATCTGCGAGAGCCCCGAGAGCAGCTGCTCGCCGGTCTGCGGGTCGCGGCGGAGCAGCAGCGTCGGGTCCTCCTCGTGGAGCCGCCGGAGGCCGGTCGCCATCTTCTCCTCGTCGCCCTTCGCCTGCGGCGTGACCGCAAAGCTCATCACCGGCTCCGGGAAGTCGATGTGCGGCGGCTCGACCGCAACCTCGTGGTCGACGAGCACGTCGCCGGTGACGACGTCCTTGAGCTTCGCGACCGCGCCGAGGTCGCCTATGCCGAGCGCCTCGACCGGCTCCGAGTCCTTGCCCTGCAGCGCGAGCACCTGGCCGAGGCGCTCCTTCGCGTGCGTCCGCGGATCGACGAGCGTCGTGTCCCCCGAGACCGGGCCGGCAAGCACCCGGAAGAGACTGATGCGGCCCGTGAACGGATCGGCGATCGTCTTGAAGACGAACACAGCCTGCTTCGCGTCGCCGAACTCGATCGTCGTGCCCTTCCTCGCCGGCGACGGGACGCCCTCGACGAGGAGGTCGAGCAGCGCGGTCGTGCCGAGGTTCTTCGTCGCGACGCCGCAGGCGACCGGGTAGAGCTCGTCGCGCGTGACCGCCTGCTTGAGCGCGTGGGCGACCGCCTCCGGGTCGAGCTCCTCGCCCTCGAGGTAGCGGCCCATGAGCTCCTCGTCCGTCTCGACGACCGCGTCGAGCAGCTTCTCGCGGTGCTCCTGCACGAGGCCGGCCATCGAGTCCGGGATCGGCTGCGGTCCGCCCTCGCGCCCGCCCGACGGATCCATGTACGCGCACATGTGGAGGAGGTCTACGATCCCCGTCAGCTCGTGCTCGGCGCCGATCGGCAGCTGGATCGCGACGCAGCGGTCGGAGAGCTGCTGGCGCGCGGCCTCGAGCACGCGGTAGAAGTCGGCGCGCTCGCGGTCGAGCATGTTGACGAAGACGACCCGCGAAAGCTCGTGCTGCTCGGCGCGCTGCCAGACGCGCGAGGTGTTGACCTCGACGCCCATGACGCCGCTCATGACCACGAGGACTCCCTCGACGACGCGCAGCGCCGCGTACGTGTCGGCCTGGAAGCCGGCGTCGCCGGGCGTGTCGACGACGTTGATCTTCCGGTCCTTCCACTCGAGGTGGCAGAGCGAGCCGGAGAGCGACATCGCTCGCCGCTGCTCGTGCTCGTCCCAGTCCGAGACCGTCGTCCCCTGCTCCACGCTGCCGAGCCGGTTCGTCTTCCCCGCTTCGAAGAGAAGCGCCTCGACGAGTGACGTCTTGCCGACCCCGCGGTGGCCGGCGACAGCGATGTTGCGAATCTTCGTGGGCTCGGTGGCAGGCATCGGGGACGTGTCCTCCTCGGTCGCTTCGAGCCAGCATCGTATCCCTGCCGACGTGCCGGGTTCAGCTACATCGCGGCAGCGGCGCCGGCCGACGCGATGTGCGCCTTGAGCCGGAGGATCGCCTTCGTGTGGAGCTGCGAGACGCGCGATTCGGTGACGCCGAGCACCTCGCCGATCTCGCGCAAGGTCAGCTCCTCGTAGTAGTAGAGGGTGACGACAAGCTTCTCGCGCTCGGGGAGCCGCGCGATCGCGTCGGCGAGCGCCTCCTTCTGCTCGGTCACGGAAAGCGTGCCCTGCGGATCTGGTGCGCTCTCGTCCTCGATTGTGTCGATGAGCGCCACGGCGTCGCCCCCGCCGCCCGAGCCGGAGACGGTCCAGAGCTCGTCGAGCGCCGCGATCGAGGAGCGAGCGATCTCGCCGAGGCTCTCCTCGAGCTCGTCCTCGCTGATGCCGAGCTTCTTCGAGATCTCCTCGTCGGTGGGCGCCCGGCCGAGCCGCGCCTCGAGCTCTCCGATCGCGCGCTCGATGTGGCGGGCGCGGGCGCGAACGGAGCGCGGCACCCAGTCCATGGAGCGGAGCTCGTCGATGATCTGGCCCTTGATCCTGGCCATCGCGTACGTCTCGAACTTCACATCCCGTGCCGGGTCGTAGCGCTCGATCGCGCCGATCAACCCGAGCAGGCCGTACGAGACGAGGTCGCCCTCGTCGACGTGGGCCGGCAGCCCGGAGCCGAGCCGGCCGGCGACGTACTTCACGAGCGGTGCGTACGTCAGGATCAGCCGGTCGCGGATCTTCTGGTCGCCGGTGCGCCGGAAATCCAGCCAGAGTTGCTGCGTCTCGTCGGCGCGCGCCGTCACGCCCGAGAGAATACGGCGTTTTCCGGCGGACTCCTCAGTTTCTCAGCGACGCCGACGCCGGAAGGCGCTCGCCGAGAGCGAAGCGAGCCACGCCGCGACGGCGGCGGCGGCGAGGCCGACGAGCACCCGGCGCGCGTCGTCTGCGCCCGCGAGCGCGTACCCCGCGACGGCCGCGAGCGCGGCCGCAAGCGTCGCGAACAGGAGGCCGAGCGCGTGCCGCTGCACGCGCCGAGCGTACTGCGCGGCGGTGAGGCCGGAAACCCGCTGGGTACACTGGCCAACCGGCACAGGGGCGTAGCTCAGTTGGTAGAGCGGCGGTCTCCAAAACCGTAGGTCGGGGGTTCGAGTCCCTCCGCCCCTGCTTCTCTAGTCGCCGCCGCGACGGCGCCGTTCTCTCACCTCGAAGAACCCGGCGACGCACACGATGAGCACGACGAGCCCGAGAATGCTCAGGGCGAAGTCCTGCGTGACGGCCCAGGCGGTCGATCCGTTGCCGCTCACCCTTGCGGCGAGCACGAAGACGACGAGCAGAACGACCCACCACCACAGGTAGCTCCGCAGACGCATCTCCGGGTGCCGGACCCGCCAGGGCGGATGCCGGAGCCGCCGGGCGGTTCTGCGCAGCAGGAACCGCTCGCGACGTGACGCGGCAGTTCTCGCTGCCGCCTCGATCGCCGGCGCCGCGCCCTTCGTCCGAAGCTCCACAAGCCTGCGAGCCGCCCACTTCTGGATCCGCCGCTTCACCTTCGCGTACGGAGCGTTGATCGTCTCGCTCGGCTTCTCTTTCGCGATCCAGGTCTGGTGCCGCCCGCCCGCCAGGTGACGATCGGTTTCGGTGAGCAGGGACACGAACTGCCCTATCGCCCGCGGGTCGCGAAACTCCGCAAGAACGTCCGTCGCGGTTCTCGACAGTGCGAGAACCGGATCGGTCTCCGCCATCCTCGAAATGCGCGGGACGGCCCGCCGGTCGCCGATGCGCGACAACGCACGCAGCGACGACATCTGCACCCATTCGCTCTGATCGTCCAAACCATCGATGAGCGCGGGAACGGCGTCGGCGCTGCGAAGCCGTCCAAGGTAGTACGCGGCCATGCTCCGAGTCTCGGCGTCACCGCCACGTAGCTGCTTGACCAGCAGCGCGACGTCCCCGCGTCTGTGTGCGTCGTATGCCTCCTGGCGTCCCATCGGCCGGCGCAGCCGCCTCGACTCAGACCGCATCCAGTGCGAGCTGGCGGAAATCCGCGAGCCCGGAGACGCCGACGCCGACGAGGCGCAGCGCGCCGGGACGGTCGCGCAGACCTCGGTCGAGCTGCTGGCACGCGAGCTTTCCGATCGTCTCGGCCGCGTCGATGCCTGCCTCGAGCGACGTCGAGCGGCTGCGGATGGAGAAGTCCGCGTAGCGGAGCTTCGTCGTCACCGTGCGCGCCACCTGGCCCCGGCGTTGCAGCGCTGCGGCGACCTCGTCGGCCATCCCGCGCAGCTCGTCGTGGAGCCGTTCGCGGTCGGTGATGTCCCGTTCGAACGTGTTCTCGACGCTGATCGAAGTCCGCTCGGTGGCGAGCTCGAGCTCACGCGGGTCGACGCCGCGGGCCCGGTCCCGGAGCATCGTGCCGACGCTGCCCGGGAGCAGCCGGCGCAGAGCCTCGTCGCCGAGCGCGGCCAGCTCGCCGATCGTCCCGATGCCGCCGCCCTTCAACCGCTCCTCGGCCTTCGGCCCGACGCCGGGCAGCCGGCGCACGGCGAGCGGCGCCAGGAACGCCTGTTCACGGCCGGCCGGAACGACGAGGAGCCCGCCCGGCTTGCGGGCGTCGCTCGCGATCTTGGCCACGACCTTGCACGGGGCCACGCCGAGGGAGCAGGTGAGACTGGTCGCTGCGCGCACGGCGGTCTGCACTGCCTCCGCGACGACTCGTGCCGCGAGGAAGTCCTCTGCGACCTCGCCGAGGTCGAGGTAGCCCTCGTCGATCCCGGTCTGCTCGACGGTCGGCACCACGCCTCGCACCGTCTGCCAGACGGCCCGCGAGTGCTCGCGATAGAGCGAGTGCCGCGGTCGGACGAAGACGGCCTCGGGGCAGCGGCGCAGCGCCTCCGCGCAGGTCATCGCGGAGTGGATGCCGAAGCGGCGCGCGACGTAGTTGGCAGTCGCGACCACGCCGCGCCCGCGCGGATCGCCGCCCACGACGAGCGGCTGCGTGCGGAGCTCGGGGTTCTCGAACTCCTCGACGGCGGCGAAGAAGGCGTCGAGGTCCAGGTGCGCGACGATCACGCGAACAAATGTACGGGGCGCCGGTGACGGCGCCCCGTACGGGCGACGAGGGTCAGGCCGTGGTGACCGGCGGAGCCTCGGGCGCGGCATTCGCGCCGCCTTCCAAGCGCCGTGCCACGTTCCGGTCGGGCCGGCCGAGGAGCAGGTAGGCGGCGCCGGCCACGGCGATGATGAAGATGATGAAGAGGGTGATCCAGTCGATGTTGACGAACGCACGCGCGCTCGAGAGACCCGACGGATAGACGACGTCGATGAACATCGCACCCAGGTAGCCGGCTCCGAGGAGGGTCACCGGCCAGGCCCACTTGCCGAGCTGGAAGCTTCCCTCCGGTTGCCAGCCGCGCGCGCGGGCGACGATCACGCCGACCACGGTCAGCAGGAACGAGAGGTAGATGCCGCTCACGCCGAACGAGACGAGCGAGACGAGGGCGTTGACGTGGGCCGGATAGGTCACGAACCAGATGTGGTAGTTGCTGCCGGGGTTGACGTAGACGAGCAGCGCGAAGAGGAGCGTGATGACCGCGCCCATCAGCAGCGCGTTGACCGGCGTCTTGAAGCGCTGGTTCACGCGTGAGATCCAGCCGGATCCTGGCAGCGCGCCGTCCCGCGCGTACGAGAAGGCGAGCCGGCTGCCTGCTCCCTGGATCGATGAGCCGCACGAGAAGAAGGCGAAGATGATCAGCAGCAGCAGCACGTCCTGCAGCCAGCTCGGCAGCTGGGCGAGGATCGACGGGATGCCGCCGGCCACCGCCGCCGCGACCCCGCCGTGCTTCTGCGTCGCGAGCAGCAGGCCCGCCGTGAGGATGAACGACGCGATGCAACCCCAGATCAGCGCCTGGCGCATGGCTCGCGGGATCTGCCGTCCTGCGTCCTTCGTCTCCTCGGCGATGTCGCCGGCCGACTCGAAGCCGTAGAAGATGTAGACCGGCGCGAGCACGGCGATCAGCGCCGCACTGAGCCAGCTTCCGTGGAAGTCGAAGCCGAGAGCGTTCGTCGCCTTGTGCTGGGCGCCCTGGGTCGAGAAGAGGAAGCCGAGCCCGTGATGGAAGCCGTGGATCGCGAGCACGATCGCGATTCCGAGCGTGCCGAGGATCTCGACGTAGACGCCGAACTTCGCGACGTCGGCCATGATCCGCGCCCCGGTGACGTTCACGGTCGTCTGGATCGCGAGCAGGATGAGCGTGATCACGAGGATCGTCCCGTGACCGGCGGGATTGAGGTTCCAGCCGAACCAGTTGTGGGTCAGGGCCGTGACGTAACCGACGACCCCCGTGTCGACGGCGGCGACGGTGATCAGCAGGGCGAAGCCGTAGAACCAGCCGACGAACCAGCCGTACCGGGGCCCGACGGTGAACTTGCTGTACTGGAAGAGCGCGCCCGCAACCGGGTAGTTGCTCGCGAGCTCGCCGAAGACGAGCGCGACGAAGAGCATTCCGGCGACCGGCAGGAACGTGAGCCAGATGTAGGCGGGACCGCCCATGCCGAGCCCGATGACGAAGAGCGAATAGATCCCGACCATCGGCGACAGGTACGTGAAGGCCACCGCAAAGTTCGAGAACAGGCCGAGTACGCGGTTGAGCTGCGGCGTGTAGCCAAGGCTCTGGAGCCGCGCATCCTCGCTCGTACCGACGTTCGCCGTACGCGCCGCCTCGCCGTCCATTCGTTCCCTCCCGTTGCCGATTCCGTTGCGGCGACTCTCTACGGTTCGTCCCGTCTGTGTCAATGGCTGTTCGTGTCCGCGACGCGGTTAGGCTCCGGCCGTGGCCGTCCTCACCTCGCAGCTCGACCGTGACGCCGAGGAGTTCGCGCGCCGGCACGAGCGGATGGAGGAGCTCGTCACCGAGCTCCGCGAGCGCTCGGCGCTGGTCGCGCGCGGCGGCGGCGAGAAGGCGACCGACCGGCACCGCTCACGCGGCAAGCTGCCCGCGCGGGAACGTGTCGACCTCCTCGTCGACCCCGGCACGGCCTTTCTCGAGCTGAACGCGCTCGCCGCCTGGGAGATGTACGACGGCGGCGCCCCGAGCGCGGGGATCGTCACGGGCATCGGCGTGGTCGAGGGCCGCGAGTGCGTGATCGTGGCGAACGACGCGACGGTCAAGGGCGGCTCGTACTTCCCGCTCACCGTGAAGAAGCACCTGCGCGCGCAGGAGGTGGCCGAGCAGAACCGGCTGCCGTGCATCTACCTCGTCGACTCGGGCGGCGCGTTCCTGCCGCTGCAGGCCGAGGTCTTCCCCGACCGCGAGCACTTCGGCCGGATCTTCTTCAACCAGGCGCAGATGTCCGCGCGGGGCATCCCGCAGATCGCGGTCGTGCTGGGCTCCTGCACCGCGGGCGGCGCGTACGTGCCGGCGATGTCGGACGAGACAGTGATCGTGCGCGGGACCGGCACGATCTTCATCGGCGGCCCGCCGCTCGTGAAGGCCGCGACCGGCCAGGACGTCACGGCCGAGGAGCTCGGCGGCGCCGACGTCCACACGCGCGGCTCAGGCGTCGCCGACCACTACGCGACCTCCGACGAGCATGCGCTCGCGATCGCACGCGGCATCGTCCGGAACCTCGAGGGTCGCCGCGCGGAGCCGACCTGGGACGTCGCGGAGCCCGAGCCGCCGGCGCTCGACCCCTCCGACCTCTACGGGCTCGTCCCCGAGGACTTTCGCCATCAGGTCGACCCGCGAGAGCTGATCGCGCGCATCGTCGACGGCTCGCGGTTCCAGGAGTTCAAGCAGCTGTACGGCGAGACGCTCGTGACGGGCTTCGCGCGAATCGAGGGGTATCACGTCGGGATCCTCGCGAACAACGGCGTGCTCTTCGCCGAGTCGGCACAGAAGGGCGCGCACTTCATCGAGCTCTGCTGCAAGCGGCGGATCCCGTTGATCTTCCTGCAGAACATCACGGGCTTCATGGTCGGCACGGAGTACGAGGCCGGCGGGATCGCGCGCGACGGCGCGAAGCTCGTGATGGCCGTCGCGAATGCGGCGGTGCCGAAGTTCACGGTCGTGACCGGCGGCTCGTTCGGCGCCGGCAACTATGCGATGTGCGGTCGCGCCTACGGCCCGCGCCAGCTGTGGATGTGGCCGAACGCGCGCATCTCGGTCATGGGCGGCGAGCAGGCGGCAACGGTGCTGTCGATGGTCGGCGACGTCGACCAGGACGAGATCCGCACCAAGTACGAGGAGGAGGGCAATCCCTACTACTCGACGGCGCGGCTCTGGGACGACGGGATCATCGACCCGCTCGACACGCGGCGCGTGCTCGCGCTCGGGCTCGCGGCAGCGAGCAACGCGCCGATTCCGGACACGACCTTCGGCGTCTTCCGCATGTGATGGGCTACTCGGTCGTCCGCGTCGAGGAGATCGAGCCGGCCGGCCCCGGCGGCGCCGTCCGCTTCGTGCGCCGCGAGCTCGGCGTCGAGGCCTTCGGGGTCAACTGGTTCGAGCTGCCGCCGCACGCGGCGGGCCGCGAGCACGACGAGAGCGGCTCGGGGCAGGAGGAGGTGAACGTGATCCTCAGCGGCTCCGGCGTCTACCGGATCGAGGGCGAGGAGGTTCCGTTCTGCGCGGGCACGATCTTCCGCTTCGATCCCGAGACGACGCGGCAGCCGGTCGCCGGGCCGGACGGCTTCGCGATGGTCGCGATCGGGGCGCGGCGCGGCAGCTACGAAGCGAGGGGCCCGTTCTGATCGCCCGGATCCTGATCTGGAACCTGTTCGACTCGAAGACGACCCTCGAGGAGCTGCGCGAGCACCTGCCGATGCTGCCGGAGGGCGACGTCTGGATCTCGAACCGGGCCCAGGATCGCTTCGGGCTCATCTCGTACGACGAACAGCTTCCGGATCTCGGTCCGGTGCCGGAGCTGATCGGCCACGAGCCGGTCGTCGCCGAAGAGTTCGACGTCGAGTGAGACGAGAGCCGAGGACGTGGACTGCGGCCGGCGCGGCCGCCGTCCTGCTCGGAATCTCGTTCTACGCGCTCATCAGCTGGCTCGAGCAGGGGCAGCTCTCGGACGTGCCGGTCTATGTCCACTACGCCGGGCTCGTCCGCGGCGGCCATGTCCCCTACCGCGACTTCGCGTTCGAGTATCCCCCCGGCGCGCTCCCGCCCATCCTTCTGCCGGAGTACATGAGCTGGAGCTACGCGACGTCGTTCGCGGTGCTGATGGGCGTCTGCGGCGCCGGCTGCATCGCCGCTGCGGCCTCGGCGCTGCGCGCGGTCGGCGCCGACGCGCAGCGGACGTGGGCCACGCTGCTCACGATCGGCGTCTCGCCGCTCGTCCTCGGCTCCCTCTTCGACACCCGCTTCGACCTCTGGCCCACGCTGCTCGCGGTCGCCGGGCTTGCAGCCCTCGTCCGGGAACGTTCGCTCGTCGGCGGCGCGCTGCTCGGGCTCGGCTTCGCCGCCAAGCTCTGGCCGGCGGTTCTGCTCCCGATCGCCGTCGTCCACCTCTGGCGGCGCCGGGGGCGGGCGAGCGCCCTCGCGGTCGTGGTCGCGTTCCTCGTCGTCGCCGCCGCGTGCTTCGTGCCCTTTGCGGTGCTCGCTCCCGACGGTCTGCGCGCGATGTTCAGCGACCAGCTCGGCCGGCCGCTGCAGGTCGAGAGCCTCGGCGCGGCGCTGCTGATGGCGGCGCAGCATCTGGGCATGCAACCGCTCGCGACCGTCACCTCGCACGGCGCGCAGGCGCTGAGCGGCCGCGGAGCGGGCCTCGCGGCCGCTCTCTCGACGGCCTGCGAGGCCGTCGCCGTCCTCGCGGTCTGGATCGCCTTCGCGCGTCGCCGGGCCACCGGTGGAGACGCGGCGCTCCTCGCAGCCGCCGCGGCAGTCGCGGCCGTCGTCGCGTTCGACAAGGTGCTCTCGCCGCAGTACCTGGTCTGGCTCGCTCCATTCGTCCCGCTCGTGCGCGGCGGCCGGGGCGCCCTGGCGGGCGGGCTGCTCCTGCTCGCACTCGGGCTGACGCAGACCTGGTTCCCGTGGCACTACTGGTCGCTCGCGACCGATCACGCCGCGCCGTGGTCGTGGTACCTCCTCGCGCGCGACCTCGCCCTCGTCGTGCTCGCCGGCGTGCTCGTCCTCGCGCTCAGCCGCGAACGAGATTCCGCAGCAGGAAGAGCAGATTGGCCGGCCGCTCGGCGAGCCGCCGCATGAGATAGCGGTACCACTCCGGCCCGTACGGGGTGGCGACGAGCACGTCGAAGCCGCGCCGAACGAGGTCGAGCTGAAGGCGCGGTCGAACCCCGTAGAGCATCTGAAACTGGAACCGCTCCTTCGGGATGCTCCACTCGGTCGCCAGCGCGATCGCGTGCTCGATCAGCCTCTCGTCGTGCGTTGCCACCGCGGTGAAGCCGTCGCCGCCGAGCGACGTCTCCAGCAGCCGGATGTACGCGGCGTCGACGTCGCTCTTGCGCGGGTAGGCGACCTCGGGCGGCTCGAGGTACGCGCCCTTCACGAGGCGCAGGTTCGGGGCAAGCGGCAGCAGCGCCGCGAGGTCGTCCTCGCTGCGCCGGAGATACGACTGGAGGACGACGCCGACGTTCTCGTGCCCGCTCTCACGCAGGTGGCGGTAGATGCGGAGCGTCGCGTCGACGTGGCGCGACTCCTCCATGTCGATGCGGACGAAGTTGCCGAGGCGCGCCGCATGCTCGACGAGCTCGGCAAGGTTGCGCTGCGCGAGCTCCTCGTCGATCGAGAGGCCGAGATGCGTCAGCTTGGTCGCGAGGTTCGTCCGCAGCCCTTCCGCGTGGATGCGGTCGAGCGCCTCCCGGCACGCGGCGACGACCGACCGCGTCTGCGCTTCGTCGGCGACGCCCTCGCCGAGCAGCGTCGTGTTCGTCAGGAGCCCGCTCTCGTTCAGCCGCCGGAGGACGGGCACGGCGTCGTCGAGCGTCTCCCCGGCGACGAAGCGAGCCGCACCGAGTCGGAAGCCGTACCGCTGGACGACGCGCTGCAGGCGCGGGCTCGCCGCGGCGGCGAGGATGACGCTGCGGAGCGCGCTCATCCCGGCCAGGCTGCGACGATCCGTCCGACCTCTACCCGTTCCGCGTCCGTCAGGCCGCGCAGCGGCGCGCGCACCTCCGGTCCGACGGGGACTCCGCGCAGGCCGAGCGCCGCCTTCGAGGCGGCGTGGAAGGGGAACCGCTGCAGCTCGGAGCGCAGGGCCGTCGCCCGCTCCGCCGCCGCGGGCGTCGGCTCGCGAACGAGCGGCACGACAGCGTCCGGGAAGCTGCCGGCGAGCCCCGAGACGGCGCCGGCCGCTCCGACCGCGAGCGCACGCTCGAGCAACGCCTCGGCGCCGACGAAGATGTCGAGACCCTCGAGCAAGAACGGCTCGAGGCGTTCCCACGGACTGTCCGAGACCTTCATCCCGGCGAGGTTCGATGCGCGCTCGCGCAGCCGCTCGATCACCGGCAGCGGGATCGCGTAGCCGCTCCGCGCTTCGAACTCGTAGAGATAGAACGGCACGGGCGCGCACGCGCTTGCGGCCGCCTCGAAGTGCGCGAGCAGCTCGTCGTCGTCGAGTCGGAAGTACGGCGGGGCGATCACGGCGACGGCGTCCGCCCCGTCCTCGGCGGCCCGCGCAGCGAGCGCGACGGTGTCGTCTGTCGTCTGCGCTCCGGCGTGCACCGCAACCTGGATCCGTCCGGCGGCCGCGTCCACGAAGGCCCGAGCGATCTCGATCCGCTGCGCGGGAGGGAACAGCACGCCCTCGCCGGTCGTCCCGAGCGCGAGCAAGCCGTCCACTCCGTGCCCGACGAGAAACTCGACGTACGGCCCGAGCGCGTCGGTGTCCAGCCGCTCACCGCGGAGCGGCGTGACGGCGGCGGCGAGCGCTCCCTTCAGCACGACGGTCACTCTAAGCTCCTCGCCGTGCCTGCGAACCTGCGCACCGAGCGGGACGGCGACGTGCTGCGCATCACGCTTGCCCGCCCCGACCGCCGCAACGCGTTCGACGCGGCGTTGATCGCGGAGCTCGCGGAGGCGTTCGTCGCAGTCGGCCGCGCGCGCGCCGTCGTGCTGGCAGGCGAGGGACCCAGCTTCTCCGCCGGCGCGGACGTCGGCTGGATGCGCTCGTCGGTCGGCCTCTCGTACGAGGAGAACGTCGCCGACGCGAACGCGCTGCGCGCGATGCTCGAGACGATCGACGGCTGCCCGGCGCCGGTCGTCGCGCGCGTCCAGGGGCACGCCCTCGGCGGCGGCGCAGGCCTCGTCGCGGCCGCGGACATCGCGGTCGCAGCGCCCGATGCGGTCTTCGCGTTCTCCGAGGTGAAGCTCGGGATCATCCCGGCCGTCATCTCACCGTTCGTGCTCCCCCGGATCGGCCCCGGGGCGGCGCGCCGGTACTTCGTGACCGGCGAGCGCTTCGACGCCGAGGTCGCGCTGCGGATCGGCCTCGTGCACGAGGTCGCCGACGATCTGGACGCGGCGGTCGAGCGGGTCGTCGGCGAGCTCCTCTCGGCCGGCCCTCAGGCGGCCCGGTGGGCGAAGCGGCTGGTGCGCGAGCGGCCGGACGGCCCCGAGACGGCGCGCTGGATCGCCGAACGCCGGACGAGCGAAGAGGGACAGGAGGGCCTGCGAGCGTTCCTCGAGAAGCGCACGCCCGACTGGCGGGGGTCGTCCTAGGGCTGGAACTGCTGCGCGAACGACGTCACCTTGTCGACGTCGACGCCGAGCCAGAACCCGGAAGCGAGAGGCTCGATCAGGTGCGGTGTCTTCGCACCTGCGACGAGCGCGGCGAGCTGCGCCGCGGAGACCTTGGTCGCACGAACGCCCCCACCGTCCGAGGTCAGGACCGAGCCGGTCGTCGTCGCCGGCAGGACGAACGTGACCGCCCGGGATCCCGCAGGGACGACGAGGTGATCGTCCTCCACCCCCGGGCACGAGAGCGGAGCGCACTTAGTGCCTTGCTGCGCGGCCGAGGCGACGTCGGCGGTGACCCCGACGAGGAACGACTCCGGCCTGAGGACGAGCAGGTAGCGCCTCGCGTCGACCTGCTCGATCGAGACGATCGTTCCGAAATACGTCGCGTTCTGCGCTCCGGGCGGCGGCGCCTGCCGCTGCCGGACGACGGTGGAGGTCTTCGTAACGGTGACGGTCGACGTCGTGGTGTGCCCACCCACGGCGCACCCGGCAAGGGCGAGGCTGAGGACGACTAGCGCGACAACGCGCATCGCGGCGACCTTAGTCCGAGCGGCAGTCGGCGCAGACGCCGACGATCTCGACGCGGTGATCCGTTGCCACGAATCCGTGCTTCTCGGCTGCGCCCGCGACCCAGTCGTCGAGCCCGCACTCCCGCACCTCGACGACGCGGTGGCAGCGCTCGCAGAGGAGGTGGTGGTGATGCTCGACGCCGCAGAGCCGGTAGCACTGCTCGCCGCCGTGATGCGAGAGAACGTCGACGACGCCCTTCGCGCTGAGGAGCGCGAGCGTCCGGTAGACGGTGGCGAGGCCCGCCCGCGAGTCGCGATCGCGCAGACGGCTCCAGAGCTGCTGCGCCGTCACGTCGTCGCTCTCCCGCGCCAGCTCCTCGAGCACCTCGAGCCGGCGTGGCGTCGCGCGGACGCCGCTCCGTTCGAGCAGCTCCGCGAGACGTTGCCCCGTTCCAGCCACGGCAAGCATCCTAGCCCACAGTGAGAATGAGAACAGTTATCGTTCTCGCCGTGCCTGCCCTCGCGAGCCCCCGTCGGCCTTGAGCCTGCCCTGGCTAGCCCTCCCCCTCGCCGTGGCGACGGCCTTCGCGACCGCGGCGGGCGGTCTGGCCGCGGTGAGACTGGCCGACCGGCTGGGCGACCTCATAGCCCTCTCCGGCGGAGTCGTGGTTGCCATCGCCCTCCTGGACGTCCTGCCCGAGGCCGAGCGGGAGCTGGGGCAACCGGAGCGGGTCTCGCTCCTCGTCGCCCTGGGCTTCGTCCTCTTCTTCCTGGTCAACCGCCTCCTCGTTCTCCATCACCGCGACGACCCGGACCAGGCCCGCGCCCACCGTCGGGTCGGCGCGATGGGCGCCATCGCCCTCTCGGCCCACTCGGCGATCGACGGGCTCGGCATCGGCCTCGGACTCCACCTCTCCCTCGGAACGGGGCTGCTCGTCTTCGCCGCGGTGGCCAGCCACGACTTCGCCGACGGGCTGAACACCGTCTCGTTCATCCTCCGCCAGGGCGGCGACCGGCGGCGGGCTCTGCGTTGGCTGGCCGTGGACGCCACCGCCCCGATCGCCGGAGCTGCCGTCGGAGCCTCGCTGTCGATCTCCGGTCGCGGCCTCGGAGCACTCTTGGCTCTCTACGTCGGCCTGTTCCTCTTCCTCGGAGCCTCCGACCTCCTGCCCGAGGCCCACGAGCACCCCTCCCGGCTACGGGTGGGCCTGACGGTGGCCGGCTTCGGCCTCATCGCCCTTGTGGTCTGGCTCGCCGGGCTGGGCGGCCGGTAGGGCATCAGAAGCGCTTCAGCTGGAGTCCGTCGCGGCGCACGTGGGCCGTGAGATAGCGGACGCCGGCCCGGCCCGCGACGAGCTCGCGGCTCGCGCCCTTGTCGACGATCGTCGCGTCTCCCGCTTCCAGCTCCTTCGGCTCGCCGTCGACCGTGAGCGTCGCCGACCCGTCGAGGACGACGTAGAGGACGTCGCGCTCCTCGTTCACGTGCTCGGCCGGGCCTCGTCCGGCCGGCCACTCGAGCAAGGTCGCGTTGAGGTCGGCGCTCGCCGCGCCCCAGACCGGACCACCCGCCGAGGGCATCAGTCGCCGAGGCTCTGCAGCATCCGCCGCGTCAGGTGCAGCGACGTCTGCGTGGCGGCGAGCCTGCCGGCGGCGACCGTGATCCGGTATTCGACCGGACGCAGCGGCAGCGGCGTCGCGAACTTGCCGCTCGAATCGAGGATCGGATGCGCGACGACGCGCCAACGGCCGCGTACGAGCCGCCAGACCGCGACGGAGGCGTCCGGGCGCGGCGACACCGCACCCGCGAGCACGCGCTTGCTCAGCGCCCGCACCTGTACGCGCGGCGCAACCGCGACCGAGACGGACGTCCCGCTCGTGCCGGGCGCGACGAGCCGGAACGCGGTGCTCGCGTGCGGCTCGAGCTGGACCTGCGCCGGGCCGCTCAGCTGCCGGATCGTGCGCCACGCGCCGCTCGGGCTCCGCTCCTCGAGCCGCGCGCCCGGCACGTTCGCCGCCCGGGCCGCGATCCTCACGTGGCTCCCGTAGAGCAGGTGTGAGCTGCTCGCCGAGAGCTGCAGATCCCCGATCGAGAACCAGGTCGACTGGAGGTGGAGCGACCGCGCAATGGCTTCGCCGGTGCGGCTGGCCGCGGCCCCCGAGGCGAGGTGGAACAGCACGGACGCGGCCCGGGCGCTCGCGTTCCTCTGCACGCTCGCCGAGACGATCGGGCTGCCGAGGCCGAGCCGTGCGGCGAGCCGAGGCCCCGAGAACCCGAACGGCCCCCAGTCGTGGTGCGGGGAGTACGTGTCGTACGGGTCCGGCACCGAGCGCAGATACGGGATCGGCGACGCGCTCGGCCACGCGTCCTGCACGGCCTCGGTGCGGCCGCCCGAGCTCGAGGAGTAGTAGGTCCGCGCCACCTGTCCGTCCCACGTCAAGACCTGGCCGAGCGTCGCGTAGACCGCGCGGTCGGAGCGGGGCCGCTCGGCCGCGACGCCGCCGTAGACCTGGTCGGCCGTGGTCGGCACCAGGTCGTACCACGAGTTCGGCCTCAGCTCCGCGACGGCGTACGAGCGTGCGGCGACGGCCTGCGCCTCGAGCGCGGCGAGCGGCCAGTGCGACGGCGACTCCGACGGGACGACGCCGCGCAGATAGGTGTCGAGCGAGAGACCGTTGACGACCGAGACCCCTCCGCCTGTGCTGCGCAGCGACAGCGTGCCGTGGTATGCGCGACCGTCGAGCTCGAGCGGCGCGCGGTCGCACTCGAGGACGGCGAAGCGGCCGAAGGAGAGCCCCGACCTATGGCGCCGCACGGGGAAGACGAGGCGCGAGCCGACGCCGTACGTCCCCGCGGGCAGGCTCCTCGTGAGGCGTCGCCCGTCGGTCACGCGCATGGGCGTGGCGCAACCCACCGTGACCGAGCTCGCACCGCGCGCTAGCAGGACGCGAACCCGCATGTCGCTGACCCGGCTCATCTTCGTGCCCGGGTAGTAGTGCGCGAGGATCCGGCGGTACTTCCAGCCGTGCAGCGCGTAGCCGTACGCGCCCCACTGGCTCAGGCCGACGCCGTGTCCCCAGCCGTGGCCGGTGACGATCAGCGCCGTTCCGGCGCGCGCCGTGCCCGCGGTCGCGGCGACGACCGCAGCGAGGACCAGGGCCACCCCCAACCTCAGCCGCACGGCGATGTTCGTTCCACCTCCCAGGCCGGTCAAACGAGGAAGAGTAGAGCCGACCGCACCGAGCCGCCCGAGTCTTTCGGCGGGGCGGAGCCTAGACTCGGCCCATGCGCAGGCTGCTCGTGGCGAACCGGGGCGAGATCGCGCTGCGCATCTTCCGCGCCTGCTGCGCGGAAGGGATCGAGCCGGTCGCGGTGGCCGCGCCGGACGATCGCGGCTCGCTGCACGCCGAGTCAGCGGACGAGCTGGTCGAGATCTCGTCCTATCTCGATCCGGCCGAGCACGTGCGGGCGGCCCGGGAGTCCGGGGCCGACGCCGTCCATCCCGGCTACGGCTTCCTCTCCGAGAGCGCAGAGCTCGCGACGGCCGTGCTCGAGGCCGGACTGGCCTGGGTCGGACCGCCTCCGTCCGCGCTACGCGCCGGCGGCGACAAGCTCGCGGCGAAGGAGACGGCCCGCGCGGCCGGAGTTCCCGTCCTGCCGAGCGGGACGCCCGAGGAGATCGGCTTCCCGCTCCTCGTCAAGGCCGCGGCGGGCGGCGGCGGTCGCGGCATGCGGGTCGTTCGCGGGCCGGAGGAGCTCGACGAGGCGCTCGCAGCGGCGCGGCGCGAGGCAGCCGCCGCATTCGGCGACGACGCGGTCTTCTGCGAGCGTTTTCTCGAGCGTCCGCGGCACGTCGAGATCCAACTCCTCGCCGACGGGCAGGGCAACGTCGTGGCGCTCGGCGAGCGCGACTGCTCGATCCAGCGCCGTCATCAGAAGGTGCTCGAGGAGTCGCCGTCGCCCGCGCTCGATCCAGAGCTGCGGACGCGGATGAGCGACGCCGCCGTCGCCTTCGCGCGCGCGATCGGCTACGCGAGCGCAGGCACCGCCGAGTTCGTGCTCGACGGCCGCGACTTTTGGTTCCTCGAGCTCAATGCCCGGATCCAGGTCGAGCACCCCGTGACGGAGCTCGTGACCGGGATCGACATCGTGCGCGAGCAGCTCCGGATCGCGTCCGGTGAGGCCATGTCGAACGTAGTAACAGACTGTTACTTGCGAGGGCATGCGGTGGAGGTTCGGCTCTACGCGGAGGACCCGCGCTCCTTTCTCCCTCAGGCCGGACGGCTCGAGCGGCTGCGGCTGCCTGCGGGGATCCGGGTCGACTCCGGGGTGCGTGAGGGCGACGAGGTCGGCACCGCCTACGACCCGATGATCGCCAAGCTCATCGCCGCCGGTGACACCCGCGAGGAGGCCTTCGACCGCCTGGCGCAGGCGCTGCGCGAGACCGAGGTCGGCGGCGTGACGACGAACCTTCCGTTCCTCCGCTGGCTCGTCGGGCATCCGTTGGTCCGGGCGGGCCGCGTCACGACGGCGTTCCTGACCGAGAACCCGCCCCTGTCGGAGCCGCCGGCCGCCGCGCCGGCCGAGGTCTGGAGCAAGCCGTGGCGGGTGAATCTTCCTGCGCCGCCGCCGCGGCCGGCGCCCAGCGTCTACGACAGCGCAGGCGCGCACGGCCCGGCGGGACGCGAGCAGTCGGAGGTCGCCGCCCCGATGCCGGGCACGGTCATCCGCGTCCTCGTCGAGCCTGGAGCGAAGGTCTCGGCGCGGCAGCCCCTGGTCGTGCTCGAGGCGATGAAGATGGAGACGCCGCTCGTCTCGCCGTTCGACGCCACCGTCCGAGCCGTCCACGTGTCGGAGGGCGACCGCGTAGCCGGCGGTGCGGTGCTCGTGGAATTGGACGAATGAACGACCCCGGTCGCACAGGGCCCTGAGCGGCGGCGGCGCCACCGAGTAGGCGTTCTAGCTGGGGAAGAGCTTCTGGAGCTTCATCGCGGCGCCCATGTCGCCCTTGAGCTTCAGCTTGCCGGTCATGTAGGCGCTCGTCGGGTTCTGCTCGCCCGCGACGATCTTCTCGAAGATCTCCTGGGAGGCGCTGATCGTGCAGTCCGCCGCCTCGTCGACCCCGTCGTGGACGCTGACGCTTCCCTCGACGACCTTCACGGTCCACTGGCCCGCGCCTTCGATGTCGAAGCCGTACGAGTTGTTCATGCCCGCCGTCTTCGACGTGTCGGCGCGGGACGGAAGCGTCTCGAAGAACTCCTGCACGGTGCCTGGCATCTTTTGCTCCTTCTCGGGTTCCGGGCGAGTCTATGCCCCGCCGGGAACGGCGCACCGATACCATCGCGCTCCGATGACGAAGGTCGAGATCGCGCTGCCCGGGCAGGCTGGCGCAGACGCCGTGGCCGTCCCGGTCGCCCAGCCCCTCGGGGGCGACGGCGCCCGAATCCTCGACGAGAAGCTCGGCGGCAGGCTCACGAAGCTCGGCGAGAGCGGCGAGCTTCGCGGGGAGCGCGGGGAGAGCGTCCTGCTCCACCTGAACGGTGAGCTCGAGGCGCCTCGGCTCGTCGCGGCGGGCGTCGGGAAGCGGGAAGACGTCGATGCCGACGCGCTGCGAACGGCGGGCTCGGCGGCGGCGAACGCGCTCTCGCGTGTCGGCGGGACCCTCGTCTGGCTGCTCGACGAGTCGCTGCCCGTGCCGCTCCCGGAGCAGGCGGCAGCCCTCGTCGAGGGCACGATCCTCGGCGCGTACTCGCCCGGTCACTGGAAGTCGAAGCACGAGACGCGGGCTCCCGAGCGGATCGTCGTGGGGCACGCCGAGGACTCCGAAGTGCGAGCCGCCGTCGAGCGGGCCGCGATCGTCGCCGGGCGAGCTAACCGCGCCCGCGATCTCGCGAACATGCCGCCGAACGAGCTCACGCCACACACGCTCGGCGAGCGGGCGAAGGAGCTCGCGCACGAGCACGAGCACCTGACGTGCGAAGTCCTCGCGACGCCGGAGCTCGACAAGCTCGGCATGGGCGCGTTGACGGCGGTCGGCCGCGGCAGCCGCAACGAGCCGCGCCTGATCGTCCTGCGCTACGACCCACCCGGCGCGAAGGACGACCTCGTGCTCGGCCTCGTCGGCAAGTCGATCACCTTCGACGCGGGCGGGATCTCGATCAAGCCTGCCGGCGGGATGCAGGACATGAAGGGCGACATGGCCGGCGGCGCCGGGACGCTGCACGGGATCGGCGCGCTCGCCGCGCTCGGCACGCCGGTGCGGGCCGTCGCCGTGCTCGCCGCCGCCGAGAACCTGCCGGGAGGCGACGCGTTCCGGCCCGGCGACATCCTCCGCGCCGCGAACGGCAAGACGATCGAGATCACCAACACCGACGCCGAGGGTCGCCTCGTCCTCGCCGACGCGCTCTGGTACGTTCGCCGCGAGGGAGCGACGCACGTGCTCGACCTCGCAACGCTGACCGGCGCGATGGAGCTCGCGCTCGGCGACCTCTACGCAGGGGGTTTCGCGAACGACGCCGGCTGGGGCGAGCAGATCGTCGAAGCGGGACGGCGGAGCGGCGACCTCGTCTGGCCGTTCCCGCTGCATGCCCGCTACCGCCGCTACATCGACTCGGCGTTCGCGGACATGAAGAACGCCTCGACGCTGCGCCAGGGCTCGCCGGCGCTCGCGGCCGAGTTCCTGCAGGAGTTCGCCGGCGACGGCCCCTGGTGTCACGTCGACATGGCCGGCCCCGGCTTCCTCGAGCGGAGCCGCGGCGACTACATGCGCGTGCCGGGCGGCACCGGTTACGGCGTGCGGCTCATCGCCGAGCTCGGCGGGATGCTGGCTTGAACTTCGCGCTCTCGGACGAGCAGGAGCTCATCCGCCGCACCGTCCGCGAGTTCGCGGAGACGAACGTCGCACCCGTCGCCGAGGAGCTCGACCGCGAGGCGCGCTTCCCGTACGAGCTCGTCGGCGAGCTCGCCGAGCTCGGCCTCATGGGCCTGCCCGTGCCCGAGCAGTACGGCGGCGCCGGCGGCGACACCGTCTCGTACGCGATCGCGATCGAGGAGCTGACCCGCATCGACTCCTCGGTGGCGATCACCGTCGCGGCCCACACCTCGCTCGGGACGATGCCGATTCTGCTCTTCGGCAACGAGGAGCAGAAACAGGAATGGCTGCCGAGGCTCGCCTCCGGCCGAGGCCTCGCCGCGTTCGGGCTGACCGAGCCCGACGCCGGGTCGGACGCCGGCGCGACGCGCACGAAGGCCGAGCTGCGCGACGGCGAGTGGGTGATCGACGGCTCGAAGATCTTCATCACGAACGCGGGTACCGACATCAGCGCCTGCGTCTCGATCACCGCGCGCACCGGCGAGGACGAGATCTCGAACCTCATCGTCCCGAACGGCACGCCCGGGTACGAGATCTCCGCGCCGATGCACAAGCTCGGCTGGCACGCCTCCGACACGCGGGAGCTCTCCTTCCGCTCGTGCGCCGTGCCCGAGGGGAACCTGCTCGGCGTGCGCGGGCGCGGCTTCCCGCAGTTCATGGAGATCCTCGACGGGGGTCGGATCTCGGTCGCGGCGATGGGCGTCGGGCTCGCGCAGGGGGCGTACGACCTCGCGAGGGAGTACGCCAAGGAGCGCCGTCAGTTCGGGAAGCCGATCGCGAGCTTCCAGGCGATCCAGTTCCAGCTCGCCGACATGGCGACCGAGATCGAGGCCGGACGCCAGCTCGTGTACCGCGCGGCTTGGCTCAAGGACGCCGGCAAGCCGTTCGCGCTCGCCGCAGCGCAGGCGAAGCTCTACACGGGGATCCTCTCCAATCGCGTCGTCAACTCCGCCCTGCAGATCCACGGCGGCTACGGCTTCATGGAGGAGTTCGCAATCGCGCGGCTCTACCGCGACCAGAAGATCCTCGAGATCGGCGAGGGCACGAACGAGGTCCAGCGCATGGTCATCGCCCGGCACCTCGGTCTCTAGTCGCGGGCGCCGTCACCTCGCCCGGTAGCCGCCGATCGGAGGCACAATCGACGGTGTGATCCCGGTCATCGCGGCCGCCGTCGCGGCGCTCCTCTTCCTGCAGGCCGTCGTGCGCCTGCGGCGGCGCGGCCGCGCGGACCGCGCAGGCTGGGATCGCGTCGTCCTCTTCGCGCTCGGTCTCGGCGTGACCCTGTTCGCGCTCGTCGGCCCGCTCGACCGGATCGCCGACGACAAGCTGCTCTCGGCGCACATGGGCCAGCACGTCCTGATCGGCGACCTCGGCCCCGCCCTCATGGTGGCCGCGCTCCGCGGGCCGCTGCTCGTCTTCTTCCTCCCCGCGCCCGTTCTGGCGCCGCTGGCCCGCAACGCGCGGGTTCGCGCCGTCCTCGGGACGCTGCTCCGCCCGCGCGTCGCCTTCTCGCTCTGGGCGGCGAACCTCGCCGTCTGGCACGTCCCCTACCTGTACGACGCGGCGCTCAGACACCAGGAGCTCCACGACGTCGAGCACCTCTGCTGGACGTTCTGCGGGATCCTCGTCTGGACGCTGCTCGTCGATCCCGGCTCGCATCGCCGGCTCAGCGTCGGCGGTCGCGTCGCCCTGGCCGCGGCGCTGTTCGCCGCCGGCCAGATCCTCACCGACGTGCTCGTCTTCACCTTCACGCCGCTCTATCCGTTCTACCGCGGCGCGTACGGCGTCTCGGCGGTGACCGACCAGCAGCTCTCGGGGATCGTGATGATGGCCGAGCAGCTGCTCACGCTCGGGACGTGCGTGGCGCTGCTGCTGCTGCCCGGTCGGCGCCGCTCCCGCGCGGCCCGTCTCGCAGCCGCGACGTGAACGCCACGGCGTTCAGCTTCGAGCCGCTCTTCCTCGTGCTCGCGGCGGCAGCGGCCGTGCTCTATGTGCGAGCGGCACGGGACGACCGGCCGCCGCGGTGGCGCGTCGCGGCCTTCGCCGCGGGCCTCTTCCTGATCGCAGCCTCGCTCAACTCGCCGCTCGAGACGATCGCGTCGCGCTACCTCCTGCTCATACACCTGCTGCAAAACGCGCTCGTCGCCGACGTGGCACCGCTCCTCGTCATGCTCGGGCTGACGCCGCGGATGCGCGCCTCGCTCGGCCGGCGCGGTCTCGCGAGGCTGCGCTCGCGCTGGATCCTCCCGCTCTGGCTCGCCGCCTGGTACTCCACGCACCTCGCGCCGTTCTACGACTGGGCGCTCCGCACGGGCTGGGGCCTGAACATCGAGCACGCGATCCTGATCGCCGCCGGGCTGCTCTTCTGGTGGCCGATCGTCAGCGGGCGGCTCTCGCCGCCGGCCGGGCTGGGCTATCTCGTCGCCGCGTTCATCGCGTCGTCCTTCCTCGGCCTCGCCTACATCTTCTCCAGCCGGCCGTTCTACGGCTTCTACGAGCATGCCCCGCGGCTGTGGGGGCTGTCGGCGGCGCGCGACCAGAATCTCGGCGGGATCCTCATGAACGGCGAGCAGACGCTCGTATTCCTGCTCGCGATCGGCTGGTTCGTGCTGCGGCTGCTCGACGAAGAACACGCGCGCGAACCGCTTTCGGATACATAGCGAAGCTCGGTGGTAGCGTCGCCGGCGTGCTGTTCAAGCAGTTTCTGAACGACGATCTGGGCTGTGCTTCCTACCTCGTCGGCGACGAGCAGGCCGGCGTCGCGGTCGTCGTCGACCCGCCGTATTTCGTGGAGCCCGTGCTCGCGGAGGCCGAGCGGCACGAGGTCCGCCTCGTCGGCGTCCTCGAGACACACACGCACGCCGACCACGTCTCGGGGCACGGCCGCCTCGCGCTCGAGCACGGAATTCCGATCCACGTCCACGGCGCCGCGGAGGCGGACTTCGCGCACGAGCCGCTCGAGGACGGGACGGAGGTCGAGGTCGGGGACGTCGTCCTCCGCACGATCCACACGCCCGGCCACCGGCCCGAGCACTGCTGCTTCGCGGTGATCGACCGTTCTCGCAGCGACGAGCCGTGGCTCGTACTCACCGGCGACTCGCTGTTCGTCGGCGATGCGGGCCGCCCGGATCTCGCGGTCGAGGCGCAGGAAGGAGCCGAGGGGATGTTCCACAGCCTGCGCCGACTCGTCGAGCTCGGCGACGGCGTCGAGGTCTTCCCCGGCCATGTGGCCGGTTCGCTGTGCGGCGCGGCGATGAGCTCCAAGGCGTCGACGACGATCGCCTTCGAGCGGCGCGCCAACCCCGCCTTGCAGGGCGAGCTCGCCGACTTCCTCGCCGCGAGGCTCGGTCCTCAGCCGCCGCGCCCGCCGAACATGGAGCGCATCGTCGAGCTCAACCGCAGCGGGCTCCTCGGGGCGCAGCCGGACCTGACGAGGGTCGAGGCTGTGCCGGACGGGGCCGTCGTCGTCGACGTGCGCCCGACGGACGCGTTCGCTGCCGGTCACCACCCCGGCGCGGTCGGCATCCCTGTCTCGGGCTCCGGCTTCGCGACCAAGGCGGCGTTCGTGCTGCCCGACCGTCCGGTCGTCCTCCATGCGTCCGACGAGGAGGAGGCCGTTCAGGCCACGCAGGCGCTGCACACGGTGGCGCTGTTCGCGACGGCCGGCTGGCGGGAAGGCGGCGGCTCGGAGAAGCTCGAGCCCGTGTCGCTCGACGAGCTCGAGCGCCTGCTCGCGAACGACGCGGTCGAGCTGCTCGACGTGCGCGAAGCGGACGAGCGCGACGAGAGCCACATTCCCGGCTCACAGCATCTGCCCTACCGCACGGCCCGCGCCGCTGCCGAGGCGGGACTGCTCGACGGCCGCGCGGTCGTGACGATCTGCGAGTCCGGCCCGCGAGCGGCGATCGCCGCCAGCGTGTTGCAGGCGGCGGGCGTGAACGCGCGTCCCGTGCTCGACGGCGGCATCGCCGACTGGCGGGCTCGCGGCGGCGAGACGACGTCGTTCCGCCGCTGCGGCGGTTAGCTCTAGGTCAGCAGCCGGGCGATCGCGGTCACGGCCGCCGCCCCGAGCACGACGACGGTCATCGGCGCTCGTCGCCAGAGCGCGACCGCGGCGAACGCCACTCCGAGCGCTCGCGCGTCGAGCGTCAGAGTCCGCCCCTTGCCGAACGTCTCCACCACGACGAGCGCCGCGAGCAGCGCCGACGCGAGCAGCTCCACGATCGTCAACGCCCGGGCCGGGAGCGGACGGCCGCCGAGCGTCAGCGGCCCGGCGAGCTTCAGGGCCGCCGTCGCGAGCGCGAGGACCGCGACCGTCACCCAGACGCCCGTCACGAGCGCATCCTCGAGGCGGCCGCGGCCGCCGCGGCGGCCGCGAGGATCGGCAGACCCGCGGGAACGAACGGCGTCAGAGCGAGCGCGATCCCCGCTCCTCCGCCGGCGGCGGCCAGCCGCCGCCGCCCCCGCGCCTCCTCGAACAAGAGGGCGACGAAGAAGGCGGGGAACAGGGCGTCGAGGCCGAGCGCGTTCGGGTCGCCGAGCCTCGGCCCGACGAAGACGCCGACGATCGTCCCGAGGACCCACCCGGTGTACTGCGGGATGCTGACGCCGACCATGTACCAGGGGTCGAAGGTGCCGTCGCCCCTGCTCGCCGCGGCCCACGACGCGTCGACCGTGGTCAGCGCGAAGGCCGCCCGCGACAGCGGGCGCCCCAGCAATGACGGCGCGAGCGCGAGGCCCATCGCCAGGTAGCGCGCGTTGAGCAGGACGGCCGCGGCGATCGCGGCTCCCGTGCCGCCGCCGGCGGTCAGGACCGCGAGGGCACCGAACTGCGCGGAGCCGGAGAAGACGACGATCGACATGACGATCGGCGCGAGCCAGCCCATGAGCGGTCGCGCGAGCACGCCGAACGAGAGCGAGATCGCGAAGACTGCGATCCCGAAGGGCAACCCGCGACGGATCCCCGCCATGCGCCGCTCGCTCGGAGAGCCGAGCGGATCTAGTGCGCCCGCGACCATGGCCGCAGCGTAGGCAGCGGGCTCCGCGCTCAGTCGAGCCGCGAGGCGGCTAGGACGCCTCGGCGAGCAGGCTCTCCGCCCTCTGCACGACGCGCGTCGCACCGACGGCGCGGTAGAAGGCGAGCCCGCGCTCGAGCTGCACCGCTGCCTCCTCTGTCCGTCCCGCGGCGGCGAGCTGCTCCGCCGCGAGCAGTCGTGCAGCCGCCTCTTCCTGCGGGCAGGAGTCGGCGTACATCTGCGCGGCCTCGACCGCGCGGCCGCACCACGCAAGTCGCGCCGCTTCGAGACGCCGATGGGGCCGTGCCTCGGCCGTTCGCTCGAGGAAGCGCTCGCCGTAGCCGCAATGGGCGATGGCCACGACGAGGTTGGCGTCGTAGGGCGGCGCGAACCGGTTGATGCGCGCTGCAACGGTCAGGAGTCGATCGAGCGATTCCTTCGCCCGCTCGCGCTCGCCGAGTATCTCCCAGACGGGAGCCACTCCCACGAGCAGGCTCGCCTGGAACTGCACGTCGCGGTTGGATTCGATCGCCGCAGTAGCCGCCTCGGCGTCCCGGCGCGCCTCCCCGTCGCCCCCTCGCTCGGCGAGCACGATCGCGCGCTGTGTCCGGTACTGATCTTCCATGTAGTTGCCGCCCACGCGCTGGGACTCGGCAAGCGCGTCCGTGACCCGCTGGAGCAGCTCGTCCCAGCGTCCCAGCCGGTAGTAGTGCTCGTACGCGAAGCCGGCGCCGGTCCAGAGAGCCATCTGTCGATCGCCGCTGCGCAGCGCCTCCTCATGCGCCCGCTTGACCCAGTTGCGCGTCGCGGCGCCGTCGAGCGTCACGAGCGATGCGAGAGCCCGGTTGTTCAGCGCGCGCCGCACCTGGTTCGACCCCGGTGGAGCGGCCTCGAGTGCAAGCTCGTTGAGTCGGCCCGCGTCGTGGTACTCCCCGCGCACCCAGGCAACCGTCCCGAGCGTGTTGAGCAAGGACGCTCGCAGCTCGGCGAGGCCGAGCTCCTCAGCAAGCGAAAGCCCTTCGCGTGCGATCGCCTCGCCAGCTTCCGGTCCGTCGACGTAGGTCACGAGCCGGGCCTTCTCGGCGAGGACTGCGGTGAGCGCGGCCGACGGACCGCGGCCCGCGAGCAGCCGCTCGCCGTGTGCCACGAGACGATCCGCCTCGGAACGTTCGTTCGCCGTCCAGGCCGCGTTCGCGGCGTGCGCCCCGAGCTCCGCCGCTGCCTCGGGGTCGCCCGCACGCTCCAATGCGGCAATCGCGTCCGCATAGCCGGTCCGGTCGCCTTCACAGATGGCGAGCGCTCGCGCGTGTGCGGCGAGCACGTGGGCGCGCTCCGAATCGTCGTCGGGCCAGATGGCGAGCGCCTCGGTGGAGAACCGCAGCGCCGCACGGTAGGCGTGGAGCTCGAGCGCCCGGCGCGCGGCGCGCCTGAGACCTCCGCGAGCGCGCTCCCGCAGCGACTCATCGTCCGGGCGGAGCTCGAGTGCTGCCTCCAGGTGGTGCGCGAGCAGCTCGGCATGGTCATCGGGCCGGCCGAGCTCCTCGATCCAGTCGGCCGCACGCAGGTGCCGCTCGGCCCGCTCTGCGCGCGGGATCTGGCCGTAGGCGACGTCGCGGATCAGGACGTGTCGAAACGCGTACTCGTCCTCCCCGGCGACAGCGGAACGCCGCTCGCGGCGGACGAGACCCTTGCGCTCGAGCCCATGCAGCCCGGCTGAGAGGCTCGCGTCGCCGAGGCCGCAGAGCAGAGCCGCCGCGCCGGCCCAGAACACCTTCCCCAGCACAGAGGCGTTCTGTACGAGCTGCTTCTCCTCCGGCGCGAGCCCGTCGAGACGGGCGGCGACGATGCCGTGCACCGTCTCCGGCAGCGGGAGGTCCTCGCTGCTGCCGCGCTCGAGGTACAGCCGCGCGAACTGCTCCGCGTACAGGGGATTGCCACCGGCGCGCTCGAGCAGTGCCCGCTGCGTCTCGGCCGGGAGAACGCTTTGCTCGAGGACGCCCTGGATGATCTGCGCCGCTTCGTCGTCGGCGAGCGGCGTCAGCGCGAGCGTCGCCGCGTTCAGCTTTCCACCGCCCCAGCCGGGCCGGCGGTCGAGCAGCTCGGGCCGCGCCGTCCCGAGCACGAGCAGCGGCACGCCGCCCGCCCACTCGACGAGATGGTCGACGAAGTCGAGCAGGCCCTCGTCCGCCCAGTGGAGGTCCTCGAAGACGAGCACGAGCATCCGCTGCTCGGCCAGCCCTTCGAAGTAACGGCGCCAGGCCGGGAAGCTGTCGCCGTAGCGCGGTGCGTCACTCGCGAGCCCGAGCAGCGGCAGCAGGTGCTCGATCACCCATTCGCGCTCGTCGTCCGGGATCAGCGCCTCGACGCTGGCACGTAGCTTCGCTTCGGCCTCGGTCTCGCTGTCGTTCTCGCGGATGCCCGCCTGTGCCTTCACCATCTCCGTCAACGCCCAGAAACTGACGCCTTCCCCGTACGGGAGTGCGCGGCCCTGGCGCCAGAAGGTCAGCTCGCCGCCGAGGTTTGCGAACAGCTCGGCAACGAGCCGGGACTTGCCGATCCCGGGAACGCCGACGAGCGTGACGAGCTGGGGCTCGCGGTCGCGACGTGCGCGCTCGAGGGCGCCGAGGAGCGTCTCCAGCTCGCGCCTGCGGCCGACGAGCGGCAGCAGCGTCCGCTGCTCCACGTCGCTGCCGAAGCGCGAACGTGCCTCGACCGCCTCCCAGACGCGGACCGGCTCCGCCTTCCCCTTCGCCTGCACGGGCTCGCGCTCGACGTACTCGATGACGTCTCGCGTGGCGCGGTAGGTCGGCCCGCCGACGAGTACGCCGTTGACCGGTGCCGCCGCCTGCAGGCGCGCAGCGGTGTTGACGACGTCGCCGGCGGCCATCCCCTCCCCCTCGGCGGGCCGAGCCCCCAGGAGGACGAGCACCTCGCCCGTGTTGACGGCGATCCGTACCTGAAGGCCGTCCTCCTCCCGCGCCCAGTCGCGGATCGCCAATGCCGCGCGGACGGCGCGCTCCGGGTCGTCCTCGTGAGCGACGGGTGCGCCGAAGAGCGCCATCACGGCGTCGCCGATGAACTTCTCGACGGTGCCGCCGAATCGATCCAGCTCGCTGCGCAGCCGCTCCCAGTACGGCGCCAGCAGCGCACGTACGTCCTCGGGATCGAGCTGCTCGGCGCGCGACGTGAAGCCGACGAGGTCGGCGAACAGGACGGAGACGACCTTCCGCTCCTCGCGCGGCGGCTCGCTCGTCAGCGCGGCGCCGCAGGCGTGGCAGAAGCGCGCGATCTCTTGGTTCTCCTGGCTGCAGACCGGGCAGAGGAGCATGTGGCCGGAGTCTAGGACGCTGTCCCGCGCGTGACGAGGATCGCTCAGTCGAGCCGCTCGACGGGATATCCCCACTGACCGAGCTGCGCGAGGAGCCGCTCGCAGTGCTCGTCGTCGCGCGTGAGCAGCGTCAGCTCGACGCCCGTGTAGCCGACCGGAATCCCCGGCGACTCTCGCTGGTGCTCGACCTCGACGACGTTCACCCGCTCGCCGGCGAGCCGCCCGAGCAGCTCCGCGAGCTCGCCCGGCCGGTCGGGAACGCGGGTGCGCAGCACGAGGTACCTGCCGTGGAGCGCAAGCCCGCGCCGCATCACCTGCACCATGAGCGAGGCGTCGATGTTGCCGCCCGAGAGCAGTGCAAGCACCGGACCCGAGCCGCCCGCGAGACCGCCGAGGACGGCCGCAACGCTCGCCGCGCCGGCCCCTTCGACGACGAGCTTCGTCCGCTCGGCGAGGAGCACGATCGCCTCCGCGATCTGCTCGTCCTCGACGGTGACGATGTCGTCGAGCGTCTCCGCGAGGATCCCCATGGTCAGCTCGCCGGGAGCCTTGACTGCGATCCCGTCGGCAATCGTGTGGCCCGAGCCGCCGGGCCGCGTCCCCGCAGCCTGGACGCCGACGAGCCGCAAGCCCGGCCGCACCGCCCGCAGCGCGAGCGAGATGCCTGACGCCAGCCCGCCGCCGCCGATGGGGAGCACGACCGTGTCGAGCTCCTCGACCTGTTCCGCAAGCTCGAGGCCGATCGTCCCCTGACCGGACATCACGAACGTGTCCTCGTAGGGGTGGACGAACGTGCCGCCGCTTCCTTCGACGTACGCCTGGGCCTCGGCGAGCGTTTCCTCGAACGCCGGCCCGGTCAGTTCGACCTCGGCCCCGTAGTTGCGGGTCGCGTCGACCTTGGCCATCGGCGAGTCCTGCGGCATGAAGATGCGCGCCGGAGCGCCGAGCTCGCGCGCCGCCCACGCCACCGCCTGGCCGTGGTTGCCGGCACTCGCCGCGACGACGCCGGAGGCGAGGCGCTCGGGCTCGAGGCTCGAGAGCTTCGTGTAGGCGCCGCGGATCTTGAACGAGCCCGTCCGTTGCAGGTTCTCGGCCTTGAGCCGTACGGACCGGCCCGTCAGCCGCGAGAGCGTCTCGGAGGGGAAGACCGGCGTGACGCGCGCGACTCCGGCGAGCCGCTCGCGCGCACGCTCGATCTCAGGAAGCCCGGGTGCCGTTACCTGCGTCGCCATCGTGGATCCGGAAGACCTTCTCGAGTATCTCTCGTACCGCGGTCAGCGGGTCGAGCTCCCGCGCCTGCACCTCTGCGAGCAGCCGCCGCAGCTCGGCGTCGTCGGCGACCGCCTGCTCGAGGTGGCGGCTCGCCCGGCTCGACGCGACGGCGAAGACCTCGCGCGCGAGGTTCGCCCGGCGTCTCGCCTCGAGCTGGCCGCTCTGCTCGAGGAACGCGCGGTGCTCCACGACCTTCTGCCACAGCTCCGGCACGTGCTCGCCGCGCACGGCCTCGGTGAGCAGGATCGGGGGATTCCAGTCGCGGCCGCGATCGAGGGCGAGGATCGAGCGCACCTCGTTCAGCATCGCCTTCGCCGCCGGATTGTCCATCTTGTTGATCGCGATCACGTCCGGGATCTCCATGATCCCGGCCTTCAACGCCTGCACCGCGTCCCCCGAGCCCGGCATCAGGACGAGCAGGACGGTGTCGACGATCCCGATCACCTCGACCTCGCTCTGCCCGGCCCCGACCGTCTCGAGGAAGACGACGTCCTTGCCGGCCGCGTCGAGCACGAGCACCGCCTGCAGCGCCGCCTCGGCAAGCCCGCCGAGATGACCGCGTGTCCCCATCGAGCGGATGAAGACCCCCGGGTCGAGGAAGTGGTCGCTGAGCCGGATCCGGTCGCCGAGGAGCGCCCCGTGCGAGAACGGACTCGACGGGTCGACCGAGACGACCCCGACCGTGACCTCGCGCTCGCGGACATGGCGGATCAGTGCCGAGACGAGGCTCGACTTCCCCACACCGGGCGGTCCGGTCACGCCGACCGAGTAGCTGGAGCCTGTCTGCGGATAGAGGTCCGCGACGACCCCGTACGCGAGCGGGTCGCCGTCCTCCACGAGCGAGATCGTGCGCGCTAGCGCACGCCGGTCGCCCTCCCGGACGCCGTCGGCCAGATCCTCACGCGTCCAGTCGCGCTTTCCCGCCACGAAGCGGAATCTATTCAGTTCGCAGCGGCGACCGGCGAGCGTTCCGCCTGCCCGGCCTCGACTTGCCCGGCCGTCTCGCTCTCGAGGTTCCGGGCGAGCAGCACACCGGCGAGAGCGGCTGCGAGCAGCACCGCGCCCGAGCCGGCCCAGATCCAGCGTGGGGTGTCCGCCTGGATGGGCTTGCGAAGGAACACGCCGCCGATTCCCAGCCCGATTCCGACGAACAGGTACGTGACGCTCATGACGAACGTCAGCGCACGCCCACGCAGCAGGTCGAAGGTGCCGCGCTGGACGAGCAGCGCGTTGCAGGCGACGGCGGCGCCGTTGCCGATGCCGAGCACGACGGCGCAGAGAGCCGCGACCCAGACGTCCGGGCTCACCGCGACGGTGAGCGACCCGAGCGCCATGAGCAGCAGCGCTTCTCCGTACACGCGGCCGACGCCGTAGTGCGTCAGTGCAGACGCGCTCGCGAAGGCGCCGAGCACGAGGCCGGCCCCCGTCGCGCCGTAGACGAGCCCGTACCCGACGTTGCCTCCCGACAGCGTGTTCTTCGCGATGAAGACCGTCGCGACGTTGCTCGCTCCGAGCGCGAACGAGGCGATGCCCCAGGCCACGAGCACGGCGCGCATCGATGGCGAGCGGAGCGCGGCGCCGAAGCCGTCCCCAAGATCGCGCCAGTAGCCGCGCGAGAGCGCGCGCTCGCTCTGCAGCAGGCGCGGCGGGATCCGCAGGAGGAGCGCGATCGAGACGACGAAGGACGCAGCGTTGATGGCGTACGCGACCTGAGGGCCGTCCAGGGCCGTCAGCACGCCGCCCACGAGCGGTCCGACCGCCCAGCTCGCGTTCTCGACCGTCTGCAGCAAGGCGTTCGCGCGAGGCAGCTCCTCGTCGGGCACGAGGTTCGGGATTCCGGCGTAGACGGCCGGGCGGAAGAAGCCGGTGGCGAGCCCCGCGACGAGCGCCAGCCCGACGACGGTCGCGGCGCTCGGCGCAAAAGGCAGAGCGACGAAGACGCCGACCCGGACCGCGTCGGCGGCGATCATCAGCGACCGCCGCTCGAGCCGGTCGAGGAGGGGCCCGAAGACGAGCCCGACGACGATCGTCGGCAAGAACTCGACGACGAGCACGGCGCCCACCCAGAGGCCGGAGCCCGTCCGGTCGTGAACGTCGATCGCGAGCGCGATCGCCGCGAGCAGGGTCCCGACGCTCGAGCCCAAGGTCGCGAAGAACAGGTTGCGGAACCCCGGCAGCCTGAGCGGCGCGAGCTGGGCGGACGAAACCCTCACGAGCTTGCGCCCGAACGTACCACCTGCACCAGCCGGTTACGAGACGCCAGAAAGGACGTGTCCCAAGGCAACGTGGAAGACCTCGTTCTCCTCCGGCGTGCCCACGGTGACACGGATCGCCTCCGGCGCCCCGAAGCCGTCGAGCGGCCGCACGATGACGCCCTCTCGCTGCAGCCGTTCGAAGAGCTCCCGCCCGCCGCCGACATCTACGAAGAGGAAGTTTCCGCGCGACGGCCCGGCGGGCTCGAGCCCGTGGCCGCGCAGGATCTCGCCCAGCCGGGCTCGACCTGCCGCGTTCAGCTCACGCCTGCGAGCGATCTCGGCCGCGACTTCGAGGCTCGCCAGTGCGGCGGCCTGGCCCGTCGAGGCGACGTCGAATGCCCGCCGCACCTTGCTCGTCGCCGCGGCCACGTCCGCCGGTGCCACTCCCCAGCCCACGCGCAGGCCGGCGAGGCCGTAGATCTTCGAGAACGTCCGCAGCACCGCCAGGCGACGTCCCTCCCGGAAGAGGTCGAGCCCGTCCGCGTAGTCCGGGTCGTCGATGTACTCGAAGTACGCCTGGTCGACGACGCAGAGGACGTGCTCCGGCAGCCGGTCGAGGAACGCGAGCAGCTCGGCGCGACCGTTCGCCGTGCCGGTCGGGTTGTTCGGGTGGCAGACGTAGACGAGCTTCGTTCGCGGGCCGACCGCCTCGAGGAGCCCGTCGAGGGCGTACGTGTGGTCGCGCAGCGGGACGCGGCGAGCCTCGGCGCCGAGCTTCGCCGCGGTGAGGACGTAGCTCGGGAAGGACGGCCAGCCGCAGACGACGTCGTCGCCGGGGTCGAGCGTCGCCTGCGCGAGCAGGTCGATGATCCCGTCGGCGCCTGCGCCGACGATCACCTCCTCGAAGGCGACGCCGTGCCGCTCGGCGAGCTCGCTCCGCAGCGTCCACGCGCCTCCGTCCGGATAGCGGTTGAGCTCGAGCGCAGCACGTTCCATCGCCTCGAGCGCCGCCGGGAACGGAGGGAACGGCCCCTCGTTCGAGGCGAGCTTGACGACGTGCTCCAGCCCGAGCTCCCGCTGCACCGCCTCGACCGGCTTGCCCGGCTCGTACGGCACGAGGCCGTCGATCGAGGAGCGGAAGAGGCTCAATCGCTCTTCTTGCCGTTCTTTTCGCTCTTGCCGTCCTTGCTGCGCCAGCTCGTCAGCTTGCCGCCGACCTGCTTCGCCTTGCGGCGGGCGACGACCTTCCCCACCTTCAGCGTGAGGAAGCCGACGACCGCGTTGCGTCTGTTCATGATTGTCATGCGCTTCTCCTGTCCTCCTCCGCCAAGCCTTATGCAGGCGCAGCCGCGCGCGGCTTGCGGTTCGGGATGTGGATGGCACGGCCGAGCGCGACCAGGCCGGCTTCCTTGATCGCCTCGGAGAGCGTCGGATGCGGCGCGATCCCGTCCGCGACCGTCTCCACGGTCGACTCGGCTTCGATCGCGACGACGCCCGCCTCGACCATGTCGGTCACGTGCGGGCCGACCATGACGAGGCCGAGCAGCTCGCCGTAGCGCGTCTCGTGGATCGTCTTCACCCAGCCGACCGTCTCGTCCTGCATCACGGCGCGCGCGTTGGCGACCCACGGGAACTGGCCGACGGCCACGTCGTCGCCGTATTCCTCGCGAGCCTGCGCCTCGGTGAGCCCCACCGCCGCGATCTCGGGCTCGGTGTAGATCGGGCGCGGGATCGCGCGGTTGTCGAACACCGCCTCGTGGCCGGTCGCGTTCTCCGCGGCGATCTCGCCTTCGCGGAACGCCGTGTGCGCGAGCTGCCAGTAGCCGGCACAGTCGCCGACGGCGTAGATGTGCGGGACGCTCGTCCGGCGGTGCTCGTCGGTGCCGATGCCCGAGCGCCGGTCGAACTCCACGCCGGCCGCCTCGAGGCCGATGCCCTCGACGAGCGGCCCTCGCCCGACGGAGACGAGCATCAGATCCGCCTGCACGGTCTCGCCTTCGCCGAAGTGCACCGTGAGCTGGGAGCCGTCGTCCTCGATCTTCGTGCACTGCTTGCCCAGCTGGAGCGAGATCCCGCGCTTGCCGAACTGCTTCGCGAGCTCCTTCGACGCGTCCGCGTCCTCCTGCGGGATGAGCGTGTCGAGCATCTCGACGATCGTCACCTCCGAGCCGAAGCGGCTGAAGATCGAAGCGAACTCGCAGCCGATGATGCCGCCGCCGAGGATGACGAGCCGCTTCGGCACCTCGTCCTGCGCGAGCAATCCGGTCGAGTCGACGCAGCGAGCCGAGTCGATCCCGTCGATCGGCGGGCGGAGCGGGTACGAGCCGGTGGCGACGACCGCCGAGCGGAACGTCACGTCCTCCCCACCCTCGACCGCGATCGTGTTCGCGCCGGTGAAGGTTCCGGCGCCCTTGACCCACTCGACGCCGTTCGCCTTGAAGAGGCCGGCCACGCCCTGCGTCATCTGCTTGACGACGCCCGCCTTCCACGCATTCGAGGCCGCGAAGTCGAGCTTCGCCTCGCCGACCTCGACGCCGAACTTCCCGAAGCTCTCCTCCGCCTCCTTGAGCGCGAACGCGGTCTGCACCCAGGCCTTGGTGGGGATGCAACCGACGCGCAGGCAGGTGCCGCCGAGCTCGGGCTCGCGCTCGACGCAGGCGACCTTCGCGCCGAGCTGCGCGGCGCGGATGGCGGCCGTGTAGCCGCCGGGGCCGCCTCCGAGGACGGCGACGTCAACTTCCATGATTCATCTCCCTGGTCATCGTTGCGCCTGAGCGTACTTAGAGGCTTGCGACCATCGTCACGGTTCCATCCTCGCGCCGCAGCTCGCGAAAGCCGTGCTTTTCGTAGAAGCCCGTCTGGCCCGGCTCGGCGCTGAGGCTGATCTGGGCGAAGCCCTCCGCGCGGGCCCTTTCGAGCAGCGCTTCGAGCAGCTCGCCGCCGGTTCCCTTGCCCCGGTGGCTGGGGACGACCGCGATCGTCACCTCGGGCGTCTGCTCGTCGACGAAGGCGAATCCCGGCGCGTCGGCCGGGAAGAGCCGGTACCACGCGGCGCCGTACGCGTTCGGGCCGGCCGAGGCGATCACCCCCGCGTCGCCCGGCCGGCCCCAGTTCTTGACGTAGCGGAAGACCGGCAGGTCCGGGTCGCCCATCCGCCAGTGGTACGCGTGGCGAAGCATGTCGCGGAGGAAGCGCGTGTCCTGCTGGTCGGCTGCCCGGAGCATCAGGCTCGGAGCTCCTGGGCGAGCTGGATCCGGTTCCCGTCGGGGTCGTAGACGTCGAGCAGGCGCATCTCGCCGGTCAGCTCGAGGACGATCCCGACCTCGACACCCGCCTCGCGCAGCCGGTCCGCCTCCTCCTTGAGGTCGAGGACGTCGACGTGCGCGACGCCGTTGTCCTCGGGCTCCCCCTGGGCGAGCCCGATCTCCATCTCGCCGCGCCTCAGCGTCGACCAGCCTGCCTCGAAATCGACCCCGAGCTCCTCGAAGCCGAGCAGCTCGCGATAGAAACGGCGCCCCTCCTCGAGGTCGCGGACCCGGTACCAGACCGTCGGCGCCATGGGACAGTTCTACAACGCGAGCCCCGGGTCCTCGAGGCTCTCCCTCAGCGTCTGGAGGAAGGCCGCGGCCGGGGCGCCGTCGACGGCGCGATGGTCGAAGGTTCCGGTCAGCGTGACGAGCGGGCGCACCGCCGTGCCGCCTGCGAAGGGGACGACTCGGTCCTCGGTCGCGCCGACGGCGACGATCGCAGCTTGCGGCGGGTTCAGGACCGCGGTGAAGCGCTCCACTGCGTACATGCCGAGGTTCGAGATCGTGAACGTGCCGCCCTCGAGATCCTCGGCTCGGAGCTTGTTCTCGCGAGCCCGGCCGACGAGGTCGGCGCGCACGCCGGCGATCTCCGTCAGCGAGAGCCGCTCGGCGCTCCTGATCACGGGGACGACGAGCCCCTGCGGCGCGGCGACGGCGAGGCCGACGTTCGCGCTCGGGTGCAGGAGGATCGCCTCCTCGGTGAACTCCGCATTCACCTCGCGGTGCCGCATCAGCGCCTGCGCGCAGATCTTGGCGAGGACGTCGGTGACGGTGACGCGCACGTCCGGGTCGCGCTCGCGGAGCCGGGCGACGAGCGCGTTGACGCGGGTCATGTCGGCCGAGGCCTGCAGCTGAAAGACCGGGATCTGCCACGCCTCGGTGAGGCGGCGGGCGATCGTCTTGCGGATGTTCGAGAGCGGAATGCGCTCGACCTCGCCCAAAGGGACAGGCGCTTGTAACAACTTGTTACTTGCTGCACTCGGGGCGCCTGCCTCCGCGCGCTCGACGTCCTCGGCGACGATGCGGCCGTCGGGGCCGGTGCCGCGGATCGCGGAGAGCTCGATGCCCCGCTCCCGCGCGATGCGGCGTGCGAGCGGCGAAGCCTTGATCCGGCCGTTGCCCGAGGCCACCTCGTGCCGCGGCTCCTCGGCTTCGTGCGCGCGCTCCGGCTCGGCCCGTTCCGCCGGCTCCGTCTGCGCAGGGGGCGCCGCCGCGGCGACGTCGGGCACGTCCTCGCCCGCCGAGCCGATGAAGGCGACGGTCTGGCCGACGGGCACCTCGCCCTCGCTGACCGCGATCTTCAGCAGGACGCCCGCTGCCTCGGCCTCGACCTCCTGCGTCACCTTGTCGGTGTCGAGCTCGAAGAGCGGCTCGCCCTTCTCGACCGGCTCGCCCTCGGACTTGAGCCAGCGGACGATCGTGCCCGACTCCATGCCCTGCCCGAGCCGCGGGAGGATGACCTCGGTCGCCACCTAGGCCTTCCCGACCGTCCGCTTGATCGCCGTCAGCACGTCTTCGGCGTGCGGGACGACGAACGCCTCCATCACAGGCGCGAACGGCAGCGGCGCGAACTTCGCGCCCACGCGCTCGATCGGCGCGTCGAGCCAGTCGAACGCCTGGTACTGGAGCACGGCGGCGACCTCGGCACCGAAGCCCATCCGCATCACCGCCTCGTGCGCGACCACGGCGCGGTTCGTCTTCTTCACGGAGGCGACGAGCGTCTCCTCGTCGAGCGGCTGCAGGGTGCGCGGGTCGACGACCTCGACCGAGATCCCCTCGCGCTCGGCTTCCTCGGCCGCCTTGAGGCTCTCGTGCACGAGGCGGCCCGTGGCGATCACCGTCACGTCGTCGCCGTCGCGGTGGACGCGGGCGCGGCCGATGGGGATCGGCTCTAGTTCCTCCGGCACGTTCCCCTTGATCGGATAGAGGGTGCGGTGCTCGAAGAAGACGACCGGGTTGTCGTCGTAGATCGCCGACCAGAGCAGCCCGCGGACGTCCTCCGGCGTCGAGGCGAAGACCACCTTGAGCCCGGGGATGTGCACGAACCAGGCTTCGAGCTGCTGCGCGTGCTGCGCACCCGGCGACCACCCCGCACCGCCCTGGGTGCGGAAGACGACGGGGACGGTCAGCTGCCCGCCCGACATGTAGCGGAGCTTCGCCGCCTGGTTCACGACCTGCTCGGCGGCGAGCGTCAGGAAGTCCTCGTACATGATCTCGGCGACGGGCCGCATGCCCTGTATCGCCGCGCCGATGGCCGTGCCGGCCAGCGCCATCTCCGAGATCGGCGTGTTGCGGACACGCTCCTTGCCGAACTCCTCGAGCATCCCCTGCGTGACGCCCATCGAGCCGCCCATCTCGGCGATGTCCTCGCCCATGATGAAGACGCCGTCGTCCTGGCGCATCGCCTGCGACAGCGCGTCGCGGACGGCCTCGCGGTAGGTCAGCTCAGGCATAGACGTTCTTCAGCGCGTCTTCGGGCGCGGGATCGGTGCCGGCCTTCGCAAACTCGAGGGCTGCCTCGACCATCTCGGTGGCCTCGGTGTCGAGCTCCCCGAACTCGTCGTCGGAGAGGGCGAGCTTCTCGCGGAGCAGCGTGATCGGGTCGCGCGTCTCGGCGAGCCTGCGCGCCTCGTCCTTGTCGCGATACACCTGCGGGTCGCCGATGTAGTGGCCGTGGAAGCGCACGCAGTCGAGGTGCACGAACACGGGCCCCTTGCCGGAACGCGCGTGGTCGAGAGCCTGTCGAGCAGTCTTGTACACCGCCTCGACGTCTTGGCCGTCGGCCTTCAGCGCCTTCATGCCGAACGCCTTCGCACGCTCCGAGAGGTCGCGGATCGGGGAATGCTGGCTCTCCGGCGTCGACTCCGCCCACTTGTTGTCCTCGAGCACGAACACGGCCGGCACCTGCCAGAGCTGCGCGAGGTTGAGCGCCTCGTGGAACGTGCCGATGTTCGTCGCTCCGTCGCCGAAGAACGCGACGGCGACACGCGGCTCCCCTCGCATCTGAAAGGCGAGCGCGGCGCCGGTGACGTGCGGCAGGCCGCCGCCGATCACGGCGTTCGCACCCATGTTCCCGCGCTCGATGTCGTAGAGGTGCATCGAGCCGCCGTAGCCGTGCGAGCAGCCCTCCTGCTTGCCGTACAGCTCGGCCATGAGCTCGTTCGGGTGCGTGCCCTTGGCGAGCGTGTGGCCGTGCGCGCGGTGCGTCGAGGCGATGACGTCGCCGTCCTCGAGCGCGCGACAGACGCCGACGGCGCTCGCCTCCTGGCCGATCGCGACGTGGAGGAAGCCCGGCAGCTCCCCGGCGCGGAAGCGGTCCTCGACCTTCTCCTCGAAGCGGCGGATCAGGAGCATCTCCCGCAGCACGTCGTGGAGATCGCTCTTGGCCAAGGTCGCTCTCTGCTCCACCTTTGCCACGGGCCGGAGTGTACGGTTCGGCCGTGCCGCTCGTCGAACGCTGGAACCAGGTCGAACGTGGTCTGGATCCAAGGTGGACCGAGGTCACGCTGACCCTTGCGATCCGGGACGACGGGGCGCGATCCCGCGCCGCTGCGCTGCTCGGTCCGGCCGGCCCGGGCGTCGCCGGCAGCGAGATCCGCTTCACGGTCTCGACGCGTGGAACTAGCATCGGACCCGAGGCGGCGCGGCGACTTCTGCGGCGAATCGACAACGAGGGCATCGTCGGACGCCTCGAGCTCGTCGCGACCCAGGGAGCGCGCCCGCGGCCGGAGCCGTCCGCGCGGTCGCTCGCGGCCGACTGGGCTGCAGCGCTCGAAGTCCTGCCCTCCGACTGGAGCGACCTCGTCGCGGAGCTCGACCTCGACTCGAGCGCCGACGTCGACCGCGGCGCGGTGCTCTGCGCTCCGCTCAACCCGATCCAGTCGACCGGACAGCCCGGCTTCCGCTTCCGCTCCGCGAGTCACCGCGGCTACGGGGCTTCGCCCGGGATGGTCGGCCGCTGCCTCGCCCGCCTCGACGAGGCCGGCATCACCGGCCGGGTCCGGATCACGCGCGCGTTGAGCGACGTGCACCCCGTCGGTACGCAAGGTGCGACCTTCGTCGTCGGCCGCAGGCCGGCCTGATGCCGGATCCCGTCGCCTGGAAAGCGGTCGAGAAGGGCTGGGCGGTCTACGACCGCGAAGGCGAGCAGGTGGGGACCGTGGCCGAGATCGCCGGCGACGAGGAGGCGGACATCTTCGACGGCTTCGGCATCAAGACGGGCACGTTCAGCGGCGTCAAGTACGTGCCGGCCGAGATTGTCGAGAGCATCGGCGTGGGCGAGGTCCGGCTCACGATCTCCGGCCACGAGGTGGCGCCCCTCGAGGACATGCGGGCGGAGGTCGAGGAGCAGCTCATCCCCGAGAGCTCGACGTGGTACCAACGGATCGCGTGGTGGCTCACCGGCCGCGATCGCTGATCGCCCGGTTACCCGCAGATCGATAGCGGTAAGGAGGTGCGTGTGAACGGGATCGGCCTATCGGGTGCGACCAAGCGCGTGGCAGACCACGCGCGGTCGTTCGTGCGGCTCGAGCTGCAGCTCGCGGCGACGGAGATGAAGAAGCGGGTCGCGGCGCTCGGGCTCGGCATCGCGCTGGCCGCCGGCGCGGCCGTGCTCGCGATCACGGCGCTCTTCTTCGGCCTCGCAGCCGCGACCGCGGGCATCGCGACCGCGCTGCCGGTCTGGGCAGCGCTCTTGATCATGTTCGGCGGCCTCCTCCTGCTCGCCGGGATGCTCGGCGGCGTCGGCGCGGCCCTGCTCAGGAAGGGCGCGAAGCCGGTGCCCGAGCAGGCGATCGAGGAGGCAAAGCTCACGACCGAGGCGATCCGCAATGGCCAATGAGTCCGAGCTCAGGCGCGAGATCGCGGACGAGCGCCGCGAGCTGACGAACGCCGTCGCCGCGCTTCGCGAGGAAATCGGGCAGACGGCGGAGCGGGGCAAGAAGGTGGGCGCGCGGATCGGCGCGGCGACCGGCGCGGCCCTGCTCGCCCGGATCCTCGTTCGTCTGCGACGGCGCGACTAGGCGCGCAGGACCGCGTCGAAGCGCGTCGCGAGTGCGTCGACGATCGACGCGCGCACCGGCGACACGTCCTCGTCCGTCAACGTCCCCGCGGGCGAGCCGAACGCAACGCGAAACGCGAGCGAGCGCTTCCCCTCGCCGACCTGCTCGCCGCGGTACTCGTCGAAGACCTCGAGGCCACGCAGGAGGCCGCCCGCCGCCTCGCGGATCGCGGCGAGGACGTCGGCGGCGGGCACGTCCTCGTCGACCACGAAGGCGAGATCCTGGCGCACCTCCGGATACGGGCTCACCGCCGCGAAATCGACGATCTGCGGAGCCGCCGCGGCGAGCGCGTCGAGGTCGAGCTCGAACGCGCTCCAGACGCCGTCGAGCACCGCGGGATGGAGCTCGCCGAGCCAGCCCTCGGCGGTGCGCGCGGCCTTGCCGGGATGGAGGAACGGCTCGCTCGTCCGTTCGTAGCTCGGCTCGACGCCGAGCGCGGAGTAGACCTGCTCGACCGCCCACTTCGCCTCGGCGAAGCCGCCGTCCGCGACGCCCGCAACGTGCCAGTGCTCCGCCGGGAGATCGTCGCCGACGTCGCGGTACGTGCGCGCGACCTCGAACAGCGCGACGTCGCGCGCGCCCGCGTCGGCGTTGCGCCGCGCCGGATCGAGCAGCGACGCGTAGAGGACGGTGCGCAGCGCGGCCGCCTCTGCGGAGAGCGGCTCGGGGAGCAGGTAGTCGCCGTCCGCGACGAAGCTCGGCGTGTAGACCTCGGCGTAGCCGGCTCCGACGAGGACGTCCTCGACGTGGCGACGCAGCCGCTGCTCGCGGCTCAGCCGCCCGAACATCGCCTCGCGGCGCGGCAGTGTGAACGGGATCTGCGGCAGCTTGAAACGCGCGACCTCCTCGATCAGGTCGACCTCGCGGGTGACGTCGCGCGCGCGCCACGTCGGCACGCGGTAGCCGCTCTTCAGCGCCTCGAAGCCGAGCCGCCCGAGGATCTCCGCTTGCTCCTCCGCAGGCACCTCGAGCCCGATCAGCTCGCTCGTGCGTGCAGGACGCAACCGGATCACAGCGGGCTTCGGCAGCGCTCCCGCCACGTCCTCGGCACCGGTCCAGCGCGCGCCTGCGAGCTCGACGATCAGCTGCGCCGCATACTTCGCCGCCTGCCCCGCGACGTGGGGGTCGACGCCCTTCTCCCAGCGGTTGGAGCCCTCGGTGCGAAGCGAGTGCCGCTCGGAGCTGCGGAGGACCCCGACCGGCTCGAAGTTCGCCGCCTCGAGCAGGACGTTCCGGGTCGTCGACGAGACCTCGGTCTCCTCGCCGCCCATGATTCCGGCCAGCCCGACAGCCCGCTCGTCGTCGGCGATCACGAGATCCTCCGCCGACAGGGCGCGCTCGATGCCGTCGAGCGTCCGCACCTTCTCGCCCTCGCGCGCCCGGCGCGCTACGAGGCCGCCCCGCAGGAGGTCGACGTCGTAGGCGTGGAGCGGGCTGCCGAGCGCGAGCATGACGTAGTTCGTGACGTCGACGACATTCGAAATCTCCCGCACACCGGAGTGGCGGAGTCGTGCCTTCAGCCAGAGGGGCGACTCGCCGATCGCAACGTCGCGGAACAGGCGGCCGATGAAGCGCAGGCAGCCGTCCGGATCCTCGATCCCCACGCCGACGGCCTCGTCGCCCGCCTGCGCCGGCTCCTCTCCGGGCATCGGCAACAGCTCGCCGCCGAGCAGGGCGGCCACCTCGCGCGCGACGCCGTAGACCGAGAACAGGTCCGGGCGGTTGCCCGTCGGATCGAGGTCGAGCACGTCGTCGACGAGCGGCAGCACCTCGGCGAGCGGCGTGCCCGCCTCGAGCCGGTCGTCGAGCAGGATGATCCCGCTGTGGTCGGTCCCGAGGTCGAGCTCGTCCTCGGCGAGGATCATCCCTTCCGAGACCTGCCCTCGCAGCTTGCGCCGCTCGAGCACGAGCCCGTCCGGCAGCGTGGCGCCCGGGAGGGCGACCGCCACCTTCGCCCCGGCGCCGAAGTTCCAGGCGCCGCAGACGATCGAATACGGCCGCTCCTCCCCCACGTCCACGGAGGTGAGCTGAAGCCGGTCCGCGTCGGGATGCTTGGCCGCCTCGAGCACGTGACCGACGCGGAAGAGCCCCAGCTCGCCCTGCACGCCGGCACGCGCGACGCCCTCGACCTCGGCCGAGCCGACCGAGAGGGCCTCGGCGATCTCCGCCGTCGTCGCGTCGACGCGAACGTACTCGCGCAGCCAGCCGACCGGAACCTTCATCGGAACTGCCTGAGGAAGCGGAGGTCGTTCTCCCAGAACGCGCGGATGTCGCCGATCCCGTACCGGAGCTGGGCCGTGCGCTCGACGCCCATGCCGAACGCGAAGCCCGAGTACTCCTCCGACCCCCAGCCGACGAACTCGTAGAGGTAGGGGTCGACGATCCCCGAGCCGCCCATCTCGATCCAGCCGGAGTGCTTGCAGATCGAGCAGCCGGCCCCGCCGCAGTTGAAGCACGAGACGTCCGGCTCCATCGAAGGCTCGGTGAACGGGAAGTAGTGCGTGCGGAAGCGCACCTCGCGCTCCGGGCCGTAGAGCTCACGCATCACGTACAGGAGCGTCCCCTTGAGGTCGGCGAGCGTGATGCCCTGGTCGATCGCCAGGCCCTCGAACTGGTGGAAGATCGGGTAGCGCGTCGCCGTGATGTCGTCGCGGCGGTAGACGCGTCCGATCGAGACCATGTAGATCGGCGGCCGCTGCGACTCCATCTTGTGGATCTGGGCCGGCGAGGTCTCCGTCCGCAGCACGGTCTCGGGGCCGAGGTAGAGGGTGTCACGCGGCGAGCGTGCGGGATGCCACGCCGGGAAGCCGAGGGCGTCGAAGTTGTACCGCGTCGTCTCGACCTCGCGGCCGTCGACGATCTCGTAGCCGAGGCCGAGGAAGACGTCCTCGACCTCGCGGCGCACGAGTGTCGAGGGGTGGAGCGTTCCGCGCGAGCGCAGCCTCGGCGGGCCGAGCAGCTCGGCCGGCAGCGTGACGTCGACCCGCTCCGTCGCGAGCCGCTCCTCGAGCTCGGCGCGCCGCAGCTCTTCCTCGCGGGCGGCGAACGCCGCCTCGACCGTCTCGCGCACCGCGTTGAGCGTCATGCCGGTCTCGCGATCGCGGACGTCGCGCAACGCGAGCTTCAGCGCGCTGCGACGCCCGAGGTACTCGACGCGTGCCTCGTCGAGC
>DASUHE010000016.1:0-28913 GCA_036273695.1 Gaiellaceae bacterium
TCTCGCCTGACCGCTCAGCGAGCCAGCGACTCTTCGTCCTCGGCGATCGTCTCGCGGATCTTCTCGAGCGAGCGCCGGATGAGCCGGGAGACGTGCATCTGCGAGATGCCGACCTGCTGCGCGATCTGCGACTGCGTCAGCCCCTCGAAGAAGCGGAGCTGGAGGATCTTGCGCTCGCGCTCGTCGAGCGCCTTGAACCCCGGCGCGAGGACGGCGCGATCCTCCGAGACCTCGTACTGGTGCTCCTCGGTGCCGAGCGACTCGAGCGGATCGAGGTCGTCGTCGTCGCCTCCCCCGCCGCCCACCGAGAGCGACAGCGACGTGTACGCGCGGCCCGACTCGAGCGCCTCGAGAACCTGCTCCTCCTCGACGCCGGCGGCCTTCGCGAGCTCGGGGATCGTGGGCGACCGGCTCAGCTGCACGGTCAGCTGCTCGACGAGCCGCGACAGCTGGACGTTCAGCTCCTGCAGGCCGCGTGGCACGCGCACCGACCAGCCCTTGTCGCGGAAGTGCCGCTTGATCTCGCCGACGATGTTCGGTGTCGCATACGTCGTCAGCTCGACACCGCGCTCGAGATCGAAGCGGTCGATCGCCTTGATCAGCCCGATCGCGCCGATCTGGACGAGATCCTCCAGCTGCTCGCCGCGGTACGAGTAGCGCCGGGCGAGGGAGCGCACGAGCGACATGTACTGCTCGATCAGCTGCTCGCGTGCCCGCAGGTCGCCGTCCTCGTGGTAGCGCCGGAGAAGGATCTTGTCGTCGACCCGCGTCATGCGCTCGCCACCCGCTTGCTCAGCTCGACCCACGCGCCGTCGTCGCGCTCCTCGACCTCGTGCGTGTCGCAGACGGTCTCGAGCACGCGCCGCAGGTCGAGGTCGCCGTTCGAGTCCACGGCGTGCACTTTCTCGGGCGGGAACGGGCCGAGCGAGGCATGCAGCACACCGTCGGCGGCCGAAAGGGAGACGACGAGCTCGTCCGCGTCGTCGCGGAGCGTGAGGAGCGCCTCGATCCCGACCTGCAGGTCGTCGAGGTCGTCGTAGGTCACGTCGAGCCGCATCGCGAGGCCGCCGGTCACGAGATGCGCGACCGGCCGAAACTCCTCTTCAGCCGGAATGACGAGCCGGATCTCGTCGGTCGTCACGTTCCCGCCTCCCGCAGCTCGTCGGCGAGGTCGATCTCGCGCCGGGCAGCCGCTTCCTTGCCTGCCTCGACAGCGTGGCGCCAGTCGCGCCCGACCCGGAAGTCCGCGGCGCCGTAGCTGACCCCGGCGGCGAAGCCCGACAGCTTCTGCACCGGGCGCGTGATCGCCTGGGTCACGGTCCGGATCGCCGTGTCGACGCTCGCCGCCGCGTCGACGGCGCTGTCCGTGATCCGATCAACCTTGTCGAGCTGCCCGTTCACGCGGTCCACGCTCCCTCCGACCTTGCCGATCACCGGGAGAACCGAATCTCCCGCTCCTCGAATGAACGCGGAAACCCGCGCGGCGGTTCCGGCCAGCCGGATCAGGAGGTACGCGAAGGAGAGACCCACGGCCAAGAGGAACACGGCGAGAGCCAGCCGCCAGAGGTCCCCCCACGTGAATGCCGCCAGGAGCATCCCGCGTCCGATCTTAGTGGGACGACCTGATCAGGCCGTATCCGACGACCGCTTCGCCGTCGTACAGCACCGCGGCCTGGCCCGGCGAGACCCCGTATGCCGGTTCGTCGAGCTCGAGCCGGAAGCCTCGGGCGGTCGGCTCCACACTCGCGGAAACCGCGGGTGAGCGGTAGCGGAGCTTCACGGCGACCCGGTCGAGGTCCACGTAGAGCCGACCGCGGGCACTGACACGCGTGCGCGCGAGCGAGGCGCGCGGGCCGACGACGACGGCGTTCGCGGCCGGCCGCGTACCGAGGACGAAGAGCGGCTCGGACGAGGCGAGCCCGAGACCGCGCCGCTGGCCGGGGGTGAAGCGCCAGAAGCCGTCGTGGCGACCGAGCTCCGTTCCGTCCTCGGCGACGATCGACCCCTCGGCCGGCCCGAGCCCGTGCCGGCCCAGGAACGCGCGGTAGTCGTCGCCGGCGAGGAAGCACGCCTCCTGACTCTCCGGCCGGCGCGCCGCCGCGAGCCCCGCGCGCTCGGCTTCGGCACGCGTGGCCTCCTTCTCCTGCTCCCCGAGCGGGAACGAGATCCGGTCGAGCCGGCGTGGATCGAGCGCCGCGAGCATGTAGCTCTGATCCTTCGCCGCGTCGGCGCCGCGGGCGAGCAGCAGACGGCCGTCACGCTCGACGATGCGCGCGTAGTGGCCCGTCGCCAGCCGCTCGGCACCTGCCCGACGCGCGAACGCGAGCAGCTCGGCGAAGCGAAAGCCGCCGTTGCAGCGCGTGCACGGGTTCGGCGTCTCCCCCCGGGCGTACCCGCGCACGAACGGCGTCACGACGGCACGGCGGAACTCCTCGCGCAGGTCGAGGGTCACGTGCGGCACGCCGAGCCGGTGACAGGTCTCGCGCGCCTGGATCACGCTCTCGGGCGAGCAGCAGGCACGCTCGGAGTCGGGCCCGGCCGGGTCGAGCCAGAGCCGCAGCGTCACGCCGACGGCGTTCGGCAGCGAGCGAAGGAAGGCGACCGCGCTGTCGACGCCGCCGCTCATCGCGACGGCGACGCGCCCCGGCGACGTCGACGCCGCGAACACCGGCCCGAGGGCGTTGGCGAGCGCGTCGACCGGGAGCGTCTCGCCGCCGACGGAAGCCGCCTCGAGCAGCGTCAATCCGGTCACATCGCGGTCGAGGCCCGGGGCGTCGGCCTCGACGATCCGGTCGCGGTCGACCAGCAGGCGGACCGCCGCCCACTCGCCGCCGCGGCTCGAGTCTCCGAGGATCTCGCGCATGGGAGCCACCGTAGAGGAACGCCCGGCCCCGGCGTCCAAACCGAGCTATGTGATCCTGGTCTCCCAGGTGGGTGCCGTGCCCTCCTCGGCCATGCCTCGGCGGGACGCCGGCTCCCTTTCACGTAGCGTTGGATCTACATGTGTGCCCGATTCGGCGCACGGGGCCGAGCCGGGAGACTGTAGCGCCCGCTAGCCGGGCTGGGGGTCGGTCAAGCGAATCCCGAGCTCGCGGAGCGCGGAATCGGGATACGGCGTCGGCGCGCCGGTGAGCGGGTCCGAGCCGCTGGCGATCTTCGGGAACGCGGTCACCTGACGGATGTCGGGCTCGCGCGCGAGCTGGGCGATGAAGCGGTCGATGCCCATCGCGAAGCCGCCGTGCGGCGGGGCGCCCATCTGCAGGGCGTCGAGCAGGAACCCGAACTTGTCGCGCTGCTCCTCCTCGTCCATGCCCATCACGCGAAAGACCGCCTGCTGGACCTCGGCTTCGTGGATCCGGATCGAGCCGGAGCCGAGCTCCCAGCCGTTCCAGATCAGGTCGTAGTGCTGGCCGCGCACGTTGGCGGGGTCGGCCTCGATTCGGCCCTCCTCGCCCGCGACGCTCGCGGTGAACGGGTGGTGCATGAACGTCCAACCTCCGAACTCCTCGCTGTGCTCGAAGAGGGGGAAGTCGAGGATCCAGTGGAAGGCGTCGAGGCTGGTGTCGACGAGCCCGAGCTCGCGCGCGAGGTGCACGCGCAGGAGCCCGAGGACGCGCGCAACGACGTCCTCGGCGTCGGCGGCGAACAGCGCGGTCGACCCGTCCGGGACGCCGAACGCGTCGAGCTCGCGCTCCGAGAGGAACTTCGAGATCTGCGTCAGGTTCGCGAGGCCCTTCGCCCCCCATTCCTTCGCGATCTCCTCCAGTCGCGTCTGCTCGCTGCGCGAGAACGTGCGCGGCACGACGAGATAGCGGACGCAGGCGGCATTCTTGAAGACACCGAACTCCGAGTCGCGCGTCACCCCGGTGGCGTCCTGGATCTCCATCTCGAAGCGGAGGTCGGGCTTGTCCGAGCCGTAGCGCAGCATCGCCTCGCCGTACGAGAGACGCGGGAACGGGCGCTGCGGCGGCTCGGCGCCGGCGGCCTCGAACGCGCCGACGACGCACGCCTCCAGCACGTCGAGCACGTCCTCCCGCTCGACGAACGCCATCTCGAGGTCGAGCTGGCGGAACTCGAACTGCCGGTCGGCGCGGAGATCCTCGTCCCGCCAGCACGTGGCGATCTGGTAGTAGCGGTCGATCCCGCCGACCATGCAGAGCTGCTTGAAGAGCTGCGGCGACTGGGCGAGGGCGAAGAACCTCCCCGGCTGCAGGCGGACCGGCAGCAGGAAGTCGCGCGCGCCTTCGGGCGTGCCGCGCGTCATGCTCGGCGTCCAGACGTCGACGAAGCCGCGCTCGTCCATCACTCTGCGGATCGCCGCGATCGCGGTGTGGTTGAGCCGGAGGTTGCGCTGCATCCGCTCGGTGCGCAGGTCGAGCCAGCGATAGCGGAGGCGCAGCGTCTCGTCGACGTTCTCCTCGTCGAGCTGGAACGGCAGCGGGGCCGAGCGCGACAGGATCCGCAGCTCGTCCACCTGCAGCTCGATCTGCCCGGTCGGCAGGTCGGGGTTGATCGCTTCCGGCGCGCGGGCGGCTAGCTCCCCGGTCGCCTGCAGCACGAACTCGTTCCGGATCTCGTGGGCCACCGCGGCCGCGTCGGGAGATCGCTCCGGATTGATGACGAGCTGGAGTTTGCCGGTGTGGTCGCGGAGGTCGACGAAGACGAGCCCGCCGTGGTCGCGGCGCGTGTCGGCCCAACCGGCGACCGTCAGGCTGCGGCCGGCGTCGTGCGCCCGCAGCTCGCCGCACATGACGTCGCGCCAGGCCATCAGATCTCGGAGAGGGTCTGCACGACGCGGTCCTCCTCCCCGCGCCGGCGTACCTCGTACGTTCCGTCGCTCCGCGCGACGACGACCGTCTCCGCCCCCAGCCGCTGCGCCTGCGTGAGCTGCCCCTTCATCGAGCGGCCAGCGTAGTCGGTGTCGACGGAGCGTCCCTCTGCCCGCCACTTCGCGATCTGCGGCAGGAGCCGCCCGCGCAGTCCGGGCTCCTCGAACGCGACGAAGAGGTCGAGCCGAGGCGCCGCCGCCGTCGCGCCCTCCCGTTCCAGCGCCAGCAGGAGCCGCTCGAGACCCGCGCCGAAGCCGATGCCGGGCGTCGCCGGGCCGCCGACGGCCTCGACGAGCCCGTCGTAGCGGCCTCCGCCGCAGATCGTGGAGTTGACGTTCTCCTCCGGCCCGACGAACTCGAAGGTCGTGCGTGTGTAGTAGTCGAGGCCGCGGACGAGCACGGGGTCGACGACGTACGGGACGCCGTACTGGTCGAGGTACGCCTTGACCGCATCGAAGTGCTCGCGACAGGGCTCGCACAGCGCCTCGCCGATCTTCGGGGCGTCCGCCAATGCTGCGAGCAGCCGCTCGCTCTTCACGTCGAAGACCTGGAGGACGCTCGTCGCACGCTTGTGCGCGACCTCCTCGTCGATGAGCTCCGGATGGGCGTCGAGCCACTCGTTCAGCCGCGCGGCGTACCGTGGGCGGCAGTTCTCGTCGCCGATCGAGTTGAGCCGCAGCTCCCATTCCGTGATGCCGAGCCGCCGCAGAAGCTCCGCGTAGAACTGGATCACCTCGGCGTCGACCGCCGGATCCGCCGAGCCGATCGCCTCGAGCGACAGCTGCCAGTGCTCGCGGTAGCGGCCCCGCCCCGGCCGCGAGTACCGGTACATGGGCGCGATCGCATACGCCTTGACGGGCTGCGCTTCCTGCGAGAGGCCGTGCTCGACGTACGCGCGCGCGATCGGCGCCGTGCCCTCGGGACGCAGCGTGAGCGAGCGGTCGCCGCGGTCTTCGAACGTGTACATCTCCTTGTGCACGACGTCGGACGCCTCTCCGGCCGTCCGCTCGAAGAGCGAGGTGTCCTCGAAGCCCGGCGTCGCGACGCGCGACCAGCCGTAGTGCGCGCACTGCTCCTCGATCGTGCGGATCACGCTCCACCACAGGTGGTCGCGCGGCAGAACGTCGTGCGTCCCGCGCGGCGCCTGGAACCTGCTGCTCACGCCTCTGCGCGCAGCTCTGCCAGGAACGGGTTGCGCGCGAGCTCGACTCCAAGCGTCGTCTCGGGGCCATGGCCCGGATGGACGACGGTCTCGGGCGGCAGGTGCTCGGAGAGCATCCGGACCGAGCCGAGCAGCGTGTCCCAGTCGGCGCCGGGCAGGTCGACGCGACCGACCGATCCGGCAAACAGCAGGTCGCCACTGAAGAGCTCGCCGTCGGCGTAGAAGGCGATGTGGGCCGGCGAATGGCCGGGCACGGCCAGGCACTCGAACGAGACGCCCGCAACCACGAGCGTCTCGCCGCCGCTCAGCAGATGGTCGGGCGCATGCGGGCGGCCGGGGACGCCCACCGGCGCGAACTCCGGATAGCGCTCGAGCCGCTCGCGCTCGCCCTCCGGCATCCAGACCTCGGCCCCCGTCCCCTCCGCGAGGTCGGCGACGCCGCCGAGGTGGTCGAAATGCCCGTGCGTGATCAGGATCCCGGCGCACGACGTGCCGAGCCGCGCGAGCTCGAGGCGAAGGTCGGCCGCGTCCCCGCCGGGGTCCACGACCGCGCACTCCGGCGCGCCGCGCTCGCTGCGGACGACATAGCAGTTCGTCTGGAGCGGGCCGAGCTCGTATCTGTCGACTGCAAGCGGCATTGCGGCGAGTCTAGTGCCTCGCTGGTTAGCTGCCCGGCGGATGCGGGAACGGCTCGGGCATGCACCATTGGGTGCTCTCCGAAGTCGAGACGCCGCATGGTGCGCGGTCGCCTGTCGTGCTGCATTCGAAGGAGGGAGCCGAACGCGCTGTCCTGATCGAGCTGCGCGCCGGCGAGGCCCTCGGCGAGCACAGCGTGAAGGAGTCCGCGCTCCTGCTCGTGCTGGACGGCACGGCGCGCGTCGACGTGGGCGGCGAGTCGGTCGAGGGTGCGGCCGGGTCGCTCTTCCACTTCGATCCCGACGAGCGCCACTCCGTGGCGAGCGAGGCCGGCGCGCGTCTGCTGCTCTTGCTCGCTCCGTGGACCGGCGAGGGCCACTACCGCGGCGAGCGGCGAGACGGCGCTCCCGTCAGCGCTTCTTAGCCGCCGGCCGCTTCGTCCCGGCCTGCGCTTCGCGCCGCTGGTAGCGGGCGTACGCGAAGCGGTCGATCATGAACTGGAAGGGCATGAAGAGCACGGTGTAGATGACCGTGATCTCGATGGCGGAGAGCAGGCGGTTGCTGCCGCTCTTGGCGCCCGCGAGATAGAAGGCCACGAAGATGACGACGCCGAGGATCAGCGAGCGCTTCGCGGCGCGCTGCCACGACGGCGCCGGCGGCACCCGCACCGGACGGCCTCCTCGCTGCGGTTGCGCCTTGGCCCTGGGCGTGGCGCCGTCGCGTTTCGCGGTCGTCGTGACGACGTCGTCGGGCGGCTCCTCGAGCTCGTTTCCCTCCTCGTCGACCCAGACGGTCTCGTACTCGTGACGGCGTTCCTTGAGGGCTCGGCGCCGCTGCTTCCTCGTCGGCATTGCGGGCTAGCGTAGCTCGCCCCCGACGACCACCCCGGCCACGACTCGCCCGCCGAGGTGGTACGCGAGATGGCGCCAGTCGGGTGCGTCGAGCAGCGTGATGTCGGCCTCGTAGCCCGGCGCGAGCCGGCCGATTCGATCGGCTCGTCCGAGCACGTGCGCGGCGTTGATCGTGCACGCGCAGAGCGCTTCCGCCGGTGAGAGATGGAGCTGCGTGGCCGCGAGCGAGCAGACGAGCGGCAGGCTCTCGCAGAACGCGCTGCCCGGGTTGAAGTCGGTGGCGAGCGCGACGGCGGCGCCGGCATCGACGAGCGTGCGGGCGGGAGGCATCCGCCGGTCGAGGAAGAGCGCACTCGCCGGCAGCAGCACGCCCACGACGTCGCTCGACGCGAGCGCGCGGATCCCCTCGTCCCCCGTCGCCTCGAGGTGGTCGACCGAGCGCGCCGCCAGCTCCACGGCAAGCGGGATCGCACCCGACTCCGTGAACTGGTCGCCGTGCAGCCGCAGGGCGAGGCCGGAGTCGCGGCACGCCACGAGGTAGCGCCGCGCCCGGTCGGCGTCGAAGGCTCCGCGCTCGAGGAACACGTCGGCCGCCTCGGCGAGCCGCGCGGCCTCCGGCAATACCTCCGCGAGCGCGAAGTCGAGATAGGCGTCCGCGTCGTCGAACTCGGGCGGCACCGTGTGAGCGCCGAGCCAGGTCGGGATCCCCCCGGCGTCACGGATCGCCCGGAGCGACGCGAGCTCGGTGTCGCGGTCGAGCCCGTAGCCCGACTTCGCCTCGAACGTCGTCGTGCCCTCGCGGAGCATCCACGAGCGGTGCAGCTCGACCGCCGCCCGCAGGCCGTCCTCTCCCGCGGCCCGCGTCGCGCGCACCGTCGAGAGGATGCCGCCGCCCGCCGCGTGCAGCTCCTCGTAGCTCGCGCCACCCGCACGGAGCGAGAACTCGTCGACCCGGTCGCCGCCGAATGCCGCGTGGGTGTGGCAGTCGACGAGCCCCGGGATCGCGCAGAACCCACGGCCGTCGAGCTCCTCCACCTCGCCGTCGAGCGCCGGCAGGTCGCGCATGCGCCCGACCGCTTCGATGGTCCCGCCGGCACACAGCACGAACGCGTCCTCCAGCACGTCGACCTCGCCGAGTGCGCGGCCGCGAAGAGGCCGCCCACCCGCTGCGGGCGTCGCGAGCTGCGAGAGGTCGCGGACGAGCAGTCGCTGCGTCACGCGGCGCCGGGAGAGGTCGGAATCTGCAGGCCGCCCTCCTCGGCAGCGGCCAGCGCTTCCGGATAGCCGGCGTCCAGATGCCGCATCACGCCCGTGCCCGGGTCCGTGGTCAGCACGCGCTCGAGCCGTTCTGCCTGCGCGTCGCTCCCGTCCGCGAGGACGACCATGCCGGCGTGGATCGCGTTGCCGATCCCCACCCCGCCGCCGTGGTGGACGCTCACCCACGTCGCCCCTGCTGCGACATTGAGGAGCGCGTTGAGGATCGGCCAGTCGGCGATCGCGTCGGAGCCGTCCCGCATCGACTCCGTCTCACGGTACGGAGAGGCGACCGAGCCGGAGTCGAGGTGATCGCGCCCGATCACCACCGGCGCCTTGACCGCGCCGCTGCGGACGAGCTCGTTGATCGCCAGACCGGCTTTCGCGCGATCGCCGTAGCCGAGCCAGCAGATCCGGGCCGGCAGACCCTGGAACGCCACGCGCCGGGGGGCGAGCTCGAGCCAGCGCTGCAGGAGCGGGTCGTCCGGAAAGAGCTCTCGCAAGCGGCCGTCGATCGTCGCGATGTCCGCCGGATCGCCCGACAGCACAGCCCACCGGAACGGGCCGACGCCGCGGCAGAAGAGCGGCCGAATATAGGCCGGGACGAAACCCGGGTATGCGAAGGCGTCCTCTACTCCACCTTCACGCGCTTCACCTCGCAGGTTGTTGCCATAATCGAAAACATACGCACCGCGCCGGACGTACTCGAGCAGCCCTTCGACGTGGCGGACGATCGATTCGCCCGCAAGCTTGAGGTACTCGTCCGGATCGGACGATCGCAGCGCGGCGGCATCCTCGACCGAAAAGCCGCTCGGCACGTACCCGTTGAGCGGGTCATGAGCGGCCGTCTGGTCGGTGACGAGATCGAACACCTCGCCTCGCGCCGCCAGCTCCGGGACGACGTCGGCGGCATTGCCGAGCAGCCCGACCGAGAGCGGGCGCCGATCGGCGGCGGCGGCCCGTAGGCGGGCGAGCGCGTCGTCGAGCGACTCCGTCGCCTCGTCGAGGTAGCGCGTCTCGAGCCGCCGCTCGATCCGCTGCGGGTCGACCTCGACGCAGAGGATCGCGGCGCCGGCCATCGTGCCGGCCAGCGGTTGCGCTCCGCCCATGCCGCCGAGCCCGGCCGTGAGGATCGTCCGGCCACGCAGATCCGGCGAGCCGAAGTGCTTCTCCCCCGCGGCGGCGAACGTCTGGTACGTCCCCTGCAGGATCCCCTGGCTGCCGATGTAGATCCACGACCCGGCCGTCATCTGGCCGAACATCGTCAGCCCCTCGGCTTCGAGCCGGCGGAACTCGTCCCAGGTCGCCCACTTCGGCACGAGGAGCGAGTTCGCAATCAGCACCCGCGGCGCTCCCTCGTGGGTCGTGAAAACGCCGACGGGCTTCCCGCTCTGGACGAGCAGCGTCTCGTCGGCGCCGAGTCGCAGCAGCGCCGCCACGATCGCCCGTAGCGCCTCGTGGTTGCGCGCCGCCTTTCCCGAGCCGCCATAGACGACGAGTTCCTCGGGCCGCTCCGCCACCTCCGCGTCGAGGTTGTTCAGGAGCATGCGCAGAGGCGCCTCAGTCGACCACTGGCGCGCGTTCAGGTCGCTCCCGCGCGGCGCGTGGATGGAGCTGAGGTCGCCGACGAGCGCGTCGACCCGCGCCGCGAGGTTCGCTGTCGTGCTCACGCGAGCGGCCCGGCGTCCGCCTCGACCGCCGCCAGCAGCGATCCGTCGCGGCTCGCCGTGGCCACCGCCTCGATGTCGCCGCTGAGCGGCCGGTCGTCGCGCAGTCTCGGCGAGAGCTCGCGCACAGCCGCCCGAGCCGCTCGCCCGCCGACCCCCGGCTCGAGCGGAGCGTGGAACTCGACGGCCTGCGCGCCGGCGAGCAGCTCGATCGCGACCGACCGCTCGGAGTTCGCCAGGACCTGCCAGGCCTTGAGCCCGGCCGCGTTCCCCATCGACACATGATCCTCCTGCCCCGCGCTCGTCGGGATCGAGTCGACGGACGCCGGATGACAGAGCGACTTGTTCTCGGAGACGAGCGAGGCGGCCACGTACTGGGGAATCATGAAGCCGCTGTTGAGGCCGCCGTCGGTCGTGAGGAAGGCGGGCAGGCCGTCGGACAGGTTCGGGTTGACGAGACGCTCGATCCGCCGCTCGGAGATGCTGGCGAGCTCGGCGACGGCCATGGCGAGCGCGTCGAGCGCGAAGGCGAGCGGCTGGCCGTGGAAGTTCCCGTTCGATACGAGCTCCTCGTCGTCGACGAGCACGAGCGGGTTGTCAGTGGCGGAGTTCAGCTCGACGCCGACCGTGTACTCCGCGTACTCGAGGAGATCGCGGCACGCTCCGTGCACCTGCGGCGCGCAGCGGAGCGAGTACGCGTCCTGCACCTTGTCGCACCAGCGGTGGGCCTCGATGATCGCCGAGCCCTCGAGCAGGCGCAGGACGTTCGCGGCGGCCGTCTTCTGGCCCCGCAGCGGCCGGAGCTCGTGGATCCGCGACAGAAACGACGTGCGGGACCCCTGCAGGGCCTCCACCGAGAGTGCGCAGGCGATGTCGGCGACGCGCGCGAGCCGCTTCGCCCGCACGAGACCGAGGGCGAGGGTCGCCGCCATGAACTGGGTGCCGTTGACGAGCGACAAGCCTTCCTTTGCAGCCAGCTCCACCGGCTCGAGACCGGCCCGCGCGAGCGCCTCCGCGCCCGCCAGCCGCTCGCCGCCGAACCATGCCTCGCCTTCGCCGACGAGCGGCAGCGCGAGATGCGCGAGCGGGGCGAGGTCGCCTGAGGCGCCGACGGAGCCGCGGCTCGGCACGACCGGCAGCACGCCGCGGGCAAGGAGTGCGAGGAGCTGCTCGACCGTCGTGATGCGGGCTCCCGAGTTGCCCTTCGCCAGCGCGTTCGCGCGCAGGAGCATCGCCGCCCGGACGATCTCGTCCGGGTACGGGTGGCCGACGCCGCACGCGTGGGAACGGAGGAGCCGCAGCTGCAGCTCGGCCGTCTGCTCCTCGGGGATGGTGACCGCGACGAAGCGGCCGAAGCCGGTGTTGACGCCGTACGTGTGCTCGCGGCTGCCGTGCGCGACTCGCTCGACGAGCTCGCGTGCGGCGTTCATCCTCGCTCGAGCGCGGTCGGAGAGCACGGCGCCCGTCCCGTCGACGGCGACCGCCCAGACGTCGTCGACCGTCAAATCGTCGCCGGTGAGGCCGATCGCCGTCTGCTCCGCCACGCGGCGAGTCTAGACCGCTGCGGCCGGGCTACCCGCCGAGCAGCCGCAGCTCGAGCACGTGCGACTGGTCGAGGCCGGTCACGCCGAGGAGCGCGCCGGCCGCAGCGACCGCAGCACCCGCGGGCAGCAGCCCCACGAGCTCGGATCCGGTCACTCGGAGGCCTCTCGCTGCGGCCGCTCGTTCCACGGCTGCGACGACCTCGTGCAAGGGAGAGCTGCGCCAGTCCTCGACGTTCAAGCTCACCTGGACGTGCCCCGCCCGCGGTAGGCGTAGCCCGAGCGCGCGCACGCCGGGGAAGCCGCCGTCCCGCTCGCGCACCGCGCGGGCCACCTCCCGGGCGGCGTCGAGATCGTCGCCGTCGAGGTCGACGTTGAAGGCGATCAGCGGCGGACGCGCGCCGACGATCACGCCTCCGGCGCGCTCGTCGAGCCGCGCCGGCCCGAAATCCGGAGCGAGCTCGCCCGTGTCGACGCGTCGCTGCAGCTCTTCCGGGCCGCCCCGCCGGAAGAAGGCGGGACCGCGACCGGGAGCGAGATCGGCGTAGAGGAAGACCGGCAGCGCGAGCTCTTCCCCCACCCGCCGGGCGAGCTCGAGAGCCGCCCCGCGTGCGCGTTCGGCATCCACCTCGCGAATCGGCACGATCGGGGCGACGTCGGCGGCACCGACGCGAGGATGCGCTCCCTCGTGGCGGCGCAGGTCGATCCGCTCGCGGGCGCACCCGATTCCCGCCAGGAGCGAGGTGACGAGCTCCTCCTCGCCGCCGACGAGCGTGTAGACGGAGCGGTTGTGATCCACGTCGGAGTGGACGTCGAGCAGGCGCGCGGAACCGGAGAGCGCGTCGCCGATCGCATCGATCGTCGCGCGGTCGCGCCCCTCGGAGAAGTTGGGGACGGCTTCGAGCGGCAGCATCGCGTTGAGCCTACGCTCCGCTGCGGTGACCGCCCGGCAGTCGTCCTATCGCTCGCTCACGTCGCTCGCGCGCGACCTCTCCCGCTGCCGGGCCTGCGCCGAGGCCGGGTATCCGCTCGAGTCGCTGCCGGTGCGCGCGCCGGGAGCCGGCCAGCGTGCGTACCTGTTCGGCCAGGCGCCGGGCGTCGTGGAGGGAGCTGAGCGGCTGCCATGGCGCGGGCGGGCCGGCCGGACGCTTCGCCGCTGGCTCGAGCTCGAGGAGGATGCGTTCTACGCGACGTTCTACTGCGCTTCGGTGACGCGCTGCTATCCGGGCCGGGCGCCGTCGGGCCGCGGCGACCGGACGCCGACCCCGCGCGAGCAGGAGCTCTGCTCCTTCTGGCGCGACTGGGAGCTCGAGCTGCTGCGGCCGCGCCTGATCGTGACCGTCGGCGGGCTCGCGCTGCGGCGGCTGCTCGGCCTCTCGTCGCTCACGCCCTCCGTCGGCGAGCGTCACGAGCTGGACGGGACGCCGGTCGTCCCGCTGCCGCACCCGTCGGGCGCGAGCGGCTGGCTCAACGACCCGGCGAATCGCAAGCGCCTCGCCAGGGCGACGGCCCTCGTCCGGGACGAGCTCGCTCGGCTCGCGTAGGGTCGGAACGTGGACATCGTCGCGCGCGCTCGGCTACTCGCGGACGAGGTGCTCTTTCCCGCCGCGCTCGAGACCGACGCCGCCGCCGCCGTCCCGCGTCGAATCCTCGACGCGCTCGCCGACGCGGGTCTCTACGGAAGCGCGCTCGACGTGGACTTCGCCACGATCTGCTCCGTGCAGGAGGCGCTCGCCTCGGGCTGCCTGACGACCGCGTTCCTCTGGGTGCAGCACATCGGCCTCTTCCACCGGATCACCGCGAGCGAGGACGAGAGGCTGCGGGATCGCTGGCTCGAACCGCTCGCGAGCGGCGAAGTTCGGGCGGGGCTGGCGCTCGGTGGCGCGCTCCCGCAGCCGACGCTGCATGCTCGCGCGGACGGCGACAGCTGGGTGCTCGACGGTTTCTCGCCGTTCGTGTCGGGCTGGGGCCGCATCGACGCCGTCCACACGGCCGCGCGGGTCGGCGGGGAGATCGTCTGGCTGATCGTCGATGCACGCGAGAGCCCGGCGCTGCACGTGGAACGGCTCCGCCTCGCCGTCCTCGACGCGAGCGCGACCGTGCGTGCGAGGTTCGACGGCCTCGCCGTCCCCGGCGATCGCCTGACGGGCCGACATCCCGCGGGCGGCCGTACGCCGCCGGAGGTGCTCCGCCTGCACGCCGCCCTGGGGCTCGGCGTCGCGTCGCGCTGCTGCCGGCTGCTGGGGCCTACGCCGCTCGACGACGAGCTCGCCGCCTGCCGGGCCGAGCTCGACAGACTCGATCCGGCGACGATCTTCCGCTCCCGGGCCGCGGCGGGCGAGCTCGCGCTCCGCGCGGCCGCCGCGCTCGGCGTCGTACAGGGCAGCCGCGCTCTCCTCGCGACCGACCACGCGCAGCGCCTGGCCCGCGAGGCCCTGTTCACGCTCCTCTATGCGCTGCGGCCAGAGTCGAAGGACGCCGCGCTCGCGCAGCTCGGCGCACGCCGGGGAGAATAGGACTCCGTCGGTACATTCAAGCCGGTGAGCGCGGTTCCCTATCGCCGCACGTTCGCGCGGCTTCTCTCGTTCCTCGGCCCGTACAAGCGCGGGCTCGCGATCTCGATCGTGCTGGCGATCGGCTCGCAGGCTGCGCAGATCGCGCTCATCTGGGTCACGGGCCGTAACGTGATCGACCAGGCGCTGCTGCAGCACGACGAACACCGGCTCTGGGTCTACGTCGGCGTGATCGCGGCGCTCGGCCTCGTCTCGTCCGGCCTGATGCTCGGGCGGCGGCTCATCTCCGGCAAGCAGGCGCTCGACGTGGAGATGGACATCCGCCAGGGGCTCTACTCCCATCTCGTGCGGCTGTCGTTCGGCTTCTACGACCGCCATCAGACGGGACAGCTCATGTCACGGGCGACAGTCGACCTGCAGGGCGTGCGCTTCTTCCTCGGGTACGGCCTGATCTTCTTCTTCCAGAACGCTCTCACCGTCGTCTCGGTGACCGTCGTTCTCTTCTTCTTCGAGTGGAAGCTCGCGTTCATCGTGCTCGCGGTGACGCCGTTCCTCGTCGCCCTCGCCTACCGCTACAGCCACATCGCCCACCCGACGCTGCGCGACGTCCAGCAGAAGCTCGCCGACGTCGCGACGGTCGCCGAGGAGAACATCGTCGGCGTCCACGTCGTCAAGGCGTTCGCGCAGGAACCGGCGGAGGAGGCGAAGTTCGCCCGCCGCAACGACGCGCTCTTCGCCCAGACCATCCACGCGAACCGGCAGCGCGCGACGTACGTGCCGCTGCTCTCCTTCCTGCCGCTGCTCGCCCAGGCCGCCGTGCTGCTCGTCGGCGCACGAATGGTCGCGCGCGGCACGCTCGGCGTCGGCTCGTTCGTGTCCTTCAACCTCTACCTTGGAATGCTCGTGATGCCGCTGCGCTCGCTCGGCATGTGGGTCGGCCAGGCGCAGCGCGCGACCGCGTCGGGTGAGCGGATCTTCCAAGTGCTCGACGAGCCGGAGGACGTCGCCGACAAGCCCGCTGCCGTCGACCTGCCGGCCGGCGACGGCGAGATCCGGTTCGAGAACGTCTCGTTCTCGTATCTCGAGGGGCGGCCGGTGCTCGAGCAGCTCGACCTCGCGCTCGACGCCGGGACGACGCTCGCGCTCATCGGCCACACCGGCTCCGGCAAGACGACCCTCGCGGCCCTCGTGCCGCGCTTCTACGACGTCGACTCGGGCCGCGTGCTCGTCGACCGCGTCGACGTCCGCGACGTCACGCTCGCCTCGCTGAGACGAGAGATCGGCGTGATCCCGCAGGATCCGTTCCTCTTCTCGACGACGGTCCGCGAGAACATCGCGTTCGGCCGGCCGGAGATGACCGACGCGGAGGTGGAGCGCGCGGCGCGGCTTGCGCAGGCGCACGAGTTCGTCGAGCGACTGCCGCAGGGCTACGGCACGGTGATCGGCGAGCGCGGGATCACGCTGTCGGGCGGCCAGCGCCAGCGCATCGCGATAGCCCGCGCGCTCGCCGTCGATCCGCGGATCCTGATCCTCGACGACGCGACCGCCTCGGTCGACGCGACCACCGAGGCGCAGATCCGAGCCGGCCTGCGCGAGGTGATGCGCGGCCGGACGACGCTGATCATCGCACACCGGCTTTCGACGATCGCGCTCGCGGACGAGATCGTCGTCCTCGACCGCGGCAGGATCGTGTGCCGCGGCACGCACGACGAGCTGCTCGAGACGAGCCCCGTCTACCGCGAGATCTACGAGCACGGCCTGCTCGAGCGGCAGTTCGCGGACGCCGTCGAGGCGCGCGCCGACGTGGAGGAGGTCGCATGAGGGTCCACCAGCCCGGCGGCTCCCTAGCGCGCGTGCGCGGCGCGGACATCGAGGACTGGTCGTGGGGCACGACGCGCCGCCGCCTCGGCGTGCTGTGGCGGCTCACGCGGCGGTATCGCAGGCGAACGTTCTTCTCGTTCTTCTCGCTCCTCACGGCCACGGCCGCGGCGCTCGCGCCGCCGTTGCTCGCGAAGGACGCGCTCGACGACGCGGTCAAGCACAAGACCGGCAGGGAGCTCGTCCTCGTGATCGTGATCTTCCTCGTCGCCGGCCTCGCCAACTGGGGGATGACGTACGTCGAGACGTACATGACCGGCTGGGTCGGGGAGCGGATCCTCGCCGACCTCCGCACCGAGCTCTTCGCCCATCTGCAGCGGCTCTCGCTCGGGTTCTACGAGCGCAACCGCGCGGGCGTCCTGATCAGCCGGATGACGAACGACGTCGAGGCGATCGACCAGCTCGTCACCGACGGCGTGACTACGCTGGCGCAGAGCGTCCTCCTGCTCACCGGCACCGCCGTCCTGCTCCTCGTCCTCGACTGGCAGCTGGCGCTCGCGACGCTCGCCGTGATCCCGTTCATGAGCATCGCGTCGGCCCTCTTCCGCTCCCGGTCGTCGCGCGCCTACTCCGCGGTGCGGGAACGGCTCGGTCTCGTCACCGCGACGCTCGCCGAGGACATCGCGGGAATGCGGATGGTGCAGGCGTTCACCCGTGAGCAGCTCGCGACGGAGAACTTCCGGACGGTCGCGCGCCGCTATCGCGACGCGAACATGCAGACGGTCGTCCTCAACGCCCTCTATTTCCCGTTCGTCAGCTTCCTCTCCACGCTCGCGCTCGCCGTCGTCCTCGGCTACGGCGGCTACCGCTACCTCCAGAACCCGACGCACGCCGCGCTGACGACGCTGTTCGCCTTCATGCTCTACGTGAACAACTTCTTCGACCCGATCCAGCAGCTCTCGCAGCTCTACAACACGTTCCTCTCGGCCACGGCTGCGCTCGACAAGATCATCGGCGTCCTCGACGAGGCTCCCGACATCGTCGACCGGCCGGAAGCCGGGCCTTTGCCGCACATCGCCGGACACGTCGGCTTCGAGGACGTGCACTTCACGTACGGCCGCGGCGACGAGGTGCTGCACGGCATCGACCTCGACGTCCCGGCCGGAACGACGGTCGCGCTCGTCGGCCACACCGGCGCTGGCAAGTCGACGATCGCCAAGCTCCTCGCACGCTTCTACGAGCCGACGAGCGGCCGCATCACGATCGACGGCCACGACCTCAACGACGTGACGCAGGAGTCGCTGCGGCACCAGCTCGGGATCGTGCCGCAGGAGGGCTTCCTCTTCGCCGGCACCGTCGCCGACAACATCGCCTTCGGCAAGCCGGACGCACGGCCGGAGGAGATCGTGAGCGCGGCGCAGACCGTCGGCGCCCACGAGTTCATCCTGCGCCTCGAGGGCGGCTACGAGACTGAGCTCGGCGAACGCGGCTCTCGACTCTCGCTCGGCCAGCGGCAGCTCGTGGCGTTCGCGCGCGCTCTCCTCGCGGATCCCCGGATCCTGATCCTCGACGAGGCGACCTCGTCGGTCGACATCGGCACCGAGCGGACGATCGAGCAGGCGCTGAGGACGCTCCTCTCCGACCGCACCTCGTTCGTGATCGCGCACCGGCTGTCGACGATCCGCGACGCCGACCTGATCGTCGTGCTCGAGCACGGCCAGGTGATCGAGCAGGGCACGCACGAGGAGCTTCTCGCCCGACGGGGTCTCTACACGAGCCTCTACGGCGACTGGGCCGCCGCCTAGATCGCGGTCAGCGCAGCGGGTAGTCCTGCACCGGCACGACGACGTCGTTCGCGGCCTTGTCGTGCCAACACTGCTTCTCGCTGTCCCAGAGCATCCAGAGGTAACCGAGCAGGATGACAATCGCCGAGACGATGCTCACGAGCCAGCGGACCAGGGCGCGTGCGTAGCCGATCGAGGCGCCGTTGTCGAGGCCGAGCACACGGATCCCGAGCGTCATCTGCCCGAGCGTCTGACCGCGTTCGGCGCCGATGAACGCCGTGAAGTAGACGGCCGAGATGACGATCCCGAGGCCGGTTCCGGGGCCGTTGCCGAGGATCGCCTTGAGGATCCCGCTCGCGATCCCGACGACGAGCCCGTCGATGAAGGCGGCCGCGAAGCGGCGCCAGAACCCGGCGCGGGCTCCGCCGTGAATGCTTGCCCCGGCGGACCCGGTCGTCTCCATGCCTCAACGATGACCGTGCGATCGGACGTAGGAGCGGTAGTACCGCGTCAGCTCGATCCGCTGCATCAGCGTCGGATGGTTCTCGAGGAAGACGTAGTCCCACCAGGGGGGGTTCGGGTCGTCCCTCGTTTGACCGACGAAGAGGCGGAAGAGCCGGCTGCCGGCCGCCGGGTCGTCGGTCGCGCGCAACGCCGACCAGTCGGCCTCCGCCTCGAAGTGCCTGGAGGCGATGTTGCGCAGCGGCAGCACGGCGAGCTGGAGGACGACGTAGACGAAGACCACGAGCGGCACGGCTTCGGGCAATCCCATCCCGCCCCGACGCCGCGCCGCGAGCGAGAGGAGGAACGCGAGGGGGAAGGCGAAGAGCGCGTACCAGCCGATCGACTTCCAGATGTGGTTGTGCGCGAGGTGGCCGAGCTCGTGCGCGAGGACGAAGCGGTCGAGGCGCGGGGTGAACGGCTCTTCCGTGATCGGCTTCCAGAGGAAGACGCGCCGGCTCGGGCCGAGACCGGTCGAGAACGCGTTCGGCTCGGAGAATCCGCTCAGCACCTTGACCGGCACGTGGACGTGCTCGACGCGCTCCAGCCGCGAGACGTACGACGCACGGAAGGTCTTGCCACCGAGCAGCCACGGCGAGACGAATGCGAGCAGCGTCGCGATCCCGACGAAGACCGGCGCGGCGGGCAGCCACCAGCCGTGTCCGATCCGGCGCACGCGCGCAAGGCCCATTGCGACCAGCAGCGCGACGCAAAGCGCCACGAACTGTGCTCCGAGTGCGAACCAGTTCCCGACCGTGGCGTCGACGTAGCTTCCGGGGAGGCCGTAGCGATGCCGCCACCACACCTCCAGCACCGAGAACGGCAGCTCCGCCGCCCAGACGAGCGCGAAGCCGATCATCCCGAGCAGCATCCCCGTGCCGATGGGCCCGGCCGCCGACTCCCGCGTCCAGCGGACGCCGTAGCGCGCGAAGAGGCCGAGCACCACGAGCTGCGTGACGGTCTGCCCGACCCAGAACAGGCGGGCAACGCCGCTGTAGTGCTGCGCGCGGTGCAGCACGGATCCCGGGAAGAGCGAGTGCTCGTCGAGGTGCGGCAGGTGGTACGCGGGGAGCGACGAGCGCCAGAGCAGCCAGGCGGCGACCGCCCATACGGCGCCGGCCGCGAGGACGAGAGCCGAGCGGCGAAGGATCACTCCGCCGGAGTGTCCTCGCCCTCGAGCGGGCTCGCGTGCGGATACGCGTCGGTGACGAGAAGCAGGTACGCGTTCGTCTGCGCGTCATAGCGCAGCGCATAGGCCGAGAGGTTCCGAAGGCCCCACGGGGCGGCGCCCTTCACGAGCGCGTAGAACCAGGTCAGGAGGGCCGCTGCGCCGAGCGCCCCGCTCAGCGCCCCGTTGACGAGGATCGCCGGAACCGCGAGCACGATCCGGAAGCCCGTCTTCCAGCGATTCTGGCGTTGCGGGCCTTCGACCTCGAGGTCGAGCGGATAGATCCCCGCGGCGCCCGTGAAGCCCGGGAACGGGTTCGCGACGAGCAGGAGGTACGCGAGCACGTGGAGCCGGTAGCGGATGTACGTCGCGCTGAACCGGTGCAGCGCTCGCGCGGGCCTGCCTGTGATGAGCGTGACGAACCACTGCACGATGACCGCGAGAAGCACGACGATCCCCCACAGGACGAGCCAGATCAGGTGCGGCAGGGCGAGCAGGAGCCGGAAGAAGACGGTGACGCGCGACCGACGGAGGTCGTACGGGTCTCCCACCACCCGCACGGGATGACGCGGCGGGCGGTCCGTGACCGCGACGAGCATCTCCGTCGGATCCGCGTTCGGATAGCGATCGGTGACGAGCAGGAGATACGCGGTGGTCTGCGCCGTGTAGCCGATCGAGTAGGCGGCGGCGTCGCGCAGGCCCTTCGGCATCCGACCGCGCACGAGCGAGGCGAACCAGCCGAGCACGCCGCACACGAGAAGCAGCGCACCGCCACCGTTGAAACCGGCCGTACGAGCCCGGCGTCCCGAGCTTCCCCCCGAGACGTTCCCGCCCGTCGAGCCGGCGAGGGCCGCACCGACGATCAGCGCCGGGATCGTGAGAAAGAACCGGAACAGGATCTTCCAGCGCGGCTGCTTGACGGGCTCCTCCGGCAGCCTCACGTCGATCGGGTACTCCCCGGCCTCGCCCATGAAGCCCGGGTAGGGATTGCCGACGAGATAGAGGTAGGCGCTGAGGTGCACCTGGTAGCGGACGTAACCGCACATCAGCTTGTGGAACCAGCGCGGCGGACGACCGGTGAAGAGGCAGATGAACCAGTTGACGATGCTGGTCAGGACGACCCAGATCGTCCAGAGGAAGAACCAGATCAAGTGCGGGATCGCCAGGATCAGGCGGAAGGCGACGGTCAGACGGCTGCGGCGATAGTCGTCGTCGACGATGAGCCCGACCGGATGCGGCTCCTGCATGTCCGCATTCATACGCCATCCGTCAGACTGACCGGCGATGGACGACCCGAATCTCGACGAGGAGACCGCCGAGCGCATCGAGCAGCCGGTAGACGCCGAGGCCGAGCACGAGGCCCGGCTCACGCCGGCCGAGGCCGTCGCGCGGATGCGGATCAACGTCCCCGTCCGCGGCAACCGCAAGCTGCGGACGCTCGTCGAGCGGGTCAACGCCGACAACCAGCTCAAGGGCTGGTGGCACGTCTCGAACGTCAACGCGGTCGCGCGGATGGAGATCAACGACCACTCGTGGGTGCACATCCAGATCGTGACCAACATCGCGCTCAAGCTCCTGCGCCAGCTGACGAAGCACGGCATCGAGCCGGGGCTCGTCCGCGACTTCGGGCTCGAGCAGGACGACGCGGAGGTCGTCGTCGTCCTCGCCGCGCTGCTCCACTGCGTCGGGATGTCGATCCACCGGCACGGCCACGAGGACTTCTCGCTCTTCCTCGCCGAGCCGAAGCTACGGGAGCTGCTCGCCGGCGTGTACGACGAGCCCGATCTGACCGTGGTCGTGTCGGAGGTGCTGCAGGCGATCATCAGCCACCGCGCCGACGGGGAGCCGCTGACGGTGGACGCCGGCATCGTCCGCGTCGCCGACGCTCTCGACATGGCGAAGGGCCGCTCCCGGATCCCGTTCGAGAAGGGAAGCGTCTCGATGCACTCGCTCTCGGCGGCCGCGATCGAGGACGTGACCATCACGGACGGCGAGGAACGGCCCGTCCTGATCGAGATCCGGATGAACAACTCGTCCGGGCTGTTTCAGGTCGACGGCCTCCTCAAGGCGAAGCTGCGCGGCAGCGGCCTGGAGCCGTACGTCGACGTCGTGGCGCACATCGACACGGAGACCGAGCAGCGCCTCGTGCCGATGTACAGGCTCGAGATCTAGCCTCGCTAAACTGGCCGCCGACCCGTTGCGGGGTCGTCTAATGGTAGGACGCCTGACTCTGGATCAGGAAGTTGGGGTTCGAATCCCTGCCCCGCAGCCTCAGAAAAGCCCCGCTCCGGCGGGGTTTTCTGTTGCCAGGACTGACGTGGGTTCGACCGCCTCAGCGCCGTTTGTGCCCACTTGTGCCCAATCAGCGCCCCGGACGAGAGCGTCCATCCGCTCCCCGGTGTCGCGCTTCCGTTCCATGACCTTGCTGTAGACCTCGAGGGCGAGGCTCGCGTCCGTGTGCCCCATCTGCGCCATGACGTAGGCCGGCGTCGCGCCTGCCTCATACATGAGCGCGCAGAAGGTGCGACGCAGCGAGTGGTTCGTCACGTGCTCGATAGGGGTCCGCCCCGCCCTGGCGAGCTCGATGTTGGCGCGGTCGATCGCCGGCTGCAGGATTTGCCGGGTGATGTTCGACCGATTCCGCGGAGTCCCGCGGCTCGTCCCGAACACGAGATCGTCCGAGCCGGTCTGCTTGGAATCGGCCCGGTGCAGCTTTAGCTCGTCGAGCAGCATTGGCGTCACGGCGACGACGCGCCGCCCCGCGTCCGTCTTCGAGTCAGCGACGGCGAGCTTGCCGCCGGCGAGGTCTACGTCACGCCAGCGGATCGAGCAGAGCTCACCGACGCGCAGTCCCGCGAGGATCATGGTCGCGATGAGCGGCCGATGCTTTCCGGCCGCGGCCAGGAGCGCCTGCACCTCATGCAGCTCGAGCCACGTCCGCTTCGGCTTGTCGGCCTTGAGGCGCCGCCGCTTGCCGCGGGCGACGTTCGTGTCGGTATAGCCGAGCTCAACTGCCTCATCGAGCACCTGCGCAAGGACCTTGAGGCACTTGTTGATGCTGGCGTTGCTCAACGGTCGCACCGGCATCCGGCCGCGAGCCTTCGGATCCTCCTTCCACCACTCCTCGATCGCGGCTATGCGCCGTTCGCGTTCGGCGAGCTTCGCCGTCTTGAACTTCTCGACAGCTGCGACCGTGATCTCGGACGGGCGGTAGTCCGCGAAGAACTGCAGAAGGTGGTTCGACAGCGCCCATCGCCAATGTTCGACCGTACGCGCGTCGACCTCGTGTCGCCGACGCTCGACCCATTCGGAAGCGAGCACGTGGAGCGTCGGCTCCTCCACCGCCTCGACAACGTCCGCTGTTGCTGGCTCGCGCCAGATTCCGCGGCGGACATCGGCGAGGATGTTCTCGAGCTCTGTCTGCGCTTCCGCGCTGGTCGCAACGTCGAGCGTCACATCGCGCCGCTTTCCGTAGGCGCGGAACCTCGCCGCATACCTAGTGCCTCGCGTACCGGGCCGTTCCAGAACTTGTCCTGTTGATGGTCTGGCCATCACTCCTCCTTCGAGCGTGCCTGGCGCAGGATCTTGTAGACCGTCATTTCGGAGATCCCGGCTGCGACCGCGATCAGCTTCGGACTTTCACCGCCGGCATGAGCAGCCACGATCGCGGCATCGCGTTCGGCGCGGATCTTGCCGGCGCGTGCCTCCGCTGTGGCTAAACGGCGGGAAATGCGCTGTATCTCGGTCAAGGTAGGGGGCACCTTCCGAAGTATCGTCTGTCGCCAGGATGGGCTAGTAGCTGGTACAGCATTTCTTGCACGTGTTGACTTTACCATAGTAAAGCGCTACCGTGCGGACAACTGCTTACCAGAGGAGGCTCTGTAGTGGACATCACGACGAAAGATCAACAGCTCATCACCGCCGACGAGATACGGCAGTTCGATGCGAAGCTCGCGCGGGCGCTTACCTTCGCCGAGCTCGCGGAGATGCGGCTCTCGCGGCTCATGTCCGCGCACGATGTTGAAGAGCTCGGCGGCTGGCCGGAGGGGTACGAGTTCCCGACCGAGGCGGTAGCGGCGTTCGCGCTGCTCGCCGACTCGCTTGAGAACGAGGCCGAGCGGATGCTGGAGTGGGCGAAGAACGTGCGAGCCCACTCGACGCACTTGTGGTTCGTGCGCGGGACGGCGACTGAGCCTCATGCGTAACGCGGTCATAGCCGCCGGCGTGGTTTCGTGACACCACCCTTACTGCTTCGCCGGGCCAGCCCGAGGATGCAATAGGGCGCGTCACCCCGAGCGAACCGAAAGTCGCTCAGCACCACCTGATAGCCCTTGCTGCCCGCGAGCCCGAGCGCCGCGGTGTTGTTCGTGCGGATCGAGGCCACCACCGTTTGCGACGTGAGCTCCTCGAGGACGGCATCGTGAAGGGCGCTGCCGATGCCGCGGCGTCGACAGTCCGGCCGCAGGTGTAGCTCGAGCAGCTCGAAGTGCCCCGGCGCGAGCCACGTCTGCCGTTGTGCGAGCGTCATCGCTGCCTCGATTGAGTCGTGCCACCACTCGCCTGGACTGCCTACGTGGCCGTAGGCGAAGCCGATCAGCTGCTCATCCTCCTGGGCAATAGTCATTCGGAATCCTTTGCGCGCCGCGTGACGGGTGAGGGGCTGCTCGATGCGCTTGTGGCCGCCGCCGTCCGGCCAAATCTCCTCGAGTTGGGCGAACCATGAGTCGGCTCCTCCGCGCGCCGGCCGGTTGGTGGACCGGGCAGCCTCGCCCAGCAAGGCAAGACTTCCCGGCCCGCGCAGGAGCGTGCTCACAGGATCACCCAGTCCTCGCTGCGGCTCTGCGCCGTCCAGCGCGCCGTCCCACCCAGCACCGCGTTAGCGAGGACGGCCGAGAATGAGAAGCGCGGGATCGGCCACGGACGGAGCACGAACTTTCCGATCGTGACACCGGGATCGTCGAGGCGCGCCTGCTCGGCGAACTCCCGCAGACGGTCGACATGGGCAGCCTTCGGCGAACTGTTGCCGCGTGCGGTGCCGTTCACGCCGACGAGTTCTGTGCGGACGAGCAGAAAGTAGCCCGACGATGGGAAAGGCGGTCCGTGCTTCCACTCAAACGCGTCGATGACTTCAACATCCGCATTGACGATCGACCACGCGTGAAAGAGGAAATGCGGGATTCCCTCGGGATCACGTAGCGAGAGAAACGACTGCGCTTTCGGCAAGCGGGCGCCTCGCAAACAACACTTCAATAGCCAGCCCTCGCGGCGTCGGTCCGTGAGCGACTCGATCAGCCGCACTGTCCAGTCGTCCGCGAAGCGATAGACCTCCGCTGACGTGTCGGGGCCGATCTCGTCGTCGACGATGCGTTTGAGCGCTTGCAGCTTTCGCGGTGTCGAGTTCGCCGAGGCCGCCCGCCTGAGCGCCGGCGACTCGTAGTAGGGCTCGATCCCCTTTGGCTCAGATGCCATAGATCGCCGAATCACTCATCCTCGCCCGCCCCTCCGGCCCGCTCCCGCTGCTCGACAGCCGCCCGAATCACCCGCCGGCCCAAGCTCGTAGCGTCGAGCTGTTCGCGACGCGCAACCGCCTCCAGCCGACCCTTCAACTCGGTCCCAATATTCAGCGTCTGCGAGATGCTCACGACCCGCAACGCCTCCGACTCATCCATATCTCGAACTCCTCTCTCGCATTCGGAAATGCCCCGCCCCCGCCCGGACCGGCGCCATGTCATTCGCCGGACCGAGCAGGAAGCGCGTAACGCGCGAGCGTCCACGGCCGCTCAACGGGGTTGACGGCCGCTCGCTCGAGTTCACCCAAGAAGGAGACAACAGGGCAGAGCTCGACACGGTTACGTAACCCACGGCGGCCGGTCCTTTCATGCCGCGAGACCCGACAGACGATCCTGCTCGCCATTCGACCGGGCGACAGCCTCATGGTGAAGCTGCTCTTGCCACGCGCCTGAGTCGAGGCACTCGAGCGGCTCAAGGTCCATGCCGGCCCTCGCCCGCTTCCGCCGGTCGGCGAAATAATCGCTCCGGATCCGTTCGTAGTTGCGCTGGGCTTCGGCGAGAGCGTCCTGCGCCTCAGCGAACCGCTCGGCGATCGGCTTGGCCTTCATCTTGCGCCCGCCTTCTTGCATGCGTCCACGTACTGGGCGCTGGTGTAGCGGTCAGCCAACCCGCGGTCAGCCAGAATCTTCAGCGCGGACGCGTGGATCTCGCGGCCGACTTCCGGCTCTGCCATGTCCAGCTCGCGATCGAGCAGCGTCGTGACCTCGTACTCACGCTGGCGCTCCTCCGCCATCGCCACGAACGCGGCGTCCTGGAAGGGATTGGCGGGCCTGTTGGCTCGCATCTTCGCGTAGTCGTCCTGAATCGAACTTGCCATTGTCGTTTGCTCCTTTCGCCTAGAACTGCATATCCCGGAACGAGCCGGGGTGGGGGTCGAACCACTTCGGACGTCGACGGACGGGTCGGAAAACCGGCTCAGACGCCGTAATGTCCCGGTCCCGCACACGGGTCGGAATGCCAGCCTCGACGCGCCCATTCGCTTCCTGCGGCGCTGCAACGGCCTCCCGCGGTGTCGCTGCCAGCTCCGGGACCGGCTCGGCCCGCTCGCGTCGTGGAGGCGGAGCCCAATGGAACTCTGCCGCCGACTTCAGCACGCCACGCTTGCCGCCGTCCGACCCGTCGAGCGCACGCTCCAAGCAGCTGCAACCGTGCGTCGGCGGATCTCCACCACACTCGACCGCCGGCAAACCGAACCTGACGCGACGCTCCACGCGACGCGCGAGACGCGCAAGAACCTCAGGCTCCGGCGGGTGATAGCCGATCGGCTCGAGCCCCTCCCACTGCGCCAACGTGAACCCAGCCCGCATCAACCCGCTGAAAGCAAGCTCGAACCGCTCATGCTCAGTCCCATGCTCAGCGACGACCGCCTCCAACCTGGCCCGCTCCGCCCCACGAATCTCAGCCTCCGTCGCCATTGCCCCTCCCCTTCCGAAGCAAGCGCTCCAACTGCTCACGCTCCCGCTGCTCAAGCGCGTTCCAATCGAAGCTCGGACCGTGCTCGCCGCCAGCAGCCAGACGAGCCAAGTTGACGCCCAACTCGGCCGCGCTCGTCGGGCTCAGCCCGAGCATGTTCAAAGTCCGATTGACGAGCAATTCGAGCGAATTCAATTTTTCCCCAAAATTCCGAGGCAATTCGCCCTCCGGCTTAGCCGCCACAAACTCATAGGCGCGACGCAAGCGCCAAAGCCGCGCGCTGAGGAGTTGGATCGCAACCTCAAACGCCGGTGCATACGTCGGCACGATCTCTCGCAACAAATCAGCCGTCTCCGCGATCCCCTCCTCATCGCTCGGCGAGAACTTCCCCGCATACAAGCCATGCTTCAACGCAACCGAATTCCCCTTCTCGAACGGCGCCCACGAATAACCACGCGCCGCCCCTTTGCCTACACCATCGCCCCGCCGCGCCGGCGTCTTCTCGGAAGCACTCACAACGACCACCCGCGCGATCCGGATGGGGGCGCCATCGCGCCGCGTTGCCGGCTGGCGAATTCGCCGGGTGGGGTACCACCCCATGCTCGAGCGCTCATACGGTCTCCGATCGCCCGCGAACGGGCAGCAGCTCGACGTTTGTGCCCAAACGCCTCGACCGCCTGCGCGGCTTCACCGCACCGGAAGCGGCATCCCGCGGCTCTGACTGCCTGACTTCAGAGCAGGAGATCCGGCTTCGGACGACGTCCAGGTCGAACCGCAGCCGCGCCTTCGGACCGTCACCGAGGCGCAGTGCTCCGAGCTCCTGGGCGTGCTCGTACACGTAGGCGCGATCGACAGCGAGCCACGCGGCCAGCTCCGCCGGCGTCAGCAGCCTCGCGCGCATCGTTGTGCCGAAGTTCGCGGCCGAGACGGACGACGCATCGCGGGCCGTTGCAACCGGCGTTGTGGTGTGTCGGTGTTGCGGATGTGTCTTTTGCTTATGGGGCACTTATCGCGCTCTCTTGGAGGGAAATAGGGCTTCCTGGGTGTCCGCAACATCCGCCACGTCCGCCACGGTTCGTCTTTGAGGTAGCGCGTCCAGGCGTCTTCTAGGTCGGCGCGGCGATAACCCTTTGGTGTCTCGTCACCGACTCGTACGGTGCGCGAGGTGATGCCGTAAGGCCTGAGCAGCGTGGCTAGTCCGCGTGCGTCGAGGCCGTTGCCGTACCACGTGCTCCACGGCTCGTCGGCGTTCAGGGTGGCGAGTAGCGATTCGGTCGGTAGGACGTGTTGGTCGGCGCTGACGAATGCGTGGCGTACGTCGCGGAGGAGCTTCTCTTGTGCGTTTTCGCGTTCGTCGAGCCGCTCTTCGGTCAGCAGTTCGACTAGGGCTTCGCGGGCTTCGAGCCCGCAGCCGAGGCGGTCCGCGATAGCGAGTAGCGGTTCGCAGCCTTCCTGCATGCGGTCGCTTAGCTCGTCGGGGAGAGGCGGTCGCGCGGCGGCGATCGTGGCGCCGTGTTCCTCAGCCCAACGTTCAAGCTCGGCTTTGAGTGGGTCGCAGAGCTGCTTTGCTTCGCGTCGGCGGAAGCGTTCGACTTCTTCTGAGCGTCGCTTGCGCGCGAGTCGGATTGGGATGCTGCGATCGGTGATGGTGTCGGGCAGGACGCCGATGCCGGCGAGCACCTTGGCGCAGTAGACGTTGAAGTCCTGCGGTTTGCTCGAGACGCCGATGCAGCGCGGAACGGTTGCACCGCGGCGATGGCCCGCGTTCAGGATTGCGCGGAGCCCTTCATGTCGGTCGGCGGTCTTGGGCGCGAAGATCGCGTCAACTTCGTCGAGCAGCAGCGTCGGCATCCGCGCGTGCACGGTGCGATAGACGACCGCCTCAGATGGAGTCACCGCAGGCCAGGGACGCGGGACGGTCAACTCGAACAGCTCCAGTAGCCGCGTCTTGCCGCATTGGCGTACCGGCGATGTGACGGTCAGATAGGCGGTCTGTTCGAGAAGTCCGACTAGGTAGGTGTGGATGATCCAGAGCGCCACCACCAACCGCTGAGCCGGCGTCATGACGATGTAGCGCCCTATTACCGTGAGCAGACCGTCCAAGAGCGGGTCCGTCCAGGCGTCAGCCGAGGCGGCCTCTTCCTCGATCCACTCGACTGCACCGCGCGCGTTTCCGTTCAGCCCCCCGTCGAGCGCCGTAAGGTG
>DASUHE010000017.1:0-6045 GCA_036273695.1 Gaiellaceae bacterium
AGTCGATGACGAACGCGCCGTACGCGCTGCCGAAGGCGCGCAAGGGCTATCGGATGGGCGACGGGACGCTGCTCGACCTCATGATCTGGGACGGGCTTCGCTCCACGTTCGACGAGCTGCACATGGTGCAGCAGGCGGCCAAGGTCGCCCGCGAGCTCGGCGTCTCCCGCGAAGAGCAGGACGGCTGGGCGCTGCGCTCGCACGAGCGGGCCGCATCCGCTCAGGATGCGGGCCGCTTCGACGACGAGATCGTGCCGGTCGGAGACGTGACCGCCGACGAGTCGGTGCGGCGCGACACGACGCTCGACAAGCTGGCCTCGCTCAAGCCGGTGATGGATCCGGAAGGGACGATCACAGCCGGCAACGCGCCGGGCGTGAACGACGGCGCCTCCTGCGTCGTCGTGTGCTCGGAGGAGTTCGCGCAGCGGCGCGGCCTGGAGCCACTCGCGACCATCGTGTCCCAGGGCTACGTCGCCGACGAGTTCGCGTGGCTCGCGCGCACGCCGGCGAACGCGGGCCGGCAGGCGCTCGAGAAGGCTGGGAAGGCGATCGGCGACGTGCGGCGGATCGAGGTGAACGAGGCGTTCTGCTCGGTGGCGCTCAACTCGCTCGCGATGCTCGGCGCGGATCCCGAGACGGCGAACGTCAACGGCGGCGCCGTGGCGCTCGGGCATCCGATCGGCGCGAGCGGCGGCCGCATCCTCGGCACGATGGTGCACGAGCTGCGCCGCTCGGGCGGCGGCCTCGGCCTCGCCGCGATCTGCTCCGGCGGCGGCCAGGGCGACGCCCTGCTGATCGAAGTCTGAGCCGACGGACCTCTCACGTGGCTCGCCGCGTATCAGCGGTGTCACTCGAAGGAGGAAGCCATGCGCAGGCTCTCGCTCTGCCTTGCGGTCGCCGTCGCCGCTCTCGCCGCCGCCCCCGTCGCGCTCGCGGACGGGCCGTCGTTCGTCAGCCAGGGCGGGGCGGGCGCCTCGGGCCGCGGACCCGTCCACTGGGTCACCGTCTCGGACGGGACCCGGGCCACGCTCCTCGAGAAGGTCGCCGGCGGTCAGGTGGACTACTGGATCCGGCTCGACGGTGCATGGGGAACCCCGTTGATCGGCACGGGCCAGGGACTCTCGGGGGATGGTCGGATGCTCGTGCTCGCCTCTCTCGGCCAGCCGCTCGCGACTCCGAGCAAGTTCCTCGTCATCGACCTCAGACGGATGCGCGTCGCACGGACGATCACCCTGCCCGGCGGGTTCACCTTCGACGCGCTCTCGCCGCACGCGTCGAGAATGTTCCTGATCCAGTACACGCACGCGTCCGGGAACGACCTGAGCCACTACATCGTGCGCGACTACGACCTGCGGACGAGCCGGTTGCTGCCGGGAAAGATCGCCGCCCGGAGCGACGACGAGAAGACGATGGCCGGCTATGCCGTCACGCGCACCACGAGCCGAGGCGGGCGCTGGGTCTACACGCTGTACCAGAAGCCGTCCGGCGAGCCGTTCGTGCACGCCCTGGACACGGTTCGCCGCGTTGCGTACTGCATCGACCTGCCGGCGAACAAGGCGCTCTACAACGTCGCTCTCTCGCTCCGCGGCGGCGGCAGGAGGCTGGCCGTCCACTGGCGTAGCGGGCGGCCCTGGCTGAACGTGGCCGTAGGGAGCTGGCGCATCTCGTACCCCGGCGGCGGCTTCCCGTGGGCGTGGGTCGCGGGCGGGATCGGCGGCGGCCTCGCGCTCCTCTCCGCGGCGGCCTCAATCCTGAGGCGCCGCCGGCGTGAGGAACTCCAACAGCGTCCGCGCGAGGAGCTCGGGCTCGCGTAGCGTCACGTAGTGGTCCGAGTCGAGCTCGACGTGGCGCGCGTTCGGTGCGTCGCGCGCCACGAGCGGGCCGATCTCGCGGAAGCGCGGCGGATCGTGCCTCGTGGTGACGACGAGCGTCGGCACGGCGAGCTCGCCGAGGCGCTCGTTGGCGGGAGCGCCCGGAGGATCGCGCGGCTCCACGCCGTCGGGAAGCGGGTTCGCGTCAGGCGTCGCGGCCCACAGCCGCCTCAGCCGGTCGTCGGCACCGAGGGGCGCCCAGACCTCGAGGTCGATCTCCCGCATCGTCTCGAGCTTCTCCTCGTCCGGCGCCGCGTCGTAGCGAGCTTCGTGCTGGTCGGTGTACGGGGAGCCGTCGTGGCCGCCGAGCGCGGGCGCGACGCCGACGACGGCCCACAGCCGCTCCGGCCGGGCGAGCGCGACGTCGAGCGCGATCTTGCCGCCCAGCGAGAGCCCCACGAGTGCGGCGCGTTCGATTCCGAGCTCGTCGAGAACGCCGATCGTGTCGTCCTGCCACGACCACGACACCGCCGGGCCGGTCGACTTGCCGAAGAAGCGAAGGTCGGCGCGGATCGTGCGGAACCGCTCGGCGAGGAACGGGACGACCGGCTCCCAGAGCTCCGAGTCCCCGAGTCCGCCGTGCACGAGCAGCACGGCGGCGCCGCTTCCGGCCTCGTCGTACCAGAGGCGCGCACCGTTGACGTCGACCACGGGCATCGGGCGACGTTAGCCTCCCACAGGTGGACTTCGAGCACGTCCTCGTGGTGGGCGCGGGCCAGATGGGCGGCGGGATCGCGCAGGTCGTCGCCGCTTCCGGCCGGCGCGTTTCGCTCCACGACGCGGCGCCGGGAGCCACCGAGCGCGGCCTCGCGACGATGCGGCGCAGCCTCGAGAAGCTCGCCGGGAAGGGCGGGGCGGAACCGGACGAGGTGCTGTCGCGCGTCGAGCGCGTCGACGACCTCGTCGCGGCGGATCTGCTGCTCGAAGCAGTGATCGAGGACGCCGAGGTGAAGCAGGACGTCTTCCGCCGCGCGGACGAGGTTCTGCCCGCCGGCGCGATCCTCGCCTCGAACACGTCCTCGATCCCGATCACCTCGCTCGCCGCGGTTACCTCGCGGCCCGACCGCGTGATCGGCATGCACTTCTTCAACCCGGTACCCGTCCTGCAGCTCGTCGAGGTCGTGCGCGGCCGGGAAACCTCCGACGAGACCGCGGCGGCGATCGTCGCGCTGGCCGAGGAGCTCGGCAAGACGCCGGCGGTGGCGAACGACTTCCCGGGCTTCGTCTCGAACCGGATCCTGATGCCGTTCATCAACGAGGCGGTCTGGGCGCTGCACGACGGCGTCGCCGAGCCGGAGGCGATCGACACGATCGCGAGGCTCGGCTTCGCCCACCCCCTGGGGCCGCTCGCGCTCGCCGACCTGATCGGGCTCGACACCTGCGTCGCGATCATGGAGGTGCTGCACGACGGGCTGGGCGACGCCAAGTACGCGCCCTGCCCGCTCCTGCGCGAGCACGTCGAGGCGGGCCGCCTGGGCCGCAAGTCCGGCCGCGGTTTCTACGCTTACGGCTGATGGACTTCGAGCTCTCGCGCGAGCAGCAGGAGATCCAGGCGCTGACGCGCGACTTCGTCCGGGCGGAGATCGAGCCGCACGCCGCCGACTGGGACCGCGAGCACCACTTCCCGCGCGAGGTCTTCTCGAAGCTGGCAGAGCTCGGGCTGATGGGCGTCTGCGTGCCGGAGGAGTACGGCGGCGCCGGGGCGGACTTCGTCTCGTACATGCTCGTGCTCGAGGAGCTCTCGCGCGGCGACGCGGGCGTCGGGGTCACCGTCGCCGTGCACACGAGCGCCGTGACGCTGCCGCTGCTCCGCTTCGGGACGGACGAGCAGCGCACGCGGTTCGTGCCGCCGCTCGCGCACGGCGAGCTGATCGGCGCCTTCGCGCTGACCGAGGCGGAGGCGGGCTCGGACGCCGGCGCGCTCCGCACGTCGGCGACCCGCGAGGGCGACGGCTGGCGGATCGTGGGCGCGAAGCAGTTCATCTCGACGGCCGAGTACGCGGGCACGTTTCTCCTCTTCGCGCGCACCGACCCGGACACGCCGGGCGCGCGCGGGATCTCGGCGTTCGTGCTCGACGCCCGCGACGTTCGCGTCACGGGTCGTGAGCAGAAGCTCGGCCTCAACTCGTCCACGACGAACTCGATCTCGGTGGACGCCCTCGTCGACGCCGGCAGGCTGCTGCACGAGGAGGGCAAGGGCTTCCACGTCGCCATGGCCACCCTCGACGGCGGCAGGATCGGGATCGCCGCGCAGGCGGTCGGCATCGCCCAGGCGGCGTACGACGTCGCGCGCGAGTACGCGAAGGAGCGTCACGCGTTCGGGCAGCCCATCGCCTCGTTCCAGGCAATCCAGCACAAGCTCGCCGACATGGCGACGGAGATCGACGCCGCCCGCCTGCTCGTCCACCGCGCCGCGTGGCTGAAGCAGAACGACCTTCCGCACACCGAGGCCGGCGCGAAGGCCAAGCTCTTCGCCTCCGAGATGGCGCGGCGGCAGACGGGCGAGGCGATCCAGATCCTCGGCGGCTACGGCTACACGAAGGAGTTCCCGGTCGAGCGCTACTACCGCGACGCGAAGATCACCGAGATCTACGAGGGAACGAGCGAGATCCAGCGGCTCGTCATCGCCCGCTCGATCCTCGGGCTGCAGGAGCGCGCGTCAGTTCAGGGCTAGCTCGATCGCGGCGCGGCCGTCGCGCAGCACCGGGTCGCCGTGCGAGACGAGCACGCGTTCGACCGGAAGCTCGGCGATCGCCTGCAGCGAACGGTCGAGCGCGGCGCGATCCGTGAGCGCGGGGGACGGGACGAGCGCCAGCCCGCCGTTTCCGTCGCCGGCGAAGATCTCGGCCACCACGAGAGCCCGGTGGGGCCGGATGAAATACGCGAGCTGCTCCTCGGGCGCGCCTTCGACGGGATACGCTTCGACGGTCCCTGGAACCCGGTCGCCGGCCCCGTACCGCTCGCGCAGGATCGCCGCGCTCCGCTCGTGCCACGCCGCGGTGAGGAGAACCGAGACGCGCAGGCCGAGCCGCTCGACGTCCCGGTCGAGATAGGCCAGGAACTCGTCTTCCTCGCCGGCGGGCAGGAGCGGATCGAAGAGGACGACGGCGTCGGGCGCCTCGTAGTAGACGCAGCCGACGTGCGGCGGCACCGGCGGTCCCCAGTCGGGCCAGTGGGCCGCGTTCGGATGCGGCGCGGTCCAGCGCCAGAGCCCGTCGGCTAGCCGCTGGACGTCCATCGGTAGCGCACGTCGGGAGTCTTCTCCTCGTTGGCGGAGCCGTCGGTGAACTCGACCGCGGACGCACCGTGCGCCTCGTAGAAGCGCCGGGCGCGACCGTTCTGCTGGAAGACCCAGAACTCGAAGCCGTCCGGGCGCAAGGTCTTCACGTGCTCGAACAGCGTGTGCCCGACGCCGGTCCCGATCTCGGCGGGGTGGACGTAGAGGTGCGTGAGCCAGTCGCCGTCCAGGATCGCGAAGCCGCGGCGGAGGATGTACCCCTCGCCGTCGCGCACGCAGCGTTCGAAGAAGGCGAGGTTCTCCGCGTGCGAGTGGAGTTGCGGCAGGAAGTCGAGCAAGGCGAACGACGGCTCGAAGATCGCCACGATCTCCTCGACGTCGTCGGCGGTCGCGCGCCGGATCATCGCCGTAGGCTACGGGGATGCGGAAACGCGACGAGCCCGTGCGCCTGACGCGCATCTACACGCGGGGCGGCGACAAGGGGCAGACGAGCCTCGGCGACGGTTCGCGCGTCTCGAAGCTCGATCCCCGGGTTGCGGCGATGGGCGACGTCGACGAGCTCAACTCGCTGCTCGGCCTCGCCGGCGGCCTCGACCGAATTCAGAACGAGCTGTTCGACGTCGGCGCGGACCTCTCGGTTCCGTTCGTGGAGGGAGACGACCGCCTGCGGATCACGGCCGAGGCCGTCGACCGGCTGGAGCAGGAGATCGACGAGGTGAACGCGTCGCTTCCGGACCTGAAGAGCTTCGTCCTGCCGGGGGGGAGCGAGCGCGCCGCGTGGCTGTTTCTCGCGCGCGCCGTCTGCCGGCGGTCCGAGCGCGCGGCGCTGGCGGTGGCGGACGCGAACCCCCTCGCGGCCGTCTACCTGAACCGCCTCTCGGACCTCCTGTTCGTTCTCGCGCGCGCCGCCAACGCCGGCGACGAGCCGCTTTGGCG
>DASUHE010000018.1:0-16140 GCA_036273695.1 Gaiellaceae bacterium
CGCGTCGAGCTCGCGCGAGCGGTGGGCCTTGAGGAACGCCTCGGCGAAGGTGCGACCGATGCCCATCGTCTCCCCCACCGACTTCATCTGCGTGCCGAGCGTGCGGTCGGCGCCCGGGAACTTCTCGAAGGCGAAGCGCGGAAACTTGACGACGACGTAGTCGAGCGTCGGCTCGAAGCTCGCGGGCGTCGTTCCGGTCAGGTCGTTCGGGATCTCGTCGAGCGTGTAGCCGACGGCGAGCCGCGCGGCCACCTTGGCGATCGGGTAGCCGGTCGCCTTCGAGGCGAGCGCCGACGAGCGCGAGACGCGCGGGTTCATCTCGATCACGCGCACGTCGCCGGTCTCGCGGCTGCGCGCGAACTGGATGTTGGAGCCGCCCGTGTCGACGCCGACCGCGCGGATCACGGCCGCGGCGGCGTCGCGGAGCTCCTGATACGCCTCGTCCGGCAGCGTCATCTGCGGCGCGACCGTGACGGAGTCGCCGGTGTGGACGCCCATCGGGTCGAGGTTCTCGATCGAGCAGACGATCACGACGTTGTCGATCCGGTCGCGGACGACCTCGAGCTCGAACTCGTCCCAGCCGCGCACCGACTCCTCGACGAGCACCTGGCCGATCGGCGACTCGCTAAGCCCGCGCTCGACCTGACGGTAGAGCTCCTCTTCCGTGTATGCGAAGCCGCCGCCGTGACCGCCGAGCGTGAACGCCGGCCGCACGACGGCCGGAACCATCAGCCCTCCGAGCTCGTCGAGCGAGGTGACGATCGCGGAAGCCGGCACCTTGAGCCCGCACGACTCGACCGCCTCCTTGAACTTGAGCCTGTCCTCGGCGCGCTCGATCGCGTCGAGCCGCGCCCCGATCAGCTCGATCCCGAGCTCGTCGAGGACGCCCGCGTTCGCAAGCTCACGTGCGAGGTTGAGCGCCGTCTGGCCGCCCATCGTGGGCAGGAGCGCGTCCGGCCGCTCGAGGCGCAGCACCTCGGCCACCGACTCCACGTCGAGCGGCTCGAGGTACGTGCGGTCGGCGAAGCCGGGGTCGGTCATGATCGTCGCCGGGTTCGAGTTGACGACGATCGTGCGGAAGCCGTCCTCCCGCAGCACCTTGAGCGCCTGGCAGCCGGCGTAGTCGAACTCGGCGGCCTGGCCGATGACGATCGGGCCGGAGCCGACGATGCAGATGCTCTCGAGGTCGTCACGCCGCGGCATCGGCCACCTCCTCCACCCAGGCCTCGAGCAACGGCCACGCGTCGTGCGGGCCGGGCCCGGCCTCGGGATGGAACTGGAGCGACCGCGCCCGCAGCTCCGGCAGCTCGAGTCCCTCGACCGTCCCGTCGTAGAGCGAGACGTGCGAGACTTCCGCGGCCTCGCTCGCCTGGACGGCGAAGCCGTGGTTCTGGCTCGTGACGAGCACCCGGCCGGTGAGCCGCTCGTGCACCGGATGGTTCGCTCCGCGGTGGCCGAACGGGAGCTTGTACGTCTCGTGGCCGGTCGCGCGCGCGATCAGCTGGTGACCGAGGCAGATGCCGAGCACGTGCGTCCGGCCGAGGAGCTCCTGCACCGTCGCGGTCTCCGCCGCGAGCGGCTCGGGATCGCCCGGCCCCGGTGAGAGCAGGACGCCGTCGTGGCGCGCGAGCTCGTCCGCGTCGGTCCCGTGCGGATGCACGGTGACCGCGGCACCGGCCTTCGCGAGTCGCCGCAGCACCGAGTTCTTCACGCCGTAGTCGACGACGCCGATCGAGACGCGTCCTTCCGGCGAGTAGACGTACGGCTCGTCCGTGGAGACCTCGTCGATCAGCGCGCGACCGAGCATCGACGGCTGCTGCGCCGCAAGCTCCACCGCCTCCTCGACGGGCAGATCCGAGGCGACCGCGATCCCCGGCGCCGAGCCGGCGTCCCGGAGATGGAGGACGAGGCTGCGCGTGTCGATCCCCGTGAGCGCGACGATGCCGAGCTCGCGCAGCCAGTCGGTCCACTCCGGCCCCCGCGCCTCGCGCATGAGCACCGCCCGAGCGTGCGGGCGCGCGGACTCGCTCCGCTCCTCGGCGACGCCGTAGTTCCCGATCATGGGCGCGGTGAAGCAGATGAGCTGGTCCTCGAAGCTCGGGTCGGTGACCGCCTCCTGGTAGCCCGACATGCCGGTCGTGAACACGGCCTCGCCGAGCGCGTGGCCGTCGGCGCCGACCGACTCGCCGTGCCAGACCGTCCCGTCGGCCAGGGCGAGGTAGCTCATTCGTGCACCACCCCTCCGCAGGCGAGGGTCATCCGCACCGTGCCGGTCAGCCGCGAGCCGAGGAGCCAGGAGTTGCCGGAGCGCGAGCGGAAGGGCTGTTCGCCGACCGTCCATTCGCGCTCGAGGTCGAGGAGGACGAGGTTCGCCGCAGCGCCCGCCGCGACGCGCGGCCGGTCGAGCCCGAACACCCGAGCAGGCCCGGCGGACATCCGCTCGAGGAGCGTCTCGAGCGGCAGCAGGCCCGGCCTGACGAGGTGCGTGTGGAGGGCGGCGAACGCGGTCTCGAGCCCGGTGACGCCGAACGGCGCGGCCTCGAACGGCACGTCCTTCTCGTGTGCGGCGTGCGGCGCGTGGTCGGTTGCGATCGCCTCGATCGTCCCGTCCCGCACGGCGTCGAGCAGCGCCTGCCGATCCTCCTCGGCGCGCAGCGGTGGATTCATCTTCACGTTCGGGTCGAGCGCGCGCACCGCGTCGTCGGTGAGGACGAGGTGGTGCGGCGTCGCCTCGCCGCTCGCCGCGACGCCCGCCTCACGGGCGCGCCGAAGCGCGCCGACCGACTCGGCCGCCGAGAGATGGAGCAGGTGGATGCGGCCGCTCTCGTAGCCGGCGAGCGCGAGGTCGCGCTCGACCGCCACGGACTCCGCAACGGACGGATAGCCCGCGAAGCCGAGCTCGGCCGCGACGCGACCCTCGTGGACGTGGCCGCCGTGCGAGAGCGTCGGCTCCTCGCAGTGGAGCGCGAGCGGCCGGTCGGTGATCGCGGCGTACTGGAGCGCGCGACGCATGAGGCCGGCGGACGCGACCGGCACCCCGTCGTCGGAGAAGGCGACCGCGCCCGTGGCGGCGAGCTCGCCCATCTCGGTCAGCTGCTCCCCGCGCTGACCCTGCGTGATCGCGGCGAGGAACCCGACCGGCACCTCCGCCTCGCGGCGGGCGGTCTCGACGAGCGCGCCGAGCGCGGCGGCCGAGTCGACGACCGGATTCGTGTTGGGCATGGCCAGGATCGCGCAGTAGCCGCCCGCGGCGGCGGCGGCCGTCCCGCTCGCGACCGTCTCCTCGTCCTCGCGGCCGGGCGTGCGCAGATGGACGTGCGGGTCGACGAAGGCCGGCGCGAGCACGAGCCCGTCCGCCTCGACGACGCGATGCGCGTTCGTGTCCACCTTCTCGGCGACCTCGGCGATCGTCCCGTCGTCGATCCTCACCTCGAGCCTCGCATCGATTCCCTCGGCCGGATCGAGCACGCGGGCGCCGCGGATGACGAGGTTCGCGCCCGCGAGCTCTCGCTGCCAGAGCATCACGCCACCTCCGCAGCGGCGAGCGCCTGCACCCCGACGGGGCCGCCGGTGAGGACGTCGTACAAGACGGCCATCCGGACGACGAGCCCGGAGCGGACCTGCGTGATGATCAACGAGTCGGGAGAGTCCGCGACGCGCGCGTCGATCTCGACGCCGCGGTTGATCGGCCCCGGATGCATGACCTTCTGCCCCGGCCGCAGCCGCTCGGGCGTGATCCCCCAGCGGGACGTGTACTCGCGCAGGCTCGGGACGAAGTTCGCGCCCGGCTCCATGCGCTCGTTCTGCATTCGCAGGACGTAGACGACGTCGGCGTCGCGGATCACGTCGATGTCGGTGGACATCTCGGCCGGCAGCTCGCGCGGCAGCAACGCCGGCGGGCCGACGAGCGTCGCGCGGACCCCGACGAGCGCGAACGCCTGCAAGAGCGAGCGGGCGACGCGCGAGTGGAGGACGTCACCGACGATCGCGACGTGGAGCCCGTCGAGCCGGCCGACCTCCTCGCGGATCGTGTAGAGGTCGAGGAGCGCCTGGGTCGGGTGCTGGTGCTTCCCGTCGCCGGCGTTGACGACGTGTGCGTCGGTGACCCGCGCGACGAGCTGCGGCGCGCCAATCTGCGGGTGCCGGATCACGATCACGTCGGGGTCGTAGGCGCCGAGGGTCAGCGCCGTGTCCTTGAGCGACTCGCCCTTGTCCACCGAGGAGCCTGTCGACTTCACGTTGAGCGTGTCCGCCGAGAGCCGCTTCGCGGCGAGCTCGAACGAGGACGAGGTGCGGGTCGACGACTCGTAGAAGAGGTTGACGACGAGGTGCCCCTTCAGCGTCGGCAGCTTCTTGACGTGGCGCTCGAGCGAGGTCTCGAAGGTGCGCGCCGTGCCGAGCAGGCGCTCGACGTCGTCGCGCGTCAGGTCGCCGACCGAGAGGAGATGCCTCTTGGGCGGATCTCCGGGCGGGCGCAGATCGTCGGTGACGAGGCGAATCATCGGCTCTCCTCCTCGGGGCTCTCGACCAGCAGGACCGCGTCGAGCTCGTCCACCTCGACGAGCTGCACCTGGATGCGCTCGCCGCGCGCCGTCGGCAGGTTCTTGCCGACGTAGTCCGGGCGGATCGGCAGCTCGCGGTGGCCGCGGTCGACGAGCACGGCGAGCTGGACGCGCGCCGGCCGGCCGTAGTCGAACAGCGCCTCGATCGCGGCGCGGATCGTGCGGCCCGTGTAGAGGACGTCGTCGACGAGGACGACCGTTCGTCCGTCGAGAGGGAAATCGAGCTGCGTCGCCCGCACGAGGGGCTGCGCAGCGAGAGGAGCCTCGCCGCCCCGCACCGTCACGTCGTCGCGATAGAACGTAATGTCGACGGCGCCGAGCCTGGGCATCTCGCCCGATCGCTCCTCGATCAGGCGTGCGAGCCGGTGCGCGAGCGGGACGCCGCGCGTCTGGATCCCGACGAGCGCGACATCCTCGAGCTCGGGGTTGCCCTCGATGATCTCGTGGGCGATTCTCGAAAGGGTTCTCCCGAGCCCTTCGGCATCGAGGAGAGTCTTCCCCTGGACGGCGGCGTGCGTGTTCATCCGACTCCTTTCCGGCCTCGCTGGACCGGGTTAAAGGGTTCGTGCTGCCGGCACCATAGCGGCGGCGGCGGATGGCGGCTTCGCTCGAGGCGACGCCTACTCGGCGCCGATCGCGCGCCGGCGCGGCGTGGCAGATCCGCTGATCCGGTAGAGACGCGACCACTGCCGTGCGTCGAGGTCCCGGGCGTGGGCGTGCGGGTCGAAGCCGAGCTCGAGCGCGGCCCGGCGGACGAGACCGCGCGGGAGGATCCGGTCGAGCGGCGTCCGGGCCTCGAACGCCCGCCGGAGCAGCGCGCCGTACGCCGCAGCGTCCTCGGGCCCGACGAGCGGCTGCGAGCGTCGAGTCGCGCGCAGCACCGCGGCGTCGACGCCCGGCGGCGGTGCGAAGCACGCGCGCGGGACGCGCCGTATCAGCCGCAGCTCGTACCAGGCTCCCCACGTGCAGCCGAGCAGCGTCGACGGCCAGACGGCCGTCCGCTTCGCGGCGAGCCCCCACTCCACGATCGCGTCGAGCTGCGTGAGCGGCACGCGCGGGTCGCCGAGCAGGCGGCGGAGGATCGCAGTGCCGGCGGCGAAGGGCAGGTTCGAGACGACGGCGAACGGCTCGGTCGGAAGCGGCACCGTCGTCACGTCGCCGGCCACGATCGTCACGCGTGGATCCGTGCCGAAACGGGCGTTCAGCTCTCGCAGCGCCGGCGAGTCGAGCTCGATCGCCCACGTCCGAGCTCCTGCGTCGGCGAGCGCACGCGTCAGGGCGCCGTTACCGGCGCCGAGGTCGAGGGCGAGCATGCCCGGCTCGACGCCGGCGTCGCGGACGAGCTCGTCTGCGAAGGAACGACTACGAAGAGCGTGGCGGCCGTGCGGCCGCGCCTGCGGTGAGGCGCGCCCTGCCACGAACACGGACCATCATCGGCATCGGCTAAGGCTCCGAGATCAGATCGTCGGGCTCGGTCAGGGCCTCGATCGCGTCCTGCGCCGGCTCGAGCTCGGCCTCGGGGACGAGCACGCTGACCGCGTCCTCCTCCGGGGACTGCTCGATCGACGAGTCGATGCCCGCGTTGCGGAGGATCTCCTGCATCTCCTCGGCCTCCGCGACGTCTCCGGCGACCGCGACTTGGACCATCGCGCTCATGACTGCTCGATCATAGGGGCTTCGGCTGCGGCCTCGGAGGCGGCGACCGTTCGCGGGGGCCGCGCGCCGCTCTTGACGAGGCTGGGCGCGCCGCGCTCGGGGAACGGCACCTCGATCAGGTCGAAGTCGCGCGGCACGACCGTGTCGGGAAAGATCTCGCGCGCCTCCTCCGCGAGCTCCGGCCCGAAGTAGCGTGGCGAGACGTGGGTGAGCGCGAGCAGGCGCACCTGCGCGAGCCGCGCCACCTCGGCGGCCCGAGCGGCTGTCGAGTGCATCGTCTCCCGGGCGCGCTCCTCCTCGCCGGCGAGGAAGCTCGCCTCGTGCACGAGCACGTCGGCGCCGTGCGCCGCCTGGACGACGAACGGCGACGGCGCGGTGTCGCCCGTGAGGACGAGCTTGCGGCCCGGCCGCGCCCCGCCGAGCACCTCCGCCGGCGTGACGGTGCGCCCGGACTCGAGGGTCACGTCCTCGCCGGCCTGCAGGCGTCCACGCGCCGGTCCGTCCGGCACCCCGAGCGCGTCCGCGGCGGCCACGTCGAAGCGGCCGGGCCGCTCCTGCTCGGCGATCGCGTAGCCGAGCGCCTGGGCGCCGTGCTCGACTGCGAAGCTCTCGACGGCGTATTCGCCTCGCTCGAGCCTCTCCCCCGGCTCGAGCTCGACGCACGCCAGCGGATACGGCAGCCGGCCGATGAACGGCTGCAGCCGCTTGAAGAGCTCCCGTAACCCGCGCGGCCCGTAGACGGTGAGCGGCGTCTCGTCTCGCCCGCGCAGCGCGAATGTCTTCAGCATCCCCGGCAGGCCGAGGAAGTGGTCGGCGTGATAGTGGGTGAGGAAGATGTCCTCCAGATCGGGGAGGCCGATCGCCGAGCGCTGCAGCTGCCGCTGGGTTCCCTCGCCGCAGTCGAAGAGGAGCCGCTCGCTGCCGCGGCGCACGAGCAGCGCGGCCGGCCCGCGCTGCGCCGTGGGCATCGAGCCGGCCGTGCCGAGGAAGACGACGTCGAGATCCACGCGGCGATTGTAGGAATCGGCGCGATAGGGTCCCTTGATGGCCGACCCGACCGTGCTCGAGGTCTACCGCCGCGAGGTGACGCCCGAGCTGTACCGCGACGTGCGGGAGCTGTACAAGAAGCACTCGGTCGCAGAGGACGCGCGCGACCTCGCGGGCCTGATCTCGACGCTCACGCCCGACTGTGTCTACGAGCTCGTCCAGACCGGGCACCGCTGGGAGGGCCACGACGGCGCGACTCGCTTCTACACGGAGCTCCTGACCGCGTTCCCGGACATCCACTTCGAGCTCACGGACATCGTGATCGGCCCGCAGGGAGTCTGCGAGGAGGCGAACGTCACGGCGACGCAACAGGCGCCGTGGCTCGGCCTCCAGCCTGCCGAGGGCCGGCTCGAATGGAAGGTCGTGATCTGGTTCCCGTGGGATCCGGAGCGGCGGCTCTTCCGCGGCGAGAAGGTCTATTCGACCGGAATCGACCTGCCGCCGGCGGCCGCTTAGGGCAGGGCGAGCTTCTCGCCGGGAACGATCGTCGCGGAGACGAGGTGGTTCTGCTGCTGGAGCTTCCACACGCCCTCGCGCGGGTCGCCGCCGTACACCCGCTCGGCCACCGTCCAGAGGGTGTCGCCCGGCTTAACGACGTAGGTCTGCCTCGGCCCCGCGCCGTTGGAGCCCCGGGCGGCGAGACCGACTGCGAGGGCTGCGATGCAGAGCAAGATGAGGAACTTACCGAACATCTGTTCGCATGATAGGCGAACGTCTGTTCGCTTGTCAAGTGGGCATCTATCCCATCGCTGTAGAAGCGCTCAGCTTGCGGGCGGCTCTGCTCCGGGCGCTAGTTCCTCGATCCGTAGCGCTGGCCGACCCACTACTACCGGTAGGGGGTCAGGCAAATGCCACGCGAGGTAGCGGCAGGCGATCTCCACTTCGCGCTGGATGTGCTTAGTGATCCAGTAGATGCTGAAGGGCCGTACGGGATGCTCGCCTTCAATCGCCAGGATTACGCCGCCAACCGCCTTGAGGTCCACGTACACGTTCGGGTGCGGCGTCGTGAATGTGAGCCGGAGGAGTGGTGGGCCGTCTACGTGCGTTCCGATGTTCCACTCAGCGACATAGCTTCCGGGAGCAGCGTCGATGACGAGTTCTTCGGGTTGGCTCTGGAAGGTTGCGACGTGAAGCAGCCGGTGCTTATCGATGTCGTGGAGTCTGGAGAGCCACCACAAGGGCATGAACCACTTTCCGGGCTTGAGTCTGTTGTAGGGCTGCAACCGCTCAATCGCTGTCTGGGCAGGCTGGCTGAGCGATTCGATGCGCCACTTGGATCCGTCCCAGCGGCCAGCTTCGCTGACGATGGGAAACGCGAGCTTTCCCTCGTCATTGGGGGGATTCCGGCCGCAGTTAGCAACGGCAAGGGCGTAGACAGCGTGGTCGAGAGCGCCGCGCAGGTTGTGGAGCGCATCCCCAAGCAGGATGCCCCAGCGCAGAAGGTCGGGCTGCGTCCGGTAGTGGACGCCCCAGATGTGCTCAGTGTCATCCGCGTTGCTTTCGCGCGTGATTTCGAACGGGTCATCGTCATTCCATCCCTGAGTCTCAGCGTGGAGCGCGTCAAGGTGTTCCGCTGCCCGCGCCAGTTTCTCGCGCGAGCTGAACATGAAATCGGCCACGGGGTAACCTCAGCATGAATGGCCGGCAAAGAACAAGAGTCGACGCAGCGCACGAAGAAGGGCTTAGAGATCCCCGTCCCGAAGCGGAAGGACGTTATGGACGCCTTTCGCAAGATCACTGGCGGCTTGACCTGCCACGTCTGCGGGGAGCCGATCCACGGCACGCACTTCGTGAAGGCGACCATCGAGGTAGACGGCAAGCGTGCTCCTGCCGCGATCCACGAAGCCTGCATGCCCCGCAAGCCCTAGACCGTCGTCAGAGCGGCGGTTTCGATGAGGTCGCGGAACATCTCGGTTCCGTCCTCGCGCCGGTTGTAGCGCCACGTCCACTCGTTCAAGTAGCCCTGAAGCCACTTGTGCGAGACGGCATCGTGAGCGCCACGCACGCCGGACTTGAACAGGCCGAAGAACCCGTCGATGGTCTGCGTATGCACGTCCCCGTCCACGTAGACGCGGGCCTTGTGCTTGATCCGGTGGTGGACGTATCCCCTCTTGCCCAACCGCTCGTAGGGCCGGTACTCGTCCGTGAATACCATCGATCCCGGCAGGACGTATTCGTGCGCCTTCGGGAGGATGGTCGAGGCCCGACTATTGGGAACGACCTCCGCACGGATGCGTCCGCGCCGCTCGACGGCAGCGAACACGATTGCCTTCCGCTCCCAGTAGTCGGTCTGCGGGGTCCAGCCGAGAGCCTTCCGACGGGCGATGTCGGACTGGCGCGGCTTCCCGCCGACGAACGTCTCATCGACCTCGACTTCACCCGAGAGCGGCGCTTCGTCCTGCGACATCAACTCGTTGCGGATCTTGTTGAACATCCGCCACGCGGTCTTGTAGTGGACACCAAGCTCGCGCTCCAGGTGCTTCGCGGAGATCCCGCATCGAGTGCTGGTGATGAGGTACATCGCGTAGAACCACAAGTGCAGCGAGGTCGAGGACTTGTGGAAGATCGTCCCGGCTGTCGGATGAACGTGGTGGCCGCAGCCTGTACACGTCCACGACTGACGCCGCTGCGTCGTCTTGTAACGCTTGAAGATGCGATCCCGGTCGCACTTCGGACAGTGAGCCGTTTCCCCGTCCTCGGAATAGCGAGTGCGCCTGAGCCATTGAAGGCAGGCGTCGTCGTCGGGAAACTCGCGCATGAACTCCATGAGCGAGAGCGTGGATTCAGAGGATTTACCGCGAGTAGGCTTGAGACGGTCAACCGGGGGCATCTGTCGCTCCTTGTTGGCAAGAAAGCGTCGCGGGCTGCTACCTGCGGCGCTTTCGCTTTATCTAAGCCAAATACTAGGGGTCGGGTCGGACGTTGCTAGGGCGCGTTTCTACAGCGAAGGGACACTTGCCGTCAAGTGAAGGCGATCAGATGCGGCGTGATCGCGTCGCGTCCGACCTCGAGGACGAGCATCGTGTGCGACGGGGCGCGCCGCCGTTCGGTCGGTGAGCCGGGGTTGAGGATCCACGTCTCCCCCGCCCGCGCCACCGTCGGCTCGTGCGTGTGGCCGTAGACGACGGCGGCACAGCCCGGAAAGCGCGCCGCCAGCCGACTCTCCCGCCCGGCCCGGGGACCGGGATCGTGCGTCATTCCGATCCGCACGCCGACCACGTCGACGACGAGCGTCTCGGGCAGCCTCTCGCACAGCGCCGCGTCGTCCACGTTTCCGTGCACCGCGCGCACGGGCGGCCCGAGCGCGGTCAGCTCCTCGAACACCTCTTCGCCGACCACGTCGCCGGCGTGGAGGATGAGATCGGCTGCGCGGAGCCGCTCGACGCAGGCGGCCGGCAGGCGCCGCGCCCCGCGCGGCATGTGCGTGTCGGCGATCACGGCCACGAGCACCGTCAGGACGCCGCCGCAAGCACGGCGTCGACGAGCTTCGCAGCGCCGAAGCGCACCGGATCGTCCGCCGGCAGACCGGTCTCCGCCTCGGCCCTCGCAACCGCCGCGCGCGCCTCCGCCTCGCCCAGCTCCCGCGTGTTGAGCGCGACGGCGGCGACCCGTGCCGGACGCGCCGGCAGCGCAAGCCGCTCGTGCAGCTCGACCAGGTCGCGCAGCGGCGGGATCCGATGCGGCCCGCCACCGGCGCCCTCGACCTCCGTGCGGCCGCACTCGTGACAGAGGACGAGCACGTGCGGGACGCTTCCGTGGAAAAGACCGAGCGCGACGCCGGAGTAGACCGGATGCAGGAGCGACCCCTGGCCCTCGACCCAGAGCAGGTCGCCGCCGCGGTCGTGACCCTCCACGACGAGGCGCTCGGCCGCGCCGGCGATGAAGTCGGCCACGACGGCGTCGACCGCGATGCCCCAACCGGCGATCGCCATGCCGGTCTGTCCCGTCGGGACGAAGATCGAGCGAAGGCCGCGGCGCCGCGCCTCGAGATCGAGCTCGAGGGAGACGGTCATCTTCCCGATCGCGCAGTCGGAGCCGACGGTGAGGACGATCGTCGCGTCGACCGCGAGGTTCTCGCCGGTCGCGGTCGAGAGACCGGCCGGCGGCCGACGCAGGTCGCGCAGCTCGACGCCGCGGCTCTCCGCCAGCTCCCACAGCTCCGGATCGTCGGCGAGGAAGACGTGGAGGCCGTTCTCGACGTCGACGCCGTGCTCGACGCAGGTACGCAGGATCGCGACCCACTCGGGCGGAAAGCGGCCGCCCTGTGTCGCGACCCCGACGAGCGCGGTCGTAGGGCCGAGCGGCAGCGCCTCCGCGACGCTCCCGACGACCGGGACGCCGTCCTCCGTCTGCCCGGCCCTCGTCGAGTCGAGGATCGCGACCACGTCGTCCCGCCGGTAGCGGAGCACGCCGCGCATCGTCTTCCCGTAGTGCGGGTCGCCGGAGAAGCCTTCAGCGAGCAGCAAGTACCTGGTGGACACCGAGTCCCGGCTCCTCCGGTGGAAGCTGCACACCGTCGACGAACGGTACGCCCGGCCACGGGTCGTGCGCGAGCAGCAGGTTGCCGTCGAGGTCGACGTGATCGAAGAGGGATGCGACCTGCGCGCCCGCAGAGATCCCGAGCCCCGACTCGACCATGCAGCCGAGCATGCACCCGAGCCCGAGCGCGCGTGCGGCGTGCACCATCCGCACCGCCTCGCGGATCCCGCCCGACTTCGCGAGCTTGACGTTGATCCCGTGGGCGCGCTCGGCGCAGGCGGCGACGTCGCCGAGCGTGTGGCAGTCCTCGTCGACGTAGATCGGGAGCGGCGAGCGCTCCTTCAGCTCGGGCCCGCCCGGAGCGCCGGCGGGCAGCGGCTGCTCGCAGTACTGCACGCCGAGCTCGGCGAGCTGCGGCAGCGCCTCGAGCGCCTCCTCGAAGCTCCACCCCTCGTTGACGTCGACCTGGAGGGGGACACCGCCGGCGATCCCGCGGACGGCGCGAACACGCTCGAGGTCGAGCCCGTCCCGGCCACCGAGCTTCAGCTTCAGCCGCCGGAACCGCCCGAGCGCCTGCTCGGCCCGGCGGGCCATGTCGTCGGGCTCGCCGAGCCAGACCGTCCAGCTCGTCGGCGGTCCCGCGCGGCGGAGCCCGAGGAGCCGCCGGACCGGCTGCCCCAGGAGCTTCCCCTGCAGATCGTGGAACGCGGCATCGAGAGCCGCCCGCGCCGCGAACTCGCGCGCGGGCAGCCGTTCCATCACGTCCTCGACCGCAAAGGGGTCGTCCCCGAGCAGCTCCGCGTGCTCCTGGACGTACGCCTGCGCGGACGCCGCCGACTCGTCGTAGTGGTCGACCGGCTGCGCCTCGCCGAAGCCGGAGACACCCGAGTGCCGCACCTCGACGACGACGACGTCCTCGGTGTCGCGCGCGCTCCGGGAGATCACGAACGTCTCGGCGAGCTCGAGGGTGACCATCCGCGCGGAAACCTCCACGGAGCGCCAGGCTACACTGGCTCGATCCCGGCGCCAGTAGCTCAGGGGATAGAGCGCGCGCCTCCGGAGCGCGAGGTCGCAGGTTCGATTCCTGCCTGGCGCATTTCTCGCTCACGTGTCGCGCGCGGCCGACCCGGAGCCTGAACAGTCTCTTAAATCCGCTGGCTTTCCGGGGCGAGCCCGTCTAGGTTCCCGCCAGTCTCGACAGGGGGGCCGCGACAATGAAATTTGCCCGCTTGGCCGCATGCTCGCTGTTCGTCGGCCTCGTTGCTGCTTCGGCCGGTCTCGGCGCGTCGGGCAGCCGCGCGGTGCTCGAGCACGTTCCACCGGCGCGCCTGATCGGCCATTCCAACTCGCTCAACTGGTCCGGCTACGCCTCGTTCAACTCGACGTTCACCGACGTCAAGGGGACCTGGACGCAGCCGGCTGCGAACTGCAACGGCAAGTCGACCTACGCGTCGTTCTGGGTCGGTCTCGACGGCTACGACTCGAGCACCGTCGAGCAGTTGGGCACGGAGGCCGACTGCTCGCACGGCAAGCCGGTCGACTATGCCTGGTGGGAGATGTTCCCGAACGTGTCCCACGTGATCGGCGGCTTCGCCGTCTCCCCAGGTGTCAGCTACACCGCCGAGGTCCAGTCGATCGGAGGAGATGACTTCGCGCTCACGCTCTCGGGCGGTGGCAACACCCCCTTCACCCTCACGACGCAACTCGGACTCGACCCGGCACTGAGCTCCGCCGAGTGGATCGCCGAAGCGCCGTCGCTGTGCGCGAAGAGCTGCCACGAGCTTCCGCTGACCAACTTCGGCACCGTGAGCTTCAGCGCGGCCTCCGCGAACGGAAGTGCGATCGACAACGGCGCGTGGAGCTTCGACCCGCTGACGATGGTCACGAGCGGCGGCGGGGTGAAGGCGGCGCCGAGCTCCCTCGACCCTGCGGGCTCCGGCTTTTCCGTGACCTGGCACCACAGCTAGCGGCGCGGCAGTTCCGCCCCCGAGGGCGGAACTGCGGATCGTCCCTCACACCGTTGGCCCGTCGAGTCAGGATAGGCACGTCCCCGGTTCGTACTCGCCCCCTTGAGCACCGGGCGTTAATGGCTAGTCAACGTGCCATCGCCGCAGCATGTCCTGACCCTGGATCGATACATAGGCGAACGCCCGATTCCGGCGTCCCCTAGACGGCCGGGAACGTCCACGACCTAAGTAGGTTCACGCCGTGCGCCCGCTGGCCGCGTACCTGCGCTCACTCGATCCTCGCCTGCCGCGCGAGGTCTACGTGCTCGAGGTCGGCGCACTCGTCAACGCATTCGGGAACGGCGTCGTCCTGCCCTTCCTCCTCATCTACCTGCACAACGTGCGCGGGATCCCCTTCGGCCTCGCGGGCAGCGCGGCGGCGGTGCAGTCGGCCGCGGCCCTCGCGAGCGGCTTCCTCGGCGGGACACTCTCGGACCGGCTGGGGCCGAAGCGCGTGCTGCTCGGCTCGCTCGTCGTGATGACGGTCGCGTTCGCCCTCATGCCTGCGATCCGGACGGCCTGGCACGCGTTTGCGATCTACACGCTCTGGGGCGTCGGCAGCGGTTCGTTCTGGCCCTCGCAGTCCGCGCTCCTCGCGGCGTTGACCCCGGCCGCGCGGCGCGCCCCCGCCTACGCGCTGCAGCGGCTCTCGATGAACGTCGGCGTCGCGCTCGGCGGCGTCGTCGCAGGACTGATCGCCTCGGTCGGCCGCCCCGGCTCGTTCACCGTCCTCTTCGCGATCGACTGCGCGACGTTCGTCGGCTACATGCTCGTCCTCGCGCGCGTCCGGGCGCCGGCCCTGCACGAAGGACGGCTCGGCGGCAGCTGGCGCGCCGTCCTCCGCGACCGCGTGTTCACCGTCTACACGCTGCTCAACGCCGCCTTTATGACCGCGGCGATCTCGCTCGTCGTCGAGCTGCTGCCCGCGTTCGGGAAGAACGTCGCCGGGATCAGCGAGCAGGAGGTCGGCATCGTCTTCGCGCTAGACGCGGTCGGCATCGTCATCTTCCAGCTGCCCGTCGTGAAGCTCTCGGAGGGGCGGCGGCGCATGCGCGGCTTCGCGCTGATGGGAACGCTCTGGGCGGCGACGCTGCTCGCCGTGTGGGCGGCCGGATCGTGGACGAGCGCAACCGCGGCCTTCGCGATCCTCGCCGGCGTGATGCTCGTCTTCGCCGTGGGCGAGTGCCTGCACGGAGCGATCCACACGCCGCTGAGCGTCGACCTCGCCCAGCCGCAGCTCGTCGGCCGGTACACGGCGGCCGCGAGCATCTCGTGGCAGATGGGCTGGATCGTCGGCCCTGCGGCAGGCGGCTTCCTCCTCCAGCACCGGCCGCTCCTGCTCTGGCCGATCGCGGCCGGAATCAACCTGGCGGCGGCCGCCGGCGCGCTCGCGCTCGAGCCGTATCTGCCCGAGGGAGTGCGGCGGACGCCGCGCGGCGAGCCGCCCGTGTTGCCAATTCCGGCCAACGGGTAGGATTGGCGGGCCATGGCAGCGACCGTCGACCCCCTCAGTACCGATGCCCAGCCTGCCGCGCATCCGCTCGCGCCGGGCCGCCCCGGGTACGCCGGTCGTCGAGACGCGGCCCGGGCCGGCTGAGCTCCGCGCCGGCGGCGTCACCTGGGTCCACCTCCTCTCGCCGACCGCCGGCGAGGCGCAGCTGCTCGCGAGCCGCTTCGGCTGGCATCCCCTCGACATCGAGGACGTCCTCTCGAGGCGCCAGCGCCCCAAGGTCGACGTGTACACGGGCGACGAGGACGGCCAGGGCGGATACCTCTTCACCGTCCTCCATTTCCCGGTCTACGACGCGGCCGTCGGCCGCCTGAACGCCGGCGAGCTCGACGCCTTCGTCGGGCCCGGCTACCTCGTCACGCTGCCTGCGGTCGAGCTCCGGCCGGTCAGTCTCCTCTTCCGGCGCTGCGAGGAGAACGAGGAGTTCCGGACGCAGCTGCTCTCCCGCGGCTCAGGCCGGCTGTTCTACGAGGTGCTCGACGACCTCTACGACTACTGCTTCCCGATCCTCGACAAGATCGGCTTCAAGCTCGAGCAGATCGACGAGTCGATCGGCGAGGACGAAGGGGCGCGGGAGCTCGTCACCGACATCCACAAGGTCAAGCAGGAGATCATCTCCTACCGCAAGATCATCAAGCCGCAGCGGCCGACGCTCCGCCAGCTCGAGCGGCAGATCGAGCGGTTCCTCCCCGAGGAGCTCGAGCTCTACTTCGACGACCTCGTCGACGCGAGCGAGCGCATCTGGGACCTCCTCGACAACTACAAGGAGGTCGTGGAGGCGCTCGAGGACACGAACGAGTCGCTCATCTCGCACCAGCAGAACGACATCCTCTACGTGCTCACGATCTTCAGCGTCGTCATGCTGCCGCTCACGTTCCTG
>DASUHE010000019.1:0-21026 GCA_036273695.1 Gaiellaceae bacterium
GCGAAGAAGGTTCTGGAGCTCGCGCTGCGCGAGGCGCTGTCTCTCGGCCACAACTACATCGGCACCGAGCACATCCTGCTCGGCCTCGTCCGCGAGAACGAAGGCGTCGCCGCTCGGATCCTGCTCGACTTCGACGCCGACGCCGAGAAGATCCGCAACGAGATCATCCGCATGCTCTCGGGCCCCGGCCGCCGCCAGGCGGGCTCGGGTGGCCCGGCCGGCGAGAAGTCGAAGTCCTCGAAGCTGCTCGACCAGTTCGGCCGCAACTTCACGAAGCAGGCCCAGGAGGGCAAGCTCGACCCCGTCGTCGGCCGCCAGACCGAGATCGAGCGGATCATGCAGATCCTCGCGCGCCGCCAGAAGAACAACCCGGTGCTGATCGGCGAGCCTGGTGTGGGCAAGACGGCCATCGTCGAGGGCCTCGCGCAGCGCATCTCGTCGAACCAGGTGCCCGAGATCCTCAAGGGCAAGCAGATCTACAGCCTCGATCTGGCGGCGCTCGTCGCCGGCTCGAAGTACCGCGGCGAGTTCGAGGAGCGCCTGAAGAAGGTCATGAAGGAGATCCAGCAGCGCGGCGACATCGTCCTGTTCATCGACGAGCTCCACAACCGCGTCGGTGCCGGCGCGGCCGAGGGCGCGATCGACGCGGCCTCGATCCTCAAGCCGGCTCTCGCCCGCGGCGAGCTGCAGACGATCGGCGCCACGACGCTCGACGAGTACCGGAAGTACCTCGAGCGCGACGCCGCTCTCGAGCGCCGCTTCCAGCAGGTGCGCGTCGAGGAGCCGTCGGTCGACGACTCCGTCCAGATCCTGCGCGGCCTGCGCGACCGCTACGAGGCGCATCACCGCGTCACGATCACCGACGAGGCGCTCAAGGCGGCCGCCGAGCTCTCCGACCGCTACATCCAGGATCGGCACCTGCCCGACAAGGCGATCGACCTGATCGACGAGGCCGCCTCGCGGCTGCGCATCAAGTCGATGTCGGCTCCGCCGCGGTACCGCGAGCTCGAGGACGAGATCGAGCGGGTGCGCAAGGAGAAGGAAGCCTCGATCGAGAACCAGGAATTCGAGAAGGCCGCCTCCCTCCGCGACAAGGAGCGGAAGCTCACGCAGAAGAAGCGGGAGCTCGAGGAGCAGTGGCGGAGCTCCGAGAACCAGGAGGAGCAGCCGCAGGTCGGCGAGGAGGAGATCGCCGACATCGTCTCGATGTGGACGGGCATCCCCGTCTTCAAGCTCACCGAAGCCGAGTCGGCGCGCCTCGTCCGCATGGAGGAGGAGCTCCACAAGCGCGTCATCGGCCAGGAAGAGGCGATCGTCGCCGTCGCGAAGTCGATCCGCCGCGCCCGCGCAGGCATCAAGGATCCCAAGCGGCCGACCGGCTCGTTCATCTTCCTCGGCCCCTCCGGCGTCGGCAAGACCGAGCTCGCGCGAACGCTCGCCGAGTTCCTCTTCGGCGACGAGGACGCGATGATCCAGGTCGACATGTCGGAGTACATGGAGAAGCACTCCGTGTCCCGGCTCGTCGGCTCGCCTCCGGGCTACATCGGCTACGACGAAGGCGGCCAGCTGACCGAGGCCGTGCGGCGCAAGCCGTACTCCGTGCTCCTCCTCGACGAGATCGAGAAGGCGCATCCCGACGTGTTCAACATCCTCCTGCAGATCCTCGAGGAGGGGAAGCTGACCGACGCCCAGGGGCGCCGCGTCGACTTCCGGAACGCGATCGTGATCATGACCTCGAACCTCGGCGCCGCTCAGATCTCCAAGAACACCGGCTTCGGCTTCACCGTCGGCGACGAGTCCGGTCTCTCGTACGACGAGATGAAGGGCCGCGTGATGGGCGAGCTGAAGAAGGTCTTCCGGCCCGAGCTGCTCAACCGGATCGACGAGATCATCGTCTTCCACAAGCTCGCGAAGGCGGAGATCATGTCCATCGTCGATCTCCAGCTGCGGCGGCTGCGCGAGCAGATGGCGACGCACGACGTCTCGATCGAGCTCACCGAGGACGCGAAGGAGCTGCTCGTCGACAAGGGCTACGACCCCGCGATGGGCGCCCGGCCGCTGCGCCGTGCGATCCAGCGCGAGATCGAGGATCCGCTGGCGGATTTCGTGCTCGGGCGCGAGCTCGAGCCGGGCTCGACCATCCTCGTGGGCCGCACGCGCAACGAGGACGGCGAGCCGGGCGACGACGTCGACATCACCTTCATCCCGGGCGAGGTCACGCCCGAGAAGGTGACCGTGCCGCCCGCAGATCCCGTCGCTTCGAGCGACGGCGACGAAGAGCCGGCGGGCGAAGAGGAATAACGGCGTCGGCCGGAGTAATCTCCGGTCGATGCGCTTCGCACTGGCTCTCGCGCTGGCGGGTGCGGTGGCGGTCGTCGCGACCGCCGCGTACGGCCGCGGGGCGGCCCACGGAGTCCCGCACGGATTCCGCCCGGAGGCGGCCGCAGCCGTCGGAGAGCGCGATCTTTGGGTGCTGGGCGAGTATCGCTGCGGGAGCACGTCGTGCGACGCGCTCATCCGCTCGACGGACGCCGGTCGGCGGTTCACCCGCGTCGGGTGGCCGTCGTTTCCGGCGCAGGGCTCCGCGCCGAAGCTGCAATTCGCCAACGCGCGCGACGGCTTTGCCTACATCGAAGGCGGGACGCCGCTGTACGTGACCCACGACGGCGGGCATACCTGGCGCCGCGAAGGGCCGAACCGGCACGTCGCAGCCTTCGCCTCCGCCGGAGGTTACGCGTATCTCCTGGCCGGCCGCCACCGCATCGAGCGGTCGCCGGTCGGCCGAACCTCATGGCGCAGGCTGCCGCTGATCGTCTCGCACCGGCCTTTCTCGCTCGCCGCCCGCGGCTCGAATGTCTGGTTCCTCGGGCCGCCGCGTCGCCGTCCGGACTTCGACACGGTCGCGGTCTCGTCCGACGGCGGCCGCACGTTCGCCACACGGAAAGGCCCGTGTCTTGCCGAGCTCGGTGGAGCGCTCGTCGCCGCAGGCGGCGGGGTCGTGTGGGCCGTCTGCCCGACGGGGAACATGGGCGAGCTCCTGCTGTCGACGGACGGCGGCCGCTCGTTCCCCGCGGTCCGCTCCGTCCACGACCCCGGCGGCCTGCGGGAGCCGAGCTTGGTCAACAGCGCCGAACTCGCCGCGGCGTCGCCCCGCGTGGCGGTTCTGAGCCGCGGTGCGAACGGCGCGCTGCTGCGTACGACCGATACGGGCCGACACTGGCGGACGGTGCCCGGGACGGGAGGTATCGAGCAGGTGTTCTGGCTCGGCTTCACGACGAGGCGCGTCGGGACCGCGGTCGTGCAAACGCGCTCGGGAGCGGAGCTTTGGCGCACGACCGACGGCGGCGCAACCTGGCATTCCGTGGCGCTTCGCTGAGACTCGAGCCGCGGCTTTACGTGCGCTTGACAGTGAAGCACGGCCGTGAACCACCTGAAAGGGGAGGAGTGAAGCGCCCTGCCCGCAGGATGATGCTTTGCATAGAGCACAACCTCAGACGGGCCCCGATGCGGCGGGGGCTCCTGAGTCCCTCCCTCAAGCACGACGGAAGCGGCCCCGCGGCGGGGCCGCTTCTCTTTTGGCGTGAAGTCGCCAGGATCCCGTTACGGCTCGCGTCCGCTCTCGGCCGTAGGGTGGAGTCGTGGCGAAGGCGGCGGCGGTCCAGTTCAGCTGCACGGAGTGCGGCTACAGCGCGGGTAGGTGGCTGGGCAAGTGCCCCAGCTGCTCGGCGTTCGGCACGCTCGTCGAGGAAGTCGTCGGGCAGGTCGGCCATTCTAAGGCGCCGCCGAAGCCTCTGCTCCGGCTCGTCGACGTGGAGACTGCGGAGACCGCGCGGATCCCAACCGGTGTGCCTGAGCTCGACCGCGTTCTCGGCGGCGGCCTCGTGCCCGCCTCGCTCGTGCTGCTCGGCGGCGAGCCCGGGGTGGGCAAGTCCACGCTGCTCCTCACCGCGCTCGCGGCGATCTCGCGCGACCGGCGGGCCTTGCTCGTCACCGGCGAGGAGTCGGTCGCGCAGGTCAAGCTGCGAGCCGAGCGGCTGGGCGGGGCCGAAGCGGTCGAGATCCTCGCGGAGACCGAGCTCGAGACGGTTTGCGAGACGCTCCAGGCCGAGCGGCCCGACGTGTGCGTGATCGACTCCGTCCAGACGCTCTACGCCGCTGAGCTCGGCTCGGCGCCGGGATCGGTTGCGCAGGTGCGCGAGTCGGCGGCTCGGCTGCTGCGGGTGGCGAAGGAGACCGGCGTGGCCACCATCCTCGTCGGCCATGTGACGAAGGACGGCTCCGTGGCGGGTCCGCGTGTGCTCGAGCACCTCGTCGACTGCGTGCTCCAGTTCGAGGGGGACCGCTACCACGCCCACCGCGTCCTGCGAGCCGTCAAGAACCGCTTCGGCTCGACGAACGAGCTCGGCGTCTTCGAGATGACGGGCGCCGGCCTCGTCGGCGTGCCCGATCCGTCGGAGGTGTTCGGTCGCACGGTCGGCGGAGAGTCGGGAGCGGCTGTCGCCTGTGCGCTCGAGGGAACGCGACCGATCCTGCTCGAGATCCAGGCGCTCGTCGCCCAGAGCGAGCTCGCGATGCCGCGCCGCGTCGCGACCGGGATCGATCCGAAGCGGCTCGCGATGATCGTCGCCGTGCTCTCGCGCCATGCGCGCGTCGCGCTCGGGCAGGCGGACGTGTTCGTGAACGTCGCCGGCGGCGTGCGCATCGACGAGCCGGGCGCCGACCTCGCCGTCGCGCTCGCCATCGCGTCCGCCGCGAGGCGGGTGCCGGTGAAGACGGGTGTCGCTGCGTTCGGCGAGATCGGTCTCACCGGACGACTCCGGACGGCGGCGCAGGCGGAGCGGCGGCTGCAGGAGTGCGCGAAGCTCGGCCTCGTCGCCGTGGTCGCGCCCGAGGGCACGACGGCTGCGACTGGCAAAATCCGCGTGGAGGCCGCAGCGACACTGCGACAGGCGATCAAGGCAGGGCTGGATGGGGACCGATCCGAAGGAGACGACTGAGCGCCGATCCGAGCATCGCCTAGGCGATCTCGGCTTCACGCGCATCCCGGCTGAGGAGGACCCGCGCCGCAAGAACCCGGAGCTGCTGGCCGCCATCGCCAAGATCGCCCCGGGCACCGGCCTGCGCGAGTCGGTCGACGACGTGATCCGCTCGCACGAGGGCGCGCTCATCGTGGTGGGCGACCCGAACAGCCTCTCGTTCCTCTACTCGGGCGGGATCCAGCTCGACGCCCCGTTCCGGCCGCAGCTGCTGTACGAGCTCGCGAAGATGGACGGCGCGATCATCGTCGACGAGGCGATCAAGCGCCTGGCGTGGGCGAACGTCCAGCTCATGCCCGACCCGACGATTCCGTCGAACGAGACCGGCACGCGGCACCGCACCGCCGAGCGCGTCGCGAAGCAGACCGGCGCGCTCGTCGTCTCGGTCTCGCAGCAGCGGGAGACGGTCACGATCTTCGTCGGTCCGGCGCGGTACCAGCTCGACCCGGTCGCCGACGTTCTCGCGAAGACGAACCAGGCGCTCGGGACGCTCGACACGTACCGGCAGCGGCTCGAGCAGGTGCTCACCCGCCTGACCGCGCTCGAGTTCCAGAACGCGGTCGTCCTCGACGACGTGCTCGTCGTCCTCCAGCGGGCCGAGATGATCACGCGGATGGCGGCGCGCATCGCGCGCGACTGCATCGAGCTGGGCACCGAGGGCCGGCTGATCCGGCTGCAGCTCGAGGAGTTCGTCGGCGACGTGCCGGGCGAGCGCGACGCGATCGTTCGCGACTACCACGTCCTCGGCGCCGACGAGGAGGCCACCTCGGCCCTTGCGGAGCTGTCCGAGCTCAAGTATCAGGAGCTGCTCGAGTTCGGGCGCCTCGCCGAGGTGCTCGGCTACGAGCGGAGCGTCAATCCCCTCGACCAGGCCGCCGTCCCGCGGGGCTACCGGATCCTCTCGCACCTGCCTCGCCTGCCCGAGCCGCTCGTCCGCCGGGTGGTGTCCGACCTCGGCAGCCTCGACGCCGTCGTCCGGGCCTCCCAGCGCGAGCTCGAATCGGTGGAGGGAGTCGGCGCGGTGCGCGCACGGGAGATCCGCGAGGGGCTGCGCCGGCTGCAGGAGCACAACCTCGTCGACCGCTATCTGCAGCTCTAACTCGCCGAATTCGGCTCAGATTTGGCTCAGCCACGCCGTTTCTGCTACACTGGTCGCCTGTGGCCGGCGCATAAGGGCGTGCCGGCTTTCTTGACGGAAGAGCGGCTTTTAGCCAGGGGAGGTCGGGCTTGTACGACGTCGGCGACAAGGTGGTCTATCCCCACCACGGGGCGGGAACGGTCGTCAAGAAGGAAAAGCGCGAAGTCCTGGGACAGCAGCGCGAATACCTGACGATCAAGATTCTGCACAACGACATGACGGTGCAGGTTCCGTCCGAGAACGCCGACAAGGTCGGCCTTCGGCGCGTGATCGGCGAGAAGGAGGTCGGCGTCGTCCTCAAGGCGCTGACAGGCGTCTCGACCGAGATGCCGAAGAACTGGAACCGCCGGTTCAAGCACAACCGCGACAAGATGAAGACCGGCGACATCCTCGAGCTCGCCGAGGTCGTGCGGAACCTCGCGCTCCGCGATCGCGAGAAGGGGCTCTCGACCGGCGAGAAGCAGATGTTCGTGAAGGCGAAGAAGATCCTCGCCTCCGAGCTGATGTACGCGAAGGACATGGACGAGGAGACCTGCGCCGAGTGGCTCGAGGACGTGCTCGCCTCCGACGGTCCGCCCAAGAAGAAGCCCGCGGCCAAGAAGAAGACCGCCGCGGCCGCGACGGCGTAGTCCGGGGCCAGATCTCGCGACATGTCCGTTTGGGCCATCCTCGTCGCTGCGGGGCGGGGGGAACGGCTCGGCCTGGACCGACCCAAGGCGTTCGCAAAGCTCGGGGAAGAGCCGCTCCTCGCCGAGCCGCTGCGCCGGCTCGAGGCATGTCCCTGGGTCGACGGGATCGTCCTCGTCGCGCCGCCGGGCTGGGAGGAGCCGGCGATCCTCGTCGCGGAAGAGGAGGGCTGCGGGAAGGTGCACGCCTGCGTGGCGGGCGGCGAGACCCGTAGCGACTCCGTGCGGGCGGGCCTGGCGGAGGTGCCCGCCGACGCGCTCGTCGTCCTCGTCCACGACGCCGCACGCCCGCTCGTCTCCGACGAGGTGGTCGAGCGTGTGCTCGCGCCGTTGGCGGAGGGCTGGGACGGCGCGGTGCCGGGCCTTCCCGTCGGGGACACACTGAAGCGGATCGGCTCCGACGGCGGCGTGCACGAGACCGTGGCGCGCGACGGGCTCTGGGCCGTCCAGACGCCGCAAGCCTTCGCGGCGGACGTGTTGCGTCGTGCGCAGGCGAACGGCGGCGAAGCTACCGACTGCGCCGGTCTCGTCGAGGCAGCCGGCGGCCGGGTCAAGGTGGTCGACGGCGATCCTCGCTTGCTCAAGGTGACCTCCCAGGCGGATCTCGAGACGGTGGCCGCATGGCGGTGACCGTCGTCGTGTTCGACGTCGGCGAGACGCTCGTGGACGAAGCGACGACGTACGAGCGGTGGCGGGCGGAGCGCGCCCCAGAGCGCGTGTTCGGCGAGCGCGACCTCCACGCCGACGCGCAGCCGTGTCTCGCCGCGCTCCGTGCGCTGGGCCTTCGTCTCGGCGCTGCTGGAAACATGCACGCCGTGCACGAGGACTTCCTGCGGCCGCACTTCGACTTCGTCGGCTCGTCCGAGCGGTGGGGCGTGCAGAAGCCCGACTCCGGGTTCTTCTCCCGTGTGGTCGACGAGGCGCGCGCTCCTGCGCAGGAGATCGTCTACGTCGGCGATCGCGTGGACAACGACGTGCTGCCCGCGCTCGCGGCAGGGCTGCACGCGGTGCGCATCCGGAGGGGTGCGCACGCGGACGTCGAGTCGCCGGCCGGAACCGAGACGATCGGCTCGCTCGCCGAGCTGCCGAAGGTGCTCGAGCGTGTCTGAGTACCGCGTCGGCACGGGCTTCGACGCGCACGCGTTCGAGGAAGGCTTGCCGCTCGTCCTCGGCGGAGTCGAGATCGCCCACCCGCGCGGCCTTGCGGGTCACTCGGACGGTGACGTGCTCGCGCATGCGCTGACCGACGCGCTGCTCGGTGCCGCCGGGCTCGAGGACATCGGCGCGCTCTTCCCGTCCACCGACCCCGAGCTCGAGGGCGTCGACTCGCTCGAGCTGCTGGCGGGCGCCTGGGAGCGAGTCCGGGCCCACGGCTGGCGGCTCGCGAACGCGGACGTCGTCCTCGTCGGCGAAGAACCTCGTCTCGCGCCCCACCGCGACGAGATGCGGCGACGGCTGGCGGCTGCGCTCGACGTCGAGCCGGAGCTCGTCGCCGTCCGCGCCACGACGACCGACGGCCTCGGCTTCGCCGGCCGCGGCGAAGGTCTCGCCGCCCAGGCCGTGGCGCTGCTCGTCCGATGAAGCTCGCTCTCGTCACCCATGCGGAGCAGCCGAAGCTGCGCGGCAGCTTGCCGAGCGTCTGGCCGCAGTTCATGGAGCACGACTCGGTCGTCCAGTCGTTCTGGCCGCGCCTGTACGACGAATACCCGGACTTCCAGCTCTGGGTCGTCGACCGTGAAGCGGGCAGGCGCGCGACGGTCGGCTACGCGTGCAGCGTTCCGGTCGGCTGGAACGGGAGCCCGTCACCGCGCGGGCTCGACTGGGCGCTCACCGACGGTGTGGAGGCGGCGCCGACAACGCTGTGCGCGGTCGTCGCGGGGGTCGTCCCCGAGTACCGCGGGCTCGGGATCGCCGAGACCATCCTGCGGAGGCTGGCTGCGGTGGGCGCGGGCCACGGGCTCGATGCGCTCGTGGCGCCGGTGCGTCCGACGTGGAAGGACCGGTACCCGCTCGTCACGCTCGATTCGTATGCGGGCTGGCGGCGCGCGGACGGTCTGCCGTACGACCCATGGCTGCGGACGCACGAGCGGCTCGGCGGTGAGCTCCTCGCGACCGCGCCTCGCTCGATGACGATCTCGGGCACCCGCGTCGAGTGGGAGGAGTGGACGGGGCTGGTGTTCCCCGAGGACGGCAACTACGTCGTCCCGGGCGCGCTCGTCCCGGTCCACTTCAAGAACGGCCGCGGCGTCTACGTCGAGCCCAACGTCTGGGTTCGACACGCCTTCGAGTAGCTAGCGGCGCTTCTGCTGCTTCTCGAGCCGCCGGCGCATCTGGCGGTTCATCGTCTCGAGCTCCGGGCCGCCCTGCTGCTCCTGCATCTGCAGTAGCGCCGCTCGCTCCTCGCGCGTGAGGCGTGACATCGCCTTCTGCGCCTGCTGCGGATCGTGCAGCTGCTTTGCGTGCGGCTCGAGCTTGCGCATCGCGCTCGCGAGCTCGGGATTCGTGCGCTCGATCGCCGCCTTCGACGCCTTCTCGAGCTGCCGCTTCAGGAACGGCACCCTGGACATGAGCGCGAAGAGCGGCTTCAGGTACCGCCCGCCCTGGATACGGCCGAGCAGGGCGAGGACGCCGAGCAGCGCCAGCAGGCCGAGCAGGATCCAGACCGGAATCAGGAGCGTGACGATGGACGTGGCGAGCATCGGCCGGATGGTACCCCGCTACTCCGGGAGAGACACGGCTTCTCCGTCCATTCGCACGAGTCCGTCGCGGGCGAGTGAGGCGACGGCCTCGGCGTCCTGCGGCTCGGTGCCCGCCACGACCGCGCGCAAAGCCGTCGCCCGCCGCTGGCGGAACGAGCCTTCGAACGGCCCCTGGCGGCGACTCGGCTCGAAGCGCCGGCCTCTCGACGGGCACTCGGCGGCGAGCGGGCAGACGTCGCACCGCGGAATCCGGGCAAGGCAGACCGTCTTGCCGAGATCCATCAGCGCCTGGGCGGCGGCCGCGGAGAACGAGACGCCGCTGCGCTCTGAGACGCGGCGCACGTTCACGTCGACGGGCAGCACGTCGCGGCCGAAGGCGAAGCACGCGACCGCGTCCGCGGTGTAGCGGCCGACACCGGGCAGCTCCGTGAGGTCGTCCGGCCAGCCGTGCGCAGCGACCCGTTGCGCCGCGCGGTGCAGCGAGAGCGCCCGCCGGTTGTAGCCGAGCCCCTGCCATTCCCGGATCACCTCGCCGGCCGGCGCGGCGGCGAGCGCCTCGGCCGTCGGCCAGCGCTCGAGCCAGCGTCGCCAGCGCGGCACGACGCGTTCGACCTGCGTCTGCTGCGACATGACCTCGCTGACGAGGATCGCGTACGGGTCGCGCGTCCCCCGCCACGGGAGGTCGCGTCCGCACGTTGCGAACCAGGCGAGCAGCAGATCCTCCACGGCGCCAACGTATCGCGCAGGCATCATCCCGCCGATGCGCCGTCTCCTACTCGCCGCGGGCGTCCTCGTCCTGCTCGCCGCCATCGGAGCCGCCTACTACGAGTCGACGCACCGTTTTGCCGGGAGTGTCAGAGGGTCGACGACCGAGTTCGTGCCGACGTTGACCGTCGCTCCGCCTCAGCCGAGAAAGAGCTCCCTGATCTCGCCGATGTTCGGCGGAGTGCCCCAGCACCTTCACGTCGGGGTCGGGAAGCTCCGGCCGCCGTTCAGGCGCGACTGGGTCACCGGCGGCACGTCGCTGATCGAGTTTCCGCCGGCGATCGGCTTCCACTACCTCTACTACGCGAGCCTCAACGGGAACCTGATCGCCGTCTCGGCCCGCAACGGGCGGCGGCTCTGGACCGACCACGTGGGCCGTTGCGAAGCCGCCGGCCCCGCCGTGAACCGCCTCGGCCGCGGCTCGGTCTTCGAGACGTTCCTCAACAAGGAGCCGTGCGGCAGAGGCTCCGCGCAGCAAGGGGACGGCGAGATCCTGGCCGTCGCCGCCGGGCCGGGTCACGCCCTCCGCTGGAGGAAGAACCTCGGCGCGACCGAGACGTCACCGCTGATCGTCGGCAACCGCATCTACATCGGCGACTACGCGGGTCGTGTCTACTGCCTCCGCGCCTCGAACGGACAGACGCTGTGGACGTTCAAGGCGGGCGGCGACGTGAAGGGCGCGATCGCGTACGACCGCGGCCGTGTCTTCTTCGGCGCCTACGACGGCCGCCTGTACGCGCTGCGCGCGAGCGACGGCAAGCCGGTCTGGCAGGCGAAGTCGGAACGCGACTGGCTCGGCGGGCACGGCACGTTCTACTCGACGCCGTCGGTCGCGTACTCCCGCGTCTATCTCGGCTCCACCGACGGGCACGTCTACTCGTTCGGCGAGCAGAGCGGGAAGCTGCGCTGGTCGTACCACACCGGCGGCTTCGTGTACGGCTCGCCGGCCGTGTGGAGGCACCGGGTCTTCGTCGGCTCCTACGACCACTGGTTCTACGCCCTCGACGCGGCGACGGGAGCGGTGCTGTGGAAGTTCCACGCCAACGGGCCGATCTCGGGCTCGGCGACCGTCGTCGACGGCATCGTCTACTTCTCGACGCTCGAGCGGCGCACGTACGGGCTCGATGCGCTCACGGGCAAGCAGGTGTGGACGTACCCCGACGGCGCTTTCACGCCTGTGGTCACGGACGGTCAGCGCCTCTACCTCGTCGGCTGGGGGAAGGTGTATGCGTTCCGTCCGCGAAGCGGCTAGAGGTTGAAATCCGCGAATTTCGGGCCATAGAGAGGGATGACACAAGAGGACACGATCGAGATAGACCTCGACGGCAAAATCGTGGTCGTCCCTCGCGGCGTGGTGAGCGAGCTCGCTGCGGCAGGTGCCGCGCGCGCGGGCGTCTCGGAGCGTCACCGCGATCTCTCGCTGCTGCTCGGCCGTGCGCTCGAGTCCGGAACCGCGAGGCTCGGGCAGGGCGAGGTGCGTGCGCTCTGCGCGGTGCTCGAGGAGGAGCATCCCGGCCGCTTCGGCCCGGCCGCGGCGGAGTTGCTCGAAGCCGTCGCCTAGCTAACGCTTGCGGAGCAGCGCGGCGCCCGTGGCCGCGGCACCGACCCCGGCCGCGAGCGAGCCGGCGAGACGCCGGTGTTTCGAGAGCGTCGTCTGGAAGCTGTGCGAGTGCGCCTGCTCGTCGAACGGCCCGTGCGAGCCGCGGTCCTCGGCGGCGTCGACGGGCTCGTAGAGGTTGTCGTGATCCGGTCCGCCATCGAGCGGCTGGTCGGTCATCTGTCCGCCGTAACCCGTCTTGGCGAGGTACCAGTCGAGGAACCAGGGCGCGGTCCGCTCCCCGAGCACGTTGAGCACCGTCGGCACCCCGACGTACAGCTGGCGCCGCTTGTGGTAGGCCGCCCAGTGGACAGCGTTCGCGGCGATCTCGGGCTGGTAGATGGGAGGCACCGGCTGTGTCTGCTTCGGCAGCTTCGTCCTGCCCCACGTGAACTGGGTCGTGTTGACCCCGGGCAGGTGGACCATCGTCACATGGACGTTCCAGCCGTGGTGCTTGATCTCCGTGAGGACAGACTCCGTGAAACCCTTGCATGCGTGCTTCGCGCCGCAGTAGGGGGCTTGCAGCGGGATGCCGCGGAAGGCGAGCGCCGAGCCGACCTGGACGATCGTGCCGCGATTGCGCCCGGCCATCCGCTTCAGGGCGGCGCGCGTGCCCCAGACCATGCCGTGGTAGGTGACGTCGGTCGCGCGGCGGTACTCGTCCGGCTCGATGTCGAGGAACTCCGAGTAGATGGTCGCCATCGCGTCGTTGACCCAGACGTCGATCGGCCCGAGCTCGTTCTCCGTCGCCTGTGCCGCCGCCTCGACCTGGTCGGCGTCGGCGACGTCGGTGGGGAGCACGAGCGCGCTGCCGCCACGCTCTTCGACCTCGCGCGCGGTCGCCTCGAGCCCGGCGCGCCCGCGCGCGAGGAGCGCGATCTTCGCCCCGTCCTCCGCGAAGCGGCGCGCGGTCGCGCGGCCGACTCCGCCGGAGGCGCCGGTGATCACCACGACGTCGCTCATCGGTTCGATCTTCCGAGGGTCCCGAGAAGCCAAACCTCCCTAGCGGTCGAGGATCTCGACGGTGTCGCCGTCGCTCAGCTCGTACTCCCGTCCCACCTGCTGGCCGGGGAAGCGCGCCGACGGCCCCCACACCCGCGCGCCGACGCAGCGTTCGCGGAGCTCGTGGTGGATCGTGTCCGCGACGTCGAGCACGGTCGCGGGCGGCTCCAGCGCCACCGGGTCGCCGCCGTCGCGGAGGTGGACGCGCACGAGCCCGGTCAGCGCCCAGAGCTCGTCGCGCAGCCGCTCGAGGCTCGCGTCGTCGAGCACCGAAACCGGTACGACGCGGAGGCCGCGATGCTCCGGCGGCGGCGCCTCGTCGCACTTCGTGGCGGCGAGCAGCGCGGGCAGCTCGATCCCGGCCGCCGTCACCTCGCGACGGATCGTGTCGAGCTCCTCGACGGGCCGGTCGCAGGCGTGGCACCAGAGGATCGCGTCGGCGTTGCGGAGGACGCCGAGCAGTGCGCGGCCACCGCCGCGATCCCCGGCTGCCCCCTCGATCAGGCCGGGGATCTCGACGAGCTGGACGAGCACGCCGCCGAGGCGCGTCGACGCGGCGACGGGGCGCGTGGTGGTGAACGCGTAGTCGCCGGTGCGGATCTGGATCGCCGAGAGCGCCTGCAGCAGCGAGGACTTGCCCGCGTTCGGCGGCCCGACGAGCGCGATCTGCGCGGCGCCCTCGCGCCGCACGGCGATCGAGTCGCGGTGGACGACCCGCTTCCGCGTCCGTGCCGCCTCGAGCTCGCCCTCGACCCACTTGCGCAGGTCGGCGTAGGGGCCGTTGCGGTAGCCGGGCAGGTCGGCGAGGATCGCGCGGAGCTCGCGGATCCGGTCGGCTCCGTCCTTACCGACGAGTCGGCGCTTGATCACCTGTTGCTGGGTGCGATGTGGCATCGGCATCGCGACGTACACCTCCGTTTTCGGGGCGGAACGCGTCGCGTCCCGCCGCTTCCCTAGGACGCTCGAGTGGGAAGCGGCGGACTAGCCGTTTTGGCGGAGAACCGTTGCGCGCCAGGACTCCATCGCGGGCAGAACCTTACACTCGCCGGATGCCGGTCAGAGTCCGCTTCGCGCCGAGCCCGACGGGCTCGCTCCATCTCGGCAACGCGCTGAGCGCGGTCGCGAACCGACGGCTGGGCGACTGGCTGCTGCTGCGGATCGACGACACCGATCCGCGGCGCAACGTCGAGGGCGGGGAGGAGGCGATCCTGCGGGATCTCGAATGGCTCGGGATCGCCTGGGACGAGGGGCCGGTGCGGCAGAGCGAGCGCGCCCACCGGCATCGCGAGGTCGGCGCGCCGCTGGGAGACCGCTTCGACGGCGTGACGCTGTTCCGCGAGGACGGCTCGCCGACGTATCACCTGGCGTCCGTCGTCGACGACGTCGACTTCGGCATCACGCACGTGGTGCGCGGCAACGACCACCGTCCGAACGAGGCGTTGCACCGACGCCTGTTCGAGGCTCTCGGCGCGACGCCGCCGGAGTTCGTCCACCACGGGCTGATCCTCGGCCCGGACGGCCGCAAGCTCGCAAAACGGGCACCCGGCGCGACGGTGGCGTCGCTCCGGGACGAAGGCATCCCGGCCGAGGCGGTGCGCGCGTACCTCGAGGAGCTCGGTACGCCGCGCCACGACGTGCATCTCGACCTCCCGCGACTGCGTCGGCTCTCAACCGAGACGCTCGGCGCGCTCGGCGACGAGGAGCTCGCCGCCCGGGTCGGCGTGCCCGTCTCGGTCGCGCCCGTGCTGCGCGGCGCGCGGGACCTCGTCGAGGCGCGCGCCTATGCGGAGCTCGTGCTGCAGCCGGCGCCGGCCGAGGTCGACGCGCCGGAGACGCTCGCGCGCTTCCGCGAGCTCGTCGAAGCGGGCCTGGAGCCGAAGGAGCTGATCCGGGAGCTGAAGGCCGTGGGCGGGGATCTCAAGGCCGTGCGGCTGGCGCTCACCGGCCGCCAGCGCGGGCCGGAGCTCGCTGCCGTGCTCGCGGCGCTACCCCGCGAAGAGCTGCTCTCTAGGCTGGAGAGGTGAAGCTCTACAGCACGCTTTCGCGGCAGCTCGAGGAGCTGCCGCCTCCGCCCGGGCCGATCCGGATGTACTTCTGCGGCCCGACCGTCTACCAGCGCGCGCACATCGGCAACGCGCGGCCGTTCGCGCTCGGGATGTGGCTGCGGGCCTGGCTCCGCCACGGCGGCTATGACGCGACGCTCGTCCACAACATCACGGACGTCAACGACAAGATCTACGACGCGGCCCCGGGAGCGAGCGCCGAGCTGGCCGAGCGCGCCACGCAGTGGTACCTCGAGGACACGGGCGACCTCGGCCTCGGGATGCCCGACGTCCTGCCGAAGGCGACGGACGCGGTCGGCTCCATCGTCGCCTTCATCGAGCAGCTCATCGAGGCCGGCAGCGCGTACGAGGTGGGCGGCGACGTCTATTTCAGCGTCTCGAGCGACCCGGGCTACGGACGCCTGTCGCGGCAGAAGGTCGAGCACATGGAGCCGGAGGAAGAAAGCCCCGTCAAGCGCGCGCCGCAGGATTTCGCCCTCTGGAAGGCGACGAAGCCGGGAGAGGACACGTCCTGGGACTCGCCGTGGGGGCCGGGCCGGCCGGGCTGGCACATCGAATGCTCGGCGATGGCCGAGAACGCGTTCGGCCCGGTCTTCGAGATCCACGGCGGCGGCCTCGACCTCGTCTTCCCGCACCACGAGAACGAGCTTGCGCAGTCGCTCGCCCTCGGCCACGACTTCGCCCGGATCTGGATGCACAACGGGCTGCTGACGCGCAGCGGCGAGAAGATGTCGAAGTCGCTCGGCAACGACATGACGATCCGTGGCGTAATCGACGAGTGGGGCCGGGAGGTCGCGCTGATGCTCCTGCTCTCGGGCCAGTGGCGGAAGCCGCTCGACTTCGACCAGGGGACGCTCGAGCAGGCGCGCGCCCAGCTCGAGACGTTCCGCAACGTCTTCCGCTCGCCGAGCGAGGCCGTCGGCGACTGGGCAGCGCTCGAGGCGGCGCTCGACAACGACTTCAACACGCCCGAGGCGCTCGCGGCGATGCACGGCTGGCGCGACCACGAGCTCCTCCGGCGTGGGTTCCAGATCTTCGGGCTCGAGTCGATCGCAGAGCTCGAGGAGGCGCCGGCCGAGCTGGCCGAGCTTGCGGCACGGCGACGCGACGCGCGCGAGGCGAAGGATTTCGCGGAGTCGGATCGGCTGCGCGACGAGATCGCCGCGGCGGGCTGGGAGGTGCGCGACGTGGCCGAGGCTCCGGGCTACCGGCTCGTCCGGCGTTCGTGACCCGCGAGCTCGTCTACGGGCGTCGGCCGGTGCGCGAGGCTCTGCGGGGTCCGCGCGAGGTGCTGGAGCTGTGGGCGAGCGAGCGTGCGGTGCGCAGCGAGGCGTGGCTGCGCGATCTCGAGCGGCCGCGGGTGCAGACGAAGCTCGAGCGGGACCTGTCGGAGGGGGCCACGACCCGTGACCATCAGGGCGTCGTCGCGTGGTGCGAGCCGTTTCGCTACGCGGACGCACTCGAGCTCGTCGCCGGGCCGCCGCCGCTCCTTGCGTGTCTCGACCAGGTGAGCGACCCGCGCAATCTCGGCGCGGTGCTCCGGAGCGCGGAGGGAGCGGGGGCGAGCGGCGTCGTCGTGCCTGCACACGGTTCCGCGCGGGTGACGGCGGCCGTTTGCCGTTCCTCGGCAGGAGCGGTCGAGCATGTCCCGGTCGCGGTAGTGCCGAACCTCGCGCGGTACCTCGCGGAGATCAAGAGCGGCGACCTCTGGATCGCCGCGGCGACCGGGGGAGCGGGGACTCCGATGTGGCAGGCCGACCTGTCCGGCGGGCTGGCATTCGTCTTCGGAGCCGAGGGAAAGGGCCTGCGCCCGCTCGTCCGGCGCACCTGCGACCTCGAGGTCTCGATCCCGCAGCTCGGGCGGGTCGAGTCGCTGAACGTCAGCGTCGCGGCGGCCCTGCTCCTCTACGAGGCCCGGCGGCAGCGAGATGGCTGAGCCGACCCTCTACCTCTTCGACGGCTTCAACCTTCTGCACGCCGGGAACTTCGGCTCACCGGAGGAGCTGCGCGACCTCCTCGCCAGCTGGGTCGCGGCGCAGGGCGCGCGCGGCGTGCTCGTGTTCGACGGGCAGGGGCCGGACGAGCGCCACGGCCCGCTCGAGGTGCGCTGGGCGGAGGACGCGGATGCGCTGCTCGAGCGCCTGGCGGCCGAGTGGCGAAGCACGGAACAGGTGGCGATCGTCTCCTCCGACGCCGCTGTTCGCGGGACGACCGGCATCGAGGTGCGCAAGCTCGCGTCGCAGAGCTTCCTCGGCGAGCTCTCCCGGCCCAGCCAGCCGCCGTCGGTCCGCGGAGACCTTCGCGACCGCCTCGATCCGGACACGCTCGCCCAGCTCGAGCGGTTACGTCGCGGCGAAAGCTAGAGCTCACTAGCTACTGAGGTCCAAGACAAGCTGGGTCCAGAGCAAGAGGACTTGTAAAACTTTGGACCGCTTGCTATCTTCGCCTCGACCACAGGGTGAGACTTCACCCTCGAGACGCCGGGAGGCGCCATGGCCATGGCCGCTCGCACCGCGACAGCGCGCTCGCCACAGAAAGTCCAACGAGAGCTCGAGGACCTCCAACTCGTCCTCAAGGCGCGGAACGGCGACAGCGTGGCGATGGACGCGCTCATCCGCCGTTACACCGGATTCGTGCGCCTCAAGGCGAGCTCGTATTTCCTGGCCGGCGGGGACAACGACGACCTGCTGCAGGAAGGTCTGATCGGCCTCTACAAGGCGGTACGGGACTTCCGTGCCGACAAGGAGACCTCGTTCCGCAGCTTCGCCGAGCTTTGCGTCACGCGTCAGATCATCACGGCGATCAAGACCGCGACCCGGTTCAAGCACTCGCCGCTCAACACGTACATCTCGTTCAGCCACACACCAGCGGGCCAGGACGGCGACGGCGATTGCACGCTCGGCGACGCGCTGCCCGGCCCGGCGGTGCACGAGCCGCCGCTCGTCGTGATCTCGACCGAGGAGCTGCAGAGCCTCGTCTTCAACCTCGGCAGCGGCCTCTCGCCGCTCGAGGCGGACGCCCTGCGTCTCTACCTCGAGGGCTCGTCCTACGAGGACATGGCCGAGGAGCTCGGCTGCGACACGAAGACGATCGACAACGCTCTCCAGCGCGTCAAGCGCAAGATCCTCGCGCATCAAAAAGGGCGCGAGGTTCTGCTCTAGGGAGCGCTACGCTGGTCGTCGCGCCGGAGTAGCTCAGCTGGTAGAGCAACGCCCTTGTAAGGCGTGGGTCGTCGGTTCGAGTCCGACCTCCGGCTCTTCTCAACCCGGGCCGCGCCGTGCCTCTGCCACGAGCTTCGGCGGTGCCACCTCGGCATAGGCGTCCTCGATGATCCCCGCGATCTCGCCACGGTCGAAACCGCGGTCGAGCCGGACCCCGATCCAGCCGCGATGCCCGACGTACGGCGGCACGTAGAAGCGCTCCGGTTCGGCCTCGACGAGCATCGCCTGCATGCCGTCGGGCGCGGCGCAGACGAGGGCGAAGCGCCCGTCGCCGTGGTGGCTGTCCCAGACCGTCGCGAAGGAGCGCTTGCCGCGCACGAAGAACGTCGGCGCGCCGTGCGACGGCCGCTCGATCGTCTCGGGCAGGGAGAGCGCGATTGCACGGACGGCCTCGAGGAGCTGCCTCTTCGTCACGAGCCGGATCTTGCCCGCCGCTCGAGCAGCGCGGCCAGCACACGCGGCAGCTCGTCGGCCAGCCGCGCCTTCCGCACGTAGTCGTCGGCGCCCGCGAGCCGGATCTCGAGCACGCGTTCTTCGTAGTCGTGGCCGCTGACGGCGACGATCGGCAGCTGCGGCGCGGCTGCGCGCAGGAGCGTCGTCGCCTCGACGCCGTCGAGAACGGGCATCTCGATGTCCATGACCACGGCGTCCGGCGACAGCCGCTCCGCCAGCGCCACGGCCTGACGCCCGTCGCACGCGCGCCCTGCCACCGTGAAGCGGTCGTCCTGCTCGAGTAGGAGCGCGATGGCGTCGAGGAACGACTCGTCGTCCTCCGCGACGAGGATCCGGAACGGGATGGCCACAAGAGGGAGTCTCGTTCCCGCCTCCCGATCCGCGAATCGTCGGGTCAGTCCAGCGCCTGCTCGAGGTCGGCCCACAGCGCCTCGGGATCCTCGAGGCCCGCGCTCACCCGGAGCAGTCCGGGCGGGACGCGGTCGCCTTCCCAGCGGCGGCGGCTCTCGATCAGGGTCGTGACGCCGCCGAGCGAGGTGGCGTTGACGATCGTCCTGGTGGACGTCTCCACCTTGCGAGCCGTCTCGGCGTCTGCGACGTCGAACGAGAGGACGCCGCCGAGGCCGGGATAACGGACGATCCCCACCGCCGGGTGGGCCGCCAGCCGCTCGGCGAGGAAGCCGGCGGTCTCGGTCTGCCGCCGCACACGCAGCTCGAGGGTTCGCAGGCTGCGCAGGAGCAGCCACGCGGGATCGGGTGCCGCCACGATCCCGGTGCGGGTGCGGAAGGCGAGCAGCTCCTCGGCCGTGGCGCCGTCGCGGCAGACGACGACGCCGAGTAGCGCATCGTCGTGACCCGCGAGGTACTTCGTCGCGCTGTGGAGGACGAAGTCGGCGCCGTGTTCGAGCGGCCGCAGGTGGACGGGAGTGGCGACGGTCGCGTCGACGACGACCGGCGCCGGGTGGGCGGCCGCCGCCTCGAGGTTCGGCATCGTCAGGTACGGGTTCGACGGCGCCTCGACCCAGACGAGCTGCACTTCTTCGGGCGGCGGCCCGGTCTGGTTGAACTCGAGCACGCGGAGCCCCCACGGTGCGAGCGCGGCGAACGTGACGCCCGTCCCGTAGTAGCCGCCGCCCGAGAGCGCGATGGTGTCGCCGGGCTCGAGCAGCGACAGGACGAGCGCGGTCGTCGCGCCGGCGCCGGACGGGAAGAGGAGCGCCGTTCCGCCGTCCAGCTCCCCCAGCGCAGCCTCGGCGGCGGCGACGGTCGGGCTCCCGAAGCGCTGGTAGTAGAAGTCGCGTAGCTCGCCCTGCTCGTCATAGGGCCAGATGGTCGACCTGTCGAGCGGCTCGGACATGCGGCGACCCTATACGGGCTCCGGTTGCAGTTCGTCGAGGCGGCCCATGCGCGCGAGTGGGGGAAACAGGCGGCGCCACGAGGCCGCGACACCGATCATGACGGCGCCTCCCGCGACGACGGCGGCCGTCGCACCGACGAGCGACGCCACGACCCCCGACTCGAAGGCGCCGATCTCGTTCGACGCGCTGATGAAGACCCACTCCACGGCGCTCACCCGGCCCTGCAGCTCGGGTGGCGTGACGAGCAGGACTGTCGTCGCGCGGATGTTCATGCTGATCATGTCCGCGAACCCGCTGACGGCGAGCGCGGCGAGGGAGAGCGGCAGCGAGCGCGAGAGCCCGAACACGATCATCGTCGCGCCGAAGACGGCCACCACCGTGAGCAGCGTCGGGCCGGCACGGTAGGCGAGCGGACGCCGCGCGAGGAGCAGGCCGGCGAGGAGCGCGCCGACGGAGGGCGCGGCTCGCAATGCGCCCAGGCCGATCGGGCCGACGTCGAGGATCGTCCGTGCGAACACGGGTGCGAGGGCGATCGAATCCCCGAGGAGGACGGCGACGAGGTCGAGCGAGATCGCGCCGAGCAGCATCCGCGTGCGGACGATGAAGCCGATCCCGGCGGAGAGGCTCTGCCAGTTCAGCTCCGTCGCGGGCGCGACGGCGACGCGATGCGTGACGCCGAGCATCGTGATGCACGCGAGCAGGAGAAGTGCGGCGGCGGTGATGTAGACCGCGACCGGCTCGACGGCGAAGATCACGCCGCCGATCGCCGGGCCGACGACGACCCCGAGCTGGCTCGCGACGCTGCGCAGCGCGACCGCCCCCGCCAGGAGCTCGGGCGGCACGATCTCCGGCGTGAGCGAGCGGCCGGCCGGGTTTGTCACCGCCGAGGCGACTCCGGCCGTGACTGCGATCGCGAGGAACGGCCAGAGCTTGTGTGCGCCGGCGAGCGTGACCACGACGAGCACCGCCGCGATCGCCACCTGGATGGCGAGCCCTACCGCGGCGACC
>DASUHE010000020.1:0-22897 GCA_036273695.1 Gaiellaceae bacterium
GACCGAACGGATGGACAAGTCCGTCGAGACGACGCACGAGCACTTCAACTCCGTGCGGACGGGGCGTGCGTCAGCGGCCCTTCTCGATCGCATCCAGATCGACTACTACGGCACGCCGACGCCGCTGAAGAACCTGGCCACGATCAACGTCCCCGAGCCGCGCATGCTCACGATCCAGCCCTTCGACCCGGGCTCGATCAAGCAGATCGAGCGCGCGATCCAGGAGTCGGACCTCGGGCTGACGCCGTCGAACGACGGCAAGCTCATCCGGCTGCCGATCCCGCAGCTCACCGAGGAACGGCGGAAAGAGCTCGTCAAGGTCGTGCGCAACATGGCCGAGGGACACCGCGTCGCCGTGCGCGAGATTCGGCGCGACGCGATGCGGCATCTCAAGGAGCTCGTGGACAAGGGCGAGGTCGGAGCGGACGACGAGCACCGCGCCGAAGGCCGTGTCCAGGAGCTGACCGACGAGCACACGAAGCAGATCGACGAGCTTCTGAAGCACAAAGAGGCAGAGGTGATGGAGGTCTAGCCCGATGGCCTCCGTTCCAGGAACCGGCACCGACGTCAGCCCCGAGGAGCACCTTCCCGAGGCCGCCCACGCGGTCGCGATCATCATGGACGGGAGCGGGCGCTGGGCCTCCGAGCACGGCGTCTCGGTCGCCGACGGGCACCGCGCCGGCTCGCGCGCGCTGCGGCCGGTCGTCGAGACGGCGATCGACCTCGGCGTCGAGTCGCTCGCGGTCTACGCCTTCTCGACCGAGAACTGGAGCCGTCCGCTCGAGGAGGTCGAGGCGCTGATGGAGATCTTCGGCGAGACGATCGAGCGTGAGCTCGAAGACCTCGCGGCGCAGGGCGTCCGCTGCCGCTTCGTCGGGCGCCGCGACCGCGCTCCCGACTGGTTGCGCGCGAGGATGGAGCAGCTCGAGACGGCGACGGCCGACAAGGCAAGGCTCCAGCTCTGGATCGCGTTCGACTATGGCGGCCGCGCCGAGCTCGTCGACGCCGCCCGGCGGCTCGTCGAGAGCGGACTGGAGCCCGACAGCGTCGACGAGGCCGCCCTCGCCGGGAGCCTCTACGAGCCGGAGATGCCCGATCCGGATCTCGTGATCCGCACGTCGGGCGAGCGCCGCATCTCGAACTTCCTCCTCTGGCAGTCCGCGTACGCCGAATATGTCTTTACCGACACCCTCTGGCCCGACTTCGGGCCGGAGGATCTCCGGACCGCGATCGAGGAGTACACGAGCCGGCGCCGTAGATTCGGCGGGCGATGAGCAACTTCGCCTCGCGGATCCTGGTCGCGGCGGTCGGCCTGCCGCTCGTGCTCGGCCTGCTGTGGCTCGGCGGCTGGTGGCTCTTCGGGCTCCTCGCCGCCGCCGCGTGCGTCGGCGTGCACGAGTTCGTGACCACGGCGCGTCCGCTGCGCCCGCTGGCGCCGGCCGTCTACGGCGGCGTCCTGCTCGCGCTCGTCGGCGCGCGGCAAGGGGGAGTCGTCTGGCTGCTCGCCGGCTTCCTCGCGACGTTCGTGCTCGGCTTCGCGCTGTACGCGCTCTCGAGCACGCGCGCCCCGACGACCGCGGCCCTCGGCTCGACCGTCCTCGGCTCGGCCTGGATCGGGCCCGGGCTCGGCTTCCTGCTGCTCCTGCGCCAGCTGCAGGACCACGGACGCCTGATCGCCTTCACCGTCGTGCTCGCCGCATGGGCGGCCGCCACGTTCGCCTACTTCGGCGGACGGCTGGCCGGCCGTCACAAGCTCGCACCGCGCCTGTCGCCGGGCAAGTCGTGGGAGGGCCTGCTCTGCGGCGCCGCCGCTTGCACGTTCGTGGCCTTCATCGCGCTGTACAAGACCCGCGAGCACTATCTCTCGATCTGGCAGGCGGTCGTGCTCGGGCTCGTCCTCGTGGTCGCCGAGGTGATCGGCGACCTCTTCGAGTCGGCGCTGAAGCGCGACCTCGAGGTGAAGGACACGGGCAGGCTGCTCGGCGGGCACGGCGGCATGCTCGATCGGATCGACGGCCTCCTGTTCGCCGCGCCGGCGGCGTATTTCCTCGTCGCCGCCTACGGCTTCCACTAGCGGACTCCCTACACTTGCCGGGTGCAGGCTGGCCCAGCGAAGCGCGTCGCGCTGCTAGGAGCAACCGGGTCGATCGGTCGCCAGGCGATCGAGATCGTCGAGGCACATCCCGGACTCGAGCTCTGCGCAGCCGCCTCCGGCTCGACACCGCTCGACGACGTCGACGCTCCGTTGAAGGCCGTCGGCGGCGACCTGACGGAGCTGCTCGAGCGCGCAGAGCCCGACATCGTCCTCAACGCCGTCGTCGGCTTCGCCGGAGTGCACGCGACGCTCTGGACGCTCGAGCGCGGCATCGACCTCGCGCTCGCCAACAAGGAAAGCCTCGTCGCAGCCGGCGACCTCGCCCTCGCAGCGCGCGCACAGGGCGGCGGCCGGATCCTGCCGGTCGACAGCGAGCACTCGGCGCTCTTCCAGTGCCTCGATGGCCGTGGGGCGGAGCAGATCGACACGCTCGTCGTCACCGGCTCGGGCGGCCCGTTCCGCGGCCGCACGCGCGCCGAGCTGGAGGACGTCACGCCCGAGCAGGCGCTTGCACATCCGACGTGGCGCATGGGACCGAAGATCACGGTGGACTCCGCAACGCTCGCGAACAAAGGGCTCGAGGTGATCGAGGCGCACTATCTGTTCGGCCTGCCGTACGACCGCATCGAGGTCGCCATCCAGCCGACCTCGATCGTGCACGCGCTCGTCCGCTTCCGCGACGGGGCCTCGCTCGCGCATCTCGGCTACCCGGACATGCGCGTGCCGATCTCGTACGCGCTGACGTACCCCGAGCGCGCCGCGACACCCCTCGCGCCGCTGGACCTGGCGTCGCTCACGCTCGAGTTCTCGCCGCCGGACACGGATACGTTCCCGCTGCTCGCGCTCGCGCGCGCCGCCGGCCAGGAGGGCGGAAGCGCGCCGTGCGTCTACAACGCCGCGAACGAGGTCGCCGTCGCCGCGTTCCTCGCCGGCCGCCTGCCGTTCCTCGGAATCCCGGAGGTCGTGGGGGAGACGCTCGCCGCCGCTCCGACCGAGGCCGTCCGCGACCTCGACGACCTCGTGGAAGCCGACCGCTCGGCGCGGGCGCTCGCGGAAGGAGCGCTGGCCGCCGCATGACGTGGATCGTCGGGGGCGCCGGCCTCGTCGTGCTCGTGTTCCTGCACGAGCTCGGTCACTTCACGGTCGCGCGTGCAGTCGGGATGCGCCCGCGCAGCTTCTACGTCTTCTTCCCGCCCGCGCTCGTCAAGGTGCGGCGGAACGGCATCGAGTACGGGATCGGGATGATCCCTCTCGGCGGCCTCGTCCGGATTCCCGGCATGCACCGGCCGGCTGCCCGCGACCTGCGTGCGGCGGCCGAGCCCGCCGTGCGGGAGCAGCCGAGCCTCGCTCCGTCCGTCGGCCTGGTGCGGCGGGCACTCGACGCCGAGGACTACGAGGCCGCCCGGCACGCCTATCCCGAGCTCGAGCGCGAGCTCAGCGCCGCGGCGCTGTCGCCCGGCGCGAGACGCTCGGCGGAGCGGGGACTTCGCGACGTGGAGGAGGGCACGGCTCCGGAGGCGTACTGGCGCGCCCCGACGTGGAAGCGCGTCGCCGTGATCGCGGCCGGGCCGCTCGCAAACGTCGTGATCGCGTTCGTGATCCTCTTCTACGTGTTCGCCGTCAGCGGCGGACCGTCGCAGCGTCCGAGCGCGACGGTGGCGCAGGTCGAAGCGGGGACCCCGGCTGCCGCGGCCGGGCTGCAGGTGGGCGACCGCATCGTCGCCGTCGACGGCCGCGCGATCCACACGTTCGCCGACGCGTCGCACCTCATCAGAGGAAGTCACGGCCGCAGGGTGACACTGACCGTCGTGCGCAACGGCCGGCAGGTGACCGTCGGCCCTCGGCGGACGATCGAGCGCCAAGGCAGCTGGATCTTCGGCTTCGTGCCGGCCGCGCACCTCGTCCGCTACCCCGTCGGCCAGGCCGCCCAGAAGGCGGGCTCGAATCTCTGGGGGGTGGTGAGCGCGACAGGCACGGGACTCAGAGGGCTGCTCTCGAGCCATGGGCGAAGCCAGCTCTCGGGCCCCGGCGGGATCGTTCGGACCGAGCATCAGGCGCTCCAGGTCGGCGTGCCGTACTACCTCGAGATCCTCGCCTTCGTGAGCATGTCGCTCGCGCTGCTGAACCTCCTGCCGCTGCTGCCGCTCGACGGCGGCCACATCCTGTTCTCGCTGATCGAGGCCGTGCGCCGCCGCGCCCTGGCGCGCGAGGTCTACGAGCGGGTGTCCGTGATCGGATTTGCGTTCATCCTGCTCCTGCTCGTGATCGCGTCGTCGAACGACTTCCCCGGCATCGCCCGCTGAGGCCCGCCGAGGCGCCTCAGCGTCCTCTGAGGGCGCGATTTCGCCGGATCGCCCCTGGCTAGACTGATTCCCGCATGGCCAGCAAGCGTCAGATCGCGGTCGGCGGCGTCAAGATCGGTGGTGGCGCGCCCGTCGTCGTCCAGTCGATGACGACGACGAAGACGCACGACGTCGAGGCGACGACCGCGCAGGTCGCCGCGCTCGCGAGCGCCGGCTGCGAGATCGTCCGCGTCGCGGTCCCGAAGGCGGAGGACGCGGAGGCGCTCTCGAGGATCGTCCGCTTCTCGCCGGTTCCGATCATCGCCGACATCCACTTCAACGCGAGCCTGGCGCTGAAGGCGATCGACCAGGGCGTGGCGGCAGTGCGCATCAACCCGGGCAACATCGGCGGTTCGGACAAGGTCGCCGAGGTCGTCCGGGCCGCGAAGGCGAAGGGGATCCCGATGCGGATCGGCGCGAACTCCGGCTCGCTGCCGAAGCACCTCGAGGAGCTCGCGCAGAAGGATCAGGCCGAGGCGCTCGTCGAGGCCGCGCTCGAGGAGGTCCGCCTGCTCGAGAGCCTCGACTTCTACGACTTCAAGATCTCCGTCAAGTCGAGCCACGTGCCGACCATGATCCGCGCCTACCGGATGCTCTCGGAGAAGGTCGCCTATCCGCTGCACCTCGGCGTCACCGAGGCGGGGACGGTCTTCGCCGGCTCGATCAAGAGCGCGGTGGGGATCGGGACACTGCTCGCCGAAGGGATCGGCGACACGATCCGCGTCTCGCTCTCCTCCGATCCGGTGGAAGAGCCGAAGACGGCGTACGAGATCCTCAAGGCGCTCGGCCTGCGCGAGCGCGGCCCCGTGATGATCGCCTGCCCGAGCTGTGGGCGCGACAACGTCGGCGTGCACACGCTCGCCGAAGAGGTCGAGCGCCGCCTGCAGGAGTACCCGCAGGCGTTCGAGGTCGCGGTGCTCGGCTGCGCGGTGAACGGCCCGGGCGAGTCGGGCGACGCCGACTTCGGCATCGCGGGCGGCCGCGACGTCGGCTTCATCTACGCACACGGACGCGTGCTGAAGAAGGTCGAGTCGGGAATCCTGATCGACGAGCTCTTCGCCGAGATCGACAAGTGGATCGCCGACGGGATGCATCGCCCGAAGCGCCTCAAGATGGCGAAGCCGGCGGCCTTGGCCATGGCCGAGGCCTCGATGATCCCGCTCGAATAGCCTAGGGCGACACCGCGGATGATCCACCGGGCCTCACAGCTGTTCCTGCCGACCCTGCGCGACGCGCCCGCCGACGCGGAGGCCGCGTCGCACCGGCTTCTCGTGCGCGGCGGCTACATCCGTCAGATCGGAGCCGGCCTCTGGAGCTTTCTGCCGCTCGGCTGGCGGGTGCACATGCGGATCGAGCAGATCATTCGCGAGGAGATCGACGCGATCGGCGGCCAGGAGATGCTCGCGCCGACCCTCACGCCGGCCGAGCTGTGGGAGACGACCGGCCGGATCGACGTGCCGATCCTCTTCCACCTGACCGACGGCGGCGGCCGCTCCTTCGTGCTCTCGTGGACGCACGAGGAGTCGATGACCTTCCTCGCGCGCGAGATCCAGTCGTACAAGGAGCTGCCGCAGGTCTGGTACCACTTCTCGACCAAGGACCGGGACGAGCCGCGTGCGCGTGGCGGCCTCCTGCGCGTGCGCGAATTCATCATGAAGGACTCGTACACGTTCGACGCGGACGAGGCCGGACTCGACGCGGCCTTTGCGCGCCACGAGCAGGCATACACGCGGATCTTCGAACGCTGCGGTCTCGAGGCGTATCTCGTGGTGGCCGAATCCGGAGTGATGGGCGGGAAGGAGTCGAAGGACTTCCTCGCGCCCACCGGCTCCGGCGAGAACGAGCTCATGCGCTGCGAGAACGGCGACTACTTCGCGGACGCCGAGGCGGCGCGCGGCGCCCCTCCACCCGCCGAGCTGCCTCCGGTCCTCGAGGCGCCGGAGGCGATCGAGACGCCCGGCGTCGGCACGATCGAAGAGCTCGCGGCGTTCCTCGGCGTCGCCGAGTCCGCAACGTCGAAGGCCCTTCCGGTCGTGACCGGCGACCGCCTCGTGCTGGCGCTCGTGCGCGGCGACGACAGGTTGAGCGAGGGGAAGCTCGAGACGCTCTTCGAGGCGGCGTTCCGGCCGGCGACCGACGACGAGATCCGGGCGACGTTCGGGGCGGGCGGCGGCTCGCTCGGGCCGGTGGGCGTCGACATCGAGGTGATCGCCGACGAGGCCCTCCGCGAGGGCCAGTACGTCGCGGGTGCGAACGCGGACGGCAAGCACCTCCGCGGCGTCCAGGCCGGCCGCGACTACGAGCCCACCTTCGCCGACATCCGCCAGGCTAGAGACGGCGACGCGTGCATCGAGTGCGGTGGCAAGCTCCGGATCGAGACGGCGATCGAGGTCGGCCACATCTTCAAGCTCGGGACGTTCCACTCGAAGGCGTTCGGCGCCACGTTTCTGGACGAGGACGGGAGGGAGAAGCCGCTGATAATGGGCAGTTACGGGATCGGCCTCGCGCGGACGATGGCTGCGATCGTCGAGCAGTCGCACGACGAGAACGGCATCGTGTGGCCGAAGTCGGTCGCTCCGTACGACGCGCACGTCGTTGCACTGCCGGGAGCGGAGGAGATCGCGCTGCAGGCGGCCGAGGCGCTCTCCGCCGCGGGATTCGACGTCCTCCTCGACGACCGTGACCGGCGGGCGGGAGAGAAGTTCGCGGACGCCGACCTGATCGGCTGTCCGCTCCGGGTGACCGCCGGACGCAAGAGTCTCGAAGACGGCAAGGTCGACGTGCGCGAGCGGGCAAGCGGCGCCGAGAAGCGATTAGATGTTGCCGAGCTCGGCAAGGAGGCGTAGGTGGCAAAACGGCGGCGGTTCAGCGAAGAAGGGTTTGGCGAGACCGTGCAGCGGCTGATGGACGAGCAGGGCGTGACGTACCGGCAGCTCGCCACGCGTACCGGGCTCTCCGCCGGCTACCTCAACCACCTCGTCCACGGAAACCGGCCCGTGCCGTCCAACGACGTCGTGGGCACGCTCGCCAAGGCGCTCGAAGTCGAGCCCGAGCACTTTCGCGAGTACCGGCTGCGGCTGATCACCGAGCGCCTCGAGGCGATGCCGGCGCTCATCGACCGGCTCTACCGGCAGCTGAGCCGCTAGCGAAGTCGATAGCGCAGGAAGAGATGCGAGCCGTGCGTCCGCACCGAGCGGAGCCGGCCCGCGACGCGCGTCTGCGGCACGAGCTCCACACCCTCCACGAGGCCGAGGCGCGCCGTCGCTGCGCGACCGGCGAGCACGGGGGAGACGGTGAGGAAGAGCTCGTCGACGAGACCCGAGGCGACGAGCGAGCCGAACATCGACGGCCCGGCCTCGGTGAGGACGATGGAGCAGCCTCGGGCGCGAAGCACGCCGACCGCGGCCGCGAGATCCACCGTGTCGCCCTCGTTCACCGGGAAAACCTCGGTCGCGCCGGGGAGAGCGACGCGAAGGCGCGGGGCGGCTCCCTCGGTCGTGAGCACGAGCGCGCCCGTCTCCAGCACCGGATGGGCGGGGTCGAGCGACCCGCCGGTCGACACGACGGCGAGCAGCGGCTGCTCGGGCCGGCCGCGCCCGGCGCGCAGCTCGAGGAGCGCGTCCGCCGCCGGCGGGTAGGCCCGGTCGACCCGCCACGTTCCCTGCGGCGAGGCGAGCAGCGTCCCCGAGCCGACGACGACGACGTCGGCGCAGGCGCGCACGAGCGCGAGGACGAACCGGTCGGCGTCGCTTTCGTCCCCGAGGATCGCGTGCGACCGCGGCAGCCGCGGCACGGCCACGACGCCGTCGAGCGACTCGACGAAGTTCGCGACGACGGACGGCTCGTCGAGGCCGATCGCGCCGCCGTACAGGTCGGCGAGCGCGGCCGGAACGTCCCACCGTGGCACGTCCTCGCCCTCGGCGAGGACGGTGAAAGGCTCGATCACCGGGTCAGCGTAAGGAACTCGGCACGCAACGACTCGCGTTCGTCGTAGAGGCCGCGCCAGACCGTCGTGACGGTGACCGAGCCGTCCTCCTCGACGCCCCTCATCGCGGTGCACATGTGCGCCGCCTCGAGCTTGACCGCGACGCCGCGTGCGCCGGCGAGCTCGCGGAGACCGTCCGCGATCTCCTCCGCGAGCCGCTCCTGCACCGTGAAGCGGCGCGCGTAGAGCCGGACGAGGCGCGTGAGCTTCGAGATGCCGAGGATCTCGTCCCCGGCGACGTACCCGATGTGGGCACGGCCGTGAAACGGCAGCGCGTGGTGCTCGCAGAGCGCGTAGAACCCGATCGGGCCTTCCACGATCTGGGCGTTGCGCCCTTCCACGCCCTCCGGCCGCTCGGTCGGGAAGACCGTCCGCAGCTTCGGATCGCCGTCGTAGCCGGCCGTCGCGTCGTACAGCGCCCGCACGAAGCGCCGCGGCGTGTCGCGCGTGCCCGGCGTGTCGAGATCGAGCCCGAGCGCCGCGAAGATCTCGGCCGCGTTGCGCTCGAGGCGCGCCCAGTCGGCGGGCGCGAGGTCGCGCGGCTCCGCGTCGTGCGCGGGAAGCTCGAAGACGTTGCTCATGCGACCTCCTGATGTGGCGCTCGCCTGGGCAGCAGCGCGAGCGCGATGACGGCGAGCTCGGCGAGCGCCAGCCAGGCGAACGCGAGCGGGTGTCCGAGTGCCATGACCACTCCAAACGCAGCGAGCTGCGTGGACATGCCGAGATTCGCGAGCAGCGACACCGCCGACGAGCCCCCGAGCGCGGGTCTCCGGGCGACGATCGACTCCGCGAGCCGGTCCTGCGGCGCATAGACGAGGCCGTACGCGCGTCGCAGGAGCTCGGTCGGGCGGCCGCCGGCCTCGGCCGCGGTCGTGACGGCGCGGGAGAGCCGCTCCGCGTTGAAGTTGAGGCTGAGGACGCTCGTGAGGGCGAGGAACCCGGCCAGCGCGAGCGCGGCCTGCCCCGCCCACCAGCCGAGAGCGGCGAACAACGCCGCATTGACGAGCAGGTCGACCTCGGAGTCGAGATAGCGGCCGAAGGCGCTGATGCGTCCGGTGAGCCGCGCGAGCTGGCCGTCCGCATTGTCGAGCAGCGTCTTCAGCTGCACGAGGAGCGCCGCCGCGACGAGAGAGCCGCGTTCGAGCTCGACGGCAGCCGCGAACCCGGCCGCTCCCGCCGCGAGGACGACGACCGGCGGCGGCACGCGAAGGCGGGCGAGGACGAGGACGAGCGGGTGCGCGAGAGGCCGGAAGATCCGCTCGCACACGAACTCGGTCCCGCGCCGCGGCTTCCGCGACCGGGCCAAGGCGCTAGACGGCAAGGGCGCCCTCTCCGGCGACGATGAGGTCCCGGGCCGCGTCGAGCTTGTCCCAGACGTTCCAGAGCAGAACGCCGCGCGGCCGGCCGTCCTCGACGTAGGTGACGACGCCTTTGCGGAACGGCTCCTGCCAGTCTTCGACGGCCTCGAGCCGCGAGTCGACGAGCCCGACTGCCTCGTAGCCGAGGTCGAAGAGGTCGGAGTAGAAGAACGGCAGGTGATCGTACGGCTGGTGGGCGCCCGCCATGTTCGCGCCGACCGCGTGCCCGTGGCTGTTCGCGTGATCCTCGTGCTCGATCCGCAACGCGACGCCGAGCGCGGCAACCGGGAAGCGGGCGACGTCGCCGGCGGCGAAGACGTCGTCGCGGCCGGACACGCGTCCGTACTCGTCCACCACGATCCCGTCGTTCACCTCGAGGCCCGCCGCCTCGGCGAGCTCGGTATCGGCGACGACGCCGAGGCCAGCGACGACGGCGTCCGCCTCGATGTCGAGGCCGGACTGCGTCCGCACGCGGTCGCCCGAAGCCGAGGAGACCATCTCTCCGGCGAGCACCTCGATGCCCTTTTCGCGGTAGCAGTCGGTGACCGAAGCCGAGAGATCGGCGGGGAAGAGGCGGTGGCCGATCCCCGGCTCGGGGAAGAGCATCGTGACACGGCAGCCGTTGCCGACCAGGCCGGCGGCGAGCTCCGAGCCGATGAAGCCGCCGCCGATCACGGCGATGTGCGCGCCGTCGCCCGCTACCTCGCGCAGGCGGCGATAGTCGGCGAGGTCGCGGAACCAGACGACTCCGTCCGCACCCGGGATCTCCCGCGGGCGGGCTCCGGTCGCGAGCAGGAGCTTCTCCCAGGAGTACTGCTCTCCTGTGTCGTCCGTCGCAGTGCGCGCTGCGAGCTCGAGCGAGACGATGCGACGGCCCGTGACGAGCTCGACGCCTTCCGCGGGCTCGCGCCAGAGCTTCTCCTCGGCCGCGCCCTGCCACAGCCCTTTCGTGAGCAGCGGCCGCTTGTACGTCGGGTTGGGATCGGCGCCGACCACCGTGATCGAACCGTCCGAGTCGTGCTCGCGGATCCCCTTGGCCGCCATGTCGCCGGTCATGCCGGCGCCGACGACGAGGTACTTGGTCGTGTGCATCTCTGAGCCTCTTTCAGGAGGAGGAATCGAGCTCGAGCAGCGCGCGGAGGCTTTCGTGCTCCTCCGCGCAGGCAGGGCAGCCGACGAGATGGGCCCGCAGGCCGGAGACGAGTGCGTCCGCCGGGGCACCTGCGAGCTCGAGCTCGACGTAGCGATCGAGTTGCTCGAAGCACTCGTCGCAGCCGATCTCCGGCTCGCCGCTGCCGAGCAGGCGCAGCAGGGTTGGATCGAGATCGCGTCCGGTCATTCGTTCGCCTCCGGGAATCCCGCCGCGGCGACATGGGATCGCAGCCGCCGGCGTGCGTCGTGGAGCAGCTTGTAGAGCGCGTTCCGGTTCGAGCCGAGGCGCTCCGCGAGCACGTCGATGGGCACGCCTTCGAGCACCGTCGCGACGAGCACCTGTCGCTGCCGGGGCGTCAGCGCAGTGCGGATGCCTTCTCGCACAGCGTCGAGCAGCGCCGCGTTCTCGGCGTCGTCGTCCGGCCCCGGGCCGGCGTGCGCGAGGCTCTCCCACCGCTCGGGCTCGAGCGTCACCTCGCGGTCCCGCCACGCCCGGCGGCGCACCTTCACGGATGCCTCGAGCAGCGCGAACTTGTACGCCCACGTGCGGAAGCTGCTCTCGCCGCGGAAGTCTCCGAGCCGCCGCAGAACCGACATCGCGGCATCGTCGGCCGCATCCTGCGCGAGCTCGTCCAGCTCCACCGCAGAAAGCTGGGGGATCGACCCGCGCCGCCGGAAGACCTCGAACCGAGCGGCCCGCAAGAGGAGCCCCCGCAGTCGCGCCACGGCCTCGTCCCGGGTGGCGCCTTCGGCGTACAGGTCGAGGTGCCACTCCTCGAGGCCGGGGGCTGCTGCGAGCGCGCTCACGTCAGGGTTAGTGTCGGGTGCGGGCACGGTCTTACCTTCTACAGGCGCCGCCGCACGCTAGGCGGCGACGAGGGCGGACGTCCGCTCCGCCATCTCGCGATCCTTCGCGGTGATCCCGCCGGCCGAGTGCGTGCTCCACGAGACGGTCACTCGGCGGTACCGGATGTCGATGTCCGGGTGGTGATCCTCGCTCTCGGCGAGCTCGGCGAGCCGGTCGACGAACTCGATCGCGGCGGGAAACGACGGCAGCTCGAACTCCCGCACGAGCGCGTTGTCCTGCTCCTGCCAATCGTCCATGACGGCACTATTCCAATTCCCGGGACGCGCAAGCGCCGCTCGGCCGTAGGAGACTGTGAAGGAGTGCGTGAACCGAGTGACCGGGACCTCGTACGGAAAGCGCGGCGCGGTGACCGTGAGGCTGCAGCTGCGCTCTTCCGCCGCTACTGGCGCGACGCCTGGCGTGCTGCGTTCGCGATCACCGGGCGCCGCTCACTCGCGGACGACGTGGCGGCGGACGGGTTCGAGCGGGCGTTCGCTGCGCTCGCGCGGTTCGACGACCGTCGTCCGTTCGGCCCGTGGCTGCACCGAATCGTGGCCAACCGGGCGCTGGACGTGCTGCGGGCCGAGCGCCGCCTCTCAGACGAGGAGCTTCCGGACCTGCCGGACGTTGCTCCCGTCCACACGTCCGGAGACCGCGGCCTGCTCACCGTGGTCGCGGAGCTGTCGCTCGAGCGGCGCGTCGTGGTCGTCCTGCGCTACGGGGTCGGCATGACGCCGAAGCAGATCGCCGACGCGCTCGACCTGCCGGTCGGAACCGTCAACTCGCGCCTCGCACGAGCTCTCGAGCAGCTGCGCGAGGCGCTGGAGGTCGAGCATGTCGAGTGAGCTCGAACAGCGGCTCGAGGCGATGCTGGCCGAGGCCCCCGAACCCGAAGCGGGAGCGGGGGAGGAGGCACTGCACCGCGCGCTGCGCGCGCTCGAGCCGGTCGCCGGGCCGCGCCGGGGGGTGCGGACCGCCGTTCTCGCCTTCGCGGCTGCCGTCGTCCTGCTGGTGATCGCCGCGGGATCGTTGGGCGCAGCCGGCGCACTGCACGTCAGCTTCGGGGCGAAGGCGAAGGCGAAGCCGCTCCAGACCCAGCTGGTGCTCCCGCGGGGAGCCGACGGCATCGGAGCCGTCGTCGACGGGCGGCTCTCGGTCGTGACCAGGAGCGGGTTCCGCCTGCAGGGTCTGAACGTCAGCGCCGCGACCCTGTCCCCGCACGCCCTGTTCGTCGCGGCCGGAATCGGCCACTCGCTGGTGGCCATGGCGCCGAACCGACGGCAGGCGTGGTCGCACCCGGTCGGCGGGAAGGTCGTCGCCATCGCCTGGGCGCCCGACGCGATCCGAATTGCGTATCTCGTCAAGAGCGGGCATCGGCTCTCGCTCCACCTGATCTGGGGTACGGGAACGAACGACCGGACGATCGACACGTCCACGCGAGCCGTCTTCCCCTCCTGGCGCAGCGACTCGCTCGCTCTCGCCTACGTCGGAGCCGGCGGACGTGCCGTCGTCTACGACCTGAAGCATCGCCGGCATCGCGTCGACCCTGCCTCGCCCACCGACGTGACGCAGGTGGCCTTCGCGCCCTCGGGCACGAAGCTCGCGATGCTCGGCGCGGGCTCGGTCGTCGTCGGCAAGAAGCAGGTGTCGGAGCCGTTCTCGCCCGTCGGCATCGGCTGGCTCGGCAGTCGCCTGACGCTAGTAGGCCGAAACGGCTTCGGGCCCGTCCACGTCTTCTCGCCGATCACATCCGCACAGTCGAACGGGCGAACATTCGCCATCGTCGCCGCCGGCGGGGGCACCCGCGTGCTGGCCGGCTCCTTCCGTCACCTCACGACCGTCCTGTCGCTTCCACCCGCCTCGCGGGTGCAGGAGGTCGTCGTTCGCTAGAGCGTCGTGTGAGCTACGGTAGGCGTCGCTGCGGGGCGTGGCGCAGCCTGGTTAGCGCGTTGGTCTGGGGGACCAAAGGTCGCGAGTTCGAATCTCGCCGCCCCGATTGGAGTTCGACGGACGATCAGGCGGTGCTGAGGCGGGCCTGATCGCAGCGAAGCTTCCCCTTCTGCACCGGGCCGAAGCGTTTGCCGATGTCCTTGAACCACCGGGACCGGACGAGCAGGACGAAGCGACGCCACTGGTGCGTCTCGGCGAGGTGGGCGGCCCGGTGCATCGCGCCGTCCAGGGCACCGAGGTTTCTGCGCAGCCGCAGGACGACGGGCGCAGCGGACGGCGGCGGGACGAGGACGTCGATGTCCCTCGTCAGGCGATCGAACACCGCGGTGATCCGTCGCATATCGCTCGCGATCTCTCCGAGGCTCCGGGGCTTCTTGTTCACGATCGGTTTGAGCTGGAGGCAGGCCGACCGGCCGATGCGCGCGCCGGCGCTACGGAACTGGGCGGGCGTGAGCGGCCTGGGGGAGTGGGCCGCGTGGCCGGAAGTTCCGCCGAATTCGGTCAGGGCGAGCATGATCACGGCGAGGCCGACCACGACGACGGCCGCAAAGAGGCCGAGCGGCGTGCGGAGAAACGAGCCCATGGAGACGATGTCGGGCGTGCGGCCGCGCGCCGATCCCCTCATCCGGGGGACACGACGGGTCGAGCTAGGAAAGCTCGACGAGCTCGGCGCGAGCCCGCGGCGCCCACCAGAGCGCCGGCAGGGGGAGATCTTTCGGGTAGCCGTGGTATCTGAGACGGGCGCGCTCGGCGGTGAGCGCTTCGCGCACGTCCGAATTGGCATCGCCCAGCGTCTCCAGCAGGGCGCGGCCGACCGGCCAGCCGCGCACGAGCTCCTGGGTTGCCGGATCGTCGCCGACCCAGAAGACGTGCGGTCTCGCGGCTGCAGTGACCATGTTCGATACGTAGGTCGGCGCCGCGGCCGGACACACACCCGTTCGGTTAGCTCGAGGCCACCGGACGGCTATGAACCACCACCCGTCAGGCGACGAGGACGTCGGCGGAACACGAGGCCACCAGAGCGTTTCGCCAGTCTTCGACGCCCGCGAGCTGAGGGTGGCGGACGTCGACCCCGACCTCCGGCCAGGAGTCGAGGCCCAGCGCCCGCGCGCCGCCGGCCGAGCCGATCGCGAGCAGGTCATCGACTGCGAGCACATCGCGCCGCCCGGACTGGCGGCGTGCGATCCCGTCGAGCTCGCGCAATTCCTCCAGCGGATCGATCCGCACGTTCGAGTCGGAGCCGACGCAGAGCTCGATGTCGCGGTGCAGCAGGCGCTCGACCGGGAGAAAACCGTCGCCGAGGTTCGCTTCGGTCGTCGGGCAGGCGCAGACGCGGGCGCCTGCAGCCGCCAGCAGGTCGAGCTCGTGCCCGTCCGCGTGGGTCGCGTGGACGATCGTCGTGCGCGGGCCGAGGCAACCGCAGGCATCGAGGAGCTCGATCGGACGCAGGCCGTGCTCGGCGACGCACTCGTCGATCTCGCGCGGCTGCTCGTCGGCGTGGACGTGCAGCGGCAGCTCCTGGTCCGCGGCGTAGCGGCCGAGCTCCTCGAGCCACGCGCGAGGACACGCGCGGACGGAGTGCGGCGCAACGCCCACACGGATCCCTGCGCCGCGCAGGTCCTCGAGCTCGCGGAGGTACGCGGCCACCGATTCCTGCCGCAATCGCTCGACGCCACCGCGCGCGTACGCGACGTGGAGGAGAACGAGCTCGACGCCGGCCTCTGCCGCTGCAGCCGCTGCGGCATGCCCCTCGGGAAGCCCGAGGTAGTGGAACTCGCCGACCGCGGTGTACCCGGCATCGCGCAGCTCGCGATAGACGTCGACGTACTCGCGCCGGACGCGCTCGGCCGTCTGCGCGCCCGCGAGCTCGAGCATCGACTCGCGCCAGGCCCAGAAGTCGCCGCCCTCCACCCGCCCGCGCAGGGCCCGCTGGAACGCGTGGCAGTGCGCGTCGACGAAGCCGGGGATCCGGGGCAGCTCGGCCACGCGCGAGAGGATACGGCGAGAAGCCCCGTATCCTTCGCCACATGGAGGCCCCCGCCGTGTCGCAGCCGCTCGCTCAGCTCCCGAATGCGCTCACGGTCGCCCGGCTCGCGCTCATTCCCGCCTTCGTCGTGCTGATGGTGGCCGCGGGCCACAAGCCGAGCTGGCCGGCCGGGGTCACGTTCGGCATCGCGGGGCTCACCGACCAGGTCGACGGCTTCCTCGCGCGCCGCTGGCGCGTCGAGTCTCGCTTCGGCAAGCTCGCCGACCCGCTCGCCGACCGGCTGATGATCGACGCCGCGGTGATCCTGCTCTTCGCGTACGACCGGCTGCCTTGGGCGGGGCTGGTCGTGATCGTCGGCCGCGACGTCGTGCTGCTCGCCGGCTCGCTTCTGCTCGCGCCGCGCGGGATCGACGTCGACGTGAACGCAGTCGGCAAGGCCGCCACCTGGGTGCTGTACGCCGCGATCTTCCTTCGCATCGTCACGCACCGGGCGACCGACTGGCCGCTCGACCTCTTCTGGGCCGGCCTCGCGCTCGCGCTCGTCGCCGGCGTGTTCTACGTGCGAACGGCCTGGGGAGAAGTGCGCGGATGAAGGCCGTCGTCATGGCGGGGGGAGAGGGCACGCGGCTCCGCCCGCTCACCTCGAACCAGCCGAAGCCGATGGTGCCGATCGTCGGCAAGCCGTGCATGGAGCACATCGTCGAGCTCCTCAAGGCTCACGGCTTCGAGGACGTGATCGTCACGGTCGCATTCCTGCCACAGGCGATCCGGAGCTACTTCGGCAGCGGTGAGACACTCGGCGTCGACATCGGCTACTCGGTCGAGGAATCGCCCCTCGGCACCGCCGGCTCCGTGAAGCGCGCGGCAGGGCGGCTCGACGACACGTTCCTCGTCATCTCGGGCGACGCGCTGTGCGACGTCGACCTGACGCAGCTCGTCGAGGCGCACCGCGAGAAGCAGGCTTCCGTGACGATCGGGCTCAAGTCGGTCGAGAACCCGCTCGAGTTCGGGATCGTCGTGACCGACGAGGACGGCCGCGTGGAGCGCTTCCTCGAGAAGCCGTCGTGGGGCCAGGTCTTCTCGGACACCATCAACACGGGCATCTACGTGCTCGAGCCCGAGGTGCTGAAGCACATCCCGCAGGACCGGCCGTTCGACTTCTCCAAGGAGCTCTTCCCGCTGCTGCTCGAGATGGGGCGGCCGATCTACGGCCACGTCTTCGACGGCTACTGGCAGGACATCGGCAACCTCGATCAGTACCGGCAGGCGAACTTCGACGCGCTCGACGAGAAAGTGCGGCTTCAGATCCCCGGCATCCGCATCCGCGGCAACATCTGGCTGGGGGACGGCGTGGACCTCGACGACCTCGACACCATCGAGGGGCCCGCATACCTCGGCAACTACTGCCGCGTCGGACGCGGCGCGCACATCGGTCCGTACTCGGTGCTCTCGACGAGCGTCACCGTCCGGGAGCGAGGCCGCGTCCTGCGCTCGATCGTCGACACCTCCACCTACATCGGGCGCAGCACCGAGGTCGTGGGGGCGATCGTCGGCCGCGGCTGCGATCTCCGCGCCCATGTGCGCGTCCACGAGGGGGTCGCGGTGGGCGACGAGGTGACGATCGGCGCCGAGAGCGTGATCCTTCCGGGCGTCCGGATCTACCCGTTCAAGGAGGTCGAGACCGGCTCCCAGCTCCATGAGAGCCTGATCTGGGAGTCGCGCGGCACCACGCGGGTCTTCGGCAAGCACGGCGTGGCCGGAATGGTCAATGTCGACCTCACGCCGGACGTCGCGGTCCGGCTCGCCGCAGCGCTCGGCACGGCGTTGAAGCGCGGTGCTCGCGTCGTCGCGAGCCGAGAGGGCGCCGCCGCCTGCCGGATGATCAAGCGGGCGATGATCTCGGGGATCTCGTCCACGGGCGTCCACGTCGAGGACCTCCGCGTCAGCCCGGCGGCCGTCGCGCGACACCTCGTCAAGTCGGAGGCCCACGACGCCGGCTTCCACGTCGGCGTCAGCCCGAACGACCCCGAGGTGATCCGGATCCAGTTCTTCGAGCCGCTCGGGGTCGAGATGAGCGCCGGCATGCAGAAGGAGGTCGAGAAGCACTTCACGCGCGGCGAGCTCCGGCGCGTCGCCGCCGGCGAGGTCGGGGGGATCTCCTATCCGGCACGGGTGCGCGAGACGTACGCGGCCGGCCTGCTCTCGACGATCGACGCCGAGGCGGTGCGCGCGCGACGGTTCCGCATCGTCGTCGACTACGGCTTCTCGGGCGCGTCGTACGTGCTGCCGCTCGTGCTCGGCCCGCTGGGAGTCGAGGTCGTCGCCGCGCACGCGTTCACCGGTGAAGGGCCCGACCACGCCGACGCCGCACCCGGCCTCGCCGCCTCGATCGGCCAGACGAAGCGGCTCGTGCCGGTGGTCGGCGCAGATCTCGGCGCGGTCTTCGACCGCTCCGCCGAGCGGCTCCACCTCGTCGACGAGCAGGCGCGCGAGGTCCCGGTCGAGCAGGCCCTGCTCCTCTTCCTCCGCCTCCTGGGCTCGGACGGTCGCCGAGGGAAGCTCGCGTTCCCCGTCACCGTGACGAGCCAGGTCGAGCGGCTCGTCGCCGGGTCCCAGCTCGAGGTGGTGCGGACGCCGACCTCCCTGCCCGAGCTCACGCGCGCCGCCGCCGAGGGAGGGGTCGTCTTCGCCGGCGCCGTCGGAGGCGGCTACGTCTTCCCCGAGTTCCTCCCCGGCTACGACGCCGTCGCAAGCCTCGCGAAGCTGCTCGAGCTGCTCGCGCCGGTCGACCGGCCGCTGTCGGAGCTCGTCGCCGACCTCCCCGAGCCGACGCTCGTCCACCACCAGGTGCCGTGCCCCTGGGCGCTCAAGGGGCTCGTGATGCGGGTGCTCAACGAGCGGCTCGCGGGACGCGACCTCGACTTGACCGACGGGATCAAGCTGTTCGACGAGCGCGGATGGGCGCACGTGCTGCCAGATCCCGACGAGCCGCTCCTGCATCTCTACGCCGAGGGCGAGACGCGCGAGCAGTCCGACGAGCTCGCGCGGGAGCTCCGCTCGCTCGTCGACGAGATCGAGCAGGGCGAGGCGGCCGCGACGCGCGCGTAGCCGCTTTTTTGCTCCACCCGAACACAAAGGCTAAAGTTCAGCTTCACCCTCCAGGAGAAAGGGCCCGATGGAATCGCTGCCGGATCTTGCGACGCTGACCGACGAAGACCTCAAGAAGTTCATCGACGAGCTGACGCGCGAGGAGCAGGAGGTCTCGTACCGCAGGCGGCTCCTGCACGGGAAGATCGACATCCTGCGGGCCGAGCTCGTCGCACGGCTGCAGACGACACAGGGGAGGAGCGTCCTAGAGTCGGTCGACGTCGACTCGCTGACGGCGATCCTCACCGGTAAGGCCTCCCCGCCTGCCTGATGGCGCACGTCTACTGCCCTGAGTGCGGGTACAACAACCCGGAGTCGGCGCACTTCTGCGCGAAGTGCGGCGCGGCGCTCGTCGTCCCCGAAGAAGGGGAGTCGACGGAAGCGTTCAGCGCGCCCGAGTTGCCCGAGCATCTCGACCCGCTCGACGACCTCGGCGTTCAGGGCGCGGCGCTGATCGTCCGCTCGGGTGGGGGACGAGCCGGCGAGACCTTCCCCGTCGACGAGAGCCCGATCACAATCGGCCGCTCGCCGGAGTGCGGGATCTTCCTCGACGACGTCACCGTCTCCCGCAAGCACGCCGTCCTCACGAAGCACGACGGCGACCGCTGGCAGATCGAGGATCAGGGCAGCTTGAACGGGACCTTCGTCAACCGCGAGCGAGTCGAGGCCGCCGACGTGGGAGACGGCGACGAGCTCCAGATCGGCAAGTACCGGCTCACGTTCCTCCAGCGCTGATGGCGACGACCGAGGCACCGCCGCGCCGCCGGCTGCTCACGATCGGGACGGTCTGCAACCGGCTCAAGGACGAGTTCCCGGACGTCTCGATTTCCAAGATCCGTTACCTCGAGGATCAAGGACTCCTCAATCCGCGGCGCACGCAGGGTGGCTACCGCCTCTTCTCGGAGGACGACGTCGAGCGGCTCGAGACGATTCTCCGCCTGCAGCGCGACGAGTTCCTGCCGCTCCGCGTGATCCGGCAGGAGCTCGAGGCGGGCGCGGGCAAGCAGCGCCGGCGGCGGCGCAGCGTGGTCGACGTGGGGGAGGAGGAGCTCGATCTCGTGGAGCTCTGCGACCGCGCGGGAGTCACGCTCGACCGCGCGCGCGAGCTCGAGGAGTTCGGGCTGCTCGAATCCCGCGTCGAGGACGGACAGAAGCTCTACGCCGAGAGCGAGGCCGAGATCGCCGCGGCGTGCGAGGCGCTGGCGCGCTTCGGGATCGGGGCGCGCAACCTGCGCGCGTTCCGGACGGCGGCCGACCGCGAGAGCAGCCTCCTCGAGGCCGTGACCGCGCCCGCCCTCCGCTCGCGAAGCGCCGAGCGGCGACAGGCCGCGCTGAACGACCTGCAGCGGCTCGCGCAGAACGCGCAGGAGCTCGCCGACCTCCTGTTGCGCCGCAACGTCAGGCACCTCGTCGAGTAGCCTCCCGCCGGTGGCGGGGATCGACCTCACGACGCGTGTCCGTGAAGTGCCCGACTTCCCCGAGCCGGGGGTCGGCTTCAAGGACATCTCGCCGCTGCTGCAGGATCCCGAGGCGCTGCGACAGGCGGTCTCGAGTCTCGCGGACTGGACCCGCGAACGGCAGGCCGACCTGGTGCTCGGGGCCGAGGCCCGCGGCTTCTGGCTCGGACCGGCGATCGCAGTCGAGGCCGGTTGCGGCTTCGTCGCCGCCCGCCGACCGGGCAAGCTCCCGCCCGAGACCGTCTCGGCGACCTATGCGCTCGAGTACGGCGAGAACACGCTCGAAGTCGCAGCCGACGCGATCGGACGCGGCGCGCGGGTCGTGATCCACGACGACGTCCTCGCGACCGGCGGCACGGTGGAGGCGATCGCCGGCCTCGTCGAGCAGCTCGGCGGGACCGTCGTCGGCGTGAACTTCGTGATCGAGCTCTCGTTCCTGGGCGGCCGCGAGCGCCTCGCCAGGTACGACCTTTTCTCGCTCATCACATACTGAGAACTCCCGAGCCGTCGTCCGGCGTCGGCTCTACAACGTCCGCATGTACGACCCGTTCACGAGCCGCTACGCGTTCGCCTGCCCTGCGCGAAGCGAGACCACGCACGTGCTGCTGTCGGCCTTCCGCACCATCGAGCAGCTTCCCGGAGCCGCGCACCCGGCCGTCTTCCACGTCCGGTTCGAGTGCGGCTGCGGCGAGGAGCACGACGGCCTCCTCACGCACGAGGAGCTCGACTGGGCGCCGCTCGGCCTGCGTGCCGGCCAGTTCCTCAACCTCATGACCGCGCGCCTCGACCCCGCGGACGCCGAGCTGAGCGAGCTCGCAGCCGTGCACATCAAGAACGGAGAGTGGCCGTGGAGCTTCTTCTGCTATCCGGAGCAGCAGCCGCGGCCGGTCTTCCCGTCCTCGTTCGCCCTGCTCGCCGCCACCGCCGGTCCCGTGGGGCTGGCGGTGCGCTGCCCGAGCTGCCGGCGGCTGTCGCTCAACCTCGTCTCCCGTCCGCACATCGACGTCCCGTTCCACAACGACCGCGAGATAGGGGTGGTGGAACACCTGTTCGCCGACGATACGCTCGCGACCCTGGAGGAGTTCCAGGCGGAGCTCTGGTCGGCGTCGTTCGACGCCCGCAGGCTTGCTCTCGAGTAGTTCGGGGTAGGCGAATCCCCAGCTAGGGATCGAGCGTTCTATCGATTCGGGCAACGGAACGAGGTGAAGAGAATGCGCAGCTATGGCACGTACGACGCGTCCCGCGGTCTGACGCTCGCGCTCGCTGCGGCGCTGGCGGGCCTTGGGCTCTGGGGCGCAAGTCAGGTTGGAACCCAGACGACCGGACGATTCTGGATCGCGATGGCGATCGTCGGCGGCGCCGGCCTCCTGATCTCGCTGGCGAACCACGTCGGCACCTGGACGAAGGGGCTCAGGATGCGGATGTCGCCGAGCACGTTCATCCTCGCGTTCCTGCCCGCGCTCGTCGCTGTCGGCTGGATCCTCGTCGCAACGCAGCCCGGCAGCGGCTGGCAGGAGGGGAGGGTCGACTCGTGGAGCAGCTCGATCGGGATCCTCGGCCTCGTGAAGTCGATCGCCCTGTGGCATGGAGTGCTCGCGTTCGGGTTCGGTCTCATGCTCGGCCTCTCGTTCGACGGCGTCCCGGCGCCCGCAGCCCCGGTCGAGCGGCCCGCCCAGGCCGGCCCGCGGACGGCGGACGAGCCCGTCGCGGCCGAGCGTCGCTGGGCGGCGAGGCGCGGACCGGCGACCACGCCGGCCGAGGATGCCGCTGCTCCGGCGGAAGAGACCGCGCAGACGCGGACCCGCACTCCCGCTTCCTGACGCAAGCGACCCGATCCGCGGCCGCCTCCAACGACGCTCGAACGGGTGAAGGCGGCCGCGGATCCCTGCGGGGAGGGATCACGCTAAAGGGGTAGGTCCTCCGATATAGAGGACCAAGATGCCCGTCTTGCCGCAGCCCCTGACACACCGGGGTGCACGCCTGCTCGCAGTGCACCTGGAGAGCCTCGACCCCGAGGTTCCGCAGGCCCGCGAACGGCTGCAGGCCGAGCTCGGGAGCGAGCTCGCGCGCAAGCTCATCTTCGCACTGGCCAGCCGCCGACCGGTCCGGCGCGCCGCCTAGCCGGAACTATGTGCGTCGGCGGCGCCGGCGCACCGGGGTCTCTTCGCCGCGCAAGCGGACGAAGAGCCAGATCCCGGCGAACGAGACGAGCGCCAGCACGATCGCGGTCGCACCGCTGGCTCCGACGGCGAGCAGGCCGAAGTAGATGTAGATGGCGAGGCCCACGGCCCAGATGAGCGCGATGACGCCCTGATCGATGCTCGGCGGACGTGGCGGGCGCGGCGGAAACGGCATCCCGGCGATCGTAGTCGAGTCACCACCGGAGGCGCGCCGGCTCGGTTGCCGAAAACCGGGGCGGACCAAAAAAAATTCGCCGAGCCGGTCGCGGTTTCGTCCACAGCGCCGGTCGACTTTCCGTCTCGGCCCTTGCGGGCCGCTCCGTACGACCTCTCGGTGCTGCTTCGTCCTACTCCCGCGCCGTGCTCGGCGCAAGAGGGAATGTATGGCCTTTCAAGA
>DASUHE010000021.1:0-5471 GCA_036273695.1 Gaiellaceae bacterium
TACGCGACCTGGTGGATCCGCCAGGCCTGCCAGCGCGCGGTCGCGAACCAGTCGAAGACGATCCGCATCCCGGTGCACGTCCAGGAGCGCCGCATCAAGCTCAACCGCGCCTCGGCCGAGCTGCAGGCCAAGCTGGGCCGCGAGGCGACGGCCGAGGAGCTCGCCCAGGCGACGCGGCTCAAGCTCGAGCACGTCACCGAGGCACTCGACGCCGTCGACTCCGTCTCCCTGAACCAGGGGCTCGGCTCGGACGGCGACTCGGAGCTCGGCGACCTGTTCGCCGACGAGTCGAGCGTCGACCCCGCCGAGGAGGCGGTCGAGTCGGTGCGTCGCCAGCGTGTGCAGCGCGCGGTCGCCGACCTGCCCGAGCGGCAGCGCCGCATCATCGAGCTTCGCTTCGGCTTCGACTCGGAGCCGGCCTCGCTCGAGACGATCGGCAAGGAGCTCGGCCTGACGCGGGAGCGCGTCCGCCAGCTCGAGAGCGACGCCCTCGCGCGGCTTCAGCTCGCGCTCGGCGACGAGCTCGTCTTCGCCGCCTAGACCCGAGAGGTCAGAGACACGTCACGAAGGGCCGGGAGCAATCCCGGCCCTTCGTTCGCGTCCGTCGAACCGCCGGTTCAAGCCACTGCTGCGGTCGCCCCGAGCTCGCCGCGCAACCGGATCAGGAGCGCTTCGAGCGCGAGCGGCGTCGAGACCTGGAGCTCCTCGGCCTGCCGCCAGGCCTCGCGGACGAGCTCGCACGCGTCCTCGGCCGCGTGCATCCGCTCTGGTGTCGCGTCGCGGCGCAGCTCCTCGAGCCGGTCGACGTGAACGGCTGCCGCTTCCGCACCCGCAGCGACGACGACCAGGTCGCGGTACCAGGATTCGAGCTCCTCGAGCAGGGCGAGCAGCTCCTCGCGCTCGGCGCCACGCCGCGCGCGACGCACGCGCTGCTCGGCCTCCCTGCCGGTCAGCTCGAGGGACTCGACCTGCACCTCGGCCGCCTCCTTCGCCTCGGCTCCGCGCTCGGCGATGCCGGCCAGAAGCGCCTCGGTTCCGTCCGCCGGCTCGAACGCCGGGTCCGTGTAGACCGCGCGGGCGACGCCGAGCAACGTCTCGCGGCGGCGCGAGGCCGCCGGATCGAGGAGCTCGAGCGCCCGCCCCAGCCGGCCGCCCGCGACGCGGGCGAGCGTCGTCACCTGCTCGTCCGAGACGTCCGGTGCGCGCTCGCGGATCGCCTGCCGCACCGCCGGCTCGGACAGGCGGCGGAACGGCACGAGCTGGCAGCGCGAGCGAATCGTCTCGGGCAGAGGGCCGAGCCGCTCGGCGACGAGGACGACGACCGCGTACGGAGGCGGCTCCTCGAGATCCTTCAGGAGCGCGTCCGCGGCGTCCTCGTTCAGCGAGTCCGCCCCGAAGACGAGGTACACGCGCCGCTCCGCCTCGAACGGCCGCATGTGCAGGTCCCGGCGCAGCTCCCGCACGTCGTCGATGCGGATCTGCTCGCCGAGCGGCTCGAGCAGGTAGAGGTCGGGATGGCTGCCGCGCTCGACGCGGGCGTGGTCGCCGAGCAGCTCCGCCGCGAACCGGCGCGCGAGGTCGCGCTTGCCCACGCCGGCCGGCCCGTGGAACAGGTAGGCGTGCGCCGGCCCCTCCTGCAGCGCAGCCGCGAGCAGCCGCTTCGCCTCGTGCTGCTCAGGAACGGTCTCGAAGCCGGTCATGCACCTCCCTCGCGATCGCCGCGGGCTCTCCGCTGGCGTCGATCGTGACGATTCTCTCCGGGAAGCGCTCGGCGAGCTCCCGGTACGCCGCGTCGACCTTCGCCTGCAGCTCGGTTCCCTCCCGCTCGAGCCGGTCGGGATCGACGTGCCGGCCGGTGGCGACGCCGGGATCGACGAGGAGCACGAAGGTCACGTCCGGGAGCAGGCCGCCCGTGACCGCGAGGTTGAGCTGGAGGACGGCGTCGACTCCGAGCCCGCGCGCGATGCCCTGGTAGGCGAGCGAGGAGTCGACGTAGCGGTCGCACAGGACGGCGGCGCCGCGCTCGAGCGCCGGCCGGATCACCTCCTCCACATGCTCGGCGCGCGACGCGGCGAAGAGCGCCGCCTCGGCCCACGCACCCATGACGGGTCCGTCGAGGACGAGCGTGCGCACCGCCTCGCCGAGCTCGGTGCCTCCGGGCTCGCGCGTGAGGACGACGTCCCGGCCTTCGGCCGCGAGCGCCGCGCGCAGGAGCTCCGCCTGCGTCGATTTCCCCGAGCCGTCGGCTCCCTCGAACGTGACGAACACGAGCCGCCACGATACGCCGCCGGCCTGAGGGAGGAGGAGCGGTAGGCGCAAAGGCGAACCGTGACGGTCCGTGGAGCACGTCCAGCCGATCAACCGCTCGCTCTCGTCGCGACCGACGACCTTCGCCCTCGCGCTGCTCCTCGCCGTGTCGCTCATGGTCGTCGGCGGCCTCGTGCTGCTGTTCCAGGCGACCGGGACGCGTCCAGCGACGGAGACGCCCGCGGGCAAGGGTCAGGTAGCGACGCCGCCACACGTGCTGCCGCCGCTGCGTCCGCGCTCCCGGACCTCGGTCCTCGTCCTCAACGGCAACGGGGTCTCCGGCGCCGCCGGCACCGAGGCGACGGCGATCCTCGACCGCGGCTACGCCCATGCGGTGCCGACCGACGCGGCGAGCTCCGACTATGCGCGCTCGCTGGTGCTCTTCAGACCCGGCTGGCAGCGAGAGGCCGAACGGCTCGCTCGCGACGCCGGGATCCGCGCCGTTGCGCCGCTCGACGGCCGCGTCGCGGGCGCCTACGCGCGGCTCCCGCTCGTGCTCGTCCTCGGCGCGAACTAGGCCTCGGACGCCGGTTTCGGTTCCGTCCGGTGCGGGGTCTACGGTCCCGTTCCCCGTCGGAGGATTCGCGCGCCGGCGGTGCGGTCGAGAGGCAGTCCGAGACTAGAGTTCCAGGAGGGAAAGATGGCAAGCGTCGAGCAAGTTCAGGGCAGCGAAACGACGGCCGAAGAGGTCGTCAACACGGTCGTCGAGGAGGGCGCCCGGCTCGGCGTGAGGCGGTTCTTCACGATCCCCGGCCGCGATCCGTTCGACGAGATCGAATGGGAGACGCGCGACGCGCTGATCCCCGGCCGCGACGGCCCTGCCTTCGAGCAGCGCGGCGTGGAGTTCCCGAAGTTCTGGTCGCAGACCGCGACGAACATCGTCGCGCAGAAGTACTTCCGCGGCAGGCTCTCCTCGCCCGAGCGCGAGTCGAGCGTGAAGCAGATGATCGGCCGCGTCGTCGACACGGTCGTCGCCTGGGGCAAGGAGGGCGGCTATTTCGCCGACACCGACGAGGCCGAGACCTTCGAGGCCGAGCTGAAGGCGATCCTCGTCAACCAGTACGCGTCGTTCAACAGCCCCGTCTGGTTCAACGTCGGCTTCGAGGCGGCGCCGCAGTGCTCGGCCTGCTTCATCCTCTCGATCGAGGACTCGATGGAAGCGATCCTCGACTGGATCCGGCGCGAAGGCGTCATCTTCCGCGGCGGCTCCGGCTCGGGCGTCAACCTCTCGCGCCTGCGCTCGTCGAAGGAGCAGCTCTCGAAGGGCGGCTACGCCTCCGGCCCCGTTTCCTTCATGCGGGGCGCCGACGCGTCCGCGGGCACGATCAAGTCCGGCGGCAAGACCCGCCGCGCCGCGAAGATGGTCGTCCTCGACGTAGACCATCCCGACGTCGAGGAGTTCATCTGGTGCCCGGCCAAGGAGGAGCGGAAGGCGCGCGTCCTCGAATCGGCCGGCTACGACATGTCGCTCGACTCGCCCGACTGGGCCTCGATCCAGTACCAGAACGCGAACAACTCCGTCCGCGTCAGCGACGCCTTCATGGAAGCCGCGACGAAGGGTGACGAGTTCAACCTCGCCGCGCGCACCGACGGCACGGTGCTCGAGACGGTCGACGCGCGCGACCTGCTCCGTCAGATCGCGGCGGCGGCGTGGGAGTGCGCGGATCCGGGCGTGCAGTACGACACGACGATCAACTCGTGGCACACGCTGCCGAACACGGGCCGCATCAACGCGTCGAACCCGTGCTCGGAGTACATGTCGATCGACGACTCGGCGTGCAACCTCGCCTCGCTCAACCTGATGAAGTTCCGGCGGGAGGACGGCGAGCTCGACGTCGAGGCGTTCGAGCACGCGGTCGACGTGGTCTTCCTCGCCCAGGAGATCCTCGTCGGCTACTCGTCCTATCCGACGTCCGAGATCGGTGGCAACGCGAAGCGGTTCCGCCAGCTCGGGCTCGGCTACGCGAACCTCGGTGCGCTGCTGATGGCGCGGGGGCTGCCGTACGACTCGGACGAAGGGCGCGCGTACGCGGCGGCGATCACCGGCCTCATGACCGGCCGCGCGTACCGCAAGTCGGCGGAGATCGCGGCTCGGATGGGGCCGTTCGACGGCTACCAGGTCAACCGCGCGCCGATGATCGGCGTGATAGCGAAGCACCGGGCGGCCGTCGGCAACATCGAGAATTCGGACTCGGTACCGGCCGACCTGCTCGGCCAGTGCCGCAAGGCGTGGGACGACGCGCTCGACCTCGGCGAGATCCACGGCTTCCGCAACGCGCAGGCCACCGTCCTCGCGCCGACCGGGACGATCAGCTTCATGATGGATTGCGACACGACCGGCGTGGAGCCCGACTTCTCGCTCGTCAAGTCGAAGAAGCTCGTCGGCGGCGGCGAGATCACGATCGTCAACAAGACGGTGCCCATGGCGCTCGAGCGACTCGGCTACGCACCGCGGGAGGTCGAGGAGGTCGTCGCCTTCGTCGACGAGCGCAACGGCGTGGTCTCAGCCCCGTACGTGAAGACCGAGCACTACCCGATCTTCGACTGCGCGGTCGGCGAGCGCGCCATCCACTATCTCGGCCACGTCCGGATGATGGGCGCCGTCCAGCCGTTCATCTCCGGGGCGATCTCGAAGACGGTGAACATGCCGGAGGAGGCCACGATCGAGGACGTCATGGACCTCTACGTCGACGCGTGGAAGCTCGGCGTCAAGGCGATCGCGATCTACCGCGACAACTGCAAGGTCGCGCAGCCCCTCTCGAGCTCCGGCAAGGACGGGCAGACCGCCGTCGCGACGCCGCCGATCCAGGTGCACGAGCGGAAGCGCCTGCCGCTCGACCGCACCGAGGTCGGCCGCAAGTTCCAGGTCGGCGACCACGAGGGCTACATCCATGTCGGCCTCTACGACGACGGCAGCCCGGGCGACATCTTCGTCGACATCGCCAAAGACGGCACGACCATGGCCGGCCTGATGAACTCGCTCTGCCTCGCCGTCTCGATGGGTCTGCAGTACGGCGTGCCACCGGAGGTCTATGTCTCGAAGCTGAGCCACATGCGCTTCGAGCCGAGCGGCCTTACGAACGACGCCGACATCCGGACCGCGAAGTCGATCGTCGATTACATCTTCCGCTGGTTCGGCAAGCGGTTCCTGACGCCCGAGCAGC
>DASUHE010000022.1:0-10453 GCA_036273695.1 Gaiellaceae bacterium
CTGATTAGCCACGTCTGGATGGGATAACCGCTGAAAGCATCTAAGCGGGAAGCCCACCTCGAGATGAGAGCTCCCATCCCCTCGAGGGAGTAAGGGCGGTCGAAGACTACGACCTTGATAGGCGGGACGTGTAATCGCAGCAATGCGTTCAGCGGACCCGTACTAATTGCCCGAGGTCTTGATTTGAACACCGGTCAGAGTCGCTATGGAGTTTTGAAGGTGCCGCGCGTGGCGCGCGCCCTTTGACAGTTCGGCGGTCATACCGGCAGGGAGACACCTCTTCCCATTCCGAACAGAGAAGTTAAGCCTGCCAGGGCCGATGGTACTCGGAGGGCAACCTCCCGGGAGAGTAGGTCGCCGCCGATTTATTTGCAGAAAAGGAGCCGCGAAAGCGGCTCTTTTTCGTTGGGTGAAATCAGGCTGCAGCCTCGTCGGTGACGCCGGTCCGCCAGGAGGAATCGAGCTCGCGCAGCCGGCGCACTCGCTCGGCGAGCGGAGGATGCGTCACGAACAAGCGGGCCGGCCACTCCTCCGCGAACGGGTTGATCGTGAACATCGGCTCGGTGGCGGGGCTGCCCTCGAACTCGACGAGCTCGGCAGCCTGCTCCAGCCGGCCCAGCGCGTCGGCGAGCCCGTGCGGCGAGTCGCAGAGGCGCGCTGCGAGCCGATCCGCCGCGAACTCGCGCTTGGGCGACACGAGCAGATGGACGCACGCTGCCGCGATCGGCGCGAGCAAGAAGAGCAGGGAGCGTTGGAGCCAGCCGCCGATCCGGCTCGTCTCGAGCAGGATCGCAGCGGCGACGGCAGCCGCCGTCTGCACCTGCACGTCGTGGAGCCGCACGTGCGCGATCTCGTGCGCGAGCACTCCCTCGAGCTCGGCCGGTGAGCAGGCGGCCACGCAGCCCGTGCTGATCGCGAGCGACGAGCTGCGCACGCCGCGGCCGGTAGCGGCCGCGATCGGCAGCCCGTCGGGGATGAGGTAGAGGCGCGGCTTGAGGATTCCCGCGCGCGAGGCCAGACGCTCGACGGTGGAATGAAGGAGCGGCGCTTCGCCGAGCGGAAGCTCCCGCGCCCCCATCATCCCGAGCACGACGCGGTCGAACGACCAGTACGCACCGGCCGCGACGAGCAGTGCGCAGAAGGCGAAGATCGAGAGCCCGCGCACCCCGTCGATCAGCCAGCCAATAAGGGCGAAGATGCCCGCCAGCGTCAGCGCGAGCAGCCACGACTTGAGGATGTTGCCGGCCGCGAGAAGCACGCCCACGCCGCCCCTAGCGGTCTTCGCCGCTGTCTTCCTGCCCGTCGTCCTCGAGCAGACCGCGCGGCGGCCAGTCGTCGTTCTGGGGCGCGTCGCAGCGGCTCGAGCAGTGCAGCGACGCGATGTTCTGGAGGGGGACGAGGATGTGCCCGTTGAGCTCGATGTGAGCGACCTCGTCGACGTAGCAGTACGCCGTGAGCACGCCCTCCTGGTATTCGCCCCCGAAGAGCGCGACCTCGACCTGCTCGCCTTTGTACTTGCTCGTGTAGTCCTCCACGGCGGTTCAGTCTAGTGCGCGGAACGAGCCGTTCTCACAGGCGCAGAGCCAGCGGCCGCAGTTCTCCACGACCGGCAGGGCCATGCCGAGCGCGGCGGCCTGCACGCGCCGCATCGAGCCTCCGTGGGTGACGACGAGGACGGGGCCGGAGCCGGGATGGTCGTCGCAGATTCGGCTCAGGGCTCGCAGCACTCGCTGTTCGTGCTCGGCGGTCGTCTCGCCGGCGAACTCGACCCGATCCCGCTCCGCGGCGGTGAGGCCTTCCCAGGTTCCCCAGTTCTTCTCCCGCAGGTCGGGGTCGAGAGCGACCGGCAGGCCGAGGCGCTCGCCGACGATCTCCGCCGTCTCTCGCGCGCGGGCGAGGTCGCTCGAATGGATCGCCTCGATCTCGTCGCGCTCGAGCTCCTCGGCCAGCTGCCGAGCCTGTCCTCGGCCGAAGTCGCTCAGCGGCCGGTCGGTGTGGCCCTGGAGTCGCCCGGCGGCGTTCCAGTCCGTCTCGCCGTGCCGAACGAGCAGGAGCGTGGTCACGACTGACTACGCTAGCCAGCCATGGACCTCGGGCTCGCCGACACCGTCTGCCTCGTCACCGGCTCCACGGGCGGGATCGGTCTCGAGACCTCGAAGCTGCTCCGCGCCGAAGGCGCGACCGTCGTCACGACCGGCCGCAGCGGCGGCGACGTGCGGGCCGACCTCTCGCGACCGGACGAGCCGGAGCGCGTCGTGCGGGAGACGATCGAACGGCACGGCCGGCTCGACGTGCTCGTCAACAACGTCGGCTACAGCGAGATCCGCAAGCTCGAGGACGTGACCGACGAGATCTGGCAGTCGTCGTTCGAGCTCAACCTCATGAGCGCCGTGCGAGCGACGCGGGCGGCGCTGCCGGGGATGCGCGCGCGAGGCGCGGGCACGATCGTGAACGTCTCCTCGACCGCAGCGAAGCGCCCGTCGACCGGGATGCCGGACTACTCCGTGATGAAGGCGGCCCTGCTCTCTTTCTCCCGGCTCGTCGCCGACTTGTACGCGAAGGACGGCATCCGCTGCAACGCGGTCACGCCGGGCCCGACCGCCACCGAGGCGTGGCTGGGCGACGGCGGTCTCGCCGACCAGCAGGGCGACCGCGACGAGGTGCTCGCCAAGGTCGCCGCCGGACGCCCGCTCGGCCGGCTCGCGCAGCCGGAGGAGATCGCGGCGGTGGTCGCGTTCCTCTGCTCGCCGCGGACGAGCTACGTCACCGGCGCGGCGTGGAGCGCCGACGGTGGCACCGTGCCGATCATCATCTAGGCGGAGACGAAGGCGCGGGCTAGGCTGGCCTCACGATGCCCGAGATCGCCGGACAGGTCGCGGACGGCTTCGCGGACGCGGTCCGCGAGCACGAGGAGCAGTGGCTCTCGCCCCTCGCGGTGCGCTCGTACGAGACCCGCGGCCGTGAGGCTCCCGAGGAGGAATGCCGGCTGCGGACGCCGTTCCAGCGCGACCGCGACCGGATCGTCCACTCGAAGGCGTTCCGGCGCCTGCGCCACAAGACGCAGGTCTTCGTCGATCCCGAGGGCGACCACTTCCGCACGCGGCTCACGCACACGCTCGAGGCGGCCGGAATCGCGCGCGGGGTTGCGCGCGCCCTCCGTCTGAACGAGGACCTCACCGAGGCGGTCGCCGTCGGCCACGACGTCGGGCACCCGCCGTTCGGCCACGCGGGCGAGCAGGCGCTCGACGAGCTGTTGCGCGAGCGCGGGCTGGACGGCTTTCGCCACAACGAGCACTCGTTGCGCGTCGTCGAGCGACTCGAGCGCGACGGCAGAGGCCTCAACCTGACGTGGGAGGTGCGCGACGGCATCCTCAAGCACACGGGACCGGAGGAGCCGGAGACGCTCGAAGGCCGGATCGTGCGGCTCGTCGACCGCTTCGCGTACATCAACCACGACATCGACGACGCCGTGCGCGCCGGCCATCTCGATCCGGCCGAGCTGCCGTCCGAGCCGATCGCGCTCCTCGGCGACAGCGGCTCGCGTCGCATCGACACGCTCGTCCACGACGTCGTCGAGCAGTCGGCCCGCGCCGGCGACATCGTGCAGAGCGACGAGATCGGCGAGGCGATGCTCGCGCTCCGCGCCTTCATGTTCGAGCGCGTCTATCACACCCAGGATCACGGCCCGGCGCGGGCCGCGGTGCGGCGGATCTTCGCCGAGCTCGTCGAGAAGCGCGGGCTCGACACCGCCGCTGCGACCGACTATCTCGCAGGGATGACCGATCGCTTCGCGCTCGGCTACGCGGCGGAGCTGGACTAGTCCGTGGCGCGGATCAAGGACGAGTCGGTCGAGCGCGTCAAGGCGGCGATGGAGATCCTCCCGCTCGTCGAGGACGTCGTCCGCCTGCGCAAGGCCGGCAGCACCTACAAAGGGCTCTGCCCCTTCCACCAGGAGCGCACGCCGAGCTTCACCGTCTCGCCGGCTCGCGGCACGTACAAGTGCTTCGGCTGCGGCGAGGGCGGCGACGCGATCTCGTTCGTCGAGAAGACGGAGAACGTCGACTTCGTCGGCGCGATCGAGCTGCTCGCGCGGCGCTTCGGGGTCGAGCTCGAGTACGAGGAGGCCTCGCCGGAGCAGGAGCAGCGGCGTCGGCGCGAGGATCGGTTGCGGGCGTTGCTCGAGCGGGCGGCCGAGTTCTACGCCCGCGTGCTCTGGGAGTCGGAGGCCGCTGCCGGCGCGCGCAACTATCTCGCCTCCCGCGGGCTCGGCGAGGAGGTCTGCCGCGAGTTCCGGCTCGGCTACGCACCCGGCGCCGCGCGGCTCGCCGCCCGCGCGTTGCAGGAGGGATACACCCAGGAGGAGCTGCTCGCGGTCGGGCTCGCGAACCGACGCGGCAACGACTACTTCCAGCGCCGCATAGTCTTCCCGCTCGCCGATGCGCGTGGTCGCGTGCGCGGCTTCCAGGCGCGCAAGCTCCACGACGACGACCCGCTGCAGGCGAAGTACGTCAACTCGCCCGAGGGCGAGCTGTTCCGCAAGGGCGACCTCCTCTACGGGCTCGACGGGGCGCGGCAGGCGATCGCACGGGAGGACCGGGCCGTCGTCGTCGAGGGAAACACCGACGTGATCGCCCTGCGGCAGGCCGGGTTCGCGCCCGTCGTGGCCTCGATGGGCACGGCCCTCACCGAGGCGCAGCTTCGCGAGCTTGCGCGGCTGACGAAGCGGCTCTACCTCTGCTTCGACTCCGACGCGGCCGGGCAGGACGCGACGCTTCGCGGCATGGAGCTCGCGGTGCGGGACGGCTTCTCGGTCCGCGTCGTGCCGTTGCCGCCCGGAACCGATCCCGCGGACGATCCGGCCGCGTTCCAGGAGCGGCTGGCGAAGCCCGTCAGCTACCCGGTGCACCGCGTCCGGCTCGAGCATGCGCGGGCGAGCGACCCGCAGGCGGCGTTCGCCGCGATCCGCACGTTCCTCGGCTCGCTGCCCGACTCGCCGGAGCACCTCGAGGCGCGACGCGTCGCCGCCGACCTGCTCGACCTGCCGCCGGAGACGCAAGCGGGCCTCGCGCCGGCGCGCGGCGGGGCGCGCACCGCCGGAGTCGTCTCGCCGCGACTCCTCGACGTCGGCCAGCGGCTCGAGCGCAGCGCCCTCGCGGGCGTCGCGGCCCATGAGTCCCTGCTCCCGGATCTCGAGCTGCTCGGCCCGGAGCATTTCGACGACGAGCTCCACCGCCGCGCGCGCGCGTACCTCCTCGGCGAAGAGGCGACAGACGGCGAGCTGACGGCGCTCCTCGCCGAGCTCTACGCGCTGCCCGACGAGGAGGAGATCACACTCGAGACCGCGAGCCAGCTTCTCCTGCGTCTCCGCGAACGAGGCCTGCAGCGGGAGCTCGCCGCCGCCGACGACTCACGCCTCGTCGAGCTTCAGCAGGCGCTCGCGAAGCTGCGCGACGAGATCCGAACGTTCGCCTGAGCGAGGCTACAATGGCCGCCGCCGATCCCCGGTAGCTCAATTGGCAGAGCATCCGGCTGTTAACCGGAGGGTTGTTGGTTCGAGTCCAACCCGGGGAGCTTCCGACCCTGCCTCGACGTCCGACCCGGGGAACTTTTCCGCCGCGCCGGGTAGGCTCATGCGTCGTGCCTGACCTGCGGCCACGTTTCGACGAGCTTCTGCGGCGCCTCGGCGAGATCTCCGACGTCGAGCGCGCGGAGTTCCTGCTCACGTGGGACCAGGAGACGGGGATGCCGCCGCTCGGTGCTCCGGCTCGGGCCGAGCAGCTCGGGACGCTGGCGCGGATCTCGCACGAGCTCGGCACGGCACCCGAGCTCGGGTCGCTCCTCGAGGACCTGCGCGAGCTGGAGGAGACCTCCGCGTACGAGTCCTTCGAGGCAAGCGTCATCCGCGTCACACGGCGCGACTACGAGAAGAAGCTGCGCATCCCGAGCGAGCTGCGCGCCGAGATGACGCGTGCCGCCTCGGTCGGCTACGCCGCCTGGTTGCGGGCGCGCGACGCCGTCGACTACGAGATCCTCCGCCCGCACCTCGAGCGGCGGCTCGCGCTCACGCGCGAGTACGTCGCGTGCTTCGAGCCGTACGACGATCCCTACGACGTTCTGCTCGACGACCACGAGCCGGGGATGCCGACGTCCGAGGTCGCGGCGATCTTCGAGCGGCTGAAGGCCGAGCTCGTCCCGCTCATCGGCGGGATGGGCGAGCCCGTGGACGACGCGTGCCTCCACGGCTACTTCTCGGTCGAGCGCCAGTGGCAGTTCTCGCTCGAGGTGTTGACCCGCTGGGGAATGGACGGCGAGGCGTGGCGGCTCGACGACACCGTGCACCCGTTCGCCTCGAACATGTCGATCTCGGACATCCGGCTGACCACGCAGTTCCACGACGACCAGCTCGTCGGGATCCTTTCGTGCATGCACGAATTCGGCCACGGCGTGTACGAGCGCCAGGTCGACGAGCGGTACGAGCGGACGCCGCTCGCGGAGGGCGTCTCGTCGTCGTTTCACGAGTCGCAGAGCCGCCTCTGGGAGAACATCGTCGGACGCAGCCTCGCGACGTGGCGCTTCTTCTACCCGCGGCTCCAGGAGTGCTTCCCCGAGCAACTCGCCGACGTTCCGCTCGGCGAGTTCCACCGGGCGCTCAACCGCGTCGTTCCCGGCGTGCGCCGCGTCGACGCGGACGAGGTCACGTATCCGCTCCACATCATCCTCCGCTTCGAGCTCGAGCGGGAGATGCTCGCGGGCTCCGTGACGCCGAGCGACCTGCCCGAGGCATTCGACGCGAAGCTCCGCGAGTACCTCGGCGTGGAGCCGGCGAACGTCGTCGACGGCGTCCTGCAGGACGTCCACTGGTCGGATTCGAGCTTCGGCTACTTCCCCACGTACGCGCTCGGGAACGTCATCTCGGTACAGCTGTGGGAGCGCGCGACGAGCGAGCTCGGCGACCTCGAAGACGAGTTCGAGCGTGGTGAGTTCGGCTCCCTGCGGGAGTGGCTGCGGGAGCACGTCCACCGCTGGGGCCGCACGTTCAAGCCGCCCGAGCTGCTCGAACGCGCCGTGGGCGGCCCGCTCGACGCCGAGCCGTACCTCGCCTACCTGCGGGGCAAGGTGGAGGCGCTCGACGCCGCGTAGTTCGAGGCCGGCGGCGCTTCGCTAGACTCGCTGCGTGAGCTGGCTGTACACCGCCTTGCTCGCGGTCGCAGTCGTGTTGGTCGCGGGCGCCGAATGGCCGCGGCTGGGAGAGCGGTTCGGGGTCGATTCCCGTCGTCGCCGGCAGCGCGCCCGGCGCAAGGCAGGCCTCCGCGTCGTCCGGGACGACGAGGCGGACGAGTTCGCGGCGAGCGTCGAGCGCGATCTCGCCAACCTGCCGACGATCGACGATCGCGAACGCCGCTCGCGCTAGACGCTAGCTCGACGCTCTCGGATCGAACGGCGAGCCGGCGTCTGCGTCGTGCTTCAGCCAGGCGGTGCGGAGCTCGCGCGTCCGCCGTTCGAGGCCCTCGAGGAGTCGCCGCGCCTCGTTGCGCCGGCGCGAGAGGGCCTCGACGCGGCGCACCTCGGCAGCGATCTCGACGAGCGGGCTCGCCCGGTCTGCGTTCAGGCTCGTGAGCCGCGCTTCGGCGGCGTGCAGTTGGGCCTCCGTCGATCGCAGCAAGCCGTCCGCCCCGTCGGCGAGCGACCTGAGCTCGCTCTCGGTCGCCAGCTCCCCCGCAACCACCCGGCGCAGGCGCACGACGAGGGCGAGATCGAGCCGGTCGGACACTCGGCTCACTGGACTGGTCTCACTCCGCTTGCTCTCACTCCGCTTGCTCTCACTGGGCCGGCTGAGCGTGCCAGATCCGGCGGGCCGTTCGCGGAAGCGCTAGCGGCGGAGCGTGACGGTCGTGTGGAGGACGCGGGTGTTCGGAAGAACCGGCCCGACGTCCTCCATGTTCTTCGTCTCCTCGTAGTCCGAGGCCTTGACGGTCACGGCGCGCCTGCCGGGGCGCAGGCCCTTCGTCCGCAGCAGAAGAACGCCGTTCGCGTACCTGACCCGCACGGCCCTGCCGCCGATCCTCGCCCGGAAGCCCCGCGGATCGAGCCCCGAGCCCGGGTCGCGCACGGCAAAGCGGAGCGGCCGCCCGATCACGCCGTTCCGCTGGAGGCGCCGGATCGACGGGGGCGACGTGTCGTTCACCCAGAAGCGGAACGCGAAGGCGCCCGGCTTCTCGTGCGTCGGCGTGTCGAAGACGAACTCGTACGTCCCCGGCTCGGGCAGTATCGCCGCGACGACCGGCTCCGCCCGGCTGAAGCCCTGGTAGGGGTTGAGGCTCGCGGGGAGCCCGGGGTAGCCGACGACGCGGTTCTCGTCGTTGTCCGCGACGAGACGCGGCGAGACCCGGACGCCGGGCGCGCGCCGGACGATCGCGATCCCGAAGTTCGCGACCGGTCGCCGGAGCGTGAACCGGAAGACCTGCTCCGGCCCGGCGAGCCGCGTCGGCACCGCCGGCGCGAGACCGCCTTCCGGGTAGCGGTACGCGGAGACACGCGACGCCTTGCCGGCCGTGTCGCCGTGGTAGAGGCCGGGCCGGTGGAGGATCCGGTGCGGATCGAGCCCCAGTCGCGGCACGTCGACGCGGAACCAGAACGCGATCCGGCGGACGTCGGTGCCGCGTGTCAGGACAACGAAGCCCGCGCCGTCGCGGCCGGTCGCGGTCTCCGACACCGTGAGCTTCAGGGGCAGCGACGTTCCGGCTGCGATCGTCGCTGCCTCCGGCTCGAGCTTCGCACCGCGGGGCAGCGACTGCGCCTGGATCGACACGCTCCACGGCGCGCTTCCGCCCCCTGCGTCCGCGGTGGAGAGCGTCTTCGTGCCCGAAAAACCACGCCGCACAAGGCCCCAGCCGAGCGAGGTGGGCGTCGTGAAGATGAGCGGCGTGTCCGCACGGGCAAGGTCGATCCGGCCGCCGCCCTCGCGGAGCACCGAGACCTCCCCGGCGTGGCCGGTCGGGTGCACGACGGCTCCGGTCGAGGCGAGCGCCGACTTCACCTGCTCGACCGTCCAGGCGGGATGACGCTGCAGGAGGAGAGCGGCGCCGCCCGCGACGTGCGGCGTCGCCATGCTCGTCCCGTCCAGTACCTCGAAGTCGTGGGCGGGGATCGAGGAGAGGACGTCGACGCCCGGCGCCGTCACGTCGGGCTTCAGCTGGAGCGACACGGGTGTCGGCCCACCGGACGAGAAGTCGGCGATGTGGTCGGGCTGCGTCCCGTCGCCGCCGAGCGTCGACGCTGCGACGGTGATCGCCGCGGGCGCGTTCGCCGGGGATCCGACCGAGCCCGCCCCCGCCACGTCATAGTCGTTCCCGGCCGCGACGACCGGGACGACTCCCGCCGCGGCGGCGTTGTCGAGCGCCCGGACGACGATGTCACGGCGCGGCTGCACCTCGGGCTCGCCGATCGAGAGGTTGATCACGTTCATCCCGTCGGTCACGGCCTGGTCGATCGCCTTCGCGATCTCCGGCGAGTTGCCGTCGAGCCCGTAGTCGCCGGTCGGCACGGTCAGCGCCTTGTAGTTGCCGAGATACGCCTTCGGCGCGATGCCCGAGATGGGCGAGCCGCCGTCGGCTGCGGTCGGCGTGTCGTAGTCGCCGGCTGCGATTCCCGCCACGTGGGTCGCATGGAACGAGTAGAGGGGATCGAACGGCCGGCCCGCGTACCTCCAGTGCGTGCCCGGTGCAGGGAAGGCCCGCGCGACGATGACTTTGGGCGTGGTGTACGCCGTGTTCCCCTTCGGGAAGCCGGCCGGATACGAGAACCCCGCCGGGTTGAAGTACGGATGCGCCTGGTCGATCCCGTCGTCGATCAGGCCGATCTTGATCGTCTGGCCGGCGGTGGCGAGGTTGCTCCCCCAGAGCGCAGGCGCTCCGATCAGCGTCGGTCCTCGATTCAGCGCCGGCGTCGCCACCGGGGTCGTCGGCGCGTCGGCCAGCGCGTGATAGGTGACACTCGGCCAGACCGTCGCGCCGGGCAGCGCGCGCAGAAGCGCCAGCTCGGACGCGGGGAGGACGACGGACACGCCGTCGAGCGCGACGCCGTAGTGCCAGCGGACGCGAGCCGCCGGAATCGAGACCGCGAGCCGCGCGCCGAGCGTGCGCTGCGCCGCCGCCAGGGTTCTGAGGTACGAGGCGGCGGCGGGCGCGCGCACCACGACCGAGTGGCGACGCTGCGCCGTCGCTGCCAGCGTCCGGCTCCGCGCGACCTCCGCGGCGAGGGAGGGCCGCGGCAGGGTCACGACCACCTCGACGAGCTTCCCGGCCGGTCGCGTCGACGCCGCCTCCCCTCCGCCCGCGAGCAGCGTGAGGCCGGCGGCAAGGGCGAGCGCGAGCGGGAGCAGCGAGTGGCGCAAGACGCGGCATGGTACGCGCGTTCGGGGCGGTTCGGGCGCTCCCGCCGCGGCTACACTGTC
>DASUHE010000023.1:0-9693 GCA_036273695.1 Gaiellaceae bacterium
TTCACGATGGACGGCACGACCCGCCTGCCCCTGGTTTCACCCGCGACGCTCGGGCCGGTCACGTTCGTCGAGTGGAACGGGCAGGCGAAGAACCAGCCCTGCGACTGCCCGGACTACAACCCGCCGCCACCCGCCAACTAGTAGGCGGCCGTTCCTCCCGCTCAGCCGATACGGATCAGCTTCTTGTTCACGAACTCGTCGGCGCCGTAGCGGCCGAGCTCGCGTCCGAAGCCTGACCGCTTGGTGCCGCCGAACGGCAGCTCGGCGCCGTCCGCGCCCACGATGTTGACGTAGACCATGCCCGCGTCGATCTTGTCGGCGACGCGCTCGGCCTGCTCCGGGTCGTTCGTCATCAGGTAGGAGCCGAGCCCGAACGGAGTGTCGTTCGCGAGCGCGACCGCCTCGTCCTCCGACTGCACGCGATAGACCTGCGCGACGGGGCCGAACAGCTCCTCGCGGTAGGCGTCGTTCTCCGGCGTGATGTCGGTCAGCACCGTCGGCTCGAAGTAGTTGCCGTCGCGCTTGCCGCCGGCGACCACCGTGGCTCCCTGCTCGACGGCGCGCTTGACCTGATCCTCGAGACGATCGGCCGCGATCTGGGAGGACAGCGGGCCCAGCTCGGTCCCGCGCTCCTTCGGATCGCCCGGCTTCACGGCGGTGAGAGCGGCCGTGAACTTCTCGAGGAACGGCTCGTACAGCTCGTCGATCACGATCATCCGCTTCGCGGCGTTGCACGACTGCCCGGCGTTGTCGATGCGCGCGGCGACGGCGTCCTCGACGGTCTTGTCGAGGTCGTCGGTGCCGAGGACGATGAACGGGTCGGAGCCGCCGAGCTCGAGCACGACCTTCTTCAGATTGCGGCCGGCGATCTCGGCGACGGCGGCGCCCGCGCGCTCTGAGCCCGTGACCGAGACGCCGCGGACGCGCGGATCGGCGATCACCCACTCGATCTGCTCGTTCGTGGCGTAGATGTTCTCGTAGGCGCCAACGGGGAAGCCGGCGTCGGCGAACATCTGCGCCATCGCCTCGGCCGACTGCGGGCATTGGGGAGCGTGCTTGAGCAGGATCGTGTTGCCGATGACGAAGTTCGGTCCTGCGAAGCGGGCGACCTGGTAGTAGGGGAAGTTCCACGGCATGATCCCGAGCAGGGCGCCGAGCGAGCTGCGGCGGATGACGGCCGACCCCTCGCCGTCGAGGAGCTCGATCGGCTCGTCGGCCATCAGCGCCTCCGCGTTGTCGGCGTAGAACCCGTAGATCGACGCGCAGAAGTCGACCTCGCCCCGCGACTGCGGCACCGGCTTGCCCATCTCGGAGACGATGATGTCGGCGAGCTCCTTCCGCCGTTCCGAGTGCAGCTCGCCGACGCGCCGCACGAGCGCGGCGCGCTCGGCGACGGTCGTCTTGGTCGCCCAGTCGCGGTGTGCCTGGTCGGCGCGGCCGATTGCGGCGCGCAACTCGTCGTCGGTGATGGTCGGGTACTCCTTGACCGTCACGTCGGTCGCCGGGTCAACAACTGCGTACATGCTCGTCACTTCGCTCCTCCGTCGGTCGGACTGAGAGCGACTTTACGCGTTCAGGCGAGCCCGACGAGGCCCTGCACCGTCTCGCTCCCACCTGGCGGATACAGCGACCAGAGGTGGCGGCGGATGCGCGGGTCGTAGCGGCGCCGCCGAGCGACGACGTTGCTTTTCGCCCGGGCGCGGCCTAGGGTCGTCTGGCGTGACCCACGACCGGCAGCAGATCGCGCAGCTCGCACGCGAGTACACCGAGGCGTGGTGCAGTCGCGACCCGGCGCGCGTCGCGGCCCAGTACGCCCCGGGCGGGACGATCGCCATCAACGGCGGGGAGCCTGCCCCCATCGCCGGGGTGGCAGAGGGCTTCGTCGCCGCGTTCCCCGACATCGAGGTCTTCATGAACGATCTCGTCGTCGTCGACGAGGTCGTCGAGTACCACTGGACCTTCACCGGCACGAGTGCCGAGACCGGCAAGTCCGTGCGCATCCCCGGCTTCGAGGAATGGACGATCGACGCCGACTGCCGCATCGCCGAGTCACTGGGCCACTACGACCAGGCCGAGTACGACCGCCAGCTGCGCGAGGGTGCCGCGGCCGGCTAGCGCGGTGCTCCACGGCTAGCGAAGCTGCCAGACGTCGTCGCGAAGGATCGGCACGACCGACCCGTCGGCCGCGATCCCGTCGACGTCCACTGCGGGACCTCCGACCGTCAGGTCGGTGTGGACGACGGACACGTTCACCCCGCGTTCGCGCACCTCCTCCGGTGACAGCCCCTCGAGCCCGTCGACGCCCATCGAGACGGCGGCGCCGTAGGCGATGTGGCAGGTCGCGTTCTCGTCGAACAGCGTGTCGAAGAAGGTGAGCCCTGTCCTGCCGACGGCCGAGTCGCCGTCGACGAGGGCGACTTCGCCGAGGCGCCTCGCGAACTCGTCCACCTCGAGCTGGCCGCGGACGACTTCGACGGCGGTCGACGCGGAGACCTCGACGATCTCGCCGCCCGCGAACTGCAGCTCGAGGTCGCGCACGATCACGCCGCCGACCGCCAGCGGGCGGGTCGAGCGGACACTGCCTTCGGTGCGCCGCCAGTCGGGACACGCGAAGACCTCCTCGGTGGGCATGTTGGCGACGTGCGAGATTCCGCCCCGGGTCTCGCCCACACCGCACAGCCAACGCGCACCCGGCAGCAAGCCCACGCTGAGATCCGTGCCGGGACCGGTGAAGCGGATCGCGCGGAGCTCGAGCTCGTCGAGGCGCCCACAGCGGCGCCTGAGCGTCTCGAGGTGCTCGCGCCACGCCGCCACCGGATCAGCGGCGTCGAGCCTGACGCTGCGCGCCATTGCATCCCACAGGCGGTCGACGTCGGGTTCGCCGAAGACCTGCTGCGCCTGCCCGGCCGTGGGGTAGGGGGCGATCGTCCAGTTGGTCAGGCGCTCGTTCACCGCCTGGACGTAGAGCTTCATGCCCTCGAGCGGACGGGCGCGGCCGATGCGCGAGTGGTCGACGTCGGCGAGCAGCTCCGGCTCGGGGTCGCCGGTGATCACGATCAGCGCGGCGCCCTCCTTCAAGGCCTGGAAGCGCGGCAGATCCCATGGCCGGGTCGTCGAGAGATCGTCCTCGGCGGCATGGGTGACGAACGCCTTGCGCACGTGCTGGTCGGCGTAGCGGACGTCGACGTGGCGGGCGCCGGCCGCGTACGCGCTCTCGGTGACCGCACGAACGAGGGGCGCATGCTCGACGAGGCCGTTGACGAGGACGGTCTGCCCCGCCTGCACGTTGGCGCCGACGCGCACGATCAGGTCGGCGTACCGAGCGAGCTGGGACGTCAGGTCGTTCATGTCTCCTCTACGGGAACCGGGTAGCCGAAGGCAAGGAGCCGGACGGGCCTGGCGTCGGCGGGCGCGTCGTCCGCCTCGGCGCGACGGAACCGGCCGAGCAGCGCTTGCATGCTCCTGCTGAGATCGGCGAGCTCGTCGGCGGTCAGGCGGAGCGCGAGCGTCGTGAAGAACGAGCCGGCATCCCATTCGGGGGGCAGCGGGCGCTGCGCGAGGAAGTGATCGAGGGCATACGCCTCGCGGCTGAGCAACTCTGCGAGCAGCTCGCGTCCGCCTCCCCCGCCGGCCTCCAGCGACACGCGCCGGTTTCGGTAGCGCCACCAGCGCTCGCGGCCCGCGCGAGCCGGCGCCTCCTCGATGAAGCCGTACCGCGCGAGCTGGCGGAGGTGGTAGCTCGTGGAACCGCTCGACTCCCCCACCTGCCGGCCGAGCAGCGTGGCCGTCGACGGCCCCTCGAAGCGGAGCAGGTCGAGGAGCCGGAGGCGCAACGGATGCGTGAGCGCCCGCACGGCAAGCGCGTCTGTCTTGGAATCGGTCACCGGTGCACAGTTATCTTTGCAAAGGATTCTTTGTCACGCCTCACAAAGCCCGCATGTGCGGGTGCTAGCCTGCTCGCTAGGGACGGCATCAGCGCAGTCCCGTGAGATCCAGCTCCTCGTTCCTCCTTGGACGGTTTCGAGCCTGCATCTCGAATCCGAATCGAAGGAGTCGAACCCCGTATGTCACAGTCGTTTGGCGCGCTCGGCGTGAGCGCGGAGGTCGAGCAGGAGCTCGCCGCCCGCGGTATCGTCGAGCCGTTTCGCATCCAGTCCCTCGTCGTCCCCGACGCGCTTGCGGGCCGCGACGTCCTCGGCAAGGCGCCCACGGGCTCCGGGAAGACGCTCGCGTTCGCGCTGCCGATCGTCGAGCTCCTCGCCGCCGGCGAGCCGACCCCCGCGGCGCTCGTGCTCGCGCCGACCCGCGAGCTGGCGCTGCAGGTGACCGAGGAGCTCGCGCTGCTCGGCAAGCCGAAGGGAATCCGCGCGGCGGCCGCCTACGGCGGCGCCCCGGTCGGACCGCAGGTGAAGCGCCTGCGCGGCGCACACGTCGTCGTCGCCACCCCCGGCCGGCTGAACGACCTGATCCAGCGGCGGCTGCTCTCGCTCGACCCGGTCCGGATCCTCATCCTGGACGAGGCAGACCGGATGCTCGACATGGGCTTTCAGCCGCAGGTCGACCGGATCGTCCGGCGCCTGCCGGCGCGGCGTCAGACGATGCTCTTCTCGGCCACGCTCGACGGTGCCGTGGGCGAGCTTGCCCGGGCCTACACGAGCAATCCGTCGCGGTTCGAGGCCGAGCTGCCCTCGCGCCACGCAGACGGCCTCGTCGAGCACGAGTTCGTGGCCGTCACCGACGGCGACAAGCTCGAGCGGCTGATCGAGCTGCTCGGCAAGCAGCGGGAGCTCGCCCTCGTGTTCGTGCGCACGAAGCGGGGCGCCGATCGGCTCGTCCAGCGGCTGCGCGCGCAGGGGGTCGAGGCGGCCGCGATGCACGGCGACATGTCCCAGGCCGCCCGCGAACGGGCGCTCGAGCGCTTCCGCGGCGGCAAGGTGACGACGCTCGTCGCGACCGACGTCGCCGCCCGGGGCCTCGACCTCCACGCGATCACCCACGTGATCAACTACGACCCGCCGGCAGACGGCAAGGACTACGTCCACCGTGTCGGCAGAACCGGCCGCGCCGGCCGCTCCGGCCAGGGGATCACGCTCGTCCTGCCTGAGCAGCAGGCAGACGTCAGCCGGGTCGCGACGATGCTCGGACACCGCGAGCAGTTCGAGGCGACGGGTATGAAGACCGCCCGGGCGAAGCTCATGTACACGAGCCGCCGCGGCCGCCGCTCGAAGTGGTAGCGGCTGAGCTCGCCGCCTGAGACACTCGTCGTGCCCGCTCGCCGCAACGACCTGCGCAACGTCGCGATCATCGCGCACGTCGATCACGGGAAGACGACGCTCGTCGACGCGATGCTCTGGCAGTCCGGTTCGTTCCGCGAGAACCAAGACGTCGCGGAGCGCGTGATGGACTCGATGGATCTCGAGCGCGAGAAGGGCATCACGATCCTCGCCAAGAACACGGCGGTGTCGCTCGGCAACACGAAGATCAACATCGTCGACACGCCGGGCCACGCCGACTTCGGCGGCGAGGTGGAGCGCGCCCTGACGATGGTGGACGGCGTGCTGCTGCTCGTCGACGCGTCCGAGGGCCCGCTGCCGCAGACGAGGTTCGTGTTGCGCAAGGCGTTGGAGCTGAAGTTGCCGGTCGTGCTCGTGATCAACAAGGTCGATCGCAGCGACGCTCGGCCGCCCGAGGTCGTGAACGAGGTGTACGAGCTGTTCCTCGACCTCGACGCGGAGAGCTCGCAGATCGACTTTCCGATCGTGTATGCGAACGCACGCGCGGGTCGCGCGGGGCACGCCGCCGACGAGCTCGCGCCCGATCTCGGCCCGTTGTTCACGACGCTGCTCGACGCGATCCCGGGACCGAGCTACGACCCCGAGCATCCGCTGCAGGCGCTCGTCACGAATCTCGACGCGAGCCCGTACGTCGGCCGGCTCGCGTTGTTACGAATTCGCCACGGGACGTTGCGCAAGGGCGCGCCGATCGCCTGGTGCCGTTCCGACGGGACGATCCAGCAGTCGCGCGTGACCGAGCTGTACATCACCGAGGCCCTCGACCGTGTTCCCGCCGACCAGGCGGGACCCGGCGAGATCGTCGCGCTCGCCGGACTGCCCGAGGTGACGATCGGCGAGACGATCGCCGATCCGGACCACCCGCGGCCGTTGCCGGTGACGTCCGTCGACGAGCCGAGCCTGTCGGTGACGATCGGGATCAACACGAGCCCGCTCGCCGGCACCGAGGGGACGCGGTTGACCGCGAGCCAGGTGAAGCAACGCCTCGATGCGGAGCTCGTCGGGAATGTCTCTCTGCGCGTGCTGCCGACGGCGCGCCCCGACGCCTGGGAAGTACAAGGACGCGGCGAGCTGCAGCTGGCGATCCTCGTCGAGCTGATGCGCCGCGAGGGCTTCGAGCTGACCGTCGGCAAGCCGGAGGTGCTGACCAAGGAGGTCGACGGCAAACGGCACGAACCCGTCGAGCGGCTCGCCATCGACATTCCGGAGGAGTTCATCGGTGTCGTCACGCAGCTGCTCGCACTGCGCAAGGGCAGGCTGCAGGAGATGGTGAATCACGGCACCGGCTGGGCGCGCATGGAGTACCTCGTGCCCGCACGCGCGCTCATCGGCTTTCGCACGGAGTTCCTCACCGAGACGCGCGGCACCGGGATCCTGCACCACGTGTTCGAGGCGTGGGAACCGTGGCACGGCGAGCTACGCACTCGGCCGAGCGGCAGCCTCGTCGCCGACCGGCGCGGTCAGGCGACCGGGTTTGCGATCGCCAACCTGCAGGAGCGCGGGTCGCTGTTCATCGCGCCGGGCGACGAGTTGTACGAAGGGATGGTCGTCGGCGAGAACGCGCGGGACAACGATCTCGACGTGAACGCGTCGAAGCCGAAGAAGCTGACGAACATGCGAGCCGCAGCCGGCGACGAGCTCGTGCGCCTGATTCCGCCGCGACCACTGTCGCTGGAGCTGTCGCTCGAGTTCATCCGCGAAGACGAGGCGGTCGAGGTCACGCCGCAGTCGATCCGGCTCAGGAAGGTCGAGCTGTCGGCAGCGAAGCGGCAGACGCTGGCATCGCGCGCCAAGCGCGAGCGAATGGCGGCAGCGCCGTAGGAAGGAGGCGCAGGGCTCGCTACGTCGTCGGCGGGCTGCAGGGCGCCTCCGACGCTTGTGCCTTCGCACCATCCGCCGCATGATTCACGTATGGCTGCAAGTGCACGGGAGGGCAACGCGGCGGAGGGCGAATACATGCATCGCCCGCTGACGCTTGCAGAGAAGAAGGAACTCCTTGCGCTCGTCATGCGGCCGTCCTGGCCTTGGATCCTCGCAATGGCCGTAGTAGCCGTTGCGTCTGCCGTCAAAATCCAGCACCCCTCATCGGGCGGAGTGACGGTCGACGAGGGCGTCAGCACGGTGACGCTCACCGCGATCGCGCTGATCTGGCTTCCCGCCGTCGTACGCCTGTTGTCCATGACCGGGTTCGCGCTCAAGGGGTTCGGCTTGGAGGCCTCGTCAGGCGGAATCGCGAACGTCGACGAGCTGATCGTCGGGCTGGCAGCGATCAAGACGAAGGTGACCGAGGTGGAGCGGTCTGTCCCGGCCGCGGCCGGCCAGGCAAGCCACCTCCAGGAGGCCGTTGATCAGATTGCCTCCGAGGTCCTGGTCGGGCGAGCGACGGTAACAGCCGATGCAATGGGCGCACTGGCGCGACGTTACGAGAAGACCCGCGCACGAGGCGGTCCTTCAGTCGACCGCACGATCCAGATGAACACGATCCTCAACGAAGCCCGGGTGCGCGCGAGCTCGGCGCCCCAATTGGCCAGGCAACTCGCTCTGGGGTTGCTTGAGTCGGACGCCGACGGCGATCGCGTCATTGCACTCGCGCTGCTTCAGCAGGCGCCGACACCTGACGCACTCGACGGCATTCTCCGTGTGCTCGCCTCGTCTAGGAGCGCGTTCGAGCAGTACCACGCGCTCGTCGCGATCCGCGCGGTGGCCTCGAGTCTCTCCGCCAAGCAGAAAGCGGCCGCGATCGCTGCGCTTGAGCACGAGCGCACCGACCCGCGAGACGTCGGGCTCAACCGCGACCGCTACATCCCGTCTGAGTTCACGCGGGCGCTATCTGCCCTTGGATTCGAAGAGCGCCGCTGAAGGTGCCAGCGACGATTGAGTCGCCGCGCCTGCAACGCGCGTCTGAGCGAACCGCATCGCCGTCCAGGCGCGGTTCTGTGATCGGCACCGAGCTTGTCTGCTCGCCGCGCCATCTTGTCCTGCGCCTCTAATCCGCGCAGCTACCTGCCGCCTAGCAGCTAGATAGGCGTCTCTTGGAGTGCGGAGAGGCGTTCTCGTGTGCGACGGGCGAGCGGGATGATCCCTTTGCGCTCGTAGCGGTCGAGCGCCTCCTGCCAGGCGGCGGCGGCCTCTTCGCGGCGACCGGCAGCCTGGAGAACCTCGGCCAGGTCGTAGTAGGTGTCGCCCTGGAATCGGGGCGAGCCCGTCTGCTGGCTGTAGGTGAGTGCCTCTCGCGCGAGTCGCTCGGCCTCGCCGTGGTCCCCTCGGTGAGCTGCGACGAGAGCGGCGACCCGGCGCCAGAACGACTGCGCCACCGGGTCGTGCTCGTCGCCGAGGTCACGGCCCTGCGCGGCGAGCTGTTCTGCTTCGTCATAGCGGCCGACTGCACAGAGCATGCGACCGCGCATCGACGCATAGTTGGAAAGTGTTGCCGGGCGTTCTTGCTCGGACAGGTAGTCGCAGAAGTCGCGGAGCTGGTCGGCGGCGGCGGCGTAGTTGCCTGCGAACTCGTCGAGTTCCCAGAACCATGGACTGCGCCCTACCAGCTCGCGGAAGCGTTCGGCGGCGGCGACTCCGAGTGCCTGGGCCTCCGCAGTCCGGTCGAGCATTGCGAGGCAGATGGCGCGGTGCAAGTCGACGCGGGGATGCGTGTACTGCTCGGCGAGCGCGTCGAGGCGCTGCAGTACCTCAGCGATCGGGCGGCTTCCCACGAGGAGCGCGATCACGATGCCCGCGGGATATGACCGCTTCTCCCCTGCGAGCCTCTCGTGTAGGAGCGCCTGCTCCCCAGCCTGTTCCACCTCGTCGTAGCGGCAGCGGGTTCTGTGGAGCGCAGACGCGAGAAGATCCCAGCCCCGGGCGAGCCCTGCCTGGTCTCCGGCGGCTTCGAGGAGCGGCAGCGCCGCACGGGCGAGCCTCTCCACGTCCTCGGCCGATGCCTCGCCCGTCTCCAGCCGCAACCTGGCCCCCATCGTCCGCGCTAGCGCCGCTCCGGCCGCGTCGCCCGCCTTCTCCGCAGCGTCGGCTGCCTCGTCCAAGGCGTCGACGCCTACCTCAATGTCGGTCACGACAGTGCTAGCCGCGAAGTCGAGGACGAGATTGATGTCCAGATGTTGTCTGAGCGCGAGCGCGCGCTCGAATAGGGACCGCGCCGCGCGGTCGTCGCCGCGCGAATCCGCGGTGCGGCCGGCGGCGGCAAGTCTGCCAGCGGCCTCGTCGGCAAGCTCCACATCGCTGCGGCCAAGCTCCTCGTGGTAGCGGGCAGCCTGCTCCAGGTGGTAGCCGAGGATCTCGTCCAGCTCGACGAGGTTCTGCCCGTGCTCTTGGAGCCAATTGGCGAAGCGGTGATGGAGGTCGGCGCGGGCCGCCTTGGGAAGCGACTCATAGGCTGCGTCGCGGATCA
>DASUHE010000024.1:0-102012 GCA_036273695.1 Gaiellaceae bacterium
CTCGGCGACCGCCTCGAGCAAGCTCGGCGGCCTGCTCATCCGTCCGGCGGCCAGGCGACTGCGCGCGCGCCTCGATCCGGACACGTACGGCGGCGCGTACCTCCTCGGCCTGCGTGGGCTCGTCGTGATCGCGCACGGCAACTCCTCCGCGGCCGCGATCGCCAACGCGATCCGGCTCGCCGCCCGCGGCGTCGAGCACGACGTCGTCGGCCGCCTCGCGAGCCGACTTTCCCAGCCTCAACAGGCGGAGCTTGTATGATCGGCGCGCTTTCCAGCCCCCACGACACAACGAGGTGACATGGCAGCGTCGCGCGAGGAAGTCTACGAGCGGGTGAAGGAGGTCCTCACCGAGCAGCTCGGCATCGAGGAGGCGGATATCACGGAAGAGGCTTCCTTCCAGGAGGACCTCGACGCCGACTCTCTCGACCTCGTCGAGCTGATCATGGAGCTCGAGGACCAGTTCGGGATCAAGATCTCGGACGAGGACGCGCAGAAGATCCAGACGGTCGGCCAGGCCGTCGACTACGTCGCTTCGCACCAGTAGCCGCGGACTCCGGGGAACTCGCGCGGCTGATCGACGCGCTCCCGCCGGAGCTGGCGGAGCTCGTCTTCACGCACACCTCGTGGGCGAGCGACCGCGGCGCGTCGTACGAGCGGCTCGAATTCCTCGGCGACAGCGTCCTCGAGCTCGCGGTGGCGCATGCTCTGTACGCGCGCCATCCGGACTTCGACGAGGGACAGCTGGCGAAGGTGCGCTCCCATGTCGTCTCGCGCGCGACCTGCGCGGAGGTGGCGCGGGAGCTCGATCTCGGCCGGCGCCTCGTCGAGGACGCCGGCGACACGCAGACGGAGGACGAGCTCGAGCGCCTCTCGCACAACCGCAACGTGCTCGCGGCGGTCATCGAGGCGGCACTCGGCGCGCTCTTCCTCCAGCACGGCTTCGCGGCGATCGAGGAGGCGGTCGTCGCGGCGTTCTCCGGGCAGATCGAGCACGCGCTCACGACGCGGGTCGACTACAAGACCGACCTCCAGGAGCTGCTCGCGCGCAGCGGCCGCCAGGTGACGTACACGGAGATCTCCGTCGAAGGGCCGCCGCACGACCGCAACTTCACGTGCGCCGCGCTCATCGGCGGCGAGGAGCACGGTCGAGGCCAGGGACGGACGAAGAAAGCCGCGGAGCAGGAGGCCGCCCGGGAGGCGCTCGCGCGGGTCGAAGGCGGATCCGGCTAGGCTGTCCGGCCTCATGACCGAGCGGCGACCCACCAACTCCGAGCTGCGCCTGCGGCGGCTCGCGGCGGAGGAAGCCGAGTCCGAGCCGCGTGGAATCTGCGAGATCTTCGAGGACTCCGAGCCCGCGGACGAGGACGCCCCGCTCGCGCGCGACGACGAGCAGCACGCCGGCGAGTAGCGTCCTGCCGCGTCTTTAGGGTGCGAGCGGTGCATCTGCGCGCCGTCAAGCTGCGTGGTTTCAAGTCCTTCCCGGACCCGGTCGAGATCCGCCTCGAGCCGGGCGTCGGCGTGATCGTCGGGCCGAACGGCTCGGGCAAGTCGAATGTCTCCGATGCGATCCGCTGGGCGGCCGGCTCGCTCAGCCCGACCGAGCTGCGCGCCGAGAAGCCCGACGACGTCCTGTTCGCAGGCGGCGGCTCCCGCGGATCGTCCGACTTCTGCGAGGTCGAGCTTCTCTTCGACAACGCCGACGGCGCGCTGCCGGTCGACTATGCGGAGCTCTCGGTGGCGCGGCGGCTCCACCGCGGCGGCGAGGGCCAGTACCTCGTCAACCGGGCCGCGGTGCGGCGGCTCGATCTCGTCGAGTTGCTCGCCGACCTCGGGCTCGGCCAGGGGATGCACTCGATCATCAGCCAGGGGAAGGTCGAGGCGATTCTCGCCTCGAAGCCGGCCGAGCGGAGAGCGCTGATCGAGGAGGCCGCCGGCCTCGGCCGCTTCAAGGCCCGCCGCCACCGTGCCGAGCTGAAGCTCGCGCGCGTCGCGATCGAGGTCGAGCGCGCGCGCGACGTCGAGGCGGAGGTTCGCAAGCGGCTGCGGCCGCTGGCGCTCCAGGCCACCGCCGCCGAGCGCGCGCAGAAGCTCGCCGTCGAGATCGCGCGCCTGCGCGCGCGCGTCGCGCAGCTCGATCTCGACGGGCTCGAGGCGCGGCTCGCGGAGCTCGAGATGCGCCGCAGCGCCGCCGGCAACGCGCGGCTGGGGGTGGAGGAGCGGCTCGAGGCCTTGCTTGCCGAGCGCGGAGGTGCCGAGGAAGAGCTCGCAGACGCCGCCGGTGCGCGCGAGCAGGCGCTGCAGGCGCTCTACCGGCTCCGCAGTGCGGCCGAGCGGCTCGAGTTGCGGCGTGAGTCGGCCGAGGCGCGGGTGCTCCGGCTCCGCGACGAGCTCGCGCGTCCGCGCCGGGTGCTCGGCGAATCGGTTCGCGCCGAGCGGGCTGCCCTCACCGACCAGATTCACCTGCTCGAGGAGCGCCTGCGCACGCTCGACCGGGCGCTCGCGGAGCGCGAGGGGCTGCCGCCGGCGGCGCGCGCGCTCGCGGAGGACGGCGAGCGGATCGCGTTCTCGCTGCTCCAGGTCGAGCCCGGCCGGGAACGCGCCGTCGCCGCCGCACTGGGTCGCGCGGCGTCAGCCGTCGTCCGGGACGACCTCACCGGAGCGCTGGCGCTGCTCGAGCGGGCACGCGACAACGGCCTAGGCAGCCTCGTCGTCCTCGTCGGCCGCGATCCGGCTCAGCTGGTCGCCCGGATGCCGGTCGTCGCGAAGGAGGAGCTACTCGCCTCGCCGGTGCCGGCGGTGACGCCCGAAGGCTTCGGCTACGACCCGGAACGCGGCGAGCTGTGGTTCGCCGGCGAGACCGCCGAGGCGATGCTGCTCGAGCTGCAGGCCCGGCGTCGCTCGCTCGCGGCCGAGCTCGACGAGCTGCGCGCGCGGCTCGAGCAGCCGATCCCGGACACGGCGTACTCGCTCGAGCGGAATCCGTTCGCCGAGCACAGCCTGCAGCTCGCCGAGCGGCTCCTCCGGGCCATCGGCGTCTCGGTCGCGCAGTTCGAGGCTCCGCTCCGGGCGGACGTCGATGCCGGCGCCGCGCGCAGCGGCGAGCTGGGCGCCGAGCTGCGGCGGCTCGGCGCGGCCGAGGTCGAGCTCCGCCAGGAGCTCGCCGCCGCCGCCGAGGCCGTGTCCGCGGTGGACGTCGAAGCCGCCCGCCTCGAAGCGGAGGCCGCCGAAGCGCGCCGCCGGCTCGAGCAGGCGAATGCCGACGAGCCGGCGGAGGGCGACGACCGCGAGCAGCTCACCGCCACCGTCGAGCGGCTCGAACGTCGTCGCGAGACGCTCGGCCAGGTCAACCCTCTCGCGCACGAGGAATACGAGGCTGAGAAGGAAAGGCTCGAGGAGCTCGTCGCGCAGCGCACCGACCTCGAAGCAAGCCTCGCCGAGCTCGAGAAGTTTCGCAACGAGCTGACGGACACGGTCGAGCGCCGCTTCGCCGAGACCTTCGAGGCCGTCCAGCGCCACTTCGCGGACGTGACGGCGACGGTCTTCCCGGGCGGCGAGGGCCGCCTCCGCCTGACCGAGCCCGACGGGCACGAGGACGACGGGGAGCCCGGCGTCGAGGTCGAGCTCCGTCCCGCCGGCAAGCGCGTGCAGCGGCTGTCGCTCCTATCCGGCGGCGAGAAGGCGCTCGGCGCGATCGCCTTCCTCTTCGCGCTCTTCCTCGCCCGGCCGTGCCCGTTCTACCTTCTCGACGAGGTCGAGGCCGCGCTCGACGACACGAACATCGGCCGCTTCGTCGACTTGCTGCGCCGCTACTCCGACCGTGCGCAGTTCGTCGTCATCACCCACCAGAAGCGGACGATGGAAGCGGCGGACGTCCTCTACGGCGTGACGATGGGCGGCGAAGGCGTGTCGCAGATCGTCTCGCGCCGGCTGCCGCGCGACGAGGCCGAGGCCGTCTCGGCCGCCTGAGCTCGGCTCGTGCTCTACGACCCGGGCGCATTCGAGCCTCTGACGGACGCGGCGTGGGACGAGGCGCGCGTTCGCGACGGCATCGCGGCGCTCGTGGCGGCAGCCGACGCCGCCTGCGATCCCGAAGCGCTCTGGCCGGCGCACGAGTGGGACGGCTGGCACGCCCCGCACCCGATGAAGAACCTCTACGTCGGCGCCGCGGGCGTCGTGTTCGCGCTCGACGAGCTCAGGCGCCGAGGCCTCGCCGAGACGAGGCACGATCTGCCGGCGGTCGCTCTGGTCGCGCTCGACCGCTGGCGGGCCGAGCCCGACTACCTGCACGGCGAGATCGTGCCCCAGCCCGCCGCGGCGGGGCTCCTCACGGGCGAGGCTGGCATCCTCCTCGTCGCCTGCAGGCTGGGCCACGAGCTCGAGGACGACCTGCAGGCGCTCATCCGCGCGAACCTCGCCAACGAGGCCGAGGACCTGATGTGGGGCACGCCGGGCACGCTGGTCGCCGCCGCGGCGATGGGCTGGGACGAGCTGGCGCGCGAGTCGGCGGCTGCGCTCGCGTCGCGTCGCGACGCGGACGGCCTGTGGACGCAACGGCTCTGGGGCACGAGCTTCCGCGGGATCGGCACCGTGCACGGACTCGTCGGCAACGTCTGCGCGCTCCTCCAGGTCGACGATCCGCGCAACGACGCGCTGCGTGCGGAGTCGGCCGACGCGCTCGCGCGTACGGCGACGCGAGAAGGCGGGCTCGCCAACTGGAGCGGCGAGAAGAAGCTGCAGTGGTGTGCGTCGGCGCCGGGGATCGTCTCGCTCGCGCGCGACTACCTCGACGAGGAGCTCCTGCTGTCGGCCGCCGAGCTCGTCTGGCAGGCCGGCGCGCCGGGAGACGAGAAGGGCCACGGAATCTGCCACGGCACGTCGGGCAACGGCTTCGCGCTGCTCGCCGCCTTCGAGCGGACGCAGGACGAGATGTGGCTCGAGCGTGCGCGGCGCTTCGCGGTGCATGCGCTCGGGCAGGCGGCGCGCCTGCCCGGCCGCTACTCGCTCTTCACGGGCGGCGCGGGCACTGCGCTCTTCGCCGCCGCCTGCCTCGACGCAGACCCGCGCTACCCGGTCTTCGAGCTGCGCTAGGCGAGCGCGGCTTCGAGCGCCGCACGATCCGCCGGCTCGCCGTGAGCGGGCAGGACGAGCTCGACCGGCAGGTCGAGGAGCGGGCGCAGCCTGGCGGCGACGTCGTCGCGGGTCAGGTGCTTGCGGCCGCCCATCTGGACGCCGAGTCCGTCACCGAAGTCCGAGAGCGAGTCGCCGGCGACGATCGCGCCGATCGACGGCACCCAGAACACGAGGTCGTTGTCCTCGCGGCCCGCATGCGCCTCCAGCCCGAACGGCCACGGACCGGGACCGTGGAACTCTCCCGACCCCTCGCCCGCGCACAGCCACGCGAGGTCCTCGCTCTCCATCCCGCGCACCTTCTCGGGATCCACGCCGAATTTCTCGACCCAGTCCTGCCAGGTGTCGGCGGGCGGCGTGTGCACCGGCAGGCCGAGCCCGCGCGCGTCGCGCTCGTGGTACGGGGCGGTCAGGACGACGGCGGTGGCGCGCTCGCGCAACTCGTCGGGCACCGAGAGCGGGTCGAACAGGACGAAGTCGTCGCCGAGCTCCACCGCGTAGGACGAGACGAGCTGGGGCCACCACTGCTCGTCGTTCCAGTCCGGATGCGGCGCCTGCCAGTGCCAGACTCCGGGTCTCAGCTCACGCACGCGGCGATCCTAGAGGATCGGTACACGTAGGATCGGGGCCGATGGACGAACGCCTCGAGCGCTATGCCGAGCTCGCCGTGCGGGTCGGCGCGAACGTGCAGCCGGGCCAGGAGGTCGTCATCCGGGGGCTCGTCGAGCACGCGGACCTCGTGCGCGCGTTGACCCGGCAGTCGTACCGGGCGGGCGCGTCGTACGTCAACGTCGTCTACGACGACCAGCACGTGCGGCGGGCGATGATCGAGCTCGGCCCCGACGAGGCGCTCACGTACTCGCCCGAGTGGCTCAAGGCCCTGGAGCACGGGAACGCCGGCAACGCCCGGCTCGCGACGTCGGGGAACCCGGAGCCCGAGCTGCTCGCGGACCTCGACGGCGAGCGAGTCGGACGCGCGATCGCGCTCGAGGTCTCCGAGATCCGCCAGCGGCACTACCGCGAGAACAGCGTCAACTGGTGCGGCGTCGGGTCGCCGAACGCCGGCTGGGCACGGCAGGTGCTCGGCGAGCCGGACGTCGACCGCCTCTGGGAGCTCGTCGCGTTCTGCTTCCGGCTGGACGAGCCCGACCCCGTCGCCGCGTGGCGCGAGCACCTAGAACGCCTCGACGCGCGGGCCGCGGCGCTCGACGACCTGCGGCCCGACGCGATCCACTACCGGGGGCCGGGCACGGATCTCACGGTCGGCCTCCTGCCGGCCGCGCACTGGGGAAACGCCCGCTTCCGCACCGCCGGCGGCATCGACTACGTCGCGAACATGCCGACCGAGGAGATCTTCACGACCCCGGACCCCCGGCGCGCCGAGGGGACCCTGCGCTCGACGCTGCCGCTCAGCTACGGCGGGCAGCTCATCCGCGGGCTCGAGCTCACGTTCGAGGACGGGCGGATCGTGACGGCCCAGGCGGAGAGTGGCGCGGACGTCGTCCGCAGCCATCTCGCGACCGTCGAGAATGCGGACCGGCTCGGCGAGCTCGCGCTCGTGACGAAGGAGTCGCGCGTCGGCCAGACCGGGACGCTCTTCTACAACACGCTCTTCGACGAGAACGCGACCTGTCACATCGCCTACGGCGCCGGGCTGCCCTATGCCTTCGACGAGGAGGCCGACGAGGCGATGAACCGCTCGCAGGTCCATGTCGATTTCATGGTCGGCGGGCCGGAGCTCGAGGTCGACGCAGTGCTGGCGGACGGGAACGAGGTCCCGCTCATCCGGAACGAGGAGTGGCAGCTCGCCACGTAGCTGGTCGCAGCTGCTGGGCGAACCGGAGACGGGGTCGCAGCCGGAGGACGAGGGCGGCGGCCGCTTCTTCTCGCGCCTGCGCGACTCGCTGTCGAAGTCGCGGAGGGCGCTGACCGGCGAGCTCGCCGTCGCGGCGTCGTTCGATCCGGGCGACGATGCCGACTGGGAGCGGCTCGAGGAAGCGCTCATCGCGGGCGACGTCGGGGTCCGCGCCACCGCAGAGCTCGTCCGCCGGCTCGAGGCGCGCGGGGAGCTGGCGGACCTCAACGCCGCACTCGCGGAGGAGGTCGCAGAGCTCTTCGGCGAGCCTCCCGTCCTCGACGTCGGTCATGCGCCCGCGGTCATCCTCGTCGTGGGCGTCAACGGCACGGGCAAGACCACAACGATCGGCAAGCTCTCGGCAAGGCTCGCGGAGCACGGCCGCACGGTCGTCGTCGCCGCGGCCGACACATACCGGGCGGCGGCCGAGGAGCAGCTCGAGATCTGGGCGCAGCGGGCCGGAGCGGACTTCGTCGGTTCCGAGCGCGGCGGCGATCCGGCGGCCGTCGCGTACGACGCGGTCGAGGCAGCCGTGGCCCGCGGCCGCGACGTCGTCGTGGTCGACACGGCCGGCCGCTTGCACACCCAGACGAACCTGATGGAGGAGCTCGCGAAGGTGCGCCGCGTGCTCGCGGGCCGGCTCGAAGGGGCGCCGCACGAGACGCTCCTCGTCGTCGACTCGACGACCGGCCAGAACGGCGTGCAGCAGGCGAAGCTGTTCGGCGAAGCGGTGGGCGTGACCGGCGTCGTCCTCACAAAGCTCGACGGCTCGGCGAAAGGCGGCGTTGCGATCCCGATCGCCTACGAGCTCGGCCTGCCGGTGAAGCTCGTCGGCGTGGGGGAGGCGCTCGAGGATCTGCAGCCGTTCGACCCGCGCGACTACGCGCGGGCGCTCGTCGCCGGCTAGCGACAGACCGTGATGAAGTCGACCGTTGGGCCGGCGGCGGCGCCTCCATTCGTGCCGAAACCGCCGCAGCGGCCGTCACCCGCCCTTTCCCAACTCGATCCGTTCCACTGCCAGAAGTCAGCCATCCGATCGGCCGGCTTCGAGGCGTCGAGCTCCGACGCGTCGACCGAGACGGCTCCATTCCTCGTCACGACGAACTCCCAGACGATTTCCTCGGCGTTTCGACCCTGCTCGTGCGACAGCTCCGCGAACCGCTGGCGAGCGCTCACGTAGCGGATGCCGGGCGGGCTCAGGACGAGCGCCTGAGCCCGCCAGAAGCTCCCCTCTTCGCGGAAGTGCACCGAGCACGCCGCGTTCAGCGGAGGAGCGTTCCCGTCCGGCGCGTCGATCTGTCCAAGTACCGCGACCCCGGCGGCCTGCGGCTGGCAGTGGTCGAAGAGGTGCCCCGCTGCGCCGACGACGTCGGCGATCGCCTCCCGTTTGCTCAGAGGAGGTCCGGCTGCGATCACACCGAGTCGAAGCACCGGGAGCCGCGTCTGTCCGCACGCCGGCGTGATGCGAAGCGGCCCTCTCCAGCGCACGCGAAGAAGTGACCCGATTCCCGCCACGGTCCTCGTGACTCCGGCGCCGAGCTTGGTCGGCGGGATGTAGGGGATCGTCGGGGACACGAGCGATTGTGTGTCGAACCTCGTGCCGTCCCCCGCCGTGAAGACGAGCCGAACGCCCCACGGCGCGAGGCTCACTTTGACGGCGCGGTTGGAGACGTTGTGAAAGGCGAACGTGACTCCGAGCGGCTGCCCTGCCTCGACCGGTGTGCTCGCGGTGGCGGTGCAACGGACGCGGCCGCCGAGGATCAGGCGACTCGAAGTAATCGTCTTCGCAGGGATCTGCGTTCCGTCGGCTACGCGGTGACTCCCGGCGCATGCCGTCGACGCGGCGGTGATCGCGACGACCAGGCACGCACCGATAAAGACTTTCACGTCGCTGAAGATACGACGCCGGTCCCGCCAGTGTCACGCCGGTACCCTGGCCGCGATGTTCGACGCCCTCAGCGACATGCTGCAGACCGCCCTCGGAGACCTCCGCGGGCGTGGTGTCCTCGACGAAGAGGCGATCTCGCGCGCGATGCGCGAGGTGCGTCTCGCCCTGCTCGAGGCGGACGTCAACTTCGGCGTCGTCAAGGAGTTCGTCGCACGGGTGCGCGAGCGCGCGCTCGGCGAGGACGTGCAGAAGAGCCTGACGCCGGGCCAGCAGGTGGTGAAGATCGTCCACGAGGAGCTGACCGAGCTGCTCGGCTCCTCCGACTCGCGCCTCGCCTACTCGCCGCGCCCGCCCACGACGATCCTGCTCGCCGGCCTGCAGGGGTCGGGGAAGACGACGGCGGCCGGGAAGCTCGCGCTCCTGCTCTCGAACGACGGCAAGAAACCTGCGCTCGTGGCCGCCGACCTGCAGCGACCGGCCGCAATCGACCAGCTCGTCCAGCTCGGCGGCCAGGTCGGGGTGCCGGTCTACGCCGGCGAGCGCAGCGACCCGGTCAAGGCCGTTCACGAGGGGATCGAACAGGCGCGCGCGGATGGACGCGACGTCGTGATCCTCGACACCGCCGGTCGCCTCCACGTCGACGAGGCGCTCATGGCGGAGCTCGTTGCCGTTCGCAACGAGGCGAAGCCGACCAACGTCCTGCTCGTCCTCGACGCGATGACCGGGCAGGAAGCCGTGAACGTCGCCCAGGCGTTCCAGGAGCGGATCGACTTCGACGGCGTCGTCCTCACGAAGCTCGACGGCGACGCGCGCGGCGGCGCCGCGCTCTCGGTGCGCGCCGTCACCGGCCGTCCGATCAAGCTCGCGTCGCTCGGCGAGAAGCTCGACGCGCTCGACTGGTTCCACCCGGACCGGATGGCCTCGCGGATCCTCGGCATGGGCGACGTCCTCACGCTGATCGAGCGCGCCGAGGCGGCGATCGAAGACGAGGAGAAGGAAGAGCTCGAGCGCCGCATGCTGAAGGGCGAGTTCACCTTCGACGACTTCCTCTCGAGCTACAAGATGCTGCGCCGGATGGGGCCGCTGCAGGGCGTCCTCAAGATGATCCCCGGCCTCGGCAAGCAGCTCGAGGGGCTCGACCAGGTCGACGAGCGCCAGCTGAAGCGCGTCGAGGCCGTCATCCTCTCAATGACCCCGCACGAGCGGCGCGTGCCGCACGTGATCGACGCCTCGCGCCGCAAGCGGATCGCCGCCGGCTCCGGCTCGACCGTGGAACAGGTCAACCAGCTGCTCGAGGCGCGCAAGCAGATGGCGAAGATGATGAAGCTCGCCGGATCGGGCAAGATGCCTCAGTTGCCGGGGATGGCGGCGGCAGCGCCTACGATGGGCGGCGGCCCGCGCCCGAGCGCGACGCGCAAAGCGAGTTCAAAACGGAAAAAGAAGAAAGCGAAGAGGTAATCGAATGGCAGTGAAGCTCAGGCTGACGCGGATCGGCTCCAAGAAGAACCCGATCTACCGCGTCGTCGCCGCCGACTCGCGCTCGCCGCGCGACGGCAAGTTCATCGAGATCGTCGGTCGCTACAACCCGCAGTCGGATCCGTCGCTCATCGACCTCGACGAGGCGAAGGTGCGCAGCTGGCTCGAGAAGGGTGCACAGCCGACCGACTCGGTGGCGAAGCTCCTCAAGGCGCAGGGAATCTCCTAGCGCCGTGGGCGACCTCGTCGCTGAGCTCGCGCGCCGTCTCGTCGACGAGCCCGACGCCGTGCGGGTCGAGGAGTACGAGGAGGCCGACGGCACGCTCGTGCTCGAGCTCCACGTGGCCGAGGGGGACGTCGGCAAGGTGATCGGCCGCCAGGGCAGGCTCGCCCGCGCGCTGCGCACGATCGTCCGCGCCGGCGGCGTCGAGGCGGGACGGCGGCTCCAGCTCGAGATCGTCGACTAGCGCGAACGTGTCCGTCGCGGCGCTCTACGACATCCACGGCAACCTCGCCGCGCTCGAGGCGGTTCTCGCGGAGGTTCCGGACGACGCGACGATCGTCGTCGGCGGGGACATCTGCGCGGGCGGCGAGCAGCCCTCTGCGACGCTCTCGCGTCTCCGCGCGCTCGGCGACCGTGTCGCCTGGCTGCGCGGGAACGCCGACCGGGAGCTCCACCCCGGCGAGGAGGGTCTCGCGCCGCCGGACTTCCTCGAGAAGGCGCGCTCGGAGCTGAGCGAGGAGGAGATCGAGTTCCTCCACGAGCTGCCGCCGACCCAGCGGATCGGCGACGTCCTCTACTGCCACGCCTCGCCGCGCAACGACCTCGACATCTTCACGGAACGGACACCCGAGGAGCGGATCGCCTTTCTCTTCGCCGGGCTCGACGTGGCGACCGTCGTGTGCGGGCACACGCACATGCAGTTCGACCGCATGGTGGCGGGCGTCCGGGTGGTCAACGCCGGCAGCGTCGGCATGCCCTACGAGGACGAGCCCGGCGCGTACTGGCTGCTCGACCTCGCGCCGCGGCGCACGCCGTACGACGGCGCCGAGCTGAGATCGACGCGCGAGGAGGCACTTTCCGAGTTCACCGAGCGTGGGCTCTGAGCTCGTCCCCGTCGGGCGCGTGGGCAAGCCGCACGGGCTCGACGGCGGCTTCTTCGTCGAAGGCGCCAGCGAGCGCCGGGGTGTCTTCGCCAAGGGCGCGAAGCTCTTCGCGGGCGGCGAGCCGGCGACCGTCGTCGACTCGCGCCACGGCTCCGGCGGCCGGCAGGTGATCCTCCTCGACCGGCTCGTGGAACGTGGCGCCGAGCTCGCGGTCGGGCGCGCGACGCTGCCGAACCTCGACGACGCGGACGAGTTCTACGTCTTCGAGCTCGTCGGGCTCAGCGTGGAGGAGGAGACCGGGCGGGTCCTTGGCCGGGTGCGCGAGGTACTCGAGTACCCTGGCAACGACGTGCTCGAGCTCGACTCCGGTGCGTCACTTCCCCTCGTCGAGGCGTGCGTCCGGCAGGTGGATCTAGCCGGGGGGCGAATCGTCGTCGCCGTGGGATTCGCGGAACCGGAATAAGCCCAGCCCGTGCGCATCGACGTCTTCACTCTCGTTCCTCACGCCTACGCTTGGTTGACGGAGCAGCAGCCCGTGGCCGGTGTGCTGGGGGGCGAGCTCGAGCTGCGGCTCTTCAACTACCGCGACTCGACGCCGCTGCGCGCGGGGCAGGTCGACGACGAGCCGTACGGCGGCGGAGCCGGAATGGTGCTGCGCGTCGACGTCGTCGCCGCTGCGCTCGAGGCCGCCTACGGCGGCGAGCCGCCGGGCCCGGTGATCGCGCTCACGCCGAAAGGGCGGCAGCTGACGCAGGAGGTCGTCGAGGAGCTCGCCGCGCTGCCGGCGCTGACGCTCCTCTCCTCGCGCTTCGAAGGCTTCGACGAGCGGATCGTCGAGCATCTCTCGACCGACGCGATCTCGGTCGGCCCGTACGTCCTCTCGAACGGCGACCTGCCGGCGATGACGCTCCTCGACGCGGTCGCACGGCGGCTGCCGGGGGCGTTGGCCGAGGGCTCCGGCGAGCTCGAGAGCTTCTCCGCCGAGCTCGGCGGAGGGCTCGAGTATCCGCACTACACGCGTCCGGCCGACTTCCGCGGCTGGCCCGTCCCGGACGTGCTCCTCTCGGGCGACCACGCCCGCGTCGAAGCCTGGCGACGAGAGCAGGTGACGTGAGCGACCACTGGGACTGGAACCGCCCCGAGCCCGGCGGGGAGGAGGAGCCGGACGAGGCCGAGGAGACGGGCGGCGACTCCCTGGTCGGCTGGCCGGTGGAGGAGTCGGACCCTGGGCGCTCCTCGGGCGGCTGGGACGACGGCGAGCCGGAGCCGGGCCGGGAAGATCCGAGCGACTGGCCGACCTCACCGGGCTGGCAGCAGCCCGACTACGGCGATTACGGGGACTACGGGAGCGGGCAGAGGGGAGAGCTGCAGCCCGCCGAAACCGACGCGGACCGGTACGCGGCCCGGCGCACCCGCGATCCGCTCGGCCGGCTCTTCCCGGGGTTGCCGCGCGGAGTTCGGGTCACGCTCGACTGGATCCTCACCATCGCCGGCGCGATCCTGATCGTGCTCGCGCTCAAGCTGTGGGTCGTCAACCCCTATCGGATCCCGTCGTCGTCGATGGAGCCGACGCTGAACTGCGCGAAGCCGGCCCTCGGCTGTCTCGGCGACTCGAGCGACCGCGTGCTCGCCTGCCGCATCTGTCTGCGCTTCGAGTCGCCTTCGCGCAACGACGTCGTCGTCTTCAACACACCGAGGAAGGCCGCGCTCGAGTGCGGCGAAGGCGGCACCTTCGTGAAGCGCGTGATCGGACTGCCCGGCGAGACAGTGCACGAGGACCGCAAAGGCTTCATCTACATCCGGGGCCCCGACTCGAAGAAGTGGGTGAAGCTGAATGAACCGTTCATATCGGCCAAGGACCGACTGGCTGACAGCCAAAACTTCGGTATGACGAAACACGTCCCAGAAGGGCAGTACTTCATGATGGGCGACAACCGCTCGCAGTCCTGCGACTCTCGTAAGTGGGGTTCGGTACCGCGCAGCAAGCTGATCGGGATCGTCTTCTTCGTCTACTGGCCGCCCGACCGGATCGGCTTCCGCTAGCGGTTCGGGCGGAACGCGATTCCGCTACCCTTCGCCGTCGGCCGTCAGGCTCTCTTTTCATGAGCAACGTCATCCAGGACCTCGAGCGCGCCCAGCTGCGCAACGTCCCGCGCTTCAAGGCGGGCGACACGGTGCGTGTCCACTTCCAGGTGATCGAGGGCACGCGCCGCCGCGTGCAGGTCTTCGAGGGCATCGTGCTCAAGCGGCAGGGAGCGGGCGCACGGGAGACGTTCACGGTGCGCAAGCAGTCGTTCGGGATCGGCGTCGAGCGGACGTTCCCGCTCCACTCGCCGAAGATCGAGAAGATCGAGGTCGTCGCCATCGGCGACGTCAACCGGGCGAAGCTCTACTACCTCCGCGGCCGTGTCGGCAAGAAAGCCCGCGTGCGCGAGCGGCGGTACGGAGCAGGCTCGGAGCTGCCGCAGACGGTGGAGGCCACGCTCGCGGAAGCGGAGCCCGAGCCCGAGGACGCCGAGGGCCCGCAGTCCGAGGCGGAGGTCGTCGAGGTCGAGCCGGAAGCCGAGCCCGAGGCCGAGGGAGAGCCGACGGCGGAGGAAGCTCCTGCCGACGAGCCGGCCGAGGACGCGCCTGCGGACGAGGGTTCCGATCCTGAAGCTGCGGCCGAGGCCGAGGCCGAGCCGGCACCCGCCGAGTAACGACTTTCCGGCACTTTCTCCCGCGTCGCGGCCGTCGCCCGAAGGGGGCGATACTCTCGCAGCGACGTGAAGCGGACCGGTCAGAAGCTCCTGCGGTTCGATCGACGCCTCGGCGCGCGCTTCGTCGCGGGCGCCGACGAGGCGGGACGCGGCTCGCTCGCCGGTCCGCTCGTCGTGGCGGGCGTCCTGCTCGACTATGGCTCGCTCCGCGATCATCGTGTCCGGCCGCTCGGCTTCCTCAACGACTCGAAGCAGTGCTCGCCCGAGCGGCGCGAGGACCTCTTCCGCGCGGTCGTCGGCTGCGCGGAGCGGATCGCAGTACGGGTGATCCCTCCCGGCGACATCGACCGCCACGGCCTCCATCGCTCGAACCTCGCCGGCCTGCGCGCGATGCTGCAGGCGCTGACGCCGCCGGCCGAGGCGTGCCTCGTCGACGGCTTCCGGCTCGGACCGTCGGCTCCGGAGCACACGGCGGTTGTCGACGGCGACGAGAAGAGCGCGGCGATCGCGGCGGCTTCGATCGTCGCCAAGGTGACGCGCGACCGCCTGATGCGACGGCTCGACTCGCTCTATCCGGCCTACGGCTTCGCGCAGCACGTCGGCTACATCACGCCCGGCCACTCGGCCGTCGTCCGTGCGCTCGGTCCGTCCGCGGTGCACCGGCTGAGCTTCCAGGCGCTCTGCTACGAGACCGAGGAGGCCGTTGCCTAGGGCCGGATCCGGCTTCGCCGCCGAGCGGCGGGCGGTGTGGTGGTACCGGCTGCGCGGCTGGAAGATCCTCGGCGAGAACGTCTGGGTCGGCGGCAACGAGCTCGACCTGATCGTGCGGCGCGGCTCGACGCTGAGGTTCGTCGAGGTCAAGGCGAAGACGGGCGCGCGCTTCGGCGATCCGCTCGAGATGATCACGGCCGAGAAGCGGCGCCGGCTGCGTCGTGCCGCCGAAGCCTGGCTCGGCGCACGCCCCGAGCTCGCCCGGCTAACCGTCGGCTTCGACGTGATCGCCGTGCGCGACGGCCGGTTACAGCGCCTTCCGAACGCCTTCTAGGAGTTGTCAGTAGACAACTGCGTCACGGAGTGGGACGCTTCAAGAATGCCTTCTTCAACGAACACGCCTACGTGCATGGTCTGTGGGGCTCCCGCACAGAACGAGCTTGGAGTTCGTCTTCGCTATCCACCGAACAGAGATGCCGTCTGGGCGCCTGACTGCCGCGCCTATCTCTGCAAGAAGCATGCAGAGGGCGGTGGAGCTCTGAAGATCTTCTTCTACCCAGGTGACAAGGGCAGGCTCAACCTCGAAGTGACCTGCGACGGTTCGGTAATCAGGCGACGAAAGATCACGATCAAGAAGTCGGCGCTCTAACCACGGCGCGCGATTCTTGCAAACTCAGCAGTTTGTTAGGGGGACCTCGGGACCGCGAGGCGAACTGCCACGGGTGGCCGTCACGCAGCACGAGCTGTACGCGAATCTCGATCTCGATCTCTCGTGGTCGGAGACCGCGTTGCCCGAGCGCGTGCGGACGAAGCACGTCCACCGGCTCCACCCGTACCACGGCAAGTTCATCCCGCAGCTCGTCGAGGTGCTCCTCGATCGCTACCTCTCGCCGGGCGACCACGTCCTCGATCCCTTCGCGGGCTCGGGGACGACGCTCGTGCAGGCGCTCGAGTCGGGGCTCGACGCGACGGGCGTCGACGTCGCGGCCTTCAACTGCCTCCTGATGCGTGTGAAGACCGCGCCGTACGACCTCGCGGAGCTTTCCGGGGAGCTCGGCGAGGTGTCGGGCCGTCTCGACTCGCTCGGGGAGCGACGACGCCGCCTCGGCGGCTACCTGCGGCAGTGGTACGCGCCCCAGGCGGCAGCGGAGCTGCTCGCGTTCCGCGACCTGATCCCGGAGTACCGGCATCGGGACGTCCTCCGGGTGGTGCTCTCGAGAGCCGCGCGGTCGGCGAGGCGAGCCGCGCATTTCGACCTCGAAGCGCCGAAGGAGCCGCAGCTCGGCGAGTACTGGTGCCACAAGCACCGGCGGCACTGCCGGCCGGTCGAGTCGGCCACGGGCTTCCTCCGGCGGTACACGCACGACACCCGCAGCAGGATCGAGGAGTTCGCCGCCGTGCGCGACGCGGAGCGTGAGGCGACCGTCCTGCACGGAGACGCCCAGGACGTCGAGCTCGACGGGCCGTACGACGGGATCCTCACGTCGCCGCCGTATCCGGGCCTGATCGACTACCACGAGCAACATCGCCACGCGTACGAGCTGCTCGGGCTCGACGACCGGCGGGAGCGGGAGATCGGCGCGGCCGCCGCGGGGACGTCGCTCGCGGCGCTCGAGGCGTATCGCGCCGGGATCGCGGCTGTCCTCGCGCGGGCGTCGAAGGCGCTACGCCCGGACGCGCCGGTGCTGGTCGTCGTCAACGACCGGCGCGACCTCTACCCGGACATCCTCGCGCGCGCCGGCCTCCGACTCGAGGCGCGTCACCGCCGCCACGTCAACCGGCGCACCGGCCGGAGGGCGGGCGAGTACTTCGAGGACGTCCTCGTCGCGCGCGCCGTCTAGCGCGGCGACGATCCCACCCTCGGCTCCATTCCTCCCTTCTCGTCGACGGGCGGGGCATCGCCGGGCAGACCGTCAGCGCCGGGGGCGGGCCCACGTGAGTGCTTGACGCCCGCGTGATACCTGTGCGACGTTCGGCCGATGCGCGCTTTCCGGCTCGCCGCCGCTCTGGCGGCCGGCGCACTGCTTTCGAGCTGCGGCACGGGTCAGCGCACGACGAGCACGAACACCACGACCGGGACGAGGCGAGCCATATACGTCATCCCGTCGAGCGGGAAACCTCTCTGCGGTTACCTCAGGGCAGGCCCCGGATGGCGCGTGACAGTCGCCAATGGGGTCTCGTGCAGCGCTGCCCGTCGCATCATGCTGACTGCGATCACCACGCCGTCGTGCCTGGGTCACCGGCCGTGCAACGTCGGCGGTGACCGCTACTGGTGCCTCACTGTTCCCGGAGACACGCACGAATCCGAGTCGGTCTTATGCCTCCCGCAGCACGGAACTCAGATGGTCGCCGCAGCCATCTCGAACTCTTGACGCGGTTCCAACCTCAGGGTTCGTTCCGGGAACACGAGCCCACTCCTACCGCCGGCGCGCAGCGGCTCGCCTCCAAATCCGCCGGGCGAGGGTAGCGAGCAGCAGCAGGCAGAGAAGCCAGATGAGGACGTCGCCGACGTCGGCCAGGAATCCACCCAGGCCGAGGACTCCGGCGACGACGAGCGCCCCGAGCACGACGACGAAGGTCGACTTCCGTGTCGGGAACACCTGCTCACTGTACGCCTGGGGCGAGCCGGTCAGCGCTCGCCGTCCCAGTAGTCCAAGTGCCCCGCTCGGCGGAGCATGTAGTGCGCGTCGCCCGCCCAGACGCCGACCTTGTCGCTGTCGGGATATTCGGCGATCCCGAACTCGTTCTTCGTCGAGACGAGCGCGACGCGAACCGGCTCCGGCGACGCGTTGCGCACGGAGTGCGCGCCGGTCGGGCCGGCCGGGAAGCACGTGACGTCGCCCGGGCTGAGGACGGCTTCGCCGTCGAGCGTCCGCACCGTCGGGGTCCCCGCGACGACGATCAGCCATTCCTCGTCGGTCCATTCGAAGTGGTACGGGCAGATCGCCTCGCCGGGCGGCAGGTCGTAGATGCTCATGCCGAGGCGGGACGCGCCGAGCTTCGGCCCGAGCCGCAGCGCGTGGGCGAGGTAGCCGGGTGGCTCCGTTCCGTCCGGCGCGAGGTCGGTCTCCGCACTGAAGAGGTTGATGGTCTGCATCGCCGGAGTATCGCGACGAAGCCGGCACATGGGCGTCAGCACTTCGCTCGTAGCCTCGTTGCGTGCTTGCACGCGCAGTCACGCATGCCCTGGTCGGCCTCGAGCCGCGGCGGGTCGACGTCGAGGCGCACGTGCGCGACGGCATTCCCGGCTTCGCCATCGTCGGCCTCGCCGACAGAGCGTGCCAGGAAGCGAGGGAACGGGTCCGCAGCGGGATCTCGGCGGCCGAGCTGAGCTTCCCGCCCGGTCGCATCACCGTCAACCTCGCGCCGGCCGAGCTGCGGAAGGAAGGATCCGGCTTCGACCTTCCGATCGCGCTCGCGCTGCTCGCCGCGTCGCAGCAGCTGCCGCGTAGCGCGCTCGAACGCACCGCCGCGGTCGGCGAGCTCGCCCTCGACGGCCGCCTGCGCCGGGTCGGCGGTGTGCTCGCGGTGGCTGAAGGCGCGCGCAGGCTGGGCGTCGAGCGCCTGCTGTGTCCCGCCGAGTCAGCCCGCGAGGCCGCGCTCGCGGGCGTCCCCGCGATCCCGATCAGGCATCTCGCCGAAGCCGTCTCGTACCTGCGTGGCGAGATAGAGCTGCAACCCGAGACGCCTCTCACGGCCAACGGCGACGGCCGGGCGGCGCCGCCGGATCTCGCCGACGTGCGCGGTCAGGAGCGCGCACGTCGAGCGCTGGAGCTCGCAGCCGCCGGTGGGCACAACGTCCTCCTCGGCGGCCCGCCCGGAACCGGGAAGACGATGCTTGCGCGCCGTCTGCCGGGGATCCTGCCGACGCTCGACTCCGACGCGGCGCTCGAGGTGACGCGGATCCATTCGGTCGCCGGGCTCGTCGACCGGGAGCAGCCGCTCGTCTCGCTGGCGCCGTTCCGCGCTCCGCACCACAGCGCGTCGACCGCCGCGATCGTTGGCGGCGGTCCGAACCTGCGGCCCGGCGAGGCGAGCCTCGCGCATCGCGGAGTGCTGCTCCTCGACGAGCTCGCCGAGTTCCAGCGGCCGGCCCTCGAAGCGCTCCGCCAGCCGCTCGAGGACGGCTTCGTGTCTGTCTCGCGTGCAGCCGGCCGGGTCGTCTTCCCGGCTCGCTTCATGCTCGTCGCGACGATGAACCTCTGTCCGTGCGGCGGCCGAGGCGACCCTGCGGCGCAGTGCAGCTGCTCGGCACAGCGGCTCGCGCGCTACCGGGACAAGCTGTCGCGCGCGCTGCTCGACCGCTTCGACCTCGTGCTCGCGATGCCGCGGGTGCGTGGCGAGGAACTCGCCGCCGCCCCGAGCGAGAGCTCTGTCGCAGTCGCCGGCCGGGTGGCGGCCGCGCGGGAGCGGCTGACGGCGGCACCGCCGGCGCGTGACGGCGAGGCCGATTCCCTGCTCCGTCGAGCTGCGGATCGCCTCCACCTCTCCGGCCGCGGCTATGCGCGCGTGGGCCGCGTGGCGCGCACGATCGCAGCGCTGGCCGAGTCCGACGCCGTGCGGACCGAGCACGTCGCCGAGGCGCTGTCGTACCGGTCTCCCGACGAGTTCGCGAATGTCTGAGCTCACGCTCGCGGTCTACGCGTCGGAGACGGGAACGCACCTCGTGCGGCCGCCGCGCGGTGAGCGGTGGCGCAGCTTCGAGCGTCGCTTCGACGGCCGTGCGTACCTCGACCGGCTCGAGGCGGACGGATTCCGTTTCCTGCCGCGGTCGTCGCCGAGTTTCCCACCGCTCTTGCGCGCGATCCACGATCCGCCCGCGGGGCTCTTTCTGCGCGGCCGAGCGGAGCTGGAGCTGCTCTCGCGACCGGCCGTCGCGATCGTGGGGGCGCGTGCATCGTCCGGCTACGGCGCGTCGGTGGCGCGCAGCCTCGCCCGGGAGCTGGCCGCGTCCGGCCTCGTCGTCGTGAGCGGCCTCGCCCGCGGGATCGACGCCGAGGCCCATCGCGGAGCACTCGAGACGCCGGGGACGACGGTCGCCGTCCTCGGCTGCGGCGTCGACCGCGACTATCCCGCCGCACACGCGGAGCTCGCACGCCGGGTGGCTGGTGTCGGCCTGCTCGTCTCGGAGTATGCGCCGGGAGTCGAGCCGGCACCGTGGCGGTTCCCCGCTCGCAACCGCATCGTCGCCGGCCTCTGCGCGGCGACCGTCGTCGTCGAAGCTCGTGAGCGCAGCGGCGCCTTGATCACCACGGACCTCGCCATGGAGGAGGGCCGCGAGGTCTTCGCGGTCCCGGGCGAGATCACGAGCTCGCTCTCGGCCGGCACGAACGCGTTGCTCAAGCTGGGTGCCGCGCCGCTCACGAGCGCCGCGGACGTGCTCGCGACGTTCGGCATCGAGTCGGAGAAAGCCCAGGGCGAGCAGTCGCCGTTGCTCGAGCTCCTACCGGCGAGCACGGACGAGCTCGTCCGCCGCACCGGCCTGGGCGCCGACGAGGTGGCGCGTGCGCTCGTCGAGCTCGAGCTGGCCGGACAGGTCTCGGTTCAGGAGGGCATCTATCGGGGTCTGCGGTAGCCTCGGCCGCCATGGACGTCCCTTACTGGCTCGAGGAGCCGAGCCCGTCGCGGGCCGCTGCGCAGCTCGACGGGCGCGCCGACGTCGCGATCGTCGGCGCCGGTGTGACGGGATGCTCGGCGGCGCTTCGTCTCGCAGAGGCGGGTCTGCGCGTCCGCGTGCACGATGCGCGTGCGGTCGCAGAGGGCGCGAGTGGGCGCAACGGCGGCTTCGCGCTCGGCGGCGGCGCTGCCCGCTACGACGTCGCCCGCGAGACGTACGGCCCCGAACTCGCGGCGGCGTACTGGAGCTGGACGAAAGAGGCCCTCGAGCGGATGGTGGAGCTCGGCGGCGACGCGCTGCGGCGCACGGGCAGCTTCCGGCTCGCCGGCGACGAGGAGGAGCGCGAGGGCATTCAACTCGAATACCAAGCGCTGCGCGAGGACGGTTTCGACGCGGAGTGGCTCGAGGACGTCCCCGGCGGAGCGGCCGGCCGCTTCCACGGCGCGATCTCCCATCCCCACGACTGTGCGATTCAGCCCGCACGCTTCGTCCGGCGTCTCGCCGCGCTCGCGACCGCGGCCGGGGCCGAGATCCGCGAACACGACGCGGTGAACGAGCTCGACGAGCTCGACGCGCAGCGCGTGCTCGTCGCCACCGACGGCTACGGCCACGGCCTCGTCCCCGAGCTCGCCGACCTGATCTGGCCGACGCGCGGGCAGATGGTCGCCAGCGAGCCGCTCGACCGCATGCTCTACGACCGTCCGCACTACGCGCGCCAGGGCTTCGACTACTGGCAGCAGCTGTCGGACGGCCGGATCCTGCTCGGCGGCTTCCGCGACGTCTCGATCCTCGACGAGCTGACCGACGTGGAGGAGACGACGCCGGCGATCCAGCGCTCGCTCGAGGAATTCCTTCACGAGCTCGCGGGCGAGGAGGTGCGCGTCACGCATCGCTGGGCGGGCATCTTCGGGCTGACGCAGGACATGCTCCCGCTCGTGGGAGCCGTGCCGGGCCGCGACGGCCGGGTCTGGGTCGCGGGCGGCTACTCCGGCCACGGGAACGTCCTCGGCTTCGCGTGCGGCGCGCTCGCGGCCGACGCGATGCTCGGGCGTGAGCCGCCCCAGCTCGAGCTGCTCGATCCGGCGCGGTTCTCGGACTAGAGATCGAGCGGCGTCCGATGACGCGGCTCGTAGAGGAGGATCTCGACGCCGCCCGGCAGCAGCATCGTCGTCGTGATCCCGAAACTCTCCTCCTCGGGCTCGCCCCGGAACTCGATTCCCTTCGCGCGCAGGTCGGCCATCGTCCGCCCCAGGTCGTCGCACATCAGGCAGATCTGATGCTGCGTCGAGCCGTCTGACGGATGGACGCCGACCTCCGACGGGGGCAGCGCGAAGATCAGCCAGCCCGGGTGATCCTCGACGTGCTCCCACTCGAAGACGTCGCGCAGGACGCTTCGCACCGCCTCGGCCTCCGGCGTGTAGAGGAGCATGTGCGCCCCGACGATCGCCATCAGACGTTCTTGACGTCGGCGACGAGCTTCGTGATCGACTCCTTCGCGTCGCCGAACAGCATCACGGTCTTCGGGTTGTAGAACAGCGGGTTCTCGATCCCGGCGAAACCCGGGTTCATCGACCGCTTCAGGACGACGACCGTCTGGGCGTTGTCGACGTTGAGGATCGGCATCCCGTAGATCGGCGAGCCCTGGTTGTTGCGCGCGTCGGGGTTGACGACGTCGTTGGCGCCCACGACCACCGCGACGTCGGTGCGCGAGAACTCGGGATTGGCCTCGTCCATCTCCTTCAGCTGCGGATACGGGACGTTCGCCTCCGCGAGCAGCACGTTCATGTGGCCCGGCATGCGCCCGGCGACCGGGTGGATCGCGTACGAGACCTCCACACCCTTGCTCTCGAGCAGGTCGGCGAGTTGGCGGACGTCGTGCTGCGCCTGAGCGACTGCGAGGCCGTACCCGGGCACGAAGACGACCTTGTGGGCGTAGGCGAGCATGACGGCGACGTCCTCGGCGCTCGCGCTCCGCACCGTGCCGCCGTCGCCCGCCGCCACGGCCGCAGCCGCAGGGGTGACCTGGCCGAACGCGCCGAAGAGGAGGTTGCCGATCGAGCGGTTCATAGCCTTCCCCATCAGCATCGTCAGCAGGGTGCCGGAGGCGCCGACGAGCATCCCGCTCACGATCAGGACGTTGTTCTGCAGCTCGAAGCCGCCGATCGCAACGGCCAGCCCGGTGAAGGCATTGAGGAGCGAGATCACGACCGGCATGTCCGCGCCGCCGATCGGGAGGACGAAGAGGACGCCGAACAGCGCGCCGCCGAGCACGACGACCCACAACAGCCACTGAGCCTGCACCCCGGCAGCGAGCAGGACCGCGAAGACGACGAGCACGAGCAGCAGGACGATGTTCCCGACGTTCTGGCCGGGATACGTGATCGGCCGGCCGCCGATCAGCTCCTGGAGCTTCGCGAACGCGATCATCGAGCCGGCGAACGAGATGGCGCCGATCAGGCCCGAGAGTGCGATTGCGGTCGAGACGTCGTAGGTGGGGCGGCCCGGGGGCGGCAGGAGCCGGTGCAGCTCTGCGAGCGCGATCAGCGCGGCCGCTCCGCCGCCGACGCCGTTGAACAGCGCCACCATCTGCGGCATCGCGGTCATCCGCACCTTCCGCGCGCCCGCCGCGCCGAGGCCGCCGCCGATCGCCATCGCGATGACGAGAGCCCACCAGCTGCCGCTGCCCGCCTTGATCCACGTGACCGCGATCGCGACGAGCATGCCGGCCGCGCCGATCTGGTTGCCGCGCCGCGCGTGCGCTGGATTCGCGAGATAGCGCAGCGCGAGGATGAACGAGACGATCGGGATCAGGTACAGCAGGTTGGCGAGGTACGTGCTCACTCGTCGCTCTGCGGCGGCTCGCGCTTCTTAAACATCTCGAGCATGCGGTCGGTGACGACGAAGCCGCCGACGACGTTCGCCGAGCCGAGCACGACCGCGAGAAAGCCGATGATCCAGACGAACGGCCCCTTGTGCCCGGAGGCGAGCACGATCATCGCGCCCGCGACGACGATGCCGTGGATCGCGTTCGTCCCGGACATGAGCGGCGTGTGCAGCAGCGTCGGCACCTTCGAGATCACCTCGAAGCCGAGGAAGATCGCGAGCACGAGGATCGTCACCTCGAAGACGAGCAGCATGTTGTGGCTCACGTGGTCACCTCCTGCTTGCCGGCGACGCACGCGCCGCTCGTGATCTCGTCGCTCCAGTCGAGCGTCGGCTCGCCCTCCGGAGCGAGGTGGAGGAGCAGGGCCTGGACGTTCCGCGAGTACAGGGTCGACGCGTGGTACGGCATCGAGCTCGCAATGTCCTTGAGCCCGACGAGCGTGACGCCGGCGCGCTCGACGATCTCGCCCGGCTCGGTCAGCTCGCAGTTGCCGCCGGTCTCGGCGGCGAGGTCGACGATCACCGAGCCCGGTCGCATCGCCTCGACCGCCGAGGCGGGGATGATCTTCGGGGCGGGCCGGCCGGGGACGGCGGCGGTCGTGATCACGGCGTCGAAGTCGGCGATGCGCCCCTCGAGAGCCTGCTGCTGAGCCTGCATCTCCTCGGGCGTCAGCTCGCGGGCGTAGCCGCCTTCCGTCTCGCCGCCGGTCACGCCGAGGTCGAGCCAGTGCGCGCCGAGGCTCTCGATCTGCTCGCGGACGACCGGGCGGACGTCGAACCCGGTCGTCACAGCCCCGAGCCGGCGCGCCGTCGCGATCGCCTGCAGCCCTGCCACGCCTGCGCCGATCACGAGCACCTTCGCCGGCGGCACCGTTCCCGCGGCCGTCATCAGCATCGGGAAGAAGCGTGGGAGCCGGTCGGCGGCGATGAGCGCCGCCTTGTACCCGCCGACCGTCGCCTGCGACGAGAGCGCGTCCATCGACTGTGCGCGCGTGATCCGCGGCACGGACTCGAGCGCGAACGCCGTCACGCCGCGCGCCGCAAGCGCTTCGACACCCGCCGCATCCGACAGCGGCTCGAGGAAGCCGACGAGCAGTTGACCCGGATCGAGCCGCTCGCGCTCCGCGGGCGACGGCTTCCGAACCTTCACGACGCCGTCCGCGCCCCACGGGTCGCCGAGCGTCGCGCCCGCTTCGGCATACGCGCTGTCGGGGAACGAGGCGGCGTCCCCGGCGCCCGTCTCCACCACGACGTCGAACCCCGCCGCGCCGAGCTTGCCCACGCTCTCGGGAACGAGTGCGACACGGCGCTCGCCCTGCGTCGTCTCGCGCGGAATCCCGACCCTCACTAGCCACGTAGCCTACGCAGCTTGACGCACTTCGTCGCGCACTACGGGCTCTGGGTCGTTTTCGTCGTCGTCTTCCTCGAGGTCGCCGGCCTGCCGTTCATCCCGGGCGAGACGGCGCTGATCACCGCCGCCGCGCTCGCCTCGCAGGGACACGGCAGCATCGTCGCGATCATCGGGGTCGCGATCGGGGCCGCCGTCGCCGGGGCCGTCTTCGGCTACGGCGTCGGCCGGCGGTGGGGCCGCGAGCTGCTCGGCCGCTGGGCGTGGTTCGAGCGCGTGACAAAGAAAGGCGTCGACCGGTCGCAGGAGTTCTTCCACAAGCACGGCTCGAAGGCGGTTTTCCTCGGCCGTTTCGTTCCCGTCGTGCGCGCGACGCTCGGCTGGATGGCAGGCGTCGGCCGGATGCGGTTCGGCAGCTTTCTGCTCTGGAACGTGGCCGGAGCCGTCGCGTGGGGGCTCGCGATCGGGCTGCTCGCCTACTACCTCGGCCAGGCCGTGGTCGACGCGATCGAGCGTGACCTCGGGATCGGCATCGGGATCATCGCCGCCATCGTGCTGGCGCTGGCGGGGATCCACCTGTGGCGGCGGCGATTGGAGACGTGAGTCGCGGGATCGCGTTTCTCCTCGTCGCGCTCGCGGTAGCCGGCTGCGGAGGCAGCTCGGTGGGCGCGATCGCGCCTGCCGACGCTCCGCCCTCGGTGCGCGTACCGCGGTTCACGCACGTCGTCGTCGTCGTGTTCGAGAACGAGGAGGAGACGTCCATCGCGGGCAACCCGGAGGCGCCGACCTTCAACGCGCTCGCCGACCGGTACGCGACGCTGACGAACTACGACGCGGTCGCTCATCCCAGCCTGCCGAACTACCTCGCGCTCGTCTCCGGCTCGACGCACGGGATCACGAGCGACTGCACCGACTGCGGCGTCCGGGCCCGTAACCTCGCCGACTCGCTCGAGGCCGCTAAGAAGACGTGGAAGACGTACGCGGAGGATCTGCCCTACCCCGGGTTCGGCGGCGGCTCGGCCGGGCGTTATGCGAAGAAGCACGATCCGTTCCTCTACTTCCGCGACATCGCGAGCTCGCCGCGGCGCCGACGCCGCGTCGTCCCGTTCACCCGGCTCGCACGCGATCTCGCGCGGCACCGGCTGCCGGACTTCTCGCTCGTCGTCCCGAACCTCTGCGACGATATGCACGACTGCTCCGTCGCGACCGGCGACGCCTGGCTGAAAGCTCACGTCGTGCCGCTCCTGCACTCGCGTCAACTGCGCGGAGGGGTCGTGTTCGTCGTCTTCGACGAGGGGACGACCGGCGAGGGCGGCGGCGGCCATGTCGAGGCTCTCGCGCTCGGCCCGACCGTGCGCCGCGGCTCGACGTTCGCGAAGGCGACGAGCCACTACGGCCTCCTGCGGACGATCGAGGACGCGTGGCGCCTGCCGCGGCTCGGCTTCTCGCGCACCGCAACGCCGATCGGCGGCATCTGGAAGAAGTAGGACTCGCGGCCTCGGCGCGGAATCCGTTCGGGCATGCTCGCCTCGATCGCACGCGCGCTCGAGCAGCGCGACCAGACCTTCGGCCACGGCGCCCGCGTCGCCGCGCTCGCCGAGCCCGTCGCGCGCGATCTCGGCTGGGATCGCGAACGCATCCGGTCGCTGCGCTGGGCGGCGCCGCTGCACGACGTCGGCAAGGTCAAGGTGCGGCCGCAGCTCCTCGGCAAGGCCGGCCCGCTGACGCTCGAAGAGCTCGCCGAGATCCGGAGCCATCCGACCGCCGGCGCGGAACTCGTCGTGCCGTTGCGGAGGTTCCACGACGCGCTGCCGTACGTCCTCTTCCACCACGAGCGCTGGGACGGAGACGGCTATCCCGCCGGGTTGAGCGGCCGCCGGATCCCGATCGAGGCCCGCATCCTCGCGATCGCGGACGCGTTCGACGCCATGATCTCCCCCCGTCCCTACCGGCACGCGCTGACGCACCAGCATGCGCTCGCCGAGGTGGAGGACGGCGCAGGGACCCAGTTCGACCCGGTCGCCGCGGAGCTCTTCGTCGCGGCGTGGGCCGAGGGCTGGGACACGTGGCACGCCGCCGCGGCTTCTTAACCTCGCCGCCTCAGCTTCTTAACACCGCGGGCTTAGCGTTCGGCTCATGAAAAGCTTCCGTATCGCCGCGCTCTTCCTGGCCCCGGCTCTGCTCGTGTTCTCCGCGCAGGCCGGCGCCACGCAAGCCAAACCGGCCAAGGTGACGCACGCGTCGGCTCCGATCACCGCGCTCGCACTGGGCGGCGCTCGAGTCGCGTATGCCGGCGGCGGGAAGGTCCGCGTCTGGAACATGGCGACGGGCGCGACCTCCGTCGTCAGGGGCAAGTACAGCAACGCCGATCACACCGTGAACGCGACCCAGATCGCCATCGCGGGGACGCGGGTCGCCTGGCTCCGGGACCAGCAGTTCGGCAACACGGAAGAAGGCGAGAACCTCTACACGGCAACGGTCGGCGGAGAGGCGCACCAGGTCAAGCACGTCTATCGGTACGACATCGACGCTCCTTCCTCGACCACGGGAGGCTGGATCGACGGTCTGGTCGGCGGCGGCAGGCATCTAGCCGTGAGCACCTGGAAGTCCCACGGCACGACCGCCACCCACGAGCAGCTCAGCCTTGTCACCGCGAAGGGGCTCAATCCGCTTGCGGGCGGACGCGGAGCGACCGTCTCCCAAGCGGTCGGAGGTGGTCACATCGCCACTCTCAGCTCGACGCCCTGGTCGTCGTCGACGAGCGCGAGCGTCTACTCCGTCACCGGGGAGCGGCTAGCCCGGATTTCGCTCGGCGCAGCCAGCGAAGTGGCCCTCAGCGGGAACCTGCTGATCGTGCTGACCCCGTCACCGAAGCCTTCTCTCCAGGTCTACGACTGGACGACCGGCAAGCTCGAGCACACCTGGGCCGCTGTCGGAGCTACGACGATGACCGCCGGGCCGCATCAGGTCGGTCACGTGGAGGCCTATGGAAAGCTCGTCCTGTACTCGGTCTACACCCAGCTCGTCGGGGGCAACGAGCGCCTGCATGTGCTCGACCCGGTTACGGGCAAGGACGCGACTGTCACCAGGATCAAGGGATACGGCAACCTCAACGGGTGGGCCGTGGGCGCGCGCGGCGTCGTCTACGCCGTCAATTCGGGGCAGAGTGGCAAGCTCGTGTTCGTGCCGAAGGCCGAGCTCGAGTCACTGCTCGGCGCCTAGGCGCTAGAGCGCGGCCCAGACCTCGAGCTTCGCGCGCACGCGCGCGATCACCTCGTCGGTGAACTCGCTCGTGCCGAGGTCGCCGCCGAGGTCCGCGGTGCGCGCGCCCTGGCCGACTGCCTCGAGGCACGCTTCGCGGATCGCCCGTCCCGCCCGCTGCGCCTCGTCGCCGGCGTGCGAGAGCAGGGCGGCGCCGGCGAGGATCATCGCCATCGGGTTCGCGACGTTCTTCCCCCGCAGCGACGGTGCCGTCCCGTGCGCAGCCTCGGCCATGATCGCCGCGGGCTCGAAGTCGGACTCGAACGCGACGAGCAGCGACTCGGAGCCGGCGATCGAGCCGAAGAGCGGCAGGACGAGGTCGGACAGGATGTCGCCGTCGCGGTTGAGCGCCGGAATCACGAGCGGGTCGCCGGCGGAGGAGAGGAGGAGCGCGAACGTCGCGTCGATCAGCTGCGGCTCGTACGCCACTTCCGGGTGCCGCTCGGCGGCCGCGTCCATCTCCTCCTTCAGCATCCCTTCGTACGTCGGGCTGACGGTGTACTTCGGGCCGCCGAAGACCTTGGCGCCCGTCCGCGCGGCCTGGCGGAACGCGAACTCGGAGACGGCGTGGCAGATGCGGCGCTCGATCCGTTCGGTGCGAAACGCGACCTCGTCGTCGCCTTCGCCTTCGCGCCACTCCTTCGCGCCGTAGGCGTCGCCGACCGCCATCCGGACGATCGAGATCGGCGCGTGGACGCCGCCGAGCGGCGCGACGCCGGGGATGCGGCGCCCCGTGCGGACGATCACCTTGCCGCCGATCTCCTCGCGCAGGATCCGATTCGGCGAGCCGATGTCGCCGCGGCCCTCCGGCGTGACGGTCGCCGCCTTCAGGCCGAGCCCGTGCTCGCGAATCGCGCTTGCCGCTTCGTGCACGACCCCGTTGTCGGTCGCGCGGCGGCAGTCGAGCGAGAGGTCGAAGCGTGGAAACTCGAGCTCGACGCCGATCACGCCGGGCGCGAGCACGCGAAGGCTCTCCTCGAGCAGCTCCTGGCCCGTCTCGTCGCCCTCGAGGACGACGATCGTCTGCTCGTCGCGCATCGCCCGATGCTAGCGGCGTTTGGCGGTCCGACTCGCGGACCACAACCCGACGGCATGGGCTGGAGCAGAAAAGGTCGGAAGGGCGCCTTCCGCTACTACGACTCGAGCGGAAAGCGCATCACCGACGACCCGAAGCTCGCACGCATCGAGGCGCTCGCGATTCCGCCCGCGTGGAAGGACGTCTGGATCTCGCCGCGGTCGACGGCGCGGCTCCAGGCGACCGGCTACGACGCCGCTGGGCGGAAGCAGTACCTCTACAGCGCGGACTTTCGCGCACAGCAGGAGCAGGCGAAATACGACAAGCTGATCCGCTTCGGCGAGGCGTTGCCGGCGCTCCGCGAGGCGATGGCGCTGCACTTCGACCAGGACGAGTTCGATCGCGAGCGCGTCTCGGCGATTGCGCTGCGACTGATCGAGCTCGGGTGGTTCAGGGTCGGCTCCGAGCGCTACGTGCGGGACGGCACGTTCGGCGTGACGACGCTCCTCAGGCGGCACGTCGAGGTGAGAGGCCGTCGCATCCGGCTCTCCTTCCCCGCGAAGCACGGGATCCGGGTCCGCTCGGAGCTCGTGGATCCGGAGCTCGCGGCGGCGCTGAAGCGCCTCCTCGAGATCCGTGGCCCGCGGGTCTTCAAGTACGAGTGGGAGGGAGGCATCTACAACCTCACGAGCAAGCGGCTGAACGACTACGTCAAGATCTATCTCGGGGACGAGTTCACGGCGAAGGACTTCCGCACCTGGGGCGGCACGCTCCTCGCGGCGATCTGCTTCGCCGAGCGAGTCGACCGCAAGGGACTGCCCGAGTCGGAAACCGAGCAAAAGCGATCGGTGACCGCGGTCATGCGCAAGGTCGCCGAACGCCTGGGAAATACGCCGGCGGTGACTCGCAGCTCGTACGTCTCGCCCGCGGTGCTCGAGCAGTACTTCGACGGGAGAACGATCGACGATTTCCGACCCCGCCATTTGCGGGTCGTGGGAGCTCGCGATCTGGCGCTTTCGCCGGAAGAACAGGCGATGCTAAGCCTGCTCCGATCGTGGCGAATTCGGCGCGCACGCGAGGCTGCATAGAGCAGGCGGCCTTTCTGTAGGGTTTCGGCCGTCAATCGCCTTGTGAAGGAGGACAACGGTGGCTCGGAAAACGGTGCTCGTATGCGACAACTGCGGCAAAGAGGTCGACGAGGCAAAAGGTGCAGTCATGCGGGTGACGTACACCGACGCACGCCGGGGGGCGAAGCAGGCCGACCTCTGTGACACGTGTGCCGGCAACATGCCCGGCCGCGCCGCGGCTCGCCGCGGCCGCAAGCCCAAGGCCGTCGTCTAGCCCTCGAGCCGGCGGCTTCGCCCGCCGCTTCGCGCGCTAGCGTACGCGGGTGCCGCTCCGCCTCATCGCGGGGCCCGCCAACGCGGGCAAGGTCGAGCTTCTGCTCGGCCGTTATCTCGACGTGCTCGATTCCCGGCAGGGGCCCGAGCCGGTGCTCATCGTGCCGAACCGGGCGGACGTCGACCGCGTCGAGCGCGTGCTGCTCGCGCGACGCCCGGCGCTGCTCGGCGGCTCGATCGACACCTTCGACGACCTCTTTCGCCGCCTCGCCGCCGCTTCGAAGGAGAGGCGGCGGCCGCTGGGCCGCGTGGAGCAGACGCTCCTCGTTCGCCGGGTCGTCGGCGCCGCGCGGCTCTCGGGCTACGCCCGCTCCGCGGGGCACGCCGGCTTCGTGGACTCGCTCGAGCGCGCGCTCGGCGAGCTCGAGGACGGGCTCGTCGCTCCCGACGCCCTCGAGGGCGAGCTCGCGGCCCTCTACGCGGGCTACCGAACCGAGCTCGACCGGCTCGAGCGCTGGGATCGCGGCGCGCTTCGCAGTCACGCCGTCGAGCGGCTCCGCGCCGACCTCGACGCCTGGCACGGCGAGCCGGTCTTCGCGTACGGGTTCGAGGATCTGACGGGAGCGGAGTGGGCGCTGCTCGAGGCACTCGCCGCGCGCACCGACGTGACCGTCTCGCTGCCGTACGAGCCGGGTCGCCCCGCGTTCGCCGCGCTCCGGCGGACGGCGGAGGATCTCGCCGGTCTCGCCGCCGGGGCGGTCGAGGAGCTGCCGCCGAACTATGCGGCGCTCGCACCCCCCGCGCTGGCGCACCTCGAGCGCGCACTGTTCTCCGACGGGCCGGGAGAGGCGCCGCCGCTCGACGGCGTCATCCGCTTCTTCGAGGGGGCCGGAAGCCGCGGCACCCTCGAGCTCGTCGGCAAAGAAGTGCTCGCGCTCGCCCGCGGCGGGATGTCGCTCGAGGAGATCGGGATCGTCGTGCCCGGGTACGACCGGATCCGCGGCCCACTCGAGACCGTGCTCGGCTCGTTTGGGATCCCGTACGCGGTCGACGGCGAGCTGCGGCTGACGCAGACCCCGCTCGTGCACGCGCTCGCGGCGCTGCTGCGCTTCGCGTGGGGCGGCGGAACCCGCAGCGATCTCTTCTCCTACCTCCGTTCGCCGTTCTCCGGGCTGGAGCGCCGGTCGGTCGATTTCGTCGAGGGCCGGCTACGTGGCCGGGCCGTCCAGACGCCGGCACGCGTCGTCGAGGAAGCCGAACGGCTGCGAGGCGCGCCGCTGCCCGCTATCGAGGAGTTGCGCGACGCCGCCGCTCCCGTCGAGGCGGTGCGCGAGCTCGCGGAGCGGATGTTGCAGAACGCATACGGCCTCGAGCGGCCGCCCGCGGACGCCGCCAGCCGGCTCGACCTTCGCGCCTACGAGACGGTGAGGCGGCTGCTCGACGAGCTCGAGAACTGGCGCGAGGTCGGCGGCGACCTGAGCCGCGAGGACGTGCTCGGCGCAATCGAGCGCGCCTCGCTCGCTCGCCGCGCGGGAGACGAAGCCGGCCGGGTGGCCGTCGTCGACCTCCTGCGCGCCCGCACCCGTCGCTTCGCTGCGGTCTTCGTCCTCGGGCTCGAGGAGGGAACCGTCCCTCGTCGCGGCACGGGCTCGCCGTTCCTCGACGACGAGGTGCGGCGCGCGCTCGACGAACGGGGTGCGCGGCTCGAGCGGCCCGATCCGGTCGCGAACGACCGCTACCTCTTCTACACGGCGTGCACGCGCGCGTCGCAGCGGCTGTATCTCGTGCGCGAGGCGGCGGACGACGACGGCAGCCCGCGCGAGGCGAGCCCGTTCTGGCACGACGTCGAGGCGCTGTTCGACGGCGACGACGTGCGGCGCTGGACGCGACGTCGCCCGCTGTCGGCGTTGACGTGGTCGCTGGATGAGGCGCCGACCGAGCGGGAGCGCTTGCGGGCGCTCGCCGAGCTCGCCGCCCACGACCGGGCGGACGCGGAAGCGCTCGCCCGCGCCAACGGCTGGGAGCGACGGCTCAACCGCGCGCTCGGCGCCTTTCGTCGACCGACGCGGCTCACGCATCCGTTGATCCTCGAGCAGCTCGGTTCGCGCACGGCGTTCGCGGTCACCGAGCTCGAGCGGTTCGCCGACTGCTCGTCCGCCTGGTTCGTCGAGCGCTTCCTCGACCCGAGGACGATCGACGCCGAGCCCGACGCGAAGCAGCGCGGCAGCGTCGCTCACACCGCTCTGCACCGCTTCTTCTCGCGGATCCCGGCCGAGCTCGGCGTGGAGAAGCTCGAGCCGCAGCACGTCGAGGCAGCGACCTCGCTCATGCGCCGCTGCCTCGACGAGGCCGTCGCCGGCGTGCGCATGGACCTGACCGAGATGCAGGAGCGCGAGCTCGACCAGACGCTGTGGCGCGATCTCTCCGCCTTCGTCGAGGAGGAGTGCGAATCGCAGCTGGCGCTCGTGCCGCGCCGCTTCGAGGTCTCGTTCGGCAGCGAGCGGGCGGCGCCGGAGCTGCAGCGTGGGCTCGAGCTCGGCTCGGGGCTGACGCTCTCCGGCAAGATCGACCGGATCGACGTTGACCCCTTCGGCGCGCGCGGCGTCGTCCAGGACTACAAGTCCGGCAAGACCGCGCACTCGGCGCGGCAGATCGAGAGCGAGCTGCGGCTCCAGATCCCGCTCTACATGCTCGTCCTGCGCGACCTCGTCGGGCTCGAGCCGCTCGGCGGCCTCTACCGGCCGCTCGCGGGAGCACGGAAGCCGCGCGGCCTCGTCCGGGGCAGCGAGGCCGAGACGCTGCCGGGCTACGTCTCGCACGACTACCTCGACGAGGAGGCGTTCTGGGGCGTCGTCGAGTCGGCGCGGGATACGGCGACGGCGCTCGCCGAGCGGATCCGCGGCGGCGACGTGCGCCACGACCCGCTCGGCGGCGAGTGCCCGAGCTGGTGCGATCTCTGGACGATCTGTCGGATCGAGCGGACGTGAGCGAGAGCGCGTTGAACGAGCAGCAACTCGCCGCGGTCGAGGCGGGCGGCGAGGTGTTCGTCTCCGCCGGCGCGGGGACCGGGAAGACGGCCGTGCTCGTCGAACGCGTCGTGCGCGCGGTGTGCGATCGCGGTCTCGACGTCGACTCGATCCTCGTGATCACGTACACCCGCCGCGCGGCCGCCGAGCTGCGCACGCGGATCCGCTCGGCTCTCGCCGAGCGCGGCCGGCATGACCTCGCGCGCGAGCTCGACGGCGCCTGGATCTCGACGATCCACGGCTTTTGCGCGCGGTTGCTGAGGGCGTACCCGCTGGCGGCGGGCCTCGACCCGCGCTTCCGCGAGCTCGACGAGGCGCAGGCGGCGGTGCTCCGCTCGGAGGCGTTCGGCGAAGCGCTCGCGGAGTTCTGCTCGGCGGACGACCCGCAGCGCCTCGAGCTGCTCGCGACGTATGGAAGCGACCGCTTGCGACGGATGCTGACGAGCGTCTACGAGACGCTGCGGGCGGCAGGCCGTGAGCTCGATCTCGCGGTCGCGGCGCGCCCGGAGCTCGGCGAGCGCGTCGACGAGGTCCGCGTTGCCGCGACTTCGCTCGCCGCCGATCCGGAGGCGACGGATGCGCAACGGCGGGCGGCGACCGAGCTCCTCGAGCTGCTCGAGCGGGACCGGCGGCCGGACCGGCTGATGAGCCTCTCCGGCTTCAAGGCGCGCGGCGACCGGGCCGCGGCGTATTGCGAGGCGCTCGCGGCGGTCGAGCAGGCCGCGCTCGACGAGGCGGCCGCGCGCGACCGCGCGCTCCTGCAGGAGCTGGTGACGCTCTTCGCCGAGCGGTACTCGCAGGCGAAGGCGCGCGAGTCGGCGCTCGACTTCGAGGATCTGCAGCTCGAGGCGCGCGAGCTGCTCCGCACGCAGCCGGAGCTGCGCGAGCGCGAACAGGCTCGGTTCCGTTCGATCCTCGTGGACGAGTTCCAGGACACGAACCGCCTCCAGACCGAGATCGTGGATCTGCTCCGCACGCCGGAGACCGAGCTCTTCTTCGTCGGTGACGAGTTCCAGTCGATCTACGGCTTCCGCCACGCCGACGTCGCCGTGTTCCGCGAACGGCGCGCCGCCGCCGGGCGGCCGCTCTCGCTCACGCACAACTACCGGTCGCGCCCGGAGGTGCTCGCCGCCGTCAACGAGCTCTTCGGCGCGGATTTCGGCGGCGAGTTCCAGGAGCTCGCCGCTGCGGCGGAGTTTCCGGATCCCGTCTTCGGCCACCCCGTGGAGCTGCTCGTCACCGAGAAGGAGAGCTACAAGGACAGCGGCGTCCACTGGCGGCGCGGCGAGGCGCGTGCGGTCGCGCGACGCGTGCGCGAGCTCGTCGACAGCGGAGCGGCGGCGCCGGGCGAGATCGTTCTCCTCTTCGCCGCGGGCACCGACGCGGAGTGGTACGAGGACGAGCTCCGGCGCGCCGGTCTGCCGACGTACCGCACCACGGGCAAGGGCTATTTCGGCCAGCAGCAGGTGGTCGACATGCTCGCGTACCTGCGGCTGCTGCAGAACCGCTACGACGACACGGCTCTCCTGTCGGTGCTCGCTTCGCCGTTCGTCGGCGTCTCGAACGACGCGCTCGCGCTGCTGCGCCGCGTCGCCTCTCGCCGGCCGCTCTTCACCGGCCTCGAGCATTCGCTGCCTCCGGGTCTCGCGGAGCGCGACGAGCGACTGATGCGCGCCTTCCGCCAGCGCTATGACCGGCTGGTGGAAGCGATGCCGCGGCTCTCGCTCGAGCGGCTCTGCGAGCAGCTCGTCGCCGCGCACGACTACGACCTCGCCGTGCTCGCGCAGTGGGACGGCCGCCGGCGGTACGCCAACATGCGGAAGCTCGCCCGTCTCGCGCGCTCCTACGAGGAGCTGCGCGGGCCGGACGTGGAGGGCTTCGTTCGCTTCGTCGCCGAGCAGGAGGCGGTGGGCGCACGGGAGCTCGAGGCGGTGGCCGAGGAAGAGGGTGCGGACGCCGTCCGGCTCCTCACCATCCACGCGGCGAAGGGGCTCGAGTTCAAGGTCGTGATCGTGGCCGACGCCGGACGCGACCGTGTGCCGCCGTCGCCCGACGAGATCCTCGCGCTGCCCGACGGCCGGTTCGGCTTCCGCGTCGCCGATCCGGTGACGGCGAAGCGGCGTGGCGCGTTCGACTACGAGGCGGTGAAGGAGGCACGGCAGGCGGCGGAGCGGGCCGAACGGCTTCGCCTCTACTACGTCGCGATGACGCGGGCGAAGGAGCGGCTGATCGTCTCCGGCTCCGTCGAGCTCGGCTCCGACCGCGAGACGCCGACGCCGATCGCGTGGGTGCTCGAGCGGCTCGCCGCGGAGGAGGACCTGGCGCAGGCGGGCGACGCGCCGCTCGAGCTCGTCCGCGGCGAGGCACGCCTGCTCGTCCGTCTCGATCGCTTTCGGCCGCAGCCGGCGGCCGTGGAGCCGGCCACCGAAGAGGAGGGCCAGCTGGCGCTCTTCTCGTCGGTCGAGGAGATCGTCGCCAGGCAGGCGGCTCCCGAGCTGCCTCCGCTTCTCGCGCTCCCGGAGCCGCCGCTCCATCGCGTGCGGCGGCTCTCGTTCACGTCGGTCTCGCTCTTCGAGCAGTGCGCGTACAAGTACTTCGCGCGCTACGGCCTCGGCCTGAGCGAGCGTCCGGTCGAGGTCGAAGGCGACGGTGAGAGGTCCGGGGTCGAGATCGGCACCGCAGTGCATGCGCTGCTCGAGGAGATCGACCTCGCGGCCCCGGCCGTGCCCGAGCTCGAGGACGAGCTCGTCCGCAGCTTCGTCGCGGCGTACTGCGAGTCGGACCTCGCCCGCCGCGTCGCTGCGCTGCCGGGCGTCAAGAAGGAGCGCCACTTCACCTTCGAGCACGACGGCGTGCTCGTGCACGGCTTCATCGACGCGTTCCATCTGCGCGACGGTCGCGCGCTCGTGGTCGACTACAAGACGAACCAGCTGGGCGAGGCCTCGCCCGCGGAGGTCGTCGAGGACGACTACCGGCTGCAGCGCCTGGTCTACGCGCTCGCGTGCTTCCGCGCGGGCGCCGAGGAGGTCGAGGTCGTCTACCACTTCCTCGAGCGCCCCGCCGCGCCGGTCGAGGCGGTCTTCTCCCGGGCCGACGTCCCCGAGCTGGAGGCGGAGCTGTCCGCCGTGATCGCGCGCATCCAGGCCGGCGAGTTTCCGCCGACGCCGAGCGACTTCGCCTGCGCGGGCTGCCCGGCGCTCGACCTCGTCTGCGCGGGGCCGCGCTTGCGATCGAGGCAGCCGGAAGCCGTTGCCTCGTAGCTACGTTCACGAGGCCCGGAAGCGAGTCGGGCCGAAGAAGGCGCGGATCGGGCCGGTGATCGAGCGGCTCGCGGCCGAGCATGCCGACGCCGCGATCGCGCTCCGCTTCCGCAACCCGCTCGAGCTGCTCGTCTCGGTGATGCTCTCGGCGCAGACGACCGACGTGAACGTCAACCGCGTCACGCCGGCGTTGTTCGCGAAGTACCGCCGGCCCGAGGACTACCTCGCCGTGCCGCAGGAGGAGCTCGAGCGCGACATCCTTTCGACCGGCTTCTACCGGCAGAAGGCGAAATCGCTGCGCGGCACGATGCGGATGCTGCTCGAGGATTTCGACGGCGAGGTGCCCCGGCGGCTCGAGGAGCTGATCCGGCTGCCCGGAGTCGCGCGGAAGACGGCGAACGTCGTCTCGTCCGAGCTCGGGGAAACCCAGGGGATCGTCGTGGACACGCACGTGCGGCGGATCTCGCAGCGGCTCGGGTTCACGCGCCGGGAGGATCCGGTCAAGATCGAGCAGGACCTCGTGCGGCTCGTTCCGCGCCCCGACTGGGGCCGCTTCCCGCACCTGCTCATCTGGCACGGCCGCCGGGTCTGCGACGCGCGACGGCCACGCTGCGAGGATTGCGTCGTGCACGATCTCTGCCCGTCGAGCCGTGTCTGAACGAGCAGCGCGCTCGCGCAGCTTCGAGACGGTCGCCGCCGACTACGAGCGGCATCGGCCGGAGTATCCGGAGGCGGCGTTGCGCTGGGCGGCGGGGCGCCTCGGCCTAGAGCCGGGAGCGCGCGTGCTCGACGTCGGCGCCGGAACGGGGAAGCTGTCGCGGGGCCTCGTCTCCCTCGGCTTCGACGTCGTCGCGGTCGAGCCGGGCGGCGCCATGCTCGAGCAGCTTCGGCAGGCGGTGCCCGAGGCCGCGGCTCTCGAGGGAACGGCGGAGTCGCTTCCGCTTTCGGCCGCGAGCGTCGGCGCGGCCTTCGCCGGGCAGGCGTATCACTGGTTCGACTGCGAGCGTGCGCTGCCTGAGCTGCAGCGCGTGATCCGGCCCGGCGGTGGGCTCGTCCTGCTCTGGAACTGGTGGGACGAGCGCGACCCGCTGCAGGCGGAGCTCGGCGAGCTCGTCGGGTTCGCGGGTCACGACCCGTTTCGGAACGAGGAGCTCCCGGGCGACCCGTGGTTCCGGGAGGTGGGGCGGACCGTCGTCGATACCGACCAGGAGTCGAGCCCGGACGCTCTCGTCGGCTACCTCTCCACTGCGAGCGCATTCCTCGTCGCGGAGCCCGGCGAGCGGGAGGAGCGGCTGCGCAAGGTGCGCGAGCTCGCCGAGCGGTACGGGGCCTGCTTCCCGTTCCCGCGCCGCACGTTCGTCTTCGCGTTCGCCCGCGTCAGTTGACGCGCGGATCCTCGGGCATGCGGGCGACGAGCTCGTAGATGCCGCCCTTGCGGCGAAGGACGTCCCGCCACAGCTCTGCGGGATCGTCGGTAAAGGCGTCGTCGGGCAGCGCGGGCTCGAGGATCCAGTCCTCGTCGGCGAGCTCCGCCTCGAGCTGGCCCGGGCTCCAGCCTGCGCAGCCGGCGAACACCCGGCGGCGCGTCGTGGCCGGGACGATGTCCTCCGGATCCGAGAGCGACGGGAAGCCGAGCGAGCCGAAGAGCGGCACCGCGGCGTCGTCGGGGTCGAGGAACTCGCCGAGCACGAGCACCGCCTCCGGCTGGACCGGCCCGCCGACCCAGACGGGCTCGCCGTCGTCGACCACCGGCTCGAGCTGCGGCACCGCGCCCGCCACCTCGATCGGCGAGGGGCGATTGAGGACGAGTCCTGCCGCGCCGTCCTCGGTGTGCTCCGTCACGAGCACGACCGCGCGGCGGAAGTTCGGGTCGAGCAGCGCCGGCGAGGCTACGAGGAGGTGGCCCTGGAGCGAGTCCATGCCCTCATTGTGGCCCCAGAACGCTATCCGTCGCTCGACCGGTACGAGACGATTTGCACACGCTCGAGGGTCAGCATCCCCTCGCCGACCATCTCGTCGAGGATCGGGACGACGCGATCGATCTGCTCCGGTGTGTCGACGATCTCGATCACGACGGGCAGGTCCTCCGAGAGCCGGAGGATCCGGGAGGTGTGGAGGCGCGAGTCGGCGCCGAAGCCCTCGATGCCGCGGAGCACGGTCGCGCCCGCGAGCCCTTCTTTGCGCACGCGCTCGACGATCGCCTGGTAGAGCGGCTTCCCGTGCCACGTGTCGGACTCCCCGATGAAGAGCCGCAGCAACTTGCCTTCGCCTTCGAGCTTCATAGCGCCCTCCCCGCGACAACGCCGAGATAGACGGCGACGAGCCCCGCCGCCGCGCTGCCGAAGATGTTCGCGGCCGCGAGGGCGAGCGCGCCGTCCTCGACCAGACGGTACGTCTCGTAGGCGAGCGTCGAGAACGTGGTGTACGCGCCGACGAAGCCGACGGTGACCGCAGTCCGCAGCCACGCGCCCGTGGTCAGCTGCTCGGTCATGAGCGTGAACGCGAAGCCGAGGACGAAGCTGCCGCTGACGTTGACGACGAACGTCTCCCAGGGAAAGGCGCGGGCGCTGCGGCTGACGACCAGCCCGCCGAGGCCGTACCGCGCGAGCGCCCCGAGCGCTCCTGCAATGCCGATGGCCACGATCGTCCGCATCCGAAGCTCCTCTCGATCGTAGGAGCCATCAGCCTCTGCGGCGGTTGGTGGCGAGCTCCATCGCCCGGCGCAGCCCTCGGCGCCGCCGGACAATCTAGTCGGGCGGGGCCGACTATGCGCGGGCTAGCCGTGCGCGGGCGTCAGGGCCACGAGCAGGCCGCCGTCGTCGTCGAGCGCCGGGAAGAAGTCGCCGATCACGCGCTTCACCGAGCCGCTGCGCGTGCGCAGCTGCAGCTGCTCGTTCAGCCGCCGCACGCCCCACTCGAGCGAGAGCTTGACCGGGTTCTTCTCCTCCTCGAACCCCGCGAGGCCGAAGGCGGAGATGACATCCGCTCCGAGCACCTCGGTCTCGCTCCAGCCGCTCAGCTCGAAGATGCCGCGTCCGAGCGCGAGGATGCGCCCCTCCTGGTCGCAGGTCACGAGCCCGGTCGTCGGCGCCGGGTAGTAGTCGTCCATCAGCTCGAAGAGGAAGCCGAAGCCGCAGTGGTGGCAGGCGACGGCCTCGTCGAACATGCCTTCCTTGCGGTCGATGTCGATCGACCGTTCCTTGCAGTTGGGGCAGATGAAGTGCGGCACGGCGTCAGGTTAGCCGCGTCAGAACCAGCGTTTTCGCCGGAACCACCAGAGTTGCAGCACGGTCGTTCCGATGATCACGCCCCAGCTGAACGCGTAGCCGAAGTGCCAGCGGAGCTCGGGGATGTCGACGAAGTTCTGGCCGTACAGCCCGACGATGAAGGTGGGGAGGAGCAGCAGCGACGCGATCACGGTCAGCCGCTTCATCACCTCGTTCTGGTCGTTCGCGATCTTCGCCTGGCTGTAGTCGCGGACGCCGGCGAGCAGGTCGCGTGCGAGGTCGAGGCCGTCCGACGCGCGCAGGAACTTGTCGTACGCCGCGTTGAAGGCGACCTCGACGTCGTGGGGGAAGACCTCGGTACCCTCCTCGACCTCGACGGTGTTGTCGATCACGCGCCGGACCGAGTCGCGCATCGGCGTCAGTGTGCGCCGGATGTGGAGCAGGTCGTGGCGGAGCGAGGAGATGCGGGCTCGCGTCCGGTCGGCCGGCTGCGTCTCGACGATGTCCTCGAGCTCGTCGATCTCCTCGTCGAGCTCGTCGACGAGCGTGAGGTAGCGCTCTGCGATCTCGTCGATCAGGCGGTAGGCCATCATCCCGGCCGAGTCGTCGGGCTTCACCCCCTTGCGGACGATGCCGACGTCGCAGGCGGGCATGCCTCCGGGCGGCGTCTTCCGCACGGTGAGGAGCGTGTCGTGCGTCAGGACGATGTCGATCTCCTGGTAGTAGACGGAGTCGTTCGTGCGGTCGGCGACCGCGATCAGGAAGATCCCGAAGACGTAGTCGCCGTGGCCTTGCAGCGTCGGGCGCGGCTCGTCCTCGTGCTCAGGGGGCGCAAGGAGCCGCTCGAGCGCGGTCTCCTCGAGCTCCCGCGGCGCCTTGGCGTGGAGGTCCTCCTGGGACGGGTCGACGAGATCGATCCAGGTTGCGGCCATTGCCGCGCGGATTCGCCGTGGGCGCTGCTAGACCTGCGTCGGCTCGGCTTCGGGCCGCGGCGCGGTGAGCGCCGTGCCCGGGTGGCTCTCTACGGCGGCGAGGAAGCGCTCCGCGTCGAGGGCCGCCATACAGCCGCTACCGGCCGCGGTCACCGCCTGGCGGTACACGTGATCCTGGACGTCACCGGCCGCGAACACCCCGGGGATGTTCGTCTCGGTCGTGCCGGGCTTCGTGACGAGGTACCCGTTCGCGTCGTGGTCGAGCTGGTCGACGAAGAGCTTCGTGTTCGGGTCGTGTCCGATCGCGACGAAGAGCGCGCCGGCTTCGACCTCCTCCGTCTCGTCCGTCTCGGCGTTGCGCAGCCGGAGCCCGCTGATCGAGTCTTCGCCGAGCACCTCCTCGACGACGAACGGCGTCTTGAGCTCGATCTTCTCGTTGTCGCGCGCGCGGTCGATCATGATCTGCGACGCGCGGAACTCGTCGCGCCGGTGCACGAGCGTGACCTTGTAGCCGAAGCGGGTGAGGAAGAGCGCCTCCTCGAACGCCGAGTCGCCGCCGCCGACCACGAAGATGTGCTTGTCGCGGAAGAAGGCGCCGTCGCACGTCGCGCACGCCGAGACGCCGCGGCCCTTCAGCCGCTCCTCGGAGTCGAGCCCGAGCCAGCGTGCGCTCGCGCCCGTCGCGACGATCACGGAGTCGGCCCGGTACTCCTCGCTCTCGACCCAGACCCGGAACGGCCGCTCCGAGAGGTCGACTCGCGTCACGTCGTCGGTCACGAACTCGGTGCCGAAGCGCTCCGCCTGGCGCCTGAACTCCGCCATCATCTCGGGGCCCATGACGCCGTCGGGGTAGCCCGGGTAGTTCTCCACGTCGCTCGTGATCATGAGCTGGCCGCCCCAGCTGAAGCCCTCGATCACGAGGGGCTGCAGGTTGGCGCGCGCGGCATAGAGCGCTGCCGTGTAGCCGGCCGGCCCGCCGCCGATCACGATTACGTCACGTACGTCGCTCATTCAGTTCCTCTCTCGCAAAACGTGTCTGCTGTATTAAACGATTCCGGGCGGATTGACGTTCCCGGGGGCGGCTCGCCGGAGGAATAGAATCCGGCGCCCGGGGGAGATGCGCGACGTGGCCGGAACGATCACGTGGGAGCAGCTGCGCGAGCTTGCGGCCTTCCGTGCGGGGCAGGGATGTGCCGTCAGCGTGTACGTCGGCCTCGACCCGAGCACCGTGCCGACCGCCGGTGATCTCGCGTCGCACACGCGCTCGCTGCTCGCCCGCGCGGAACGGCAGCTCGACGAGCACAAGGCGAGCCTCTCGCACGACGAGCGGCAGGCGTTCGCGCGCGACCTCGAGCGGATCGAGGCGTGGTTCGGCGACGAGTTCAGCCGTGAAGGGGCGCGCGGCGTCGCGGTCTTCTCGGCGGAGCTCGACGACCTCTTCCTGCCGCTGACGCTGCCCTGGCCGGTCGACGACGAGGCGCGCATCGCGAAGCAGCTCTATCTCGCGCCGCTCGTGCGTCTCGCCGGGAACGGCGACGGCGCGCTCGTCGCCTACGTCGGTCGGGAGCGCGGCGACGTCTACCGGCTCCGCGCCGGCCAGCTCGTGCCGCTCGTGGACGAGACTGCGGACGTTCCCGGCCGCCACGACCAGGGCGGCTGGTCGCAGTCGCGCTACGAGCGGCACATCGAGACGATCGTCGATCGGCATCTGCGGGACGTGGCCGACGTGCTCGACCGCTGCGTTCGCGGGCTCCGCGACGTGCGGGTGGTGCTCGCCGGGCCGGCAGAGACACGCTCGAGCTTCGTGGAGTTGTTGTCGCCCGAGACCAGAGCGGCGCTCGTCGGTTGGGTCGCGGCCGAGGCGCACGTCGACGCGCCGCGGCTGCTCGAGGCTGCGCGGCCGCTGCTCGAGGAGTGGCGCGCCGGCAGGGAGGAGCAGTTGCTCGGCCGGTGGCGGGAGGAGGCTGCGCGGAACGGGCGCGCCACTGCCGGCTGGGAGGACACCCTGCAGGCCGCGTCTGACGGTCGCGTAGAGCTCCTGCTCGTCCAGGACGGCGCGGACCGGCCCGCCTTCGTCTGCCCCGCGTGCGGCCGCGCTCAGGCCGAGGAAGGGAGCTGCCCGCTCGACGGGACGACGCTGCAGCCGGCCGACACCGGTCTCGACCTCGCCGTTCATCAGACGCTGACGCACGGCGGGACGGTCGAGGTGATCGGCGAGGAGCGCCGCGATCTCGAGCCGGTCGGCGGCCTCGCCGCATTGCTGCGGTTCTAGGCGGCGTCCGCGTCGGCCGCGGCGTCGCCCGACGGCAACTCGGGCGCGGTCACGGGCCGCACCGTGCGCTCGACGCCCCCGAGCTCGGCCAGCTCGGCGGCCGGGGAGACGCCGTGCTCGCGGAACTTCCGTGCGCTCGGGAGGACGCGAGTCTCGAGTGATCCGACGGCTTCGTTGTAGGAGCGGACCGCGGTGTCGAGCCCTCGGCCGACCTTCGCGAAATGCTCCGTCAGCGTCGCCAGCCTCCCGTAGAGCTCACGCCCGAGGTCGCTGATCGCCCTCGCGGAGTCGGCGATCGTCTCCTGCCGCCAGCCGTAGGCGACGGCGCGCAGGAGGGCGATCAGGGTGGTCGGCGTCGCGAGGATCACCTGCTGGTTCACCCCTTCCTCGATCAGGGACGGATCCTGCTCGAGCGCCGCGCTCAGGAACGTCTCGCCGGGGATGAAGAGGACGACGAACTCCGGCGCGGCTGGGAATTGCGCCCAGTAGCTCTTGCCGGAGAGCTTCGCGATGTGATCGCGCACCTGGCGCGCGTGGTCGCGCAGCTTCGCAACCCGCTCCTCGTCGTCGCGGGCCGAGAGCGACTCGACGTACGCCTGGCCGGCGAACTTTGAGTCGACCACGACGGTCTTCGAGCCCGGGAGCTTGACGACCAGGTCGGGGCGGAGGCGGCTGTCCTCGGTGCGGACGTGCGCCTGCGTCTCGAAGTCGCAGTGCTCGACCATGCCGGCCATCTCGACGACGCGCCGGAGCTGGATCTCTCCCCAACGGCCGCGGACGTTCGGGCGGTCGCGCAGGGCGCTGACGAGGTTCCCGGTCTCGCTGCGCAGTTGGCTCTGCGTCTCGGCGAGCTGCCGGACCTGGACGCTGAGCTCGGAGTACGCGCGCGTGCGCGCCACCTCGAGCTGCTGGAGCTTGCCGTCGACCTTCTGCAGGGACTCCGCGATCGGCGTCACGAGATGCTCGACCGCCTGCTTGCGCTGCTCGAGCTCCTGCGTCGTCTGCTGCTGCAGCTGCTCGAGCTGGACCTTCGCGAGCTCGACGAACGACTGGTTGTTCGTCGCCAGGGCGTCGGCGGCCAGCGCCTTCAGCGTGGAGCCGAGCGAGGCGCGAGCTTCTTCGAGCGCACTCATCCGGCCGGCGTACTGCGCCCTGAGCACGAGCCAGGCGGCCGCACCGCCGAGCACGAGACCGATGACGAGTCCGACGATCATGGGGGCGCAGAACCCTAGAGACCGAGTCGGACGGACCGGCAAAATGCCGGCCCCGACGAACCCGAAAGTCCATCGGAACCGGCTCGCAGAGCCTATGCGCGCGAGCCCCTGGAGGTCAAGCAGAAAAAGCGCGCTCTTTGCGCACTTTCAGGACTAGCCCTGGATCGCTGCCTCGATCTGCGACCGGAGCTTCGAGGCGTCCGGCAACCCTGCCGAGACCACGTGCGCCTTCTGGCCCTCGTGGTTGAGGAGGAGGGTGGGCGTCGCGCTGAAGTTCTGTGCGCTGGCCTGGCTGTCGACGTCGCTGACCGTGTTCTTGACCTCCGACGCCGTCTGGTCGTTCTGCACGCGCCGGGTGTCCATGCCGTCGATGCTCGCCGCGTCGTGGCTGACGAAGTCTTCGGTCAGCCAGCCCGTATCTTCCAGGCCCTGGTTGAGGTACAGCAGCGCAGCGAACTGGAAGGCCTTGTTCTGGAGCGATGCGGCGATCGTTGCCGCCTGCCCGCGCGGTGAATCCGGCGCGCTGAGGATCGACCACGGCTCCATGCGGACCTTCAGCTTTCCGGTGCGAACGTATTTCTGGACGATCGTCGGAAACTGCGTGTTCTCGAAGTCCTTGCAGACCGGGCACTGGAGATCGATGAACTCGGTCAGCGTGGCGGGCGCGTTCGGGTTGCCGAGGAGGAGCCCGGACTGGTGAATTCCCTTGAACTCGTCGTAGATCTGGGGCGATCCGTCCAGGGCGCCGATCCAGTTGTGGCTGCCGAGAGCCGGGACGTTGGAGCTCGAAGACGTGTTGCCGCGGCTGCTGAGCACCACTCCGAGCACGATCGCGATCACGACGAGCAGGACGACGCCGCCAGCGATCGCGAGCGCTCGCGGCGACGCCTGCCGCGCGCGGGTTCCGCCGGCGCCCTTCGAGCGCACAGGCGGCGGCGCGGCGGCCGCGGTTTGTCTCTGTTGTCTCGCCCTCTTACCGCTCGGCATGCGCGGGAAGGGTAGCGGGCGCCTCGGCCTCGCCGGTCGAGGCGAGGACCAAGAATCCGATGAGAAGGAGGAAGGCCGTAAGGGCGAGCGTCGGGATCGTCAGATAGCCGAAATCGTTTTTGACGATCCAGTTGGTGCCGCACCCGCCGCCGGTGGCGGTGCATGCGACCGGCTCCTTGATCACGCCGCGCTCGATCAGCATGTGGTAGATCGACGTGCCCGCCCCGACGACCGGCAGGGGGAGCAGGTAGCGCGCCGCCCGGTTGTCGCCGCGCGCAGCGACGAGGAGCGTGAGGATCGAGAGCGGGTACATCAGGACCCGCTGGAACCAGCAGAACTCGCAGGGGACGAAGTGCGCCACCTGCGAGTAGAAGAGGCTCCCGCCGGTCGCGATCGACGCGACGATGAAGGCTCCCCACAGCTCGTACCCCCAGAGGAGGTTCCGCAGCAGGTCGAGCGGCGCTCGCACGCCGGCGAGCGCGAGCACGCCGACGAGGATCCCCAGCCCGATGAGCACCTGGCCCACGACCCCGAGCACGGAGAGGGCGACGATCGTGTCGTGCGTCATCGGGCGGGAGGGTATCGGTCTCCGCGGTGGGCGTTACGCTGCCCGCGCCGGGGTGGCGGAACTGGTCAGACGCGCCCGACTTAAAATCGGGTGGCCCTCGGGCCGTGCGGGTTCAAGTCCCGCCCCCGGCATCGCTCGCCCGGGGCGTCTACGTTCTGGGAGAGAGGACGATCGCGCCGTCCGCTCCCTCGACGGCCTCTCGCAGTGCTCGCGCCGCCTGCTCGAGCGGATGCACGGATGCAATCGGCACGCTCAGGGTTCCGAGAGCCAGCAGCTCCGCGAGGGTCGAGAGTTTCCCACCGTCGGGCCGGACGTAGACGTCGGATACGGCGACGCCCCGCATCTCTCGTGGCGCGTCTCCGGTGATCGTGGCGAGGCGACCACCGTCCGCAACCGCGCTCAACGTGGTCGCGGCCTGTCCGCGGGCGGCGTTGACGGCTTTGGCCGCACCGCCGCCGGTGATCTCGCGGACGAGCGCCGGCCAGTCGCCGTGGTAGTCGAGCACCTCCGAGGCGCCGTAGCCGCGGACGCGCTCGGCCTTGTTCGCGCGCGCAGTCGCGATCACGCGGGCACCGCGGGCCGCGGCGAGCTGGACGAGCAGGCCGCCGGTGACTCCGCCGGCTCCGTTGACGAGGAGCCAGTCTCCGTTCTCGACCCCCAGAGCCTCGTCGAGTGCCTGGGCCGCGGTGAGCGCGGGAATGGGAAACGCTCCGCCGGCTTCCCAGGACGCGGCCCGCGGCCGGAGCGCGACGGCTGCAGCCGGTGCGAGCACCCTCTCCGCCCACGTCCCGTGGCGCCGGAGCGGCAGCGGATGGGTGATCACTTCGTCGCCTTCGCGTAGGTGGGTCACGCCTGAGCCGACCGCCGTGACCGTCCCGGCCGCCTCCGTCCCGAGCGCCAGCGGAGCCGGGCCGCCGACCTGCCAGCTGCCGATCCTGACGAGCTCGTCCCAGTTACCGACGCCGGCGGCCACGACCTCGATCAGGAGCTCTTCTGCCGCAGGCGGCCCCAACTCGTCCACCTCGAGGGTCTCGACGGGCTCGCCGAGTGCGGTGACCCCCGCTACGCGCATCCGCTCGGCGCGGGTTACCGGTGCGCCGGCGAGTCGGCGGCGACATCGAGCACGACCTTGCCCCGCTTCCCGCGGCCTGCGACGCGCTCGAACGCCGCCGCGGCCTCGGCGAGGGGAAAGACCGAATCGACCTCTGGGCGAAGGTCGTCCGCGTCGACGAGCGCCGTCAGCTGGAGAAGTTGGTCGCGGTCGGGCTCGACGACGAAGTAGATCGCGCCCGGTGTCTCCTCGGCGATCGTGACCACGCGCTCGCCGGCGGGAACCTCGCCGCCGCGAGTGTCGAAGACCAGGTCGGCCGGTCCGGTCTCCACGACCGATGCGCCGGCGTGCCGCGCAAGCTGGACCGCGATGTGCCCGACCCCGCCCGAGGCGCCTGTGATCAGCACGCGCTCGCCTCGGGAGAGCCTCCCGTGCGCGAACAGCGCTTGCCAGGCGGTCAGACCGGGCATCGGCAGAGCTGCCGCCTCGACGTGGCTCAGCCGCGACGGCTTCGGAGCAAGTACCGCCGCCGGCACCGCGGCGTACTCGGCAGCCACGCCGTCGCGATCGAAAGGGGTGAGCGCATAGACCTCCTCGCCGCTGTCGACGACCACGCCCGAGAGCTCGTACGACGGAATCGCGGGCAATCGATCGACCGGCCACTCCAGCTCGTCACGCGTAATCGCGGCCGCATGAACGCGGACGAGCACCTCGCCCGGATTGGGCGACGGCGTCTCGATCTCCTCGACCTCCAAGCCGCCATCCTGCACCCGTACGGCCAGCACCCATGCTCTCCCGCTGCCGTTTGTTGGACCTCGTTCCCGAGGATCTTGCCATGTCGTGGCCTCGAGGGTCCGGGTCGTGAGGGCTCGTCGAGATCGGCCGGCGATCCGAGACCGCTATACCGTCGTCGTCGAGCGGCTCGATCATGGCTACGAGGCTCTTGCAAGCGGCGGCAACCTCGGTTGGCTACTCCTTTGCCGGAACCTGGGCGAAGTCGATGTCGCCTCTGCTCGCCCAGATCATCGTGCCGTCGTCCGGGACGAGCAAGAACTCGGAATTGTCGGGGTCTGTGCTCCGGTAACGGACCGCCACGACGCTGACCCGCCTGTCGGTGCCCGGCGTGTACGCCGCGACGAGGCCGGGCGGCATGGGGATCATCGCGCCGCGGCTGCCTGCGGCGTAGGCGCGGCCGAGGATGTCCGCTGCGGCAACCACGGCGAAGGTCGCGATGACGGCCATGATCACCACGGGCTTCGCCCACTCCGGCGTGGTCTTGCCGAAGATCGTCTCCCACGCCTTGTTGAACGTCGTCAGGACGACGACGAGCGCTGTGCCGAGACCTGTGAAACGCGTGAGGTTGAGCGCTCCACCGCCGGAATCCTTCAGTGGCAGGGGGTTGAGCGCAGGGGTCACATCGGCCATGCCGCCTCCTTGTCAACTTGTGGCAAGTGATCTTCGCTCACCGCCGGCAGCGGTTCAAGCGGGCCCCGGTCCACGTGGTCGGGCAAGGCACAATCCGGCCGAGGATGCAGATCGCGATCGCCGTCTTCGAGGGCGCGGAGGAGCTCGACTTCGTCGGGCCGTGGGAAGTGCTCGCCGCCTGGCGCGATCTCTGCGCGAACGACCTCGAGGTCGTGCTGGTGGGGGAGAGCACCGAACCGGTCACGTGCGCCAAGGGGATGCGGGTCCTGCCGCACGCGACGTGGAGCGACCTCGGCGACGTGGACGTCGTCCTCTATCCCGGCGGTCGCGGCACTCGCGGTCTGCTCGGCGACGACGCGATTCGAGCCCGGCTCCAGGCGTTGCGGGCCCGCGGGACGCTGCTGACGAGCGTCTGCACCGGCTCACTGGTCTACGCCGACGCCGGCCTGCTCGACGGGCGGCCGGCGGCGACCTACTGGGCGGCGTTCGACGAGCTGCTCGCGCTCGGGCGGGACATCGAGCCCCGGCGGGACGAGCGCTTCGTCGACGACGGTGAGGTCATAACGGCGGCGGGAGTGTCGGCCGGCATCGACATGGCTCTGCACCTCGTCGGGCGCCTCGGTTCGCCCGACCAGGCCCGGCAGGTGCGCCGCTACATCCAGTACGACCCCGAGCCGCCGTACTAGCTAGACAACCTCGGCGGGCTCCGCGAAATGGCAGGCGACCGGGTGAGCCTCGCCCCGGTCGACGAGCTCCGGCTCCTCCTCGGCGCAGATCTGCTGCGCCTTCCAGCAACGCGTGCGGAAGCGGCAGCCGGACGGAGGATCGGCCGGGTTCGGGACGTCCCCCTCGAGCACGATCCGCTTGCGCTCCCGTTCCCGGCGCGGGTCCGGAATCGGCGCCGCCGAGAGGAGGGCCTGCGTGTACGGATGCGACGGCGTCTCGTACACCTGCGCACGGGTGCCGATCTCGACGATCTTGCCGAGGTACATCACGGCCACGCGGTCGGAGATGTGCCGGATTACCGACAGGTCGTGTGCGATGAAGAGGAACGAGAGCTGCAGGTCGTGCTGGAGGCTCTCGAGCAGGTTGACGACGCCGGCCTGGATCGAGACGTCGAGCGCCGACACCGGCTCGTCCAGCACGAGCATCTTGGGCGACAGCGCGAGTGCCCGCGCGATCCCCACACGCTGACGCTGCCCGCCCGACAGCTCGTGGGGGTAGCGGTTCGAGTGGCCTCCGCTGAGGCCGACCTGGCGGAAGAGCTCGGCAACCCGCTGCGGGCCGCTCCGGCGCTGCCAGCGGTCGTGGATGCGCAGCGGCTCGGCCACGATCTCGCCCACCGGCATGCGCGGGTCGAGCGATGCGTACGGATCCTGGAACACGACCTGCAGCTCGCGGCGCAGGCGCCGGAGCTCCGCCCCCTTCTTCGTCGTCAGCTCCTCGCCCTCGAAGCGGACCGAGCCGGAGGTCGCCGGGTGCAGCTGGAGGATGGTGCGGCCGAGCGTCGTCTTGCCGCAGCCCGACTCGCCCACGATGCCGAGCGTCTCCCCGGCGTGCAGCTGGAAGGAGACTCCGCACACTGCGTGCACCTCGCCCGTCTGGCGGCGGACGAGCTTGCCGCTGCTGATCGGGTAGTGCTTGACGAGCTTCTCGACCTCGAGCAGGACCTCGCCGTTGCGGGCCGGCTGCAGCGGCGGCCGGTCCTGGGTGGGCGTCTCCAGCGTCGACGACATCAGCCGGCGCTCACCTCCGTGGTGTCGGCCGCGATCGGGGCGAAGATCTGCTCGCCGCCGCGCTCCTCGAGCTCCTCGGCGAAGTGGCACGCGGTGAGGTGTCCCTCGCCGAACGGACGCAGCTCGGGCTCCTCCTCGCGGCACAGCTCGCGCGCGAGCGGGCAGCGCGGCGTGAAGGGACACCCGGGCGGGAGGTCGATCACCTGCGGCGGCGAGCCCGGAATCGGGCGGAGCGGCTCGGCCTCGTCGACGTCGAGCCGCGGGAGCGAGGCGAGCAGCCCGACCGTGTACGGCATGCGTGGCCGGTAGAAGAGCTCGTCGGTCGGAGCCGACTCGACCGGCTTGCCCGCGTACATGACGATGATCTCGTCGGCCACGCCCGCCATCGCGGCGAGGTCGTGCGTGATGAAAATCACGGCCGCGTTCGTCTCCTCTCGCGCCGTCTTCAAAGCCTCGAGCACCTGCGCCTGCACGGTCACGTCGAGGGCGGTGGTCGGCTCGTCGGCGATGATCACGTCGGGGTCGTTGGCCATCGCCGTGGCGATCACGACCCGCTGTTGCATGCCGCCGGAAAACTCGTGCGGATAGCTCTTGGCGCGGTCGGCCGCGCGCGGAATCCCGACGATCTCGAGCAGCTCGATTGCCCGCTTCCACGCCTGCTTCTTCGACACCTTCTGGTGCAGCTCGATCGCCTCGGCCACCTGCCAGCCGACGGTGTAGACCGGGTTGAGCGAGGTCATCGGGTCCTGGAAGATCACCGAGATCCGCCGGCCGCGGATGCTCTCGAGCGCCCGCTCCGAAAGCCCGAGCAGGTCCCGGCCCTGGAAGCGGACGGCGCCGGCGACGCGTGCCGAGCGCGGCAGGAGCCCCATGATCGCGAGCGTCGTGACCGACTTGCCGGATCCGGACTCGCCGGCGATGCCGAGCACGCGGCCCGGCTCGAGCGAGAAGCTCACGCCGCGCACCGCCTGCACGATCCCCTCGTCGGTCGGGAAGGCGACCGTGAGGTTGTCGACCTCGAGGAGCGGCTCGCCGCTCACGCGCGCACCCGCGTCTGTCTCGGGTCGAGCGCGTCCCGCAGCCCGTCGCCGACGAAATTGACCGCGAGGATGATCAGGACGAGAACGCCCGCCGGGAAGGCGAACAGCCACCACTCCGTCGTCGCCGAGCCCTGGCCGTTGCTGATCAGCAAGCCGAGCGAGACGTTCGGCGGCTGGATGCCGAGATTGAGGAACGAGAGCGCGGACTCGATCAGGATCGCGTTGGCGACCGTCAGCGTCGCGTTGACGACGATCGGGCCGATCGCGTTCGGGATCATGTGCCGGAAGATGATCCGCTTGTTCGTCGAGCCGATGGCGCGGGCGGCGATCACGTAGTCGTGCTCCCGGAGGGAGAGGAACGTGCCGCGGACGAGGCGCGCGAGGTACGTCCACAGCACGGCCGAGATGATGATCGCGATGTAGAGGTAGTTGCTGCTCTGCTTCGAGAGGATGTTCGCCAGCACGAGGAGCAGCGCGAGCAGCGGCACCGTCAGGACGAGGTCGGTGAAGCGCATCAGCGCAGCGTCGGCGAGCTTCCCGTAGTAGCCGGCGAGCGCGCCGATCACGGTGCCCATCGCGGTCGCGATCACGGTGACGATGAAGGCCGTCTTGAGCGAGGTCTGCGTCGCCACGAGCACCTGCGCGAAGAGGTCGTGGCCGATCGTGTCGGTGCCGAACGGGTGGGATGCCGACGGGCCGCTCGCGAACGACGGCGTGATGTCGGCGTAGCCCCACTTCCAGAAGTGCGGCGCGATGAACGCGATGGCCACGAGCAGCAGGAAGATCCCGAGGCCGAGGAGCGCCATGCGGTGATGGAGGAAACGCCGGGACGCGAGCTGGAGCTGGCTGCGGCCGCCGGTCTCGTCGCCGGGTCCGCCCTCGCGCTGCGCACCGACTGCGCGGTCGGCCGCGTACTCCGTCGCAGCGGTGCCGAAGGTGGCGCCGACGTCGCGCTGCGGCTCCTGCGCGCTAGCCATAGCGAATCCTCGGATCGAGGGCCGCGTATGTGATGTCCGCGAGCAGGTTGAAGAGCACCACGATCGCGGCGGTGATTACGAGCCAGGCCTGCACGATGTTGACATCGGGAGTCAGTGGCCCTTGCAGCCCACCGAGCAGGAACTGGCCCATCCCCTCCCAGCCGTAGACGATCTCGGTGATGACGGCGCCGCCGATGATCGTGGCGAAGTCGAGCGCGATCACCGTGGTCAGCGGGATCAGAGCATTGCGGAGCGCGTGCCTGACGAGCACGCGGTGCCGCGGCACTCCCTTCGCGCGCGCGAAGCGCACGTAGTCGCTGTTGAGGACGTCGAGGAGCGACGCGCGCTGGTACCGGCTCCAGGCCGCGTACGTGACGAGGACGAGCGTGAGCACGGGGAGGATCGTGTGCTCGGTGTCGTCGAGCAACCGCGCGCCGAAGCCTCCCGAGAAGCCGGCGGAGCTGTCGCCGACGGTGTAGACGACCGTGTGGCCGACGGCGTTGTTGAGGTTGATCGCGAGGAAGTCCTTGAGCAGGATGCCGAGCACGAAGACGGGCGTCGCGTAGAAGACGTAGGCGAGCGTCGTCGAGAGGTGGTCGTCAGGCTTGTACTGGCGGACGGCGCCGAGGATGCCGAGCGCGATCGCGATCACCGCCGCGATGATCGTCGCGGGCAGGACCATCTTCATCGTCACGCCGAGGCGCTGCCAGAGCTGAGGCTCGACCGCCTGGCCGGTGTTGCTCCGGCCGAAGTCGCCCTGGACGAAGTGGGTCAGCCAGAGCCAGTAGCGCTCGAGCAGCGAGTGGTCGAGACCGAGCCGCGTCCTCGCCGCGTTGATCGCGGCCTGCGTCGTGTGCGGGTTCGCCTTCAGCGTCGAGAGCGGATCGCCCGACTCCGCGACGAGCACGTACGTGAGGAAGCTCGCCACGAAGAGGATGACGACGCCAGCGGCGGCGCGGCGCAGGACGAAGCCGCTCATCGGTCATGGCGCGAGCCGCCCCTCTGAGAGGGGCGGCTCGCGCTTCTCCGACTCGACCGACTGGTTCCGGGAGCGGTTACGACGACTTCACTCCCCACTGCGTCGCGTTCCACGGGATCCCGGTGTTGCTCGTGTTCGGGAAGATGTTCCCGAACTTCGTCGACCAGCCGAAGAGCTGCGGCTGCTGGAAGAGCGGCAGCGTGGCCATGTCCTTCCAGAGCAGGCCGTCGACCTTGTTGTAGAGGGCCGCGGCTTGCGTCGGGTCGACCGTGGTCAGCGCCTTGTCGAAGGTCGCGTCGACCTTCTTGTCGGCGTAGTGGTCCCAGTTGGAGCCGCAGACGCTCGTGTTCGTGTACGAGCAGTAGATCGACTGGTTGCCCGACGCGAACGGCGACGACACCCAGGCGAACTCGATCATGTCGAACTGCCCCTTCGGGCCGATCGTGCCGAAGAGTTTGTCGGCGGTGTAGTTCTGGATGTTGATCTTGACGCCGATCGACTTCATCTGGGACTGGAACAGCTGCTCGATCTGCGCCCGCACCGGGACGCCGGCCGTCGTCGAGATGCTGAGGGTGAAGTCCTGGCCCTTCTCCGGCCCGAAGTTCGGGTGGAAGTAGCCGTCCGAGCCCATCGTCATGCCGGACTTCTGCAGCGTCTTCTTCGCGAGTGCCGGGTTGAACTTGCTGAAGCTGCCGCTCATGTCTTTGTACTCCGGCTGGGTCGGCATGTAGATGCGGTTGTTCAGTGCCGTCAGGCTCGAGTCGATCTCCCCGGCCGACCGCTTCGCGATCGTGTTGCGGTCGGTGCCCCACGCGATCGCGTGCCGGATCGACGCCTTCGCGAGGTACGGGTTCGTCTCGTTGAAGTCGATGTGCTGGAACTCGAGGCCGGGCTCGACCGAGACCTGGAAGCCCGAGATCGACTTCGTCGCGTTGTAGAAATCGAGGCCGGGCAGGGCCGGGTTGACCATGTCGACCTCGCCGTTCTGCACGGCCGGCGGCTGCTGGCTGTCGTCGAGGATGAAGCGGAAGATCAGCTTCGAGAGCTTCGCCTTCGGGCCCCAGTAATGCGGGTTCGGCACCTCGACGAGGTCGGAGCCCTTCTTGTAGCTCTGGATCATGAACGGGCCGCCGGAGACCTGCTCCGGAGCGCCGAACGTCGACCAGCCCTCGTTGAAGCCGACCTTCTCGGAGATGTGCGCCGGGATCAGCGGCGAGAACAGCGCCTGCCAGTCGCCGTACGGCTTCGAGAAGACGACCGTCACGGTCTTGCCGCCGTGCGAGCCGGTGACCGACTTGATCTGGTTGTAGCCGGAGGTCGAAGCCGGCTCGAAGGGCTTGCCGCCCTTGTCCGTGAACTTCGAGCTGCCCGACTGGGCGTGCCAGTTGTAGATGAAGTCGTCGGCGTTGATCGGTACGCCGTCCGACCACTTCGCCTTCGGGTTGAGCTTGTAGACCACCGTCTGCGGGTTCTTCTTCGTCAGCTTCACGCTCGACACGAGGTTCGGGTCGGGCGTCGGCTTGAGGTTCGGTGGCGTGATGAAGACGCTCGGCCACACCGGGTCGAGGATCTCCTGCAGGACGAATTCGTTCTGGGCGAGGTTGAGCACGTTGAAGCCGGACAGGTCTTCGTCGAGGGCGAACGTGAGCGAGCCCCCGCTCTTGACCGAGACCGTCTTCGTCGAGCCGCCCGGGCTGCTCGTCGTGGCGCCGGTGGTGCCGCTGTTGCCGGTGCTTCCTCCGCCGCAGGCGGCGAGCGCGAGGAGGACGACGCCGGCTCCGACGAGCGCGGCAACCGTCCGGACGCTTCGTCTCTCGGATCTGGCCGAACGCATAGCTGCCTCCTGATTCGTGCTGTTCACGGGCGCTTGCGCGCGGCTCCACGTGCCGCGGGGGAGCGCCGGTGCTGTTCGCAGGGAGGCTTGGTATTCCCGCGGAGCTGCTCTCTATACCTTTTGTAAACGCGTGATTTACAGTTTTGAAACGGGGGCGTGCTCGCGGCGCCCGGCTGCCTCAGCGACCGGCGGCGTAGCCCTGGCGGCCGCGTGGGTTGGCGCCGGCCTTGAGCATCCCGTCCGACTCCCGCGCCACGGCGGTGACGCGGCCGAGCGTCCACGGGCCGCTCTCCTCGACCTCGTGTCCCCGGTCGCGGAGCCCGTCGAACGTGTCCCGGCCGGCGCGTTCCTCGACGGCGACGTGCCGGGGAACGGTCTCGCGGGGATAGAAGCTCGACGGGAACGCCTCGGTGTGGTGGTTCGGCGCGTCGATCGCTTCCTGGAGGTCGAGCCCGTGGTGGACGTGCGCGAGGAAGACGTGCAGCGTCCACTGGTCCTGCTGGTCGCCGCCCGGCGTGCCGAGCGCAACGTACGGCTCGCCGCCGCGGGCGGCGAGCGTCGGCGAGAGCGTCGTCCGCGGCCGCTTGCCGGGCTCGAGCGAGTTCGGCAGGCCTTCCTCGAGCCAGAACATCTGGGCGCGCGTGCCGAGGCAGAAGCCGAGCGAGGGGATGACCGGGGCGCCGTAGAGCCAACCGCCGCTCGGCGTCGCCGAGACCATGTTCCCGTCGCGGTCGACGACGTCGACGTGAACCGTGTCGCCGCGCGTGGGCTCGCCGACGCCGGGCGCGACCGGGGCTTCGGCGATCGGCAGCGGCAGGCGCGGCACCCGCCCGCTCGGCGAGCCGGGCCGGAGCTCCGCCGACGCTTCGTCTCCGAGCAGTCGCCGCCGCTCCTCTGCGTACTCGCGCGAGAGGAGAGCGGCGAGAGGCACGTCCGCGAACTCCGGGTCTCCGTACCACGCCTCCCTGTCCGCGAAGGCGAGCTTGGCGCACTCGGTGATCGTGTGCACCCACTCCGGGCCCGCCTGGCGCATCGCGCCGAGGTCGAACCCCTCGAGCAGGCGAAGCTGCTGGAGGAAGACGGGCGCCTGGCTCCAGGGGCCGGCCTTGAACACGTCGTAGCCGTGGTAGTGGACCGACAGCGGCTCCTCCCACGTCGGCGCCCAGTCGCGCAGGTCGTTCTCGGCGAGGAGGCCGGCGTGGCGCTCGCCGGAGCTGTCGAGCCATTCGCGTTCCTGAAAGCGGACGATCTCCTCGGCGACGAAGCCGCGGTACCACGCCTCGAGCGGGTCGTCGGCCGCGAGGATCCGGCGGTACGTCTCGGCGAGCTGCCGGTTTCGGTGCAGCCCTCCCGGCTCGGGAACCGGGAGGTAGATCTCGGCCGAAGGCGTCCACTCCTCGCCGAAGAGCGACTCGACGCCGCGAATCGCGCCGGCGATCGCCGGCACGACGGGATAGCCGTGCTCGGCGTAGTCGATTGCGTAGCGGAGGACGTCCGCGAGGTCCATCGTTCCGTACTCGTGCAGCATCGCGATCCAGCCGCCGAAGGCGCCCGGCACGACCGCCGCGAGCGGCCCGGTGCCGGGGACGAGGTCGAGCCCGAGCTCGTCCCGGTATCGCTCGACCGTCGCCGCGCCCGGCGCGGGGCCTTGCGCGCACAGGACGAGCGGCCGGTCGCGTCCCGCCGGCCAGACGAGCGCGGGGAGGTCTCCACCCGGCCCGTTCAGGTGCGGCTCGACGACCTGGAGCGTGAACCCGGCCGCGACCGCGGCATCGAATGCGTTCCCGCCCTGCTCGAGCACGGCCATCCCGGCTGCCGACGCGAGCCAGTGGGTCGACGCCACCATGCCGAAGGTTCCGCGCAGCTCGGGGCGTGTCGAGAAGCTCACCGCCCAAACGTTAGTGTCCGCCGGCCGATGCGTGCCCGCCTCAATTCGCTCGCGCTCGACCCGAAGCTGCTGGCGATCGGACTCGGCGGCGGCCTCCTCTCGGGCCTGCTCGGGGTGGGGGGCGGGATCGTGATGGTGCCGCTGCTCGTGCTGTGGGCCGCGTATTCGCAGCGCGACGCGCACGCCATCTCGCTCGGCGCGATCATCCCCATCAGCATCGCCGGGATCGCGACGTACGGGGTCGCCGGCGAGGTGCGCTACTGGCAGGCGATCGGGCTGGCCGCCGGGTCGATCGTCGGCGCGCGTGCCGGGGCCGAGCTGCTCGCGCGCATCGACGAGCGGCTGCTCAAGATCGTGTTCGGCACGTTCCTCGTCGGCGTCGCCGTCCTGATGGGAGCCCGCGGGTGAGCGGGCCGACGCTCTACGTCGCTCTCGTCGCGTTCGGCGTCGTCGTCGGCGTGGCTTCGGGGCTGCTCGGGGTCGGCGGAGGGACGCTGATCGTCCCGTTCCTCACGCTCGCAGTCGGCTTCTCGCAGCACTCGGCGGAGGCGACCTCGCTGCTCGTGATCCTGCCGACGGCGATCGCCGGGAGCCTCGCTCTGCGCCGGCGTGGCGTCGGCAACCTCGGGCTCGCGCTCCGTTTCGGCGTCGTCGGCGCGATCGGCAGCGTGCTGGGCGCCTTGCTCGCGCTAGCGTTGCCCGCGTCGACGCTCCGGCTCGTCTTCGCGGTCTTCGTCGGCCTCGTCGGTATCCGGCTCGCCCGCGACGGGCTCCGCGCCGAGCGCTCGCCGTCGAGCTAGAAGCTGAAGCCGGTGGGATAGGCGAAGTTCGCGAAGTACCAGTAGTCGAGCCCGATCACCCCGGCGAACGCGCCCAGCCACAGGAGCCGGTACGGCGGGGACGGGTCGCGGCGGACGTGGGCGACGAGCACCCAGCCGAGCACGAGGAGCTGGAAGATGACGTAGGCGAGCGGCTTCACGGCGCCAGCCTAGAGGCCGTACCAGTTCGAGATCCGGACAGGAGCGACGAGCGGCGTTCCGACTTCGAGCTGGATCTGGGCGTGCGCCTTCAGCGGGATGTCCCGCGGGTCGCCGAGCCACACCTTGCGGTCGACGAGAGCGGTCACCTTCCCCTTCGCCGGCCCGACCTGCGTCCTCGAAAGGGGCTGGCCCCAGACGGCGAAGAAGTTGCCGAGCGTGAACGTGCGCTGGACGGGGGACTCGATGTGGATGATCCCGTCGGCCGCGTGGGTATGGAGCCAGGAGAAGCAGGCTCCGGCGCCGACGGCGGGTCCGCGCGCCGTTTGCGTGACCTGGGGATCGGCGATGCCCACGCCGTAGGGGACCTTTTCCGAGAGGCCGCGCACGAAGATCGTGAGGCGTGCGTGGATATGGAACAGCGTCTGCTCGCCGCTCTGGCACTGGATCCCGGCGACGGACGCGCCGGGCGCCGGCGAGCCGGCCGCGGCGAGATTCGGGCCGCTCTCGAGCGGCGGTCCCTCGAAACCGGGCGGCCCCGGTGGAGGCGCGGGCTCGAGGTGGCCGAGCGTCGAGAGGGGGGCGAGCTTGCCCGGGCCGGCGTGTCCGCCTCCGCTGCCGCTGAGACCGAGCCCCAGCCCGACCCCGACGCCGATCAGGACGCCGAGCGCGACGGCGGCGATGACCACCGTGCGACGGGACCTGCCGCCGAGCCCTCGTCTTCCGTCCTTGGAGCCGACGGGCGGAGGCGCCGCTCGGCGCTGCTGCTTGGCCCTCTTGCCGCTCGGCATCCGGCCAAAAACGTAGCCGCCTCGTCGGCCGCTACTCGTAACCCAGGTCGCGGAGGCGCTCGACCATCTGCCGTTCCTCCTCTTCGGTGTAGACCGGCTCGTCGCTCACGGTCCGCTGCTCGGCGGCGACGGCCGGTTCCGCGCCCGCGGGTGCTCCCTCGCCGTCCTCGAGGATCGCGGTCAGCGGCGTGCCGTCGAGCCCCTCGGCGGAGAGCCCGAGCAGCCGCAGGATCGTGGCCGGCAGCTGCACGATCTCGGCGCTGTCGGGCACGTCGGCCGGCTGGATCCCTGGGCCGGTCGCCGCGAGGATGCCCGTCACGCCGTGGTGCCCCGAGTAGCCGTACGAGACCTCGGGATCGAGCCGCTCGTGCCGCTCGAACGCCTCGGTCCAGCGGCGGCGTGAAGGGTCGACGTTGATCCGCTCGTCGTACGGGACGAGCATGAGCTCGGGCGCCTTGTCGAGGAACGGGCCCTTGAAGAGCTCCTCCTTGCGCAGGACGCGGAACGCGGGCTCGCCCGTCTGCGGGTGCGGCACCTCGGCCAGCTCGGCCGCGAGCGCGTCCACGTAGGCGGGATCGTTCCGTGCCCCGGTCAGCTCCCCGAGGTAGACCTGCCCCTGCGAGGCGAAGCCGTACGCCCGCGTCGAGCCGAAGTCGATGTCCGCGAACAGGCGATCGTCGGCCGGCCGCGGCAGAAACGGCAGGGCGTCGAGCGTGCGGCCGTACCACGGCACGGTGCGCACGAGCTTCTGGTCGACGCGGGCGAGGTAGTCGAGCCGCCCGCGCCGCCACGGCTGCAGCGACCGCTTGCGGAAGCGGAGGTGGCCGCGCTCCTCGAGCCAGCGGTCGAGGTGGAACATCCAGTAGATCGGCTTCATCCCGTGATCCGAGAAGAGGAGCACGGTCGGCTCCTCGCCGTACTGCTCCTCGGCGGCCTCGATCAGCTCGCCGCACAGCGCATCGACGCGCTCGTAGACCTGGAGCAGCTCGTCGCCGGAGCCGGTCGACGCGTGCGCCGGGTGCTCCGGGTCGAATCGTGCGAAGCCGAGGTGGCCGACGTGGTCGGTGCTCATGAAGTCGACGGCGAGCAGGCCGAGCTCCGGCTCCAGCTCGAACACGAGCTTGCAGACGCCGGCCATCTGCTCGGCGTGCTCGAGCAGCCGGCCCGTGTAGGCCGGGAAGTCCTCCCACCAGCGCTCCGCCATCGGATGGTGCGCCGTGACGAGGTCGGGGTACGCGGCGAAGATCTTCTCCTCTGCGCTCTTGGGCAGGATCTGCGGCTTCTCCGGGCCGCCGTAACCCGTGACGACGATCCCGTCGATCTCCTCGGCCGGGTAGGTAAAGGGGATCCCGACGTACGCCGAGCGGATCCCGGCGGCCCCGAGCGTTCGCCAGATCGGCGTGCCGGCCCGGCTCGCGGCGCTCTCGAGCTTCTGGGTGCCGCGGTTGGGGTTCGTGGTGAAGTTGAAGATCCCGTGGCCGCCGGGATTGAGGCCCGTGAGGAACGTCGACCAGGCCGTCGGCGTGAACGCGGGATCCGTCGAGCGGAGCGGGCCGAATGCGCCTTCGCGTGCCAGCCGGGAGATCGTCGGCAGCTTCCCCTCGGCCATGAGGCGCCGGACGAGGTCGTAATCCGCCCCGTCGAAGGCGAGCGCCAGGATGCGCGTCATCGGATCAGCACCTGCGTATAGACCTGCTCGAGCTGGCTCGTCGGATCGCCGAAGCGGGCATGCACCTCGCGGAGGTTCCGCTCCCCGTAGCTCCGGCGCAGCTCTGGATCGCGGGCGAGTCGCACCATCCCGGCCGCGACCGCCTCCACGTCGTGCCGCTCCATGACCTCGCCGCCTTCGCCCTGCCGGATCCATTCCTGCATCGACGGCGCGATTCCGACCACGAGCGGGACGCCGCTCGCCATCGTCTCGAGCAGGGAGGCAGGGGAGGAGTCGACGTCGGCGAGGCTGACGGCGAAGTCGGCGGAGGCGGTCACGGCCGGGAGCTCGGCGGCGGGCACGTCCTTGACGGCCATGTACGGCTCGAGGCCGAGTTCCGCGGCGAGGCGGTCGAACTCGGTGCGCGTCCAGCCGCCGCCGGCACTCGAGAAGAGCCGCAGCTCCGGCGCTTCCTCTCGCGCCCTGGCGAACGCTCGCAGCACGACGTCGAGGTTGGAGTAGGGCCGGAAGTTGCGCAGCGAAAGGCAGACGACCGCGTCGTCCGGCCAGCCGAGGTCGCGCCAGCGGCTGCGGTCGGCGTGCACGGGGGAGTAGCCGTCGATCCGGGCGTGCCAGAAGATGCGGTGGAACTTCGCGCGGTCGGCGCCGAGCCGCACCGCGGCGTCTTCGAGCGCCTGTGAGTTGACGACGTACGCGAGCGCGCGCTCCGTTGCGATCGCGACGCGCGCACGCTTCTCCGCCTCCGGCGACGCCCATGCGTCGACGATTGCATCCTTGCCCCACGGGCTGACGACGAGCGGCCCGAGCTTCGCCCGCGCGCTCCAGTAGCCGTACGGGAGGAGGTAGTGCGAGTGGACGACGTCCGGCTGGATGCGCCGCGCGAGCCCGGCGAGCGCGGGAGCCATCCGGAGACGCCGGACGAGGGGCACGCGCAGCAGCGGGTCGAGGTCGAGGAACTGGTGGACGTGCAGGCCGTCGAGCTCGCCCTCGCGCGGGTTGAGGCGCCCCGAGGCGATGTGCACCTCGTGCCCGCGCTCGGCGAGGCGGGTCGCCCAGCGGGCGAAGTGGCGTGACTTCGCGTCGCCGACGCCGAGGATCCGGAGCGAGTCAGCCACGCTGCCCCGACCCGGTCATCGTGCGGACGCCGCGCAAGGTGTGGCGGGCGAGCTGCACGAGCGCCGGCTTCGGATCGTCGCGCGCGAAGACGGCGTCGACGTACGGCGGCCGCTCGAGCGCATGCCCCGAGCCCGCCATGAGCGTGATCGCCCAGCGCTTGCCGTCGCCGTGCATCAGCGCGGGAGGCAGCGGGTCGCCGACCAGGTCGCGGTACGCGATCCACGGCAGGTCGACCCCGCACGCGGCGGCGAGGCTGTGCCACTGCCAGAGGCGCGGGTTCACCTCGAGCAGCTTGTAGCGACCGTCGCGCGGGTCGCGCATCAGCTCCACCTGCGAAATCCCGTGAAAGTCGAGCGCGCGCAGGAGCGCGAGTCCCTGCTCGACGACCTCGTCCACCCAGCGCGCCTCGCCGGCCCGCGCGCTGCCCATGTAGCCGCGGGTCTGGCTCAGCTTGTGCCCGGAGAAGAGCCCCAGCGCCTGCCCGTCGCGGTCGAGGTAGCTGCCGAGGGTCCACATCTCCTCGGGGCCGCTCGGAATCAGCTCTTGCACCATCGGCTCGTGCGGCGCCGCGAGCTCGTAGGCGCGGTCGAGCTCGGCGGGCGTCTCGCAGCGGAAGAGCTGACGCTTGTGGCTGCGCCGGAAGCCGACGTTGGCCGATGGCTTGACGATGAGCGGGAAGCCGACCTCGTCGCCGGCCGCACGTGCCTCGTCGGCGGCCCGGGGATAGAAGGTGCGCGGGATCGGGACGCCGACGGAGTCGGCCGTCTCGAGCTGGTGCCGCTTGCTCTGGATCTTCTCCAGCACGTCCCAGCTCGGGAAGGGGAAGCGGTAGCGCTCCCCGAGCGCGTCCGCGTGGCGTGCGATCGCGTTCAGGTGCTCGTCGTGCGTGGGGAAGACCGGCAGCACGTCGTCCGTCTCCGCGGCGATCGCCTGCAGCGCGGCGATGAACCCGTCCTCGTCGTCGAGCGGGTCGGGAGCGAGGCGCGCCTCGGCGTAGCGCGAGCGCAGGCCGAGCGCGAACGGCCGGTTGTCGACCGCGAGCACGCGGAGGCCCTTCCGCCCGAGCGAGCGGATCGCGGCGAGCCCGTTCACCCAGGCGACCTCGACGACGACGGCCGTGCCCTCCCCAGACATCCGCGCGAGTCTAGTTGTGGGCCGGAAGCAATCGGCGCAGGCGCTTCCGCTCGGCCGGCAGATAGAACCCGAGCGGCGCGAGCAGGAGCGGATACGCGAGCGTCAGCCCGAACGCGAGCGGCAGCGAGTGCCGGAACGCCTCGCCGACTCCCGTGAGCGCGCCGGAGGCGAGCAGGACGGTCGCGACCCGGCGCCACTGGTAGTCGACGGGATAGAGCCGCTGCGCATTCCAGGTCCGGACGAGCATGAGGAGGATGTACGCCGCGAGGGTCGCGTACGCCGCGCCGAGCATGCCGTACGCGGGAATCAGCCAGAGGTTCAGGCCGAAGTTGAGGAGCGCGGCTGCGGTCGCTGCGACCCAGTTGAACTTCGTCTGGCGGATCCGCCCGGTCGCGATGGTGACGACGACGAAACCGGCGAAGAAGACGTTCGCGAAGGCGAGCGCCGGGATCGCCGTCGCCGCCGGCCAGTACTGGGGTTTTCGTCCGAGGTAGTGCGCGAGCCACGGTGCGAAGAGGCTCAGGCCGACCGCAGTCCACGCGGCGAGGTACATGAGGTAGGTGAGGACGTACGAGTAGGCGCGCTTGGCCTCGTCCTCGTCCTCGATCGAGTACGCGAAGGCGGGCCATGCGATCTGGAAGGCCGTGAACAGGAGCACCATCGCGGAGCCGATCTTGTAGGCGAGCGAGTACTGGCCGAGCTGGGTGAGTCGATACCCGCCGTGCAGGAGCTTGCTGAGCATGAGCCGGTCGCCGAAGTTCGTCACCCAGATCGCGAGTGCGGCCGCCATGAGCGGGATGCCGAAGCGGTTCATCGTCCGCAGTAGCTTCGGATCGAACTGCAGGCCCAGTTGCTCGCGGCGGTACGCGAGGAGGGCGACGTACACGACGAGCGTGCCGCTGAGGTTGCCGACGATGATTCCGAGCGGCCCTTTGTGGAAGACGACGACGAGGACCACCGTGAGGCCGACGGTGATCAGGAGGTTCGCGACAGTGGCGAACGCGAACGCGATCGACCGTTTCTCGGCCCGGAACAGGTTCGTCATCTGGGCGTAGTTGACGTTGGCCCAGAGGAGCACGGCGGTCGCGATCACGAGGCTCTTGCCGTTTCCCTGGAGGTGGTCGTGCGGAGTGGAACGCACGCCGAGCAGGCCGGCGATCGGCGACGCGAAGACAACGCAGAGCGCCAGCGCGAGCGTCGAGTAGGTCATCTGCGCCCAGAACACGGTCCGGATCAGCCGCCGCCGGTAGTCCGGATCCTTCTCCAGGAAGTAGAAGCGGATGAAGCCGAAGTTGGCGCCGCCCCGGATGACGACGACCGCGACTGCCATCGTCGCCATGAGCAGCTCGATCCGGCCGTAGTCCTTGGTCGAGACGAAGCTCGTGTACAGCGGGAGCATGAGCACGGCGAGGAAGCGGGACATGAGGCCCCCGATCCCGTAGATCGCCGAGTGTCTGCTCAGCTCGAGCAGCTGCGAGACGAGGGACCGCGGGCGAGCGGCGGCAGGCTGCTGCGGCTCGTCCGTCACGAACCTCGATGGTACGTAGACTCGCGGCTGTGGCGGGCGCCGTTCCGATTGTCGAGCGGGACGAACGCCGTGCCCGCTGGGTGCTCGAGATGGTGGGCGCGCCCGACCTGCGGCTAGGCGAGGACGTGCCGTACCGCGCGGAGGCGTGGGAGGCGGTCGAGCGCGGCGAGCTTCCCGCAGGCGACGAGCTCGCAGCCGGGTTCTTCCACCTGGCGCGGGTCGAGGAGCGCGGGGCCGAACGTGACCGGCACGGGCGCTTCCTCGCTGCGTCCTCGTGCCTCGACCCGCTCGACCCGCCGCTCGAGCGGCTGCGCAAGGAGCTCGGCGTCGAGCCGCCGCGCTACCGCGGAGCCCGGTTCGCCGTCGCGCTCACGCACGACGTCGACGTCCCGTGGCGATGGACGCGGATCGGCGTGCTCGGCGCGGCAGCCCGGCTGAAGGGCCACGCGCTCGCCGGGCGCGTGGGCCCGGCGGTGCACGAGGCGCGCGGGCTCGCGCGCGTCCCTCTGCACAAGCTTCGCGGCACCGACCCGAACTGGCGGTTCGCGGAGATCGCAGCCGAGGAGCTGGCCCACGGGGCCCGGTCGACCTTCTTCCTGCTGGCCGGCCACGGTCACCGTGCCGACGGCGCCGCGCCGGAGGCGTACGACCGGCTCCGGCCGCGGCTCGTCGAGACACTGCTCGAGACGGGCGCGGAGGTCGGGCTGCACGGCAGCTACCTCGCCGCCGAGGATCTCGACCGGCTCGCGCGCGAGCGCGTCACCCTGGCTCAGCTCGACGGGCCGCTGCTCGGGCAGCGCTACCACTACCTCCGCGTCGATCCGCATCGGAACCTCGCCCCGCTCGCGGGTCTCGGCTTCCGCTACGACACGTCGCTCGGCTTCCCTGACGCGCTCGGCTTCCGGGCGGGTATCGCACACCCGTTTCGTCCCTGGGATTTCGGCCGCGAACGTCCGGCCGACCTCGTCGAGGTGCCGCTCGCAGCGATGGACGCGACGCTGGCCGAGGCGCGGTACGCCGGTCTCTCGGCCGGAGAGGCGAAACCGCGCCTGCTCGAGCTGCTCGACTGGGCGGCGGAGCACGGCGGCGCCTTCTCGATCCTCTGGCATCCCGAGCGCTTCGACGGGCCGAGCGCACGCGGGTGGGACCGTCTCTACTTCGAGACGATCGACGCGGCCCGCGCGCGGGGCGGCATCTGCATCTCGGCGGGAGAGCTCGCCGGGCTGGCGGCGGAACGCTTCGGGCTGCCGCGCGACTAGCCTGCGCTCATGGCCAAGCGCGTGATGGTGATCGGACTCGACTGCGCCGCGCCACAACTCGTGTTCGACCGGTGGCTGCCGGAGCTGCCGACCATCCGCTCGCTCACCGAGCGGGGCTCCTTCGGCGTTCTCCGCTCCTGCGACCCGCCGATCACGGTGCCGGCCTGGTCGGTCATGACCTCGTCGCGGAGTCCCGGCTCGCTCGGCTACTACGGCTTCCGCAACCGGAAGGACCACTCGTACGACCAGCTCGTCTTCGCCGACTCGCGGGCGGTGCAGGTGCCGCGCGTCTGGGACGTCCTCTCGGCGAGGGAGCGCGACGTGATCGTGCTCGGCGTGCCCCAGACGTATCCGCCGAGCCGCGTCAAAGGGGAAATGGTCTCGTGCTTCCTGACTCCCGATACGCGGACGAGCCGCTACACGTACCCGCCGGAGCTGAAAGACGAGATCGAACAGGTCGTCGGCCACTACATGGTCGACGTCGAGAACTTCCGCTCCGACGACAAGGACCGGCTCCTCGAGCAGATCGAGGAGATGACCGAGAAGCGGTTCCGGCTCGCCGAGCACCTGCTCGAGACGCGGCCCTGGGATCTCTTCTTCATGGTGGAGATGGGAACCGATCGCATCCACCACGGCTTCTGGCGCTTCACGGATCCGGAGCACCGGCTCTTCGAGGCGGGCAATACGTACGAGCACGCGATGCTCGACTACTACAAGCGGCTCGACGCCAAGATCGCCGGCCTCCTGCGCTTTGCGGGCGAGGAGACGGCGGTGCTCGTCGTCTCGGACCACGGCGCGAAGCGGATGGACGGCGGCATCTGCGTCAACGAATGGTTGCGCCGGGAGGGCTATCTCGTGCTGCACGAGGAGCCGGCCGAGCCGAGCCGGCTCACGCCCGATCTCATCGACTGGTCGCGCACGGTCGCCTGGGGCGAAGGCGGCTACTACTGCCGTCTCTTCCTCAACGTCGCGGGGCGCGAGCCGGAGGGTGTGGTCGCTCCCGACGACTACGAGCGGGTGCGCAGCGAGCTGAAGGAGCGGCTCGAGACGCTCGGCGACGACCAGGGCCGGCCGATCGGCACAGTGGCCCACCGGCCGGAGGATCTCTACGCGGAGGTGCGGGGAGTCGCGCCCGACCTGCTCGTCTACTTCGGCGACCTCTACTGGCGCAGCGTCGGCCAGGTGGGTACCGGGACGGTGCACGTGTTCGAGAACGACACCGGGCCGGACGACGCGAATCACGCTCACGAGGGGCTGTACGTGCTCGCGGGCGACGGTGTGCCCGCCGGATCGGGGCCGGAACGCTCACTGCAGGACGTGGCGCCGACGCTGCTCGAGCTTCTCGGCGAGCCCGTGCCCGCCGAGATGGAGGGCCGGAGCATGCTCCTGCCGCCTGCCGGTGCGGCCTCCCGGTCGCATGCGCTTCGCGACGATTCCGTCACGGACACGCACACCCTTTCCCAGTAGGCTCGAAGGTGGGTGGAGGCGCGGGGAGGCCCCAGGCGAGCGGCCGTCTGACGCCCGACCGTACACTCCGCCGCGTGTCCGAGCTGGATGCGTCCCCGGCGGAGCCTGTCCTCGAGTGGGACACGCCGCTGTTCCGCATGGCGCGCGCCCAGTACGAGCAGGCGCTTCCCTACGCCGGCGTGTCCGACATGGTCGCCGAGCGCCTCAGCTTCCCGGAGCGCGCGGTCATCGTCAGCGTGCCGCTCCGCCGCGACGACGGCACGGTCGAGATCTTTCCGGGCTACCGCGTGCAGCACTCCACCGTCCTCGGGCCGACGAAGGGCGGCATGCGCTACGACCCGGAGGTCTCGCTCGGCGAGTGCGCAGCCCTCGCCACCTGGATGACGTGGAAATGCGCGCTGCTCCGCCTGCCGTACGGCGGCGCGAAGGGCGGCATCCGCTGCGACAGCCACGCGCTGAGCCAGCGCGAGCTCGAGAAGCTCACGCGCCGCTTCACGTCCGAGCTCATCCGCGAGATCGGCCCGCAGACCGACATTCCGGCGCCCGACATGGCGACGAACGAGCAGACGATGGCCTGGATGATGGACACGTACTCGATGCAGACGGGCTACGCCGTGCCGGAGGTCGTGACGGGCAAGCCGATCTCGATCGGCGGCTCGGTGTTCCGCCGCGAGGCGACAGGCGCCGGCGTCGTCATGGTCGCCGAGCAGGCCGCGCGGCGGCTCGGCTACGAGCTCGCGGGACGCTCCTGCGTCGTGCAGGGCTTCGGAAACGTCGGCGGCGTCGCGGCGTCGGAGCTGCACGAGCGAGGCGCGCTCGTCGTCGCGGTCTCGGACGTCTCGGGCGGCCTGCACGACGAGCGCGGTCTCGACGTCCCGGCTCTCCACGCGTACGTCGTCGAGCACGGGTCGCTGGCCGGCTACGACCTCTGCGAGCGGATCACGAACGAGCAGCTCCTCGAGCTTCCCTGCGACGTCCTCGTTCTCGCTGCCCGCGAGGACCAGCTCACCGGCGCGAACGCCGACCGCGTGCACGCGTCGCTCGTCGTCGAGGGTGCGAACGGGCCGACGACGATCGAGGCCGACGAGATTCTCGGCGAGCGGGGGATCCCGGTTGTGCCCGACATCCTCACCAACGCCGGCGGCGTCACGGTCTCGTACTTCGAGTGGGTGCAGGACCTCGGCCGGCTGTTCTGGGACCGCGACGAAATCCGGCGCAAGCTGGCCGACAAGATGAGCGACGCGCTCGATCGCGTCTACTCGGTCTCCGAAGCCAAGGGCATCACGCTGCGGCAGGCCGCGATGGTCGCCGCGATCCGCGAGGTCGCCGCCGCGCTCGAATCTCGCGGCATCTATCCCTGAGCAGCGAGAATGCGCGCGATGTCCGCAGAGACCGTCCGCGACGCGATGGTGCCCGAGCCGACGACGCTCGCCGCCGGAGCGAGCGCGCAGGAAGCCGGCCGGTCCTTCGCCGAGTCCGGCGAGGTGCGGGCCGTGTTCGTCACGGAGGACGGTGGGCGGCTGCTCGGCGTCGTGACGCGGAAGACGCTCGTGCGCGAGGTGGTCGCTGCGGGTCGCGAGCCCGGCGGTGTCACCCTGCGCGAGATCGCCGAGCCGCCGAACTTCACCCTCGACGCGGGGCTCGAGCTCGACGGGGCCTTCCGGCTGCTCGAGGAGCACGATCTCGAGCGGGTGCCGGTGGTGGAGGCGGACGGCCGGCTGGTCGGCGTCCTGTCGCGGGCCGTCGTGCAACGGCGCCTCGCCGAGGACGAGCCGCCCGACGGCGAGCTCGAGCCCGGCTCCGTCGTTCTCTAGCCCAGTCGTTCTCTAGCAGCAGGTGTATGCGCCGGGAGGCGCCGCGCCTTCGGCGGGCTCCGGAAGCTCGGCCGCGGCGAGCGCTGCGCCGTCGAGCAGGTCCCGCTCGCTGGCCCGGATCGACGCGAGCCCGTACGCGTCGAGGATCGCGAGCAGGATCGCCCCGCCGGCGACGATCACGGGAGCCCGCTCCGGCTCGAGCGCCGGCACCCGCCGCCGCTCCTCGAGCGGCAGCGCCGCGAGCCGCTCCACCTGCGCCCGGGCACCGTCGCGTGTGAGGAGATGCCCGTGGACGCGGGCACGGTCGTACTCCTCGAGGCCGAGGTCGAGCGCGGCCAGGGTGGTGATCGTCGCCGCCACGCCGACGGCGTCCTCCGGCGCGAGCTCCGGCAGAAGCCGGCGAGCAGCCTCGACGCTCGCGTCGACGTCCTCGCCGTGCCGTTCGGTGAAGCGGCTCGAGCCCAGCGGCAGGCTGGTGTTGGCCTCGCCGAGGACGAGCTCGGTCGATCCGCCGCCGATGTCGACGAGCAGCGTCGCGGGCCCGAGCTCCCCGACGCCGCGGCGAGTCATCGCCGCCTCCTCGTCGCCCGAGAGCAGCCGCGTCACGAAGCCGTAGCTCCACTCGATCTCGCCGAGGAACGCCTCGCCGTTCTCGGCGTCGCGAACGGCGCTCGTCGCGACGAGCAGGGTGCGCTCGGCGCCGAGCGACTCGGCGGTACGGCGGTAGTCGGAAAGTGCGTTGCGGACGCGTGCGATCGGGACGGGGAGGAGGCGGCGGCGCGCGTCGACGCCTTCGCCGAGGCGCGTGATCCGCGTCTCGCGATGAAGTTCCTCGACTCGTCCGTCCTCGACAGCGGCGACGAGGAGTCGCGTCGTGTTCGTGCCCTGGTCGATCGCCGCGACGATCATCTGCGCGGAATCACCGCCGTGACGTGTCCGAACGTGTCTTGGACGTCGTCGATCGCAGCGCGCAGGACGGCGAGCCTTGCGAGCGAGAGACGCAGCCGGCCGACGCTTCGCTCGAGCTCTGCAGTGTCACCCGCGGTGGCGACCTTCTCCGCCGTCGCCTCGCCTGCCGCCGCGAGCTCGTCGAGCCGACCTACGATGTCCCGCCGCACGGCCTCGAGGCCGCGCCACGCCTGGCGCGCTCGCGTCACCACGAGCGCGAGCGCGGCGCTCCCCGCCGTCCCCGCAACGACGAGCGCCCCCCAGATCGCCCAGTCCCACATCAGGACAACCGTAACGAGGGTGCTACAATCGTGGCCGCGACGCGGGGTGGAGCAGTCAGGTAGCTCGCCGGGCTCATAACCCGGAGGTCGCAGGTTCAAATCCTGCCCCCGCTACTCGAAAAGCCTCGCAGCAGCGGGGCTTTTCTCTCAGCTGTGAGATTCGGAGGGTGATGGCGGAGAAGGAAGAGAAGATCGAGGTCGAGGGTGCCGTGGTCGAGTCGTTTCGGAGCGGCCAGCACCGGGTGGTCCTCGACAACGGCCACGAGACGCTCGGGTACACGTCGGGCCGGATGCGCCGGTATCGGATTCGGATCAACCCGGGCGACCGGGTCAAGATCCAGCTCTCGCCCTACGATCTGAGCCGCGGCCGGATCGTCTACCGCGAGTCGTAACGAGGCGCGCCGGCGGGCGCCGTCGGGCGAGAGGACGCTCGCCCACGCGAGAGCTAGATTCGCATCGTGAGGGACGCGTATCTGGCGATTGGCGCAGTGATGCTCGCAACAATCGGGATCAGAGTGGTGCTCGGCCGGGTGATTGAACGCCTCGACGATCCTCTCGCGACTCTCCAGGTGATCGTGGTTCGAGCTTGCACCGGCCTAGCCTTCGCGTTGGTCGCGGTGGAAACCGTAACTGCAGGCGGTCTTTGGCTACTCCTGCTCCCGGTCTCGATAGTTCTCGCACTGTTCAGCTTCGCTCTGGCGGGCGGCGTTATCTGGCTTTGGGTGCGCGACGGACTGGGTGAGGATGCCGAGGTGTCGGGGTGACATCCCGGAACACTGGCCCAGGTGAATGTCTCGTCACCTGAGGGCATCATGGGAGCCGTGGAGACGATCTACGTCGCCTTGACGGATGAGGCCGTTGACGTATGGCGTCCCGTCGAGGCGGTGAGCGAGGGCGGGTCGATCTACCACATCGCTGATGCACCAACTCCGCCCCACGAGGCGTGGGAGTTTCCGCCCGGATCTCGTGTCCGCTGCGAGCGGCGCGATCTGGGCGAGGGTCCGGCGCTGGTCGCGGTCGCACCGGCCTAACCGCCTCAGGGGGTCATTCCGGAACACTGGCCCAGCCCAGTTCACTCACGCCCGAAATCAACTCTGTTGTCTGCGAGGAACAGTATCGGCTCGCCGCCACCGGGCTTCGCGATGATCTTGATGCCGGGTGCGTCAACTTCCCAAGCCTCGTACTGCTCGTGCGAGTGCGCTGCGATCGTCGTTCTGTCAGTGAAGGTCACGACTACCGAACCGTCTCGCCGCGATACGACGACGCTATCGACGACCTTCTTGAAGCAGTCGAGTACGGGTCCCAGCTCGGCCTGGCGGACGGGATCGAGCACCCTCGGCGGCCCGTCGGGAGGACGCAGTTCGAAGGGCTCGGCTAGAAGCACGCTGCCGTCGTAGGTCGATTGGCCGTGAAGGTGGAGGGTCACCCGGTAGTCGATCGTGAACATCAAGATCTCCCGACCCGCGAGATCGATGTGCCACGTATCGAGCGTCTCCGAAAGCATCGCCGCCATTAGACCAAGCGCGACCGCTCGGGAGTCATTCCGGAACCCTGGCCAGCCCAGCATCCTCCTGCTCGGTCACACCACTAGAGTCTGTGTCGTCATGGCAGGCCGCCTGTTCAAGATCAGAATGCGGCCCGGCCGGGCGCTGTTAGGCATGACCAACGACGGCACCGAAGCGCCGCACGCGGATTCCGGAGGAGAAGTCGTCGTGTCTGAGCACACCGCCGCCTTCCTCGCTCGCAACCGGGCGGCTGAAGTCATCGAAGTCGCTGAACCGTCTAAGGACAGCCCCGAAACGAGCTAAATGCTCGGGGGTCATCCCGGAAGACTGGCCCAGCCGAGTGCGCCGCGACCCGGGTCGTGCGTCGGGCCTCTCGACGTGGCCGCGCTACACGTCCGTGCTGCGGTGTTTGAAATCGACGCCGTAAAAGCTCGGTGGTACTCGCGCTTTGACACCGACGAGCCTCGGCCGCGCTGCGTCCACGCCGATGGTGCCGACGGTACGCTGACTCGATGGACGAGGCGCTGCGCGACTTCGGGTTCAACACCCGCGCGGTGCACGCCGGGCAGCGGCCGGATCCGTATACGGGCGCAAGCGCGACGCCGATCTACCAGACCGCGGGGTTCGTGTTCGAGGACACCGAGTCCGCCTCGGCGTACTTCAACCTGCAGGAGTACGGCAACGTCTACAGCCGGATCATGAATCCGACCGTGGCCGCGTTCGAGGAGCGGCTTGCGAACCTCGAAGGGGGTGCGGGCAGCGTCGCGTTCGCGAGCGGCCTCGCCGCGCAGGCCGGGCTCTTCTTCGCGCTGCTCGAGCCGGGCGATCGGATCGCGGTCGCGAAGGCGCTCTACGGCGGCTCGACCGCGCAGCTCAACCACCTCGCGCGCAAGCTCCAGATCACCCTCGACTGGGTGGACATGGACGACCCCGAGGGCTGGCGCCGCGCCGTCACGGCCGAGACGAAAGCGCTCTTCGCCGAGACGATCGCGAACCCCGGCGGCAACGTCCTCGACATCGAGCTCGCCGCGGCCGTCGCGCACGAGGTCGGCGCGCCGCTCGTCGTCGACAACACGTTCGCCACGCCGTACCTCTGCCGGCCCTTCGAGTGGGGAGCCGACCTCGTCGTCCACTCCGCGACGAAGTTCCTCGCCGGGAACGGGACGACGATCGCGGGCGCTGTCGTCGACGCGGGCACGTTCGACTGGTCGAACGGCCGCTTTCCTTCCATCGCCGAGCCCTCGAGCGCGTACCACGGCCTCAAGTTCCACGAGACGTTCGGCGTCTATGGCCTGCTGATGAAGCTGCGGTCCGAGACGCTGCGCGACTTCGGGGCGGTGCTCGCGCCGTTCAACGCGTTCCTGCTCGTGCTCGGGATGGAGTCGCTCGCGGTGCGCATGGACCGCCACGTCGCGAACGCGCTCGCGGTGGCGGAATGGCTGCGCGAGCAGGCCGGTGTCTCGGCCGTTCGCCATCCGGCGCTCGCCGACAGCCCGTATCGCCCGCTCGTCGACCGCTACCTGCCGGCCGGCGCGGGCTCCGTTTTCTCCTTCGACCTCGAGAGCGGCCGTGACGGGGGACGGCGCTTCATCGAGGCGCTCTCGCTCTGGAGCCACCTCGCCAACGTCGGCGACACCAAGAGCCTCGTGATCCATCCCGCCTCGACGACGCATCGCCAGCTGTCGGACGACGAGCTCGCCGCTTCGGGAGTCGCGCCAGGGACGGTGCGACTCTCGGTGGGGCTCGAGGACGTCGACGACCTCCTCTGGGACCTCGAGCAGGGCCTGCGCGCGGCGCGCGGCTCGACCGTCGCGGCGTGAACGAGTTCCAGGACCGGCGCACGATCCAGGAGATCGTCCGCAACGCCCGGACGGTGGCGATCGTCGGGCTCTCGGCGAGCGAGCTTCGCGCGAGCCACTTCGTCGGCTACTACCTGCAGCGGCACGGCTACCGCGTGATCCCGGTGAACCCGAACGAGGAGCGCGTGCTCGGGGAAAAGGTCTACCCGAGCCTCGCGGACGTGCCGGAGCACATCGACGTCGTCGACGTCTTCCGCGATCCCGCAGCGGTTCCCGAGGTCGCGCGCGAGGCGGCCGCGGTGGGGGCCGGCGCGTTGTGGCTGCAGTTCGGCGTAATCTCGCCGGAAGGGGCGCGCGTCGCGCGAGAAGCCGGCCTCGCGGTCGTAATGGACCGCTGCCTCAAGGTCGAGCACGCGAGGCTGCTCGGCCGTATGCACTGGATGGGCTTCGACACCGGTGTGATCGCCGGCTCCCGGAGCTAGCCCGGTCGGCGCTAGCCCAGCCCGACCGCCTGCGCGAGCAGGAAGACGTTGAGCGCGCTGATCAGCGCGGCGATCGCGACCGCCACCACCGTGGTCGGCACGCGGTTCACGTGCTCGCCCATCACGTCACGCCGGCTCGTGAGGATCAGGAGCGGGACGAGCGCGAACGGGATCCCGAACGAGAGCACGACCTGGCTGAGGACGAGCGCGCTCGTCGGGCTGACACCGACCGCGAGCACGACGAGCGCCGGGATCATCGTCAGGCCGCGGCGCACGAGCAGCGAGAGGCGCAGATTGACGAATCCGGCCATCACGACCTGGCCGGCGTACGTGCCGACGCTCGAGGACGACGCGCCCGACGCCAGCAGCGCCACCGCGAACGCGAGCGCCGCGGTCCCGCCGACGAGGTGCGAGAAGCCGGCGTGGGCTGCGCGGATCGTGTCGAGGTGCGAGTAGCCGGGCCGGCCGTGGAACAGCTTGGCCGCGACGGCGAGCATGGCCATGTTGACGAGACCGGCGAGGCCGAGGGCGACGATCACGTCGGTTCGCGCAAAGCGCAGCACGCGCCGGAGCTCCGACCCGTTACGCACGGGAGTTCGTCCCTTGGTCAGCGCCGAGTGGAGATAGATCGCGTGCGGCATGACGGTCGCGCCGACGATCCCGACCGCGAGGTAGACCGAGCTCGAGCCGTGCAGGTGCGGGAGCAGACCGTGCGCCGAGCCGCTCGCCGACGGCTCGATCTTCACGGTCTCGTAGAGGAAGCCGAGCATGATCAGCCCGAGCAACGCGGCGATCGCAAGCTCGAAGCGCCGGAAGCCGTGCCGCTGCAGCTCGAGGAGCGCGAAGGCGATCGCGCCGGTCATGAAGCCCGCCGGCAGCAGAGGCACGCCGAAGAGGAGGTTGAGGCCGAGCGCGGCGCCGATGAACTCCGCGACGTCGGTCGCCATCGCCATCGCCTCGGCCTGGATCCACAGTCCCCACGCGACCGGCCGCGGATAGTGGTCGCGGCAGAGCTCCGGGAGATTCCGGTCCGTGACGACGCCGAGCTTCGCCGAGAGGTACTGGATCAGCATCGCCATCAGGTTCGCGGCGAGAACCACCCACAGCAGGAGGTAGCCGAAGCGGGCGCCACCCTGCAGATTGGTGGCGAAGTTGCCCGGGTCCACGTAGGCGACCGCGGCCACGAACGCGGGCCCGAGCATCGCGAGCGTCGCGCGGACGCGGCCGCGCGCGACGATCGTGTGGAGCGGCGTCGGGCCGGACCGGAAGGGCTCGTAGGCCTCGTCGCTCACTTCTTCCCCTTCTGGACGCGCATCGCCCGGGCGAGCGTCGAGCCGAGAACGTGCGTCTCGCCGCCTACACGGACGAACAGCGGGCCGTCGAACGGCTGTCGCTCGACGAGCTCGAGCCGCGCGCCCGGGACGATGCCGCGTTCCCCGAGGAAGCGCAGCATCCCCGGATCGGCGTCGGAGACGCGAACGAACGTCGCCCGATCGCCCGGCTCCAGCTCCGCGAGAGCGGGCGCCGGAATCTCGGCAAGCTCGAGGTCGCGGGTCGGGATCGGGTCGCCGTGCGGATCGACGGTCGGGTTGCCGAGCTTCGCGGCGATCAGCTCCTCGAGCTCCTCCGACAGCGCGTGCTCGAGCACCTCGGCCTCGGCGTGCACCTCGTCCCAGGTCATGCCGAGGCTCTCGACGAGGAAGAGCTCGACGAGCCGGTGGTGGCGGATCACCTCGAGGGCGACGCGCCGGCCGTGCTCGGTGAGGCGGACGCCGCGATAGCGCTCGTGCTCGACGAGGCCGAGCGCAGAGAGCTTGCGCAGCATCCCCGAGACGGACGCGGGGCGGACGCCGAGCAGGGCGGCGAGCTCGGTGGTCGTCGCCGCGCCGTGACGTGACTCGAGCGTGAAGATCGCCTTGGAGTAGTCCTGGACCGCAGCGGTCAGGTCGCGTGTCTCGGACGTCGGAAGTTGAGTCATGCCTAAATTCTAGATTAGGTACAGTGTTCGAGCAAGCGGATCCGGGGCACAGCCGAGCGCGCCGAGGAGTGGGGAGCGCCGGCGGACGAGCTGACGTGCCGGACGGCATGATTGGCCCGTGCACGACCACGCGCATGGGCACGCTCACGGGCACGCGCATGGGGGCGAGGGGGACGCGCGCCGGATCGGCCTGGCGCTCGCGCTGATCCTCGCCTTCATGGCCGGCGAGATCGTGGCCGGCCTCCTCGCGCACTCCCTCGCGCTCCTCTCCGACGCCGCGCACATGCTCACCGACGCCGGTGCCCTCGCGCTGTCGCTCGTCGTGCTCCGCCTCGCCGCCAGGCCGGCGGGGGGCAACCGGACGTTCGGGCTGCGCCGGTCGGAGATCCTGTCCGCACAGGCGAACGGCGCCACGCTGCTCGTGCTCGCGGGGCTGATCGTCTACGGCGGGGTTCGCCGCCTCGTCTCGCCGCCGCACGCGGGCGGCACGGCGATCCTCGTGGTCGCGCTCGTGGGGATCGCCGTCAACCTCGTCGTGACGTGGCAGCTGGCGGGCGCGAACCGCGAGTCGCTGAACGTCGAGGGGAGCTTCCAGCACATCGTCACCGACCTCTTCGCCTTCGTCGCGACCGCGATCGCCGGCGGCGTGATCCTCGCAACGGGCTGGCTGCGCGCCGACGCGGTGGCCGCCCTCGTGGTCGCGGGGCTCATGCTCCGCGCGTCGTGGTGCCTCCTGCGCGACTCCGGCCGCGTCCTGCTCGACATCGCGCCGGCAGGGCTGCCGGTGCAGGAGATCGGGACTGCGATGGCCGCGCATTCGGGCGTGGTGCAGGTGCACGACCTCCACGTCTGGGAGGTGACGACCGAGTTCCCGACGCTGTCGGCGCACGTGCTCGTCGAGCCCGGCGCGGATTGTCACGGGATCCGGCGCGAGCTCGAGGCGTTGTTGCGCGATCGCTTCGCGCTCGAGCACACGACCCTGCAGGTGGAGCACGCGCCCGCCAAGCTCGTCCAGATCCGCTAACCTTACGTAAACGTAAGGTTCGGCGGGAAGGGGTCTGCGGTGCGGCTCGGCCGGAGGAAGCTCGACTACAAGTGGGTGGCGCTCTCGAACACGACGCTCGGGACGCTCGTGGCGATGATCAACAGCTCGATCCTGCTGATCGCCCTGCCCGACATCTTCCGCGGCATCGGCATCGATCCCCTCCAGCCCGGCAACACGAGCTACCTGCTCTGGCTGCTGCTCGGCTTCCTCGTCGTGCTCGCCGTGTTGCTCGTGAGCCTCGGCAGGCTCGGCGACATGTACGGCCGCGTCCGAATGTTCAACCTCGGCTTCGCCGTCTTCACGTTCTTCTCGATCCTGCTCTCGATCACCTGGCTCCACGGCGGCGCGGGCGCGCTCTGGCTGATCCTGATGCGCGTCGGACAGGGAGTCGGCGGGGCGCTCGTCTTCGCCAACTCGAGCGCGATCCTCACCGACGCCTTCCCGCACGACGAGCGCGGGCTCGCCCTCGGCATCAACAGCATCTCGATGGTCGCCGGCTCGTTTCTCGGGCTCGTGCTCGGCGGCGTGCTCGCGCCGCTCGAGTGGCGGCTCGTCTTCGTCGTCTCGGTGCCGATCGGGCTTGCGGCGACGATCTGGTCGTACCACTCGCTGCGCGACCTCGGGGTGCGCAAGGCCGGCAGGATCGACTGGTGGGGGAACGTGACGCTCGCGGCCGGGCTCGTGCTCCTGATGGTCGGGATCACGTACGGGATCCAGCCGTACGGCGGCCACACGATGGGCTGGACGTCGCCGCTCGTGCTCTCGTGCCTCCTCGGCGGCCTCGCGCTGCTCGCGCTCTTCTGCGTGATCGAGGTGCGCGTCGAGGAGCCGATGTTCCACCTCGAGCTCTTCCGGATCCGCGCGTTCGCGGCCGGGAACCTCGCCGCGTTGCTCGCGGCGATGGCGCGCGGCGGGCTCCAGTTCATCCTGATCATCTGGCTGCAGGGGATCTGGCTGCCCGAGCACGGCTACGACTTCGCGCGCACCCCGCTCTGGGCCGGGATCTACATGCTGCCGCTGATCCTCGGCCTGCTCGTCGCCGGGCCGGCCTCCGGCTGGCTCTCGGACCGCTTCGGCGCACGGCCGTTCGCAACCGGCGGCGTGCTCGTCGCGGCGACGAGCTTCGCGCTCCTGATCGTGCTGCCCGTCGATTTCGGCTACGTCTGGTTCGCGCTGGTCCTGCTGCTGAACGGGATCGGGATGGGCCTCTTCCAGTCGCCGAACACGGCGGGCGTGATGAACAGCCTGCCTCCGGCGCAGCGCGGTGCCGGTGCGGGGATGCTCGCGACCTTCAACGTCTCGTCCAGCGTCCTCTCGATCGGTGTCTTCTTCACGCTGATGATCGTCGGCCTCGCGAGCGGGCTGCCGCACGCGACGCAGTCCGGACTCGTCGCGCACGGCGTCGCTCCGGCCGACGCGACGCGCATCTCCCACCTGCCGCCCGTCGCGACGCTCTTCGCGGCCTTCCTCGGCTACAACCCGGTGAAGACGCTGCTCGGCCCCAAGGTGCTCCATCACCTCACGCCCGCGAACGCGCACGCCCTGACGGGACGCGGCTTCTTCCCGCACCTCATCTCGAGCCCGTTCCACACCGCGCTCGTCTACGCGTTCATCTTCGCGATCGTCGCGTGCGTCGTCGCCGCGTTCGCGTCGCTCGCGCGCGGAGGCAAGTACGTCCACGTCGACGCCGTCGCCATCGATCCATTCGACGTCGAGGAAGCGGCGTGAGCGTCACCGACACGGCCCTGCGGATCGGCGAGGTGGCGCAGCGCGTCGGCGTCACGACGCGGACGATCCGCTACTACGAGGAGCTCGGCCTGCTCGGCTCCGGCGGCCGTGAGAAGGGCGCGCACCGGACGTATGCCGAGGCCGACGTCGCACGTCTCCAGGAGCTGATCCGCCTGCGCGACCTGCTCGGCCTCAGCCTCGACGAGCTCGTCGAGCTGGCCGAGGCCGAGGAAGCGCGCGCCGCACTGCGTGGACGCTGGGAAGAGGATCCGAGCGACGAGGAGCGGCTCCGCATCGTCGAGCAGGCCATTCCGCACGTCGAGCGCCAGCTCGCGCTCGTCCGCGGCCGCCAGGACACGCTCGCCGAGTTCGCCGGCGAGCTCGACGCGAAGCTCAGGCGCCTACGGCGCCGGCGCCGCGAGCTCTCCCGCTAGTCACTGCAGCCAGGGCTCGAGCTCCCGCTCGAGCTCGCGGCACCCGCGTGGCGCGACGATCCGGCGACAGAGCTTCCGGCCCTCCACGACGCAGATCGTCGGCACCTGCCCGATCCGGAATTTCTCCGCGAGGTCCGGGCGCCTCTCGACCGAGACCCGCACGAGCTCGAACGTGTCGTGGTTGCGTCGCCGTTGCAGGACCTGCGCGATGAAGCCTTCGACCCGGCGACACCGTCCCGACAGGGGCGAGTAGAAGAAGACGAGTCGCGGTCGCGGCTGCGGCCGCGTGACCGGTTCGGTCTGCGGGACGCTTGCCACGGGCCTTCCGTACCCGCCGAGCGGTAGGTTCGAACCTGCGGTCAGCTGGTTGCCCGCCGGTAGGTTCAGCGGATGGCGACGGCTCCCCGGCGGCTGACGTTCGGTGCGCACGCGGACGAGTACGAGCGCGCGCGGCCGGCGTGGCCGGCGGAGGCGGCGCGCTGGCTCGTGCCGGACGGCGCAGCGCTCGTCGTCGAGCTCGGCGCCGGCACCGGGAAGCTCACTCGCGCGGTCGCCGCGCTCGGCGTGCACGTCGTCGCGGTCGAGCCGGATCCGAGGATGCTCGCCGTGCTGCGCGGGGTCGGCCTCGAGGGGGTGGAGGGTTCTGCGGAGGCGATCCCGCTCGTCGGCGGCTCGAGCTTTCACTGGTTCGACCTCGAGCCGGCGCTGCGCGAGATCCACCGCGTCCTGAAGCCGGGCGGGCGGCTCGCATTCGGCTGGAACCATCGCGACGACCGGCATCCGGCGATCGCCCGGATGGGTGAGGCCGTGTACGAGGCGCAGGCGCGTACGCCCGGCCCGCGGTGGCGCAGCCGCGACTGGGCGGCCGACATCACCGCGGGCGGTCTCTTCCGGGGCGTCGAGCAGGCGTCGTTCGAGCACGTCCACGAGCTGCCGCGCGAGGCGCTCGACGACCACCTGCTGTCCTACTCCGGCGTCGCGGCGTTGGCCGACGAGGAGCGCCGGCGCGTCTCCGCCGCGGTCGCGCAGGTTCTCGACTCCGCCGAGTCCGTGAGCGACGGTGCCACGCTACGCCTGCCGTTCGTCGTCTCCGCGCATCGCGCGACTCGCGTCGGCTAGAGCGGAACGAGACGCGTTCCCGTGGCCTTGAAGGTGGCGTAGGCGACGCCGCCGTCCGCGAGCTCGAGCCGTGCGGCCGACGCCGGGGTGACCTCGGCCGTCACGGGACCGATGCGGACGCGCACGCGGTTCGCGACCTCGACGAGCGAGCCGACCTGGCCGCGCACGACGTTGAGGGCCGAGTCGGCCTCGGGCGCGTGCGTCCGCGCGACGGAGACCTCCCAGGGATAGACGACGACGCCGACGTCTCCCTCGGCCTCGTCGGCGGAGTAGACGTCCTCGCCGCTCTCCAGCCTGATCGTCGTGAGCGCGCCGTCGCCCCGCCGTGCCCGGCCGCGCAGAAGATTCGCTCCGGTGAACGAGGCCACGAAGGCGTCGCCCGGCCGTGCAACCAGCTCGGACGGCGGCCCGAGCTGCCGCAGCCGTCCTTCGACGAGGACACCGACCTCGTCGGCGAGTGCCGCCGCGTCCTCGTAGTCGTGCGTCACGAGCAGCGTCGGCAACCCGAGCTCGCGCAGCAGCTCGGCGAGCTCGTGCCGCACCTCGGTCTTCGTGTGCGCGTCGAGCGCCGCGAGAGGTTCGTCGAGGAGGAGGACGGCCGGCTCGCGGGCGAGCGCCCGCGCGAGCGCCACCCGCTGCCGCTCTCCGCCCGAGAGCTCCTGTGGGCTTGCAGATGCGAGGTGTCCGATCCGGAATCGCTCGAGCAGCGGATCGACCGGGCGCCGACCGGCGCCGAAGGCGACGTTCGCGCGCACGTTCAGGTGCGGGAAGAGCGCGTAGTCCTGGAACACGAGCCCCACGCGCCGCTGCTCGGGAGGAAGGGAGATCCCCCGTTCCGTGTCGAGCCACCGCTCGCCGTCGAGCGACACGCGGCCGCCGCGCGGCTCGGCGAGCCCGGCGATCACGTGGAGGGCGGACGTCTTCCCGGCCCCGGACGGTCCCACGAGGGCGACGGTGCCCGAGACCTCGAGCGCGAGCCCTAACGCGAAGGAGCGAAGAGGAAGCGTGAAGTCGGCTTGGAGGGTTGCCATTGGAGGGTGAGGCGGAGCGCCACGAGGAGCGCCCCGCTGACGACGACGAGGAGCGCGCTCATGGCGAGCGCGGTCGTGAAGTCCTGATCGAACTCTTGGTAGATCGCCAGGGGCAGGGTCTGCGTCACGCCCTGCAGGCTGCCGGCGAACATGATCGTGGCGCCGAACTCGCCGAGGCCGCGCGCGAACGAGAGCGCCTCGCCCGCGGCGAGGCCCCGCCGGGCAAGCGGGAGGACGACGCGAAAGAACGTCCGCACGGGGCCTGCGCCGAGCGTGCGCGAGGCGGCCACGAGATTCGGGTCGACCGCCTCGAACGCTGCGATCGCCTGGCGGACGTAGAGCGGGCTCGAGACGAACGCGACTGCGAGGACGACCGCCGCCTGCGTCAGCCCAAGACGAATGCCGAGCGCGTCGAGTGTCCCGCCGAGCAGGCCGAGGCGGCCGAACGCCGCGATGAGCCCGATGCCGGCCACGGCCGGCGGGAGGACGAGGGGCAGCTCGACGAGCAGGACCGCGAGCGAGCGTCCGGGAAAGCGGCGCCTCGCGAGGAGGTACGCCGCCGGCGTGCCGAGAAGAAGCACGAGCGCCTGGGCGATCGCGCTCGTCTCGAGGCTGACGACGAGCGCGTCGGTCACGACCGGCCGCGAGAGCTGCGCGACGAGCTTCGCCGGCGTGACCCGGGCGAAGATCGCGACGATCGGGAAGAGCAGGAACGCGAAGGCGATCGCGGCGGCCGCGAAGACGCCTGCGCCGGCGAGGGCGCGCCGGATCAGTGCGGGAACCGCAGGAAGCCCGCCGCGTGCAGCTTCTTCTGCGCCGGCTTGCTCAGGAGTCGCTTCACCCATGCCTTCGCCGCCTGCAGATGCTGGCTCGACTTGACGGCTGCGGCTGCGTAGAGGACCTGCGGCTGCGCGGCTTTCGGGATCCCGAGCAGCGAGACCTTGCCGGCGACGGTCTTCGCGTCGGTTGCGTAGACGAACCCCGCGTCTGCCTCGCCGAGCACGACCTTCGCGAGCACCTCGCGAACGTCCGTCTCCTGGCTCACCGCCTTGTCGACGAGGTCGGAGAGCCCCAGGCGCTTCAGCACCTTGCGCGTGTAGTCGCCGACCGGGACGCCTGCGGCAGCCATCACGACCCGCAGGCCGGGGCGCTCGAGAGCGCTCACGCTCCCGATGTGCTGCGGGTTTCCGTGGGCGACGACCACTACGAGCCTGTTCGCGGTGAAGACGACGGGGCGACTGACGAGCCCCTGACGATGCAGCTGCCAAGGGAGACCGGTGTTGGCCGAGGCGAACACGTCCGCGGGTAGTCCCTGCTGGATCTGCGCGGCCAGCATGTTCGAGCCTCCGAAGGAGTAGCGCGCCTGGGAGTCGATCTGCGGGAAGACGTCCGTCAACGAAGCCGCGGCGAACACCGTCAGGCGCGGGCGTGTCCGTTCGGATCCCGCGAAGGCGACGGCGACGAGCAGAGAGGCCGCGACGAGCAGGGCCGCTACGAGCGCGAGGAGCGAGCGCGGTTTCACGCCTCGACCATCACCGAGGTGGACTTGACGACTGCCGTCGCCGCCATGCCGGGCTTCAATCCGAGCTCCTCGACCGCGTCGCGCGTGACGACGGCCACGACGCGGACAGGCTCGGTCACGGTGAGCTCCACCTGGGCGAGAAGGCCTTCGACCCGGACGTCGTTGACCGTGCCACGCAGGCGATTCCGCGCGCTCGAGTGCTGCGCTGCACCGCCGCGAAGCCGCTCGATCTCCTCGAAGGCGACGAGACGCCGGTTCGCGCCGTCGCGCTTCGTCCGGATCCGGCCGTCGCGGTCCCAGCGTCGCAGCGTGTCGACGCTGATCCCGAGCTCCCGCGCGGCCTCGGTCGCGGTGTAGGCCTGCTTCGGCATGTGTCGCCGAGCATACACATAGGCAATGCCTAGGCGGAGGGATTGCGAATTCCCACCGCTCCGATCAGGCCGCCGCAGACGAGGAGCCCGGCGACGACGGCCATGGTGAGGTGGAAGCCGTGCGTGGTGAGGTGGTCTCCTCCGCCCGAGGCGGCGATCCCGAGCACCGCGACAGCGAGCAGCCCCGCGATCCGGGCCACGGCGTTGTTCACTCCCGAGGCGACCCCGGCGTCGCGGTCCGTGGCGTCCGAAAGCACGGTCGTCGTCAGCGGCGCGACGGTCAGTGACAGGCCCACGGAGAAGAGAAGGAGCGCCGGGAGGAGGTCGACCCAGTAGTTCAGGTGCACCGGCAGGCGCGCGAAGGCGAGGATCGCGGCCCCGGCGACGATCGGGCCGACCGCCATGAACAGCCGCGGCCCGAACTGCATCGACAGTTTTCCCGTCCGTGGCGAGAGGATGAACATCACGATCGTGATCGGCAGCAGGGCGAGCCCGGCGTGCAGCGGCGAGTAGCGGGCGAACTCGAGCAGGAACAGCGCCGTGAACGTCGTCAACCCGGTCAGCGCGCCGTAGACGGCGAAGGTCTCCACGTTCGTGACCGAGAAGTTCCGCAGCCGGAAGAGCCGCAGCGGCAGCATCGGCAGCGGCGTCCGTAGCTCGTACGCGACGAACGCCGCGAGCACGGCGGCGCCTCCGGCGATCCCGCCCGCCACCAGCGGGCTCAGCCAGCCGTGACGCGGCTGCTCGATGAACCCGGCGACGAGCAGGCCGAGCCCGGCGACGCCGAGGAGGCCGCCGACGAAGTCGACGCGCAGATCGGTGCGCCGCGGCTGGCGCATCCCGCCGAGCCTGAGGACGAGCGCCAGGGTGGCCAGCGCGATCGGCACGTTGATGACGAAGATCGCCCGCCAGCTCAATGCGTCGACGAGCCACCCGCCGACGAGCGGGCCGATCACGAAGGAGATCCCGCTCCAGGCAGTCCATTGCCCGATCGCGGCGCCGCGTTCGGAGCCGGAGAAGGTCGCGGTGAGCACCGCGAGCGAGGCCGGCACGAGCAACGCGCCGGCGACTCCCTGGACCCCGCGGAAGACGATGAGAGCCGTCGAGCTCGGAGCGACCGCGCACAGCACCGAGGCGACGCCGAAGCTCGCCACGCCGAAGCCGAAGACACGCAGCTCGCCGAAGATGTCGCCGAGCGAGCCGCCGACGAGGATCAGCGATCCGAGCGTGAGCAGATAGGCGTCCACGATCCACTGCTGCGACGCGAGGCCGCCGCCGAGGTCGTGCTCGATCGCCTTGAGCGCGACGTTGACGACGGAGCCGTCGATGAAGGCCATCGACGAGCCGAGGACGCTCGCGACGAGCGTCCAGCGGCCGATGCGGGACGGGTCCATGTGAACGATCCTACGAATCGGAGGCGGAACCCCTGTTCCGGCTGCAACTATTGCGACAGGTGGACGACCTTTCGGCCCCGGATCGGGACGGCTCTCGCCGGATCGGCAGAGGAGTCTTCCTCGCCACCGTCGCCGGCGGCCTGTCGTCGCTCTACTGGGGCAAGGCGGCCTGGGGGCACGCCTCCCACGCGTTGCGCGGCGTCGACGAGGTGCTGGGCCCGGGCTCCGGCTGGCGGATCTACACGGTCGCCGCGACGATGCCCACGTTCGACCCGGCGAACTGGAAGCTCCGCGTCGGCGGCCTCGTCGAGCACCCGCTCGAGCTCTCCTACGACGAGCTGCGCGCCCTGCCGCAGGCGTCGCAGGTCTCCGACTTCCACTGCGTCACCGGCTGGACGGTCGACAACGTGCACTGGCGCGGAGTGCGCTTCAAGGACCTGCTGGCGCAGGCCCGCCCGCTCGCGGACGCACGTGCCCTCGAGTTCGTCTCGGCCGAGCAGCCGTACGTCGACTACCTCACGCTGCGCCAGGCGAGCCTCCCGGACGTGCTGCTCGCCTGGGAGATGGACGGCAAGCCGCTCCTGCGCGAGCACGGCGCGCCCGTGCGCGTCGTGATCCCGGACATGTACGGCTACAAGAACGTGAAGTGGGTGGCCGAGGTCAACCTCGTCGCGGGGCCGACGAACGGCTACTGGGAGAACCTCGGCTACGACCGCAACGCCTGGGTCGGGCGCTCGAACGGGTACTAGCGCCCGGCCCAGAGATCGCCGCGGAGGGTCACTGCGAGCAGTTGTTGTTCGACGTCGACGAAGGCTGCGTGCCGAGCGTGAGGGAGAGCTGCTTCGTCGAGCCGCCGCGGCGGATGCTCAGCGCGACCTTCTCGCCCGGCGTGGCAGACGTCACGACCGTGGTGAGGGTGTCGGCCGTGGTGATCGTGCTGCCGTGGAACTTCGTGATCACGTCGCCGACCTTCAGTCCCGCGGAGTCGGCGGGGCTGCCTTTGACGACACAGCTCACCCGCGCGCCGCCGGCGGCGGACCTGATCAGCACGCCGAGGTACGCATGCTGCACCTTGCCTCCGGCGATCAGGGTCTGCGCGACGCTCTTCGAGCGGTCGATCGGGACGGAGAAGCCGACCCCTGCGTTGTCGTTCGAGTCGCTCTCGATCTGGTCGTTGATCCCGATCACGGTGTTCGTCGCCGTGTCGATCAGCGGGCCGCCCGAGTTGCCGTGGTTGATCGCGGCGTCGGTCTGGATCGCGCCGGTGATCGAGAAGCCGTTCGGCGCGGTGATCGTGCGGCTCGTCGCGCTCACGATGCCGGCGGTCATGGTCTCGGCTAGGCCGAACGGGCTCCCGATCGCCACGACGCTCTGGCCCGGCTGAACCGACGAGGAGTTTCCGAGCGCGAGCGGATGCAGCTTCGAGGCCGACACGTCGACGTGAATCACCGCCGTGTCCGTCGACTTGTCGCTGCCGACGAGCGTCGCGGAGGCGGTGGAGCCGTCGTCGAAGTGCACCTTGATCGAGGTCGCGCCGTCGACGACGTGCTCGGCGGTCATGATGTCGCCCTTCGAGTCGATCTCGAAGCCGGTCCCCTCGGCCTCCTGCTTCTGCGTCCCGCCGCCCGGCGTGCCGAACGGGAAGTTCGACGAGTTGTCGCTCGTCTTCGACTCGACCGTGATGTCCACGACGCCCGGCGCGTCCTGCTTGTAGAGCTGCGTGAGCGAGTCGACGGTCGAGGTGGACGACGCGGGCTGCGCCGGAATGACCACGGGAGAGGCGCTCTGCGTCGAGCCATGGCTGGTGAGGGCGTAGGCGCCGGCGCCTGCCGCGGCGCCGATCGCGAGCGCGACTGCGAGAGGCAAGACGCGGCGCAGGCGGGGGCTGAGTGCGCGAAGGTTCATGGATTCAGGTCTCCTTGCGTCGTGGCTTCGCCCGCAGAGTGCCCGTTCTGCCTAGGACGAGAGTGAGAGAGCCGTGAGGGTTCGCTAAGAACGGGTCTCGCCGCCCGTCGCAACGCCCGATCTCTGCGATCCTGGCGTTGTGCTCGCAGCAGCGGCCGTCGCCCTCTCCCTCGCCGTGCAGGCGCCTCCGCCGCCGCGCAGATTCCTCGCCGTCGATGCCCATCGGCATCGCGTCACGATCACGCTGATCGCGTCCTACGACGGAGCGAACGGCGGCTTCAACTTCGACGGCTACTCCCGCTTTCTGCTGTGGACCGTGCCCAAGGGCTGGACGGTGCGGGTCGTCTGTCAGAACCGTGGGCCGCTGCGGCACTCGTGTGCGGTCGTCGACGGCGCGGGCACGACGAAGCCTGCGTTCCGCGGTGCCTCGACCCCGCAGCCGCGGCTGGGGCTCGAGGCCGGGCACACGGCGCGCTTCACGTTCCGCGCGAGCAGGCTAGGGGTCTACCGCTTCGCGTGCCTCGTGCAGGGACACGAGGAGGCGCGCATGTGGGACGTGCTCAAGGTCAGACGCGGCGGAAAGCCGTCGGTCGTCGACCTCCAGGCGAAGTAGCTACGCGTCCTCGCCGCTGCCGCGGCGGCGGAGGACGACGGTCCACCACACGAGTACGGCGACGAGCAGGGCGAGCGGCAGCGCCCAGGAGAGGAGCGAGCCGGCGAGGAAGGAGGCGGTCACGTCCATGAGAGCTCCTCGGGTCGGGGCTCGGCCGGCCGCGTGTCCGCGGCGGCGGGTTCGAGCCAGCGGTAGAAGGCGACGAATGCCGCGGCGAAGTACGTGAGCGAGCCCGGCACCCACATGACGCCGGCGGCGAGCGCCTGGTCGGTGAGCGACGGGTAGACGGAGTAGACGGGCGCGGAGGCGAACGCGAGCACGATGGCGAGGATCCAGCCCGGCACCATCGCCGCAGCGAACCACATCGCGCGTCGGAGGTTGTCGATGCGCGCCCGTACCGGCGGCGCATCGAGGAGCGCGCCCCAGAAGACGAGCGCCGGCGCGACGAAGCAGACGTGCTCGGCGACGTGGATCCACTCGCTGCGCGCGGCGGCGTCGTATAGCTGCGGGACGTGCCAGACGCCGATGGCCGCCGACTGAAGGGCGAGCGCGATCGCCGGACGCTTCAGCCAGCCTGCGCTACGGCGAAACGCCGGCGAGCGAGAGAGCGCGCCGCCCACGGCACGTCGGGCGGAGAGCGGGAACGGCAGCCACAGGCGCGGCCAGGGCCGGCCGAGCACGACGAGCGGCGGCACGACGGTCATGAGGACGATGTGCTGCGACATGTGCGCGGAGAGCCACCTGTCCGCCCACCTGTCGAACGGCGGCTCGAGCACGACGAAGGCGAGCACGACGCCGGCATAGAAGCTCGCCTCGCGCCAGGCACGCGTCCTGCCGCGCCGGCCCAGCGCGTACAGCACCGCGGCCGTCCCGCACACCACGAGAGGCAGCGGATCCATCTAGATCAGGTAGAGGACGATCCAGCTGACGACGGCGATTCCGGCGAGGAACGTCCAGTAGAAGCTGAGCCCGACGAGCTCGGCCCGGACGAGCGAGAGCGGATCGCGGATGTCGTGCGCCGCGCGGTAGGGGTCACCCGACGCGTGGCCGGGCGGCGGCGCGTCGGTCTCCAGCGCGCGGTAGCGCACCGACGTCGCCACGGTCATCTCGAGCCAGACGAGCGTCAGGAAGACGAAGAGGAAGAGGAAGGCGGTCCAGCCGAAGTAGACGCTGGCAAAGCCGCCGTCTGCGGGCCCGAAGCTCTCGTGCGTCCAGGCGATCACCTGCAGGACGAGTCCGGCGACGCCGGCGAGGAGCGCGATGCCGCCCTTCTGCCGCCACTGGCTGCGCCGCAGCGCTCGATGGTCGGCGAGCCCAAGTCGCACGAGCGCCGCGCTGACGACGTAGCACGCGACCACGGCCGTGCCCCAGCCGATCGAGGCGTCGACGCCGCTCGGCTTCCACAGGCCGCCGTTGTCGAGAGAGCGGAGATAGAAGTAGGCGAAGACGAAGGCGACGAAGAAGAACGCGGTCGCTCCGGCGAGGAGGTGGCTCGCGGAGATCAGGTTGCGACCGAGCAGCTCGGGCGGTTCCTGCTCGACGACCTCGTAGCCCGTGCCTGCGTGTGCGAGCGGCTCGGCCATCACTCTCTCCCTGCCGGCGCTCCGGCCGGCGCCACCCATGTCGGCACCGGCCCCTCGCCGTAGCCGTACGGGTCGCTCGAGAACACGGGAATGCGGTCGAAGTTGTGCACCGGAACCGGGGACGGGAGCTGGAACTCGATCGAGCGCGACGACCACGGATTCGCCTCGGCCGGCTTCTTCACGAACGCGAGCGACCACACGAGGTTGAAGAGGAAGACGAGCATCGAGATCCCGAGCAGGAAGGCCGAGACCGAGACCCAGTCGTTGAGGAACTGCAGGTGCGCGGAATAGGTCACGACGCGCCGTGGCTGCCCCTCGAAGCCGGCGATGAAGAGCGGGAAGAACGTCGAGTTGAAGAAGACGAACATCGTCCAGAAGTGGACCTTCCCGAGTCGCTCGTTCAGCTCCCAGCCGGTCATCTTCGGCACCCAGTAATAGATCGCCGCGAAGAAGGTGAAGACGAGGCCGCCCATGATCGTGTAGTGGAAGTGGGCCATCGAGAAGAAGCTGCCGTGGGTCGTCACGTCGCTCGGCACGTCCGAGAGGAAGACGCCCGACAACCCGCCGATCAGGAAATTGAAGAACCAGGCGAGGCAGAAGAGCATCGGGACGGTGAAGCGGATGTTGCCGCGCCAGATCGTCATCATCCCGCAGAGGAACGTGAAGCCGGTCGGGATCGAGATGAGCTCCGTCGAGAGCATGTAGAACGGCCGCAGGTCGCCGTTGATCCCGCTCACGAACAGATGGTGCTGCCACACGAACCACGAGAGCAGCGACACGCCGAGGAGGCCGCCGACCGCGAGCCGGTAGCCCCAGAGCGGCTTCCGCGAGAACACCGGCAGCAGCTCGAGGACGATCGCAAACCCCGGTAGGGCGAGGATGTACACCTCCGGGTGTCCGAAGACCCAGAAGAGGTTCTGGTACAGGTAGCTGCTCCCGCCGCCGGCGGCGACGAAGAAGGTCGTCTGCGCCGTCCGGTCGAGCGTCTCCATCCCCAGCGCCGCGATGAGGACCGGCGCCGCGAGCACCATCAGGACCGCGGTGGACAGGACGCCCCAGACGAAGATCGGCAGCCGGGTCCAGCTCAAGCCCGGCGCGCGCATCGTGAGGATCGTCGCGATCATGTTCAGGCCGAGCAGCGTCATCGAGATCCCGACGAGCGCGAAGAAGATGATGTAGTTGTCCATCCCCGGGTTCGCCTCGTTCGAGAGCGGCGCGTAGCCCGTCCAACCCGTCGGGAAGCCGCCGAAGAAGATCGTGGTCGTGAGGATCGCGCCGGCCGCCATCAGCAACCAGAACGTGAGCGCCTCGATGCGGGGGAAGGCCATCCGCCGGGCGCCGATCATGATCGGGACGAGGTAGTTGGCGAACGGGCCGAGGATCCCGCTCGTCATCATCCCCATCATCATCGTGCCGTGCATCCCGACGATCGTCAGGTACGTGCCCGCCGGGAAGACCTGATGGTTCGGCCGCAGCAGCTCGGTGCGGATCAGCATCGCGTTCAGGCCGCCGATGAAGAAGAACAGCCCGATGCCCCAGAGGTACTGGATGCCCACCACTTTGTGGTCGGTGCAGAGGCTGAAGTAGCGCGTCCAGCCGTGCGTCTCCTTCTCGCGCAGCGACGGCGGGTAGCCGCGCATGCGGGCGAGCGGATAGTTGAGGAAGCCGAGCCCGACGAGGAAGCCGACGACGCCGCCGATGTACGCGAGGTAGACGGAGAGCTCGTTGTAGTCGGTGTCCGCGAAGTAGCCGATGCTCGCGGCGGAGATCGCGTGGGCGCCGAACCAGCCGACGTACCAGCCGCCGACGCCGAGCAGGACGGCCGTGAGGAGGTTGAAGCCGAGCAGGCGGCGCCACAGCGGGCGCGGCGGCGGGGCGGCGACGGCCGTCATCCGGCTCTCTCCGACGGTAGGGGGAGGTACGTCCTCGCGTACGGCGCGCCGCCGTCGGCGGCCGACTTGTTCATGAACGGAGCGATCGAGGCGTAGAGCTTCTCCTGCTGGGTCGCCCAGGACCGGAACTGGGAGGGGCTCACGACGCGGCCGTTGTTGTACATGTAGCCGTGCCAGAGCCCGCAGAGCTCGGCGCAGCGGACGTGGAACGTCTCCGGGCCCTTCGTCTTCACGAAGGCGATGTTGTCGACTCCCGGGTTGGCGTCGGCCTTGACGCCGAGCTCGTACGCCCAGAACGAGTGGATGACGTCGAGCGAGGTGACGTGCAGCTCGACGTCGGTGTTCTCCGGCAGCACGAGCTGGTTCGACTCGAGCCCGTGCAACGCCGGGTAGCGGTAGGTGAACTGCCACTGCTGGCCGATCACCTGCACCTGGAGCTTCGAGCCGGCAGGCACCGCGATCGGGTCCGGCCCTTGCCCGCCGCCGGCGCCGTTCTGCAGCAGCTCGTACGTGCCGAAGCCGGCGAGGAAGAGGACGGTCACGCTTGTCCCGACGATCCAGAGGATCTGGATGCGCGAGTCGTTCCGCAGCGGCGGCCCGTCGAGGATCGCCCCGTCCGCTGCGTGGAACGAGCGCAGGCCGTAGACGAAGAAGACGGCGAGCAGGCAGATGACGGGGGTGACGACGGAGAGCATCCAGGTGTTGTCGAACACCTGTTCGGTGCCCTGCGTGCTGCCGTTGCCGGGAGGCACGAGATGCCCGACGAAGACGGCGACGAGCGGCGTCGCGATCGCGCTGAGCACGATCCACGCGACGACGACGCGGAGGCCGTGGTTCGTCGAATCGGACGGCGTCGCCGGAGCTGCGGTCGGCTCGGCTGCCATCAGGCCTTCACGTTGAGGAAGCCGTCCATGTAGCCGATCGTCTGCATCGGCCCGCCGAAGCCGTCGATCCACCCGGCAGCGCACGGCACGAAGCACTGCCAGCGGTAGTGGCCGGGAGTGGTCGTATGGAACGTGAACTTGATCGTCCGGTGGTCGTTCGCCATCGGGCACGGCGCGTAGCCGCACGGGTTCTTGGCGTCGTCGGGGACGCCGGGGATCGCGAGGATGAGCCCGAGAGCCGGCACCGCGAACGTGTGCGACGCGTCGTTCGGGTCGATCGCCTCCGTCGGCTTGCCGTCCACGAGGATGCGGTTGCCGACCATCCCCTGCGGCCGGGCGAGGTACGGGTTGCGCAGGCCGCTGGCGCCGTCGAAGTTGTAGATCGTCACGTGGACGGTCGCGTGCGCCGGCAGGTCCCACACCGTCTTGCGCTGCCACTGCCCGCCGTTCTTGATCAGGTACGAGACCCAGTCCGGATTCGGGCTGAGCTTCGGGCCGACGGCGGCGACCGTCTCGATCTGGAGGTTCACGACCGGATGGCCGCTGCTCGCATTCGCGACCGGCGGTGTGTACGTCGGCGACCCCGCGAGCGACGTGAGGTTCGAGACGTAGAAGCCGATCACGACCCCGGCGGCCGTGAGGGCCGCGGCGACGAGCAGGAGCTTCACTCCGGGCCGCATCGAACGGGTTCCTACCAAGAGCGTTGTCGCCGCGGACGACTCATGACCAACGTGTCATCTCCCCGTCATCTGCGCGTCATCGGAGACCGGTATAGATTCACGGCCGGAGGTCGAATGCGGATTCTGGTCATCGAGGACGAAGCGCGAATTCAGGCGTTCCTCACCCGTGGGCTGGAGGCCGAGGGGTACACGGTCGCGGCGGCGGGAGACGGGCGCGAGGGGCTCGACCTGGCGGCGGGGACGCACTGGGATCTCGTCGTGCTCGACCTGCTCCTGCCGAGGCTCAACGGGCTGCAGGTGCTGCGTGAGCTGCACCGCACGAAACCCGAGTTGCCCGTCGTCATCCTCTCGGCGCGGAGCGACGTCCAGACGAAGCTGCGCGGCTTCGAGCTCGGCGCGACCGACTATCTCGCGAAGCCGTTCTCCCTCGACGAGCTGCTCGCGCGGATTCGGATCCGGCTGCGCGGCGCGGCGGCTTTCGGCGACGAGCACATGCTGCACGGCGGCAACGTCGTCCTCGACGTCGCCCGGCGCCAGGCAGCCGTCGGCGAGCGGACGGCGGATCTTTCCGACCGCGAGTTCCGGCTCCTCCACCACCTGCTCGTCCACGCGGGCGAGGTCGTCAGCCGGGAGCGGCTGCTCTCGGAGGTCTGGGGCTACGACTTCGACCCGGGCTCGAACGTCGTCGAGGTCTGCGTGCGCAGGCTGCGGCAGAAGCTCGGGCCCGACGCGCCGATCGAGACGGTACGGAGTGCGGGTTACCGCCTGGTTACGGCGTAACCCCCTCGAAGCCGGGTGGGCGGTCTTCGCCGCCGCGAACTGGGTGGCGATGGTGGCGTGGCCGAGCTGGGAGACGATCCCGTTCCACTTCGTGTGGATCAGCCTGACGCTGGTCTACGGCATCCGCACGTGGTCGATGCGGACGATGTGGGCCGTGCTCTCGGTCGTGATCGTCGCGACCGGCGCGAGCATCTCCTCCGACGCGTTCGACGGCATCCAGCTCTGGGGCGAGCTGTTCGAGGTGCCGCTCATGTCGGCGATGTTCCTCGCGATGGTCTGGCACGCGCAGCGGCGCCAGGCGGCACTCGCCGAGGTGCAGGGCGTGGCCGAGATGCGGGCCTCCCTCCTCGAACGGCAGGAACGCTTCCTCCACGACGCCTCGCACGAGCTGCGCACGCCGGTCACGATCGCCCGCGGGCATCTCGAGCTGCTGCGACGGGAGCAGCCGGACGCGCCCGAGCTCGACGTGGCGCTCGACGAGCTGAGCCGGATGGAGCGGATCGTCGAGCGGCTGTTGCTGCTGGCGAAGTCCGAGCAGCAGGCCGGCGCGTTCGTGGAGATCGACCTCGAGGCGTTCCTCTCCGATCTGTTCATCCGCTGGTCGGAGGTCGCGCCGCGGGCCTGGCGCCTCGATGTCGACCTCGCGGGGAGGCTGCTCGCCGATCCCGAGGCGCTGCGGGACGCGCTCGACGCGTTGCTCGAGAACGCGGTCAAGTACACGGATCCCGGCGACGGCGTCGAGCTCGCCGCGCACGCAGACGGGGCGGGCGGAGTCGTGATCGAGGTCTCGGACTCGGGCAGCGGCGTCCCACCCGAGGCGCTGCCCCGCATCTTCGACCGTTGGGCGCGGGCCGACGGGGCGCGCACGCGCGAGCGGGGCGGCGCCGGGCTCGGCCTCGCGATCGTCGCCGCCGTCGCCCGCGCTCACGGCGGCCGCTGCTCGGTGAGGCCGCTGCCGCGCGGGACGGCGTTCCGTCTCCATCTGCCGGTGCGGATCTCCGCCGCAGACGCGCCGAGCCCGACGCCGGCGGCTGAGGGGGGAGGGGCCGGCGTCGGGCTTGGAGGGGCGCTGTCCGAGGACGGATTCGCGCTGGGAGTGATGGTCCCCGCCCAGGGTGAGAGCGACCTGAGCGAGGCGTGAGAGTCCTCTAAGTTCCGAGCGCGTGGCGCAGCGAGGCGACGAAGCTCCGCAACGCCTCGGGCCCGTCCTCGGCGACCTCGACGGCGCGCGACCCGACCGCGACGCCGTCGGCGAGCTCGCCGGCCGCGCGTGCGAGCTCCGGAGTCGAGATCCCGAAGCCGATGTAGGCGGGTACGTCGCTGACGGCCCGCACCCGTTCCACGAACGGCGGCAGCGCCGGTGAGAGCTCGGTGCGGGCGCCCGTCGTCCCGGTCACCGAGACGAGGTAGAGCCAGCCGTCGGTCGCGCCCGCGGCCGCGCGGATCCGCTCCTCGGTCGAGGTGGGCGCGACGAGCTGGATCCGGCGGAGCGCCGGGTGCTCCTCGACGGGAAGGTCGACAAGGATGAAGCTCGACGCGCCGCGCTCCCTTGCGTCCACGGCGAAGCGCTCGTAGCCGTACGCCTCGAGGAGCGCGGCATAGGTCATCGGGACAAGGGGCGTGTCGGGCAGCAGCTCGCGCGTCCTCGCGAGCACGTCGAGGCAGGCCCGAGTGCGCATGCCACGCGCGAGCGCGCGCTCGGAGGCCCGACGGATCACGGGGCCCTCGGCGAGCGGATCCGAGAACGGGAAGCCGAGCTCGACGATGTCCGCGCCGCCCTCGACGGCCGCGCGCGCGAGCTCGGGCGTCTCGGGCTCGGCCATGAGGTAGATGACGAGGGCTTTCCGCGTCACGCGCGTCTCGCAAGGGTCGCGAGAATGCGTCCTTGTAACAAGTTGTTACTTGCCGCGGTCGCGGAGGCGAGGACGGGGCCCGCGGGCGGCGAGCTCGATGTACGCCGCGTGCGAACGGGTTCGGGTTGCGACGTCGAGGATGGTGCGCGCGACGGAAGGGTGATCCTTCGCCAGCCAGCGCGCCTCGTGCACGAGCTCGCGAACGCGTTCGTAGCTCGGCCTCGTGACACCGACTCGTTCGGCCTCCGCCCCGACCAGCCGGTTGATGTCCGCGATCGAGGACGGCTTCGCGGCGAGCCGCTCGATGAGGTCGAACAAAGGTGGGGGAAGTCGAGACGCGAATCGCACCTCGGGATCGTCGCCCCCGGCGAGTAACGCGGCCGTTGCGGCTTCGTCACGAGGGTTGCAACCGTCACGCGAGTGTGTCCTTGTAACAACTTGTTACTTGGGTGGTGGTGATGGTGGGTACGGAGCCTCCCGCCCGGGCCAGGGGTCACAGCCGCTCCAGCACTTCCGCCAGGTCCTTGTCCCCTCGCCCCGAGAGGCCGACGAGGATCAGCTCGGCGTCGACGTCGCGCGCGCGGGCGAGCGCGTGCGCGGGCTCGAGCGCGGGGAGGATGCCTTCGGCGCGCGCGAGGTCCTGGAACGCCGCGAGCGCCTCCTCGTCGGTCGCGACCCCGTACTCCGCTCGGCCGCTGTCGCGAAGGAACGCGTGCTCGGGACCGACGCCGGGGTAGTCGAGGCCGGCCGAGATCGAGTGTGCATCGGCGATCTGCCCGTCCTCGTCTGCGAGCACCGACGAGCGCGCGCCGTGGAGCACCGCAGGCCGGCCGCTGCCGAGCGAGGCCGCGCCCGCCGCCTCGACGCCGACGAGCCGGACGTCCTCGTCCTCGAGGAAGCCGTGGAAGATCCCGATCGCGTTCGAGCCGCCGCCCACGCAGGCGACGACCACCTCGGGCAGACGGCCCTCCGCGGCGAGCATCTGCTCGCGCGCCTCGCGGCCGATCACCGACTGCAGCTCGGCCACGAGCTCCGGGTACGGCGCGGGCCCGACGCACGAGCCGATGAGGTAGTGCGTCGTCTCGACGTTCGTGATCCAGTCGCGAATCGCCTCGCTCGTCGCCTCCTTCAGCGTCTTCGTGCCGAAGCCGACGCCGCGAACCTCCGCGCCGAGGAGCCGCATGCGCTCGACGTTGGGCCGCTGCCGGCGCATGTCCTCCTCGCCCATGTAGACGACGCAGTCGAAGCCGAACCGCGCGCAGACGGTCGCGGTCGCCACGCCGTGCTGGCCGGCTCCCGTCTCGGCGACGATCCGCCGCTTGCCGAGCCTCTGCGCCAGCACCGCCTGGCCGAGCGCGTTGTTCAGCTTGTGCGCTCCGGTATGGAGGAGGTCCTCGCGCTTGAGGTAGATGCGCCTGCCCGGGGCGAAGCGCTCGGCGAGCGTGAGCGGCGTCGGCCTTCCGGCGTACGTCGTCAAGAGCTCGTGCAGCTCGGCATGGAATGCGTCGTCGGCGAGCGCGTCGCGCCAGCCGCGCTCGAGCTCGTCGAGTGCCGGGATCAGCGTCTCGGGGACGTAGCGCCCGCCGTAGCCGCCGAAGCCGCTCATCGGCGCGCCTCCCGGACGAAGGCGCGAACCCTCTCGTGGTCCTTGACGCCGGGCGCCGACTCGAGCTGCGACGCGGCGTCCACCGCCCACGGCTCGACGGCTTCGATCGCCGCGCGCACGTTGTGCGGCCCGAGCCGGCCCGCGAGCACGAGGCGGCCGTCGCCGCGCGCGTCCCGCCAGTGGTCGGGGTCCTCGCCTTCCCACGGCAGGTCGGCGACCCGTGCCACCTGCTCGCCGTCGCGGAGGAGCACCGCGTCGCGGCCGCGTACGGTGCCTTCCTCTTTCGCGTAGAGCTGGACGAGATCCGCGCCGCGGGCCTCGGGCTCGCCGACGAAGACGGCGACGCTGAGCACGGTTTCGGGCAGCGGCAGGACGTCGGTCGCCCGGCGCGGCGAGCCCTCGGCGAAGATGAACCCGCAGAGGTCGGCACCGGCCTCGACCGCGGCGTCGACGTCCTCCTGGCGCGTCAGTCCGCAGACCTTCACGAGCGGCCGGGACAACAGCTCCCGCAGTTTCGCCCCGGGCTCCGGAGCCCGCATCAGCGACGTGCCGACGAGGACGGCGTCGGCCCCGGCGAGCTCCGCCGCGGCTGCCTGCGCACGCGTGCGGACGGCGCTCTCGGCCACCACGACCCGGTCACGAGGCGCCTTGGCCACGAGCTCGAGCTGGGCGCCGCGGTCGATCCTGAACGTGCCGAGATCGCGCGCGTTGACGCCGATCACTGGCGCGTCCAGGCGCGCGGCGCGCTCGAGCTCGTCCTCGTCGTGGGCCTCGACGAGCGTGTCGAGGGCGAGCTGCTCGGCGGCGCCGATCAACCTCGCCGCAGTCGCGTCGTCGAGGTCGCGGAGGATGAGGAGCGCCGCGTCGGCGCCCGCGTCGCGCAGCTCGCGCAGGTGCTCCTCCGTCGAGAAGAAGCCCTTCGCGAGCAGCGGCAGCCCGATCGCCGTCCGAGCCGCGCGGAGGTCGGCGAGCGAGCCGGCGAACGCCTCGTCGACGAGGACGGACACGGCGCGCGCCCCGGCCGCCTCGTAGCCGGGCAGGACGTCCTCGACGCGCGCGCTCGGACTGATGTCCCCGGCCGACGGCGAGCGCCGCTTGAACTCCGCGATCGCGCCGAAGCCGGGGCGGGAGAGCGCGTCCGTGAACCTCATGCCCGTGAGAACTCCACCAGCTCGTCGAGGCGTCGCGCCGCCGCGCCGGAGTCGATCGCCTCCCGCGCGAGCGCGATCCCGTCGCGCAGGCTCTCGGCGTGGCCCGCAGCCGCGACGCCGCCCGCGGCGTTGAGGATCACCGCGGAGCGATGGCCGCCGTTCGCGCCCGCGAGCACGTCGCGCAGAGCGGCTGCGTTCGTGGCCGGATCGCCGCCGCGCAGCTCCTCCGGGTCGCAGCGGTCGATGCCGAGCTCGAGCGGGTCGAGCTCGTACTCGGCGACGCGTCCGTTCGCCACCTCGCAGACGAGATTCGGCCCGCACGGCGAGAGCTCGTCTATGCCGCCGGCGCCGTGCACGACGTAGGCACGCGTCGTCTCGAGTTGCACGAGCGCGTCCGCGAGCGTCCGGGCGAGCTCCGGCGAGTAGACGCCGAGCACGAGCGCGCGCGCTCCGGCCGGGTTCGTCAGCGGTCCGAGCACGTTGAAGACGGTACGCGTCGCGAGCTCGCGCCGGACGGGCGCCGCGTGGCGCATGGCGGGATGGTGCGCCTGCGCGAACAGGAAGCCGAAGCCGAGCTCGTCGATCGAGCGCTCGATGCGCTCGGGCGGGAGCTCGAGGTCGAACCCGAGAGCCTCGAGCACGTCGGCCGCTCCCGTCTGCGACGACGCGGCCCGGTTGCCGTGCTTCGCGACCGCCGCGCCGGCCGCGGCGGCGACGAGCGCGGCGGCGGTCGAGATGTTGTACGTGTTGGCGCCGTCGCCGCCCGTGCCGACGACGTCGACGAGGTCGGCGCGCGACGGGTTGACGCGCAGGACGTGCTCGCGCATCGCCTCGGCGCAACCTGCGATCTCGTCCGCGGTCTCGCCCTTGGCCCGCAGCGCAACGAGGAAGCCGGCGATCTGCGCGTCGGTCGCCTCGCCGGCCATGATCACCGTCATCGTCCCGCGCGCCTCGTCGCGTGCGAGGTCGCGGCCGTCGAGCAGCCGGGCGAGCGCCTGCTGGATCACAGCTTCCCCTCGAGGAAGTTGCGCGCGAGCGCCGTCCCGTCCGGCGTCAGCACCGACTCCGGGTGGAACTGGACGCCGACGGCGGGGAGCTTGCGATGCCGTACGGCCATCACCTCGCCGTCCTCCGCGAACGCGGTCGGCTCGAGCACGTCGGGCAGTCGCGTCACGGCGAGCGAGTGGTAGCGGCCGGCGTCGAACGGATCCGGCAACCCTTCGAACAGCCCGCTCCCGGCGTGCCGCACCGGGCTCGCCTTCCCGTGCACGAGCTCGCGCGCATATCCCACCTCGCCGCCGCACGCCTCGACGAGCGCCTGGTGGCCGAGGCAGACGCCGAGCGTCGGGGTCGTCGGCAGCAGGCGCTCCACGATCGCCGGCGTCGCGCCGGCGGCGGCCGGACGGCCCGGCCCAGGCGAGACGACGAGGTGCGCGGGGGCGAGTCGCTCCGCCTCGTCGGCGTCGAGCTCGTCGTTGCGGCGCACGACGACGTCCGCGCCGAGCGCCCCGAACAGGTGCGCGAGGTTGTAGGTGAACGAGTCGTAGTTGTCGATCAGGAGGATCACGGCGCGGCGTCCTGTTCCGACTCTGCCAGCTCGATCGCAGCCTCGAGCGCGCCGAGCTTCGCGAGGCACTCCTCGTGCTCGGCTGCGGGATCCGAGTCGGCGACGATCCCGCCGCCGGCCTGCAGGTGAGCGACGCCGTCGCGCAGCCAGAGGGTGCGGATCGCGATGCACGTGTCAAGCTCCATCTGCGCCGGGAGGCAGTAGCCGACCGCGCCCGCGTAGATCCCGCGGCGATATTGCTCGAGCTCCGAGACGATCTGCAGGGCACGCACCTTCGGCGCGCCCGAGACGGTGCCGGCCGGGAAGCATGCGCGCAGCAGCTCGAACGGCGTCACTCCCTCCCGCAGCTCGCCGACGACCTCCGAGACGAGGTGCGTCACGTGCGAGTAGCGCTCCGCCTCCATGAAGCGCTCGACGCGCACGGAGCCGGGCTCGCAGACGCGGGACAGATCGTTGCGGCCGAGATCGACGAGCATCGTGTGCTCGGCGCGATCCTTCTCCGACGAGAGGAGCGCCGCCGCATCTCCCTCGCCCGGCCGGATCGTGCCGGCGATCGGGTTGAGCTCGGCGCGGCGGCCGGCGCACTTCACGACCGTCTCGGGCGAGCTGCCGACGAGCGCGAGCTCCCCGAGCTCCAGCAGGAAGAGGTACGGCGACGGGTTCACGCGCCGCAGCGCGCGGTAGAGCTCGACCGCCGACGCCGACGTCGGGCGCGTCGCACGCTGCGCGATCACGACCTGGAAGACGTCGCCCTCGCGAATGTGCTCCTTCGCCCGCTCCACCCGGCGCAGGTGCTCCTCCCGCGAGGGCTCGCGCTCGAGCGGCCCGCGCGGCGTCGAGCCGCGGGGGAGGGGTGGCGCCGGCCCGGCGAGTGAGGCCGCCTGCCCGCGCAGGAGCTCGGCGACGCCGCGAGCGTGGTCGAAGCGGAGCAGGACGTCCGGCACGAGAAACCGGCTCTCGGGCACGCCGGGCCCCGCTTCCGGCAGCGGCACGGTCGGCTCGAACGTCGCGACCGCGTCGTAGCCGAGGTAGCCGACGACCGGCTCGCCGAGACCCTCTGCCTCGGCGAACGAGACGAGCCGCGACCCCGCGCCGACGAAGCTGAAGCGCCCGAGCCGGCCGCGTTCCACCGACTCGAGCAGGAACGCGCCGCCGGCGCCCTCGCGCAGGGTCAGGTAGGCGCCGAGCGGCGTGAGGAGGTCGGTTGGAATCTCGGTCAAGGACATGAAAAAGGCTCCTCGCGGAGCCGGGGTCGAGCGGGACGGGCTGTGCGGCGCGGTTCAGCGTGCGCGCAGGCTCCCGCCACGCTCGGTGCGCCAGGCCCACCCGTTGCGGACGGAAGTCATGGCCGCAGGGTAGGCAGGGCCGCGGCCACCGTCAAGCAGCGAAGACGTGGCCGGCTTCCTCGAGCACGTCCGCGGCCCGGCCGAGGTCGGAGGAGCGGACGAGCACGTAGTCGGTCTCGAAGGTCGAGATGACGAAGATCGGCAGGTCGACCGCCGCGAGCGGCGCGACGAGCGACGCGACGACGCCGCTGAGGGAGAAGTCGAGCGGACCCATCAGCTCGAGCACCGTCCAGCCGCGGTCGACGCTCTCGCCCTCGGGCACGTCGTGGTCGCGGCAGACGACGGAAACCTCGTGGTCGGTGCGCGTGACCGAGCGGAACGGGCCCTTGTCGACCCAATCGGGCAACTCCGAGCCGGGCTGGAGGCGAACCACCGCATAGCTGTCGGGCAGCGTCCGCAGTTTCACGCCGGGACGCTACCGCGGAGTCGTCCGGGGCGGCGCAGGTAGTGTCGGCCGCCATGCCGCTGCCCGAGCTGCTCGAACGTCTGCTGACGACGCCTGGTCCGTCGGGCCAGGAGCACGCCGTCGCCGCCGTCTGGCGGGAAGCTGCCGCGCCCGTCGGCGAGGTCTCGTCCGACGTGCTCGGCAGCTCGTGGGTGCGCGTGCCCGGCACGGCAGGCGGCCCCACGCTCTCCGTCGTCGGTCACATCGACGAGATCGGGGTCGTCGTCACCCACCTCGGCGACGACGGGATCGCGGCGGTGCGCCCCGTCGGCGGCTTCAGCCCGCACACGATGGTCGGCCAGCGGGTCGACGTCCTCACCCGGAACGGGCCGCTGCCCGGCGTCGTGGTGGCGCGGGTGCAGAAGCGCCGGCGCGGCCGCACCGAGGAGCGGAAGGCGGTCGAGTACGAGGATCTCTTCCTCGACGTCGGCGCCGCGGACGGCGACGAGCTGAAGGAGCTCGTGCGCCTCGGCGACGCAGCGGTCTGGCACGGTGCCCCGCTCGCGCTGCACGGCAGGCGGCTCGCGTCCCGCTCGATCGACAATCGGATGGGGTGCTACGTCGCGCTCGAGGCGGCCCGCCGCATCGCGGAGCGGGGCGGCTCGCCCGGAGACTTCGTTGCCGTCGCGGCCGTGCAGGAGGAGGTCGGCGACTTCGCCGGCTCCCGCACGAGCGCGTTCGCGACCGAGCCGCAGGTCTCGCTCGCGGTCGACGTCACGCACGCGAACGACGTCCGCGGCGGCGAGCCCGAGGACGAAGGCAAGGTCGTGCTCGGCAGCGGCCCGACGATCGCCCGCGGGCCGTCGCTGCATCCCGCCGTCTTCGAGCTCCTCTACGAGACGGCCGAGGCGGAGAGCATCCCGTTCGCGGTCGAGGTCACGCGCGGCACGACGAGCACCGACGCCGACGCGGTCTTCCTCAGCCGGCGCGGCGTGGCGACCGGCCTCGTCTCGGTTCCGCTCCGCTACATGCACTCGCCGGTCGAGACCGTCGACCTCGAGGACATCGAGCGCGCCGTGCAGCTCGTCGTCGCCTTCGCGCTCAGGCTCGAGCCCGGACTCGGCTTCGCGGGCTAACTTGGACGCATGAGCAGGAGCGTCATCGTCTCCGCGGTGCGGACGCCGTTCGGGAAGCTCAACGGCGGTCTGGCCGCGTATCCGGCGACCGAGCTCGGCGCGATCGCGATCCGCGCCGGTCTCGAGCGCGTCGGCCTCGAGGGGAGCGAGGTCGACTACGCCATCATGGGACAGGTGCTCCAGGCCGGCGCCGGGCAGGCTCCCGCACGGCAGGCCGCGGTTGGCGCAGGCATTCCGATCGACGTTCCCTCCGACACCGTGAACAAGGTCTGCGCCTCCTCGATCCGCGCGGTCGAGATCGCCGACTCGATGATCCGCGCCGGCGACGTCGAGCTCGTCGTGACGGGCGGCATGGAGTCGATGACGAACGCGCCGTACGCGCTGCCGAAGGCGCGCAAGGGCTATCGGATGGGCGACGGGACGCTGCTCGACCTCATGATCTGGGACGGGCTTCGCTCCACGTTCGACGAGCTGCACATGGTGCAGCAGGCGGCCA
>DASUHE010000025.1:0-12334 GCA_036273695.1 Gaiellaceae bacterium
GGGTGCAGGAGATCCTCGGCCTTGACGCCGTACGGCGAGTCGGCCGCGATCCGGGCCGTCTTCTCCCACGTCGCGACGGCGTCGGCGTCGTGGCCGGCCCAGAACTGGGCCAGGCCGAGATGGAGCTGCACGACTCCGCTCGACGGATACGAGCTCGCGAGCTGCTCGACGCGTCCGAGCCCGCCCTGATTCCACGCCGCGAAGGCCGAGCCGATGCGCGCCTCCGGCGACCGGTAGCGGCGGAAGATCGCCGCCGCCTGGGCGACGTGACCGCCGTTGTAGAGCTGCTGCGCGCGCGCCAGCGCCTGCGCCTCGGCGCTCGTCTCGACGCCGAAGTTGAGCCTCAGCGGCGGGCTCCCGGGTTGCGGCGCCGTCACCGCTCCCTTGACCGTCGTCGTCTCGCCGCGCGTCTGCAAGAGGGTCGCCCCGACGACGGCGGCTGCCACGGCGAGCGCGGCCAGCACGACGACGAGGACGACGCGCCGGCTCCGGGCCGCCGCGAGCGGGCGTGCTGCTGTGGCCACGGATTCGAGCGTAGCCGTGAACCGGGTCGCTACATTTCCGAAAGCGATGCCGAACTACCGCGAACTTCTGCAGCAGATCAAGGCGGAGGTCGACGAGCTCGACGTCACGCAGGCGCGCGACGTGCTCGCCGCCGACGATCGCCCTCTCCTCCTCGACGTGCGCGAGCTGGACGAATGGACCGAAGGGCGAATCCCGGGCGCGATCCACATCCCCCGCGGCAACCTCGAGTCGCGGATCGAGCAGGCGGCGCCCGACCACGCGCAGCCGATCCTCGTCTACTGCGCGGCCGGCAACCGCTCGGCGTTCGCCGCTAAGTCGCTCGAGGAGCTCGGCTACGAGAACGTCTCCTCACTCGCCGGCGGCTACACCGACTGGAAGCGCAGTGGCTTCCCGACCGAGCTGCCGCGCACGCTCGACGGAGAGAAGCGCCAGCGCTACAGCAGACATGTCCTGATCCCCGAGGTCGGCGAGGAGGGGCAGCTCAAGCTGCTCGACTCGCGCGTGCTGCTGCTCGGCGCGGGCGGGCTCGGCTCGCCGTCGGCGCTCTACCTCGCAGCAGCCGGCGTGGGACGGCTCGGCATCGTCGACGACGACCGCGTCGACGCCTCGAACCTGCAGCGGCAGGTGCTGCACTCGACGGGCCGCCTCGGCGAGTGGAAAGCCGAGTCGGCAAAGCGCACGCTCGAGGAGCTCAACCCCGACGTCGAGGTCGTCCCCTACATCGAGCGCCTCACCTCGGAGAACGTCGAGCGGATCCTCGCCGACGGCTGGGACGTGATCGTCGACGGCGCCGACAACTTCCCGACGCGCTACCTGATCAACGACGCGGCGGTCTGGCACGACATCCCGCTCGTGCACGGCTCGATCTACCGCTTCGAGGGCCAGGCGACCGTCTTCAAGCCCAACGAAGGGCCGTGCTATCGCTGCCTCTTCCCGCAGCCGCCGCCGCCGGAGCTCGCACCGAGCTGCGCCGAGGGCGGCGTGCTCGGCGTGCTGCCGGGGATCGTCGGCTCGCTGCAGGCGAGCGAGGCGCTGAAGCTCTGCCTCGGGATCGGCGAGCCGCTCGTCGGCCGGCTGCTCCTCTTCGACGCGCTCGCGACCGAGTTCAGCGAGGTCAGGCTCCGCCGCGATCCGAACTGCCCGGTCTGCGGCGAAGAGCCCACGATCACCGAGTACGTCGACTACGTGGAGTTCTGCTCGGGGAGGCCGGCGCACGCATGAGCCGCGTCCGCATCCCGCCGCAGCTGCGCACCGAGGTCGGCGGCGCCCGCGAGGTTCCGGCCGTGGGCGGCACCGTCCGTGAGCTGCTCGACGACCTCATGGACCGCTTCCCGGCGCTGCGCCCGCAGCTCGTGGAGGACGACGAGATCGCGCCGTTCGTGAACGTCTACGTCGAGGGAGAGGACGTCCGCACGCTCGACGGGCTCGACACGTCGGTCGACCAGGGCTCGACGGTGATCCTCCTCCCCGCCATGGCCGGTGGGCTCTAGCGTCCGCACGGCCGGCTCCCTACTCGAGCTCGTAGGCAACACCCCGCTCGTCGAGCTCCCGCGCCTGACGCCGAAGCCGTCGGTGCGGCTCTACGCGAAGCTCGAGGGCCAGAATCCGACCGGCTCGATCAAGGACCGCGTCGCCCTCGCGATGATCGAGGCCGCTGAGGGGACGGGCGCGCTCGCGCCGGGCCGCAAGCTGCTCGAGCCGACCTCGGGCAACACCGGCATCTCGCTCGCGCTCGTCGCGAAGCTCAAGGGCTACCCGCTGACGTGCGTGCTCCCCGAGAACGCGACCGAGGAGCGGCGGCTGCTGCTGCGCCTGTACGGGGCGACGATCGTCGAGTCGCCCGGCGCGGAGGGCTCGAACGGAGCGGTCCGCCTCGCTCTCGAGCTCGCCGAGCGGGAGCCGAGCTACTTCATGCCGTTCCAGTACGCGAACGAGGCGAACCCGCGCGCCCACTTCGACGGCACCGGCGCGGAGATCGCAGCCGCGCTCGACCGCGTCGACGTGCTGGTCGCGGGCCTGGGCACTGGCGGGACGCTGATGGGCGTCGGCGAGCGGCTGCGCGAGAGCTTCCCGGACGTCGTCGTCGCCGCCGCCGAGCCGCTGCCGGGAGATCCCGTGATGGGGCTCCGTTCGCTCGACGACGGCTACGTGCCGCCGATCCTCGACATCGCGAAGCTCGACCGGAAGATCCTCGTCTCGAACGACGAGGCGGTCGCGGGCGTGCACGCGCTGCTCGAGCGCGAGGGGATCTTCGCCGGAGTCTCGGGCGGCGCCGTCCTCCACGTCGCGCGGCGGCTCGCCGGCGAGCTCGAGGAGGGTGTCGTCGTGTGTGTGCTCGCGGACGGCGGCTGGAAGTACCTCTCCGCCGGCTTCTGGCAGGGCGAGGAGATCGACGAGAGCAAGCTGTGGTGGTAGTTCCGGCGCCGGTGCGCGAGGCGCTGGCCGAGCACGCGCGGCAGGAGCTGCCGAACGAGAGCTGCGGCCTGCTCGTGCTGCGCGACCGCGTCGCCGACCGGTACGAGCCTGGCCGCAACGCGGCCGAGTCGCCGTACCGCTTCGAGCTCGAGGTCTCCCCGGAGCTCTGGTTCCTCGAGGACGAGGGGTACGAGCTGGCCGTCGTCCACTCGCACGTCTCCGCCCCGCCCCGCCCGTCGCGCACGGACGTCGAGAACGTCGGCCTCTGGCAGGGCCGCCCGTACCTCATCTACTCCGTCGCGCGCGACGAGCTGGCCGCCTGGACGATCGCGGAAGGATCGATCGAGCCGCTCGAGCTCGGCTGACGGCGCTTGCTGTCATCCTTTCGGCGTGGACGTCGTCCGCATCGAGAGCCTCCCCGACAGCGGGAACTCGTACCGTTTCGACGGTGCGGCGCACGAGGCCCCCGTCTCCTTCTTCCTGCTCCACACCGCGCCCGGCGAGGGGCCGGGCCCACACCGCCACCCGTACGCGGAGACGTTCATCGTCCAGGAGGGACAGGCGACCTTCACCGTGGGCCAGGACACGATCGAGGCGCACGCGGGCGACATCGTCGTGGCGCCGGCCGAGGTGCCGCACGCATTCGTCAACTCCGGATCGGGCGTGCTCCGGTCGGTGAACATCCACCCTGTCGCCGAGATGGAGACCGTCTGGCTCTAGAACCGGACGATCCAGAGGTCCGATCACGGTTGTCGTCCGCGGTGCGGTGCTTGCTTGTCGTGTAGGGAGAGGCCTATTCTCGGCTGGTGAAGGAGACGCTCGTTGCGCCGAACGGCCCGCGCTGGACGGTGCGGCGGCTGATCGTGCCGACGGGGATGCGTCCGCTGAGCCGCACCGAGATCCTCGACGCCGCCGCTCCGCCGCGGACGAGGGTGGAAGGGGTGTCGCGCCAGGTTCCGGATGCGTTCGGCGCGTGGACCGGCCCGATTCCGCTCGGATTCCTGCTCGTTCCTTTGGCGTTACCGCTCGTGCCGTTCGCGCTGCTCCTCCGGCGCCTGGGCCTGCTGCCGTGGACGATCGAAGCGCGGGCGCACCCGTGGGGCCGTCGCTACCCGCCCGTCGTGCTCACGTACGCGATCGTCGGCGGCGACGAGGCGCGCGGCGCGTTCGAGGAGCTCGTCGCGGCCTTGGCACGAGGCGACCGGACGCCGGTGATCGCGGGCGCCGAAAAGCTCAAGCAGGCACGCCAGCCGCACAGCGGTGAGCCCGTCGTCGGCGCGACCGGGCCTCGGCAGTTCGGCAAGTAGAGCGGCCGAGCCGCAGCAGCCGCCGCGCGGGGACTTACGCGTCACGGGTTTGGAGTGCGTGGTCCCCGACGCCAGCCGAAGAGGGCCCGAGCGGCTTTCGCGTGATCGACGTGTGGGAGCCGAGGAGGCAGTCCTGGGCGAGCGCGCGGTAGGACGAGGCGAGGCAGCCCGTTCGACTCGGCCGGTGCTCCGAGATGACGCCTGAACGCATGTGGCACTGCTGATCGCCAAGTAGGCTCGTGCTCGGATGCGCGCCCTTATCAGCGGCTCGAGCGGACAGATCGGAACCAACCTGGCGCTGCGTCTCCTCGCGGACGGCCACGACGTGTTCGGCGTCGACAAGAGGCTCAATCCGTGGACGGACGCGTTCCCGACTCTTCTCCAGGACCTCGCCGGACCCTATCCGGCATATCGCGGCGGAATCGGTGGAGTCGAATACCCGCCTGCAGACATCGTCGTGCATTTCGCGGCGTATGCGCGCGTGCACCAGCTCGTCGCAGAACCGCACCGCGCGCTCGAAAACGCGATCATGACGTTCAACCTGCTCGAATACGCCCGCGGGCTCAACCTGCCGGTGGTCTTCGCCTCGAGCAGAGAGGTGTACGGCGACATACATCGTTTCGAGGGCTACGACGAATCCGCCGCCGACTTTGCGTTTTCGGAATCGCCCTACTCGGCCTCCAAGATCGCCAGCGAAGCGTTCGTGTACTCGTACGCCCGCTGCTACGACCTCCCCTATCTCGTCTTTCGCTTCTCGAACGTCTACGGGCGCTACGACAACGACCTGCACAGGATGGTCCGGGTCGTTCCGCTCTTCATCCACCGCCTCGCCCGGCGAGATCCGATCACCGTCTATGGACGGGAGAAGACGCTCGACTTCACCTACGTCGACGATTGCGTCGACGGCGTTGCCCGTGGCATCGAGCGCCTCGCCGAGCATCGCGTGGTCAACGAGACGATCAACCTCGCGTACGGGCAGGGCAACACGCTCCTCCAGCTGGTCGAGTTGATCTCATCTCAGTTGAAGGTCGAGCCCGAGGTGACGATCGAGCCCTCGTTGCTGGGCGAGGTGACTCGCTACGTTGCAGACATCGGAAAGGCGCGGAGGCTGCTGGACTGGGAGCCGCAGACGCCGCTCGCCGAGGGCATCCCGAAAGCCATCACCTGGTTCCAGGAACACCGGGCGAGCCATCCAGAGGAGGACCGCCCGATCGACTCCGATCCGATGATCGGGTGGAAGGCGAGAAGCTCCCGCGCCTGACGCTCAAGTCACGCGGGCGTTACGCGCGAACTTGTTCCAGCCCCGATCGCCACGGAAGTAACCGACGACGCCCCGGGCGCGCGCGAGGCTGATGATCGGCCGGTACAGCAACAGCTCGAACGGGCCGAGCAGGCAGAGCCGGACCAGGTCTTGCAGCCGGTACAGGCGGTTCGTGTAGTCGGAGACGAAGACCGAGATGTTGGTGAGGATCCCGTTCAGGACCGCGATGCATCCGATCGTCAGCGCGAAGACCTCGAGATCGAGGAGTCCGGTCGCGGCCGCGACGACGAGCACTCCGACGGAGACGGCCTCGGCGAGGGGAGCAGCGATCTCGCTGAGGAGATAGAAGGGGATGCCGAGCATGCCGACGGTCCCGTAGCGACGCCGGCCGAGCATCCCGCGGTAGGCGAAGACCGTCTCCATGATCACCCGCTGCCAGCGCTCTCGCTGGCGGATGAGCGAGCCGACCGTGGTCGGCCCTTCGGTGACGCCGACTTCCTCTCCCAGCGACAGGATGCGATACGGCTCGCCGAGGCGTCTGAAGTGCTCGTGGACGCGGAACGTGAGCTCGATGTCCTCACAGGTGAACTCCGTCGAGAAGCCGCCGACTTCCTCGAGCACGTCACGTCGCCAGATGCTGAAGGCACCGACGCTGCAGAGCATGAAGTTGAACTTGCTCCAGCCGAGACGGGCGGCCAGGAACGAACGCGTGTAGTCGAGTTGCTGGAAGGCGAGCAGGGGTCGGCCGTCGATCCGCCGTCGGCCCCGCGGCTCGAGGATCCGGACCTCCGGCCGCTCGGCGATGGAGAGGATGCTCGTGACGCCGATCACGGTCGCGGGATCGCGCAGGACGAGGCGCATACCCGCCATCAGCGCGTCGGAGGCGAGAACGGTGTCGGCGTCGATGCCCAGCACGTAGCGATAGCGGGCGAAATTGAGGGCGCAGTTCAGCGAGTCGGCCTTGCCGGCGTTCTCTTTGTCGATCACGATCAGCCTCGGATCGGTTTCGCTGCGGTAGATCCCGCGGACCTTCTCCGTCTCGAAGCGCTTGCGGAAGAAGATATGGCGCGGCTGCAGCTGGAACGCTTCCCGGAGGACGTCGAGCGTCCCGTCCGTCGAGCCGTCGTTGACCACGATCACCTCGAACTCGGGATACTCGTTCGCGAGCACCGAGCGCACAGCGTTCACGATCGGCACCTCTTCGTTGTAGGCGGCGAAGACAACGCTGACGGGGATCGTGAAATACGAATCGAACGAGCTACCAAGGTCCTCGGCGGCACGCTGCCGGGCGCGGAAGACCCCCTCGACGACCGAGACCGCGGCGAGCGCGAAGAACCCCACGTAGACGGCAGCGAGATAGGCGAAACAGGCGTAGACGGCCACACGCAGCCAGAGCTCGAGCGTCATCAGGCGACCGCCAGCCTCTGTTCGTAGTCGGAGTCGTCGTCGAGCGCCGCGTCGTCGGAGCGGCCCGCGCGCGCGACAGCGGACTCGACGGGACCGCTGCCCGCCGAGCTGCGCACCTTCGCGAGCACGGAGCTCGCCTCTGCGTCCCCGGCCGCGGCGGCCGAGACACAGCGGTCGAGGTATCCCGACTCCTGTAGCACCTCAGCCGCCGAGTCGCGGGCAAACGGATCGCTGTCCTCCAGGAGTCGCAGCGCTTCGCGGATCCCGGCTCGCCCCAGAGCGACGAGCGCCTTCTCGCCCGCGTCGCGCACCCACCACGAGCGATCGCGGAGCAGCTCGGCGATCGCCGGGGCGGCCCGGCTGACCTTTTTCTCGCCGAGCGCCCTCGCCGCATGCATCCGAACGAACCACTCGTCGTCTGAAAGAAGACGCCGCAGCCCCATCGTCGGTCGCCCGTACAGAACCGGCAGGCTTTCCGCGAGCGCCGCACGGACGTTCGGGGATGGATCGCTCAGCAACTCGGAGATCGTCGTCCAGGGCAGCGCCGAACCGATGCGACCGATCACCTGCAGCGCCCAGAACCTCGCGTCCGGACGTGGGTCGGCGAGCAGTTCCTCGAGGAGCGGGACGATGTGCTCATGCGGTTGCCGTTCGAGCTCCGTTGCGACCCGAGCGCGACCGGTACGCCACTCGACGAGAGCTTTGACGAGCAACTCTGCGGCCAGCTCGTCACCACGCGCCGAGACGGCTGCCAGCGCGCCGAGTCGCACGTCCTCGTTGTCGTCCGCCAACGCATCGACGAGCGCCCGTCGCTCGGCGACGCGGAGGGGTGTCGATGCTGCCGCGATCAGCCGAAGCGCCTCGATCCGCTTCCACCGCCGCCGCCCGCCGCGCTCGCTCGCGAGCCGCAGGAGCCGGGCGCGAGAGGTCGCCGCGGTGACGCGACGGCCGCCTCGCAGCCGGCCCGGGTCCCTCCGCACTCTCAGCCGTCCGGCGACGACCGCAAGGAAGGTGATGCCCCAGAGCAGGGAAAACGCCAGCAGGCTGAGTAGAAGTGTCCGCACCACCACTCCGTTGTCGGCATTTCGAGGCAAGAAGTGGAGCGTGGAAGCGGCTTGAGCCGCGCCGGCAGTCGCCGACCGGGGTACGCGCGACGATCACCCCGGCTCGCTCGAGCGGGCGCGCGTCGACCCGCAGGACGCTTCCCGGGCCAGTATTCCGGAATGACCCCAGAGTTCGGCCAGGGCAGAATCCCTGGATGGTGGTCAGCTTCGTGTTCGCAGGCGTGGCGGTGACTGACTTCGCCGCGGCCTACGAGTGGTATGTCCGTCTCCTCGGTCGAGGAGCAGACATGTTCCCGCACGAGAGGGAATCCGTGTGGCGGCTGACTCCGACCGGCTCCATGTATGTCGTCGAGGATCGGGAGCGGGCCGGAAGCTCGCTGGTGACCCTGGCGCTTGACGACCTCGACGCCTGTGAGCGGCGGCTACGCGACGGAGAATTTTCGTTCAGCGAAGAAACCGACGGAGGTGCGCCTCGGCGGCTGGTGGTCAGAGACCACGACGGCAACACGCTCACCTTTTTCCAAACTACGACGCGCTAGTCACATACCGCGTTCGCCGTCGAGCCGGTCGGGACGGAGTCCCGCTGCCTACGCCTCACGCGTGGCCGCGCTCATCATCCGATCTTGATTTCGCTGTTCAGCTTGTGGTTGCTCTTGCCGTTGCGGTGATCGTCTAGGGAGAGGACCGCCGCCTAGTAGGCCAGTGCTCCGGAATGACCCCCGAATGTGGGAGGGCGCGGTGGCGGGTTTCGGGCTACCTTCTCAGCGGGCGTTCAGGGGCTGTCGCCTCCCGTACACAGACCGGATAGTGTCGACGAGTCGGGCAAAGGTTCGAATCCGGTGTACTAACCCGACAACGGGAATCAGCCCCACATCAGGCGACGGGACACACGGCTGGGCCAGTGTTCCGGAATAACGCCTGAGCGGAGGTACTTGACGCGAATGATTAGTGCTAGCAATAATAGTTCGATGGCTATTGACTCGCCACCTCGGCCGCCCGCCGAAGAGGTCGAGGCGCTTATTCCTGAAGCACGTGACCGGCAGCGCCGGAGACGACTGTTGGGCGCCGCGAGCGTGGCCATTGCTGCGGCCGTTGGGATCAGTCTTTACGCGGTGACGGGGGGACAGACTCGGACCCGTGCCGCACGCAACGCGCCCGGCGGCGGACTTCCGCTTTGTCGCTCTTCTCACCTCTCCACGTCAGCGAGCCTCAGCGGCGCTGCGGGAACGGCCTTGGACCCGACAATCATCACGAACACGAGCAACACAGCCTGTGCTCTCCCGACTGGCCGTCCCGTCGTGCGGATCACGTTCCGCGGAAAGCCGATCGCGACGCGGGAAACATCGTGGGGATCCGGTATTCAGTTCGGAACAACACCTGCCGGCCGAGTGCTGAAGCCTGGAGAGAAGGTGTACGTCGAACTGGGATGGGACGACTTCCTCTGCCCTCGCCCTGCGCAAGCGCCAACAACCGGGCGCGTCATGCTAGTCCTGCTCTTCCGCGGCGGCCTGCAGCTCACCACGCCCGAGACGACCCCCGAAGGTGTTCCGGGCTTGCCTGGATGCGGTGAGTCGCCCCACCCGCCGCCGGGACTGGCAGTGAGCCCGCCACTGCACCTTCACTAGGGCGGGCGACGGGTCACTCGCCTGGGCCAGTGTTCCGGAATGATCCCTGAGAGCACGAGACCTCGGCGTACGATGCGACGGTGAGGATCGAGCCGGGCTTAGCCCACGTGAACTTCCGGCTGGGACCGATTCACGACTACTACGTGGTCTTTTGGAGGCAGCCTCTTATCCGCGATTCAGATCGTGCTGCCGGAGCGACACAGGATCAGATCATGTGGGCGGCTTCCGAGCACTGCGTTTCAGAGGCCGAGGACGTTCACGAGGTCATCGAATGGGCCGATGAGGAAGCACGTCGCCGGTCGGCTATGTACACGCTCTACGGCGTGACCTCGATTGGGGTAGAAGAGGGTCTCGTCTGGCTGGCGGGTGTCGATCCGACCCGAGGGCTTAGAGGATCGAACTTCGAGAGACGCCACCCCGCCGACCTGGATCCGGTGAGCGGAACTCCGGCCGAGGTCTATCGCCCGGAGAGCCCCTCCTAGGTCAAGCTCTGGCCTGGGCCAGTGTTCAGGGATGACCCCTGAGCGCCGAGTAGATGGGAGTGGAGATCTCAGAATCAGAGGCCGTCCGGATCGCGAAGCAGGCGTGCGCTGAGAAGTCGCTTCGATGGCGTGAGCCGTACCGCGTAAAGAAGGGATGGCGCAGTTGGACGATCCTGATGCCGTCGAATGTGCTGGGCGGCAACGCGGTGATCTCCGTGTCCAAGAACAGCGGCGAGGCGAAGGTTCGGTACTACCCGCGCTAAGACGCTCGGCTGCGCGAGCGTCCTCTCACCCGAGCGCCTGCTGAGCCCTACTCGACCTCGTCTTCGTCGATGTAGTCCGTGACTTCGTCGCGGCGCGGCTCCGGGCGTTGCTCGAACGTGACCGCGATCCGCTCGATGCGGTTGCCCTCGACCTCGAGCACGTCGAACCGCATCCCGTCGTAGGCGACGTCGTCGCCCGGCTCCGGCGCCCGGCCCAGCTGGCCGAAGACGAAGCCGGCGACCGTATGGAAGTCCTCGTCCGGCAGCTCGGTGCCGAAGCGACCGTTGAACTCGTCGATCGAGAACATCCCGTCGACCCGGTACGAGTCCTCGCCGATCTGCTCGACAGGCTCCTCCGGGACGTCGAACTCGTCCTCGATCTCGCCGACGATCTCCTCGAGCAGGTCCTCGAGCGTGGCGATCCCGACCATGGCGCCGTACTCGTCGACCACGACCGCGAAGTGGTTGTTCGTGCGCCGAAACTCCTGCAGCAGCGACGCGAGATCCTTCGTCTCGGGCACGACGTACGCCGGCCGGAGCAGCCCTTCTATCGCGGCGTCGGCGAGGCCGCGGTCGTGGATCGCGCTGAACAGGTCGCGCACGTGGAGCACCCCGGCGATGTCGTCGAGCGACTCGCGGTAGACGGGATAGCGCGTGTACGGCGAGTCGAGGACGACGGCGAGCACCTCTTCCGGCGGCAGGTCGACCGAGATCGCGGCGACGTCGGGCTTCGCGACCATCACGTCGGCAACGTCCTTGTCTCCGAAGACGAAGACCTTGTCGATCATCTCCCGCTCTCCCTCCTCGATCTGTCCCTGCTGGGTCGAGCGGGAGACGAGCATGCGCAGCTCGGCCTCGGAGTGCACCTCACGCTCGGCGCCGGGCGGCTCGAGGCCGAAGGAATGGAGGATCGCGTCGGTCGCCGCCTGCAAGAGCCAGATCGCCGGCCGGAAGACCGTGAGGAACGCGCGCACGGGCATCGAGACCCAGAGGGCCGTCCCCTCGGCGTGCCCGAGCGCCGTCCCCTTCGGTACGAGCTCGCCGAAGACGACGTGGAAGAAGCTGAGGATCACGTACGCGATCACGATCGCGAGCGCGGCCGCCATCCAGTGCTTGAACTCGCGGGACAGCGTCGCCTCGCCGAGGGCGCCGATGCCCAGGGAGGTGAGGGTGACGCCGAGCTGCATCGCGGCGATGAAGCGGCCCGGGTCGCCCGTGATCCGCAGCACGTCGCGCGCCCGGCGGTTCCCCTGATGCTGGAGCTCGATGATCCTGGTCCGGCGCGCCGTGACGAGGCCGTACTCGGCCGCCACGAAGAACGCGTTGAGCAGGATCAGGAGCGCAACCCCGATCAGCTCGAAGAGGAGTGTCACGCCCTCACCTCGAGGGCGCGGGTACTAGGAGGGTTCTCGTCCAACTCTCCGGCCGGAGTATAGGGACGGCCTCGGTCGCTTCGGCCGGAGCGAACATATGTTCGCTATGCTCCGAAGGCATGCGCGTCGAGTACCGGGAGGAGCCGTGCCGCAACGCTCTCAACCGCGTCCGCGGGATGCCGTTCGCCTGGTCGCTCAACCCGTACATGGGTTGCGCCCACCGCTGCACGTTCTGCTATGTCCGGGCGTTCGAGGCGCGGGCCGACCGGCCGTGGGACGACCGCTACGGCTCGAGCATCCGCGTCAAGACGAACGTCGCCCAGATGCTGCGGCGCGAGCTCGCCCGCGCATCCTGGGATCGCGAGCCGGTGGCCATCGGCGCCGCCACCGACCCGTACCAGCCGGCCGAGGGGCGCTACAAGCTGACGCGCGCCTGCCTCGAGGTGCTCGCCGACGCGGCGAACCCGTTCTCGATCATCAGCCGCAGCCCGATGATCGTCCGCGACCTCGACCTGCTGACCCGCGCCGCCGCGCGGGCCGACGTCTCGGTCACGTTCTCCGTGCCGACCCTCGACACGGAGGTCTGGCGGCGCACCGAGCCCGGCACCGCGC
>DASUHE010000026.1:0-5475 GCA_036273695.1 Gaiellaceae bacterium
GACCTCGTCGTCGAAGCGCGCGGGCTCAAGAAAGGCTACGGCGACCTGCTGCTCATCGACGATCTCAACTTCACCCTGCCGCGCGGCGGCATCGTCGGCGTGATTGGGCCGAACGGCGCGGGCAAGACGACGCTGTTCCGGATGATCGCCGGCGAGGAGCAGCCCGACGACGGGACGCTCCGCATCGGCGACACGGTCGAGCTCGCCTACGTCGACCAGGCGCGCGCCGACCTCGATCCGGCGAACAACGTCTGGAAGGAGATCTCGGGCGGGCACGACACGATCGAGCTCGGCAAGCGCGAGGTGAACTCGCGCCAGTACGTCTCGTGGTTCAACTTCAAGGGCGGCGACCAGCAGAAGCGCGTCTCCGACCTCTCGGGCGGCGAGCGGAACCGCGTGCACCTGGCGAAGCTCCTGCGCTCGGGCGGCAACGTCCTCCTGCTCGACGAGCCCACCAACGATCTCGACGTCGACACGCTGCGCGCGCTCGAGGAGGCGCTGCTCGAGTTCGCCGGCTGCGCCGTCGTGATCACGCACGACCGCTGGTTCCTCGACCGCGTCGCGACGCACATCCTCGCGTTCGAGGGGAACAGCGAGACGATCTGGTTCGAGGGCTCGTGGGGCGAGTACGTCGAGTGGATGAAGGAGACGCGCGGCCCCGACGCGCTCGAGCCGCACCGGATCAAGTACAAGCCGCTCGTCCGCGGATGATCGCCTTCTTCCTGGTCTCGGCTGTCGTGATCTGCACGCCGGGGCCGGACACGGCACTCGCGCTGCGGAACACCCTGCTCGGCGGGCGCGCGAACGGGTTGCGCACCGCGCAGGGAGTCGCGGTCGGGCAGGCGCTGTGGACGCTCGCGGCGAGCGCGGGAGTCGCCGCGCTCGTGGCCGCGTCGCAGCCGGTGTTCGTCGCGGTGCGAGTCGTCGGCGCGGCGTATCTGGTCTGGCTCGGAGTGCAGGCTCTGCGAGCTGCGGTGCGCGGGCGCTCGAGCGAGGACACGCCGCGCGGTTCGTCCGCCGGCTTCCGCCAGGGTCTGCTCAGCAACCTCGCGAACCCGAAGATGGCCGTGTTCTTCACGAGCCTGCTGCCGCAGTTCGGGACGGGCTTCGGCGAGCTGCTCGTCCTCGGCCTCGTGTTCGCGACGATGACGCTCGTGTGGCTCTCGGCGGCAGCGCTCGCGATCGCGCGCACGAGCCGGGTGCTGGTGCGAGGTCGTGTGAGGCGCGCGCTCGACGCGTTCAGCGGGCTGGCACTCGCGGCGCTCGGCGTCCGCCTCGCGTCGCTCGATTGACGGGAGCTCGCGAAGGGGAGAGAATCGCCGCCAACGTCGGCTCACAAAGGGGATGACGATGGCTTGGAGGATCGCAGGGTCGTACTTCGAGACGTGCTCGTGTGACGTTGTCTGTCCGTGCACCGCGTCGTTGTCGTTCGGTGCGACGAACGACTATTGCCGCGTGGTCCTCGTCTTTCACGTGAAGGACGGCGATGTCGAAGGCGTCGATGTCAGCGGTCTCACCGTCGCCGCGGTGGCAGAGACGCCGAAAGTGATGAGCGAGGGCAACTGGCGCATCGGCGTATTCATCGACTCAGCCGCTTCCGACGAACAAGCGGAGAAGCTCGGCGGCGTCTTCAGCGGAGCGCTCGGAGGGCCAATGGAGGCGCTCGGGCCGCTCGTGGGCGAGAACCTCGGCGTCGAACGCGCACCGATCGAGGTGCACGAAGAGGGGACGATGCACTCCGTGCGCATCGGCGATTCGGTCGACTTCGAGATCGAGGACATCGTCCCGTTCGGTGTCGAGACAGGGCAACCTGCGCAGCTCAGCGGGATCTTCCACCCCGCCGGCCCGGAGCTCAACGTCGCCCACGCGACCCGCTCGCGGATCGACGCGTTCGGGATCGGATACGAGGGCAAGGCAGCCTTCTCGCGCTCCGAGTTCGCCTGGGCCGCATGAGCTCGCCCGAGCCGGCGCTGCTCGCCGCGGCGCGTGCCCGGCTCGGGCTCGTCACCCTGCTCCTCGCGCTGGCCGCTGCGGCGTGGTGGTCGACGATCCGCTCGATGGGCGGAATGGCCACGAGCCCCGGCACCGAGCTCGGGACACTCGGGTGGTTCGTCGGCATCTGGATCGTGATGATGGCGGCGATGATGCTGCCGGCGGTCTCGCCGACCGTCGCCCTCTATGCGCGGATGACATGCGAGCGCGGACTCGCTCGACCTCTCGCGTTCGCGACCGGATACCTCGTCGTCTGGGGCGGAGCGGGTGCGGCGGCGTACGGCCTCTTCGCGCTCGGTCGGGGAGCCCTCGGCTCCGACCTCACCTGGCACAGCGGCGGCCGGTGGCTCGCGGGCAGCCTCCTGGCCGTCGCCGCCCTCTACGAGCTGACGCCGCTGAAGGACGTCTGCCTCGCGAAGTGCCGCAGCCCGCTCGGGTTCCTCCTCGGGACGTGGCGCGACGGCGTCCGCGGCGGAGTCGGGATGGGCGCCAAGCATGCCGCGTGGTGCCTTGGTTGCTGCTGGGCGCTGATGGTGGCGCTCTTCGCGCTCGGGGTGATGAGTCTCCTCTGGATGGCAGTCGTCGCGGGGCTGATCACCGTAGAAAAGATGCTGCCCTGGCGCCGCGTGGCGGTGTGGTCGACGACGGCCGTGCTCGCCATGCTCGCGATCGGGGTCTTTGCTGCGCCCGGCTGGATCCCAGGCTTCGTCGTGCCGGGCCACGGCATGATGGGCGGTATGTAGTCCCTAGGCCTGCGGAATCCGAGCCTCGAGCGCGGCCGTAACCGCCTCGCGCACGGGCGCGAGCTCGATCCGGTCGAGCACTTCCTGGAAGAAGCCGCGCACGATCAGGCGCTCGGCTTCCTGCCGCGTGAGGCCGCGGCTCATCAGATAGAACATGTCCTCCCGGTCGACCCGTCCGACTGTCGCCGCGTGGGTGCAGCGGACGTCGTTCGCCAGGATCTCCAGGCCCGGGATCGGCACCGCATGCGTCGTCGGGCTCAGCATGAGGTTGCGGCACTCCTGGTACGCGTTCGTCTTCTGCGCGTCCTTCTCCACGCGGATCATCCCGCGCCACACCGCCGTCGCCTCGTCGCGCAGCGCGCCCTTGAAGGCGAAGTCGCTCTCGCAGTCGGGCGCGATGTGCTCCTGGAACGTGTCGTAGTCGAGATGCTGCGTGCCGTCGGCGAAGTACGCGCCCGTCACGCGCGAAGTGGCGCCGCGCCCCGAGAGGTCGTTCTGGATCCGCGTCTTGCCCTTCTTCGAGCCGAAGCCGCCGGCGACCCAGTCGAGCTCGGCGTCGCGCTCCACGCGCGCGTGATGGCTCGCGAAATGCCACGTCTCGCGCGACAGGTTCTGCAGGGAGACGTACTCGAGCTTCGCCGCCGGCTCGACGAAGAGCTCGGTGACCGCGTTCGAGTAGGCCTCGGTATCGGGCGCCGGCGAGGCGTACTCCTCGATCAGCGTCGCCCGCGCGCCCTCCTCGACCACGACGACGAGCCGCCAGAACGTCTGGCCGGTAGCGGAGATCCGCACGTAGAGCGGCTGCTCGAGCACGACGCCCTTCGGCACGACGACGAGCAGCCCGTGCTTCCACATGGCCGCGTTGTGCGCGGCGAACTTCTCGTCCCAGCCGACGAGGGAGCCGAGCCGTTCGTGCTCCTCGGGGAGCGGCGCGAACGTCACGCCCTCGGGCGTGCGCTCGATCTCGATCCCGTCGGCGGTGACGGTGGCGTACCCCGCGACGTCGAGGTCGAGCATCGTCTCGATCTCGGCCGAGGCCGCGCCCGCGAACGACTCCGGGTCGAAGCCGCGCAGGTCGGTGAAGCGCCAGTGCTCCTCGGTCGTGTCCGGGATGGGCAGCGCCTCCCAGGCGTTGAGGGCGTCGCTACGACTCATACGGCACGTACCGGTGGTGGAGGAGGATGCGGTTGCCGGCCGGGTCGCTCACGCCGGCGCCGCGGCAGACGCCGGAGTCCCACATCTCGCCGACCTCCAGGCCCTTGGCCTCGAGCTCGTCCTTCGCGGCCGCGACGTCCGGCACGCCGAGCGCGATCGTCGCCGGCGGGAGGACGGTGAACTCGTACTCGTGCGTGTGCGGCGTCATCACAGCGAGCGTCACGTTCGCGGCCTCGTACTCGACCCAGTCCTCGTGGTCGAGATGCTCGTTCCGCGGCAGGCCGAGAACCTCGCCGTAGAAATGGTTCGCCGCGTCGATGTCGTCGACCGGCACGCGAACGTAGTCGACGCGCGTGACGTCCATCAGGGCGCGTACCTCCGGTGGAGCATGAAGCGGTTGCCGTCGGCGTCGGAGAACGGTGACATGTGGCAGACGCCGGAGTCGTGGGTGTCGTCGACGAACTCGACGCCGCGGGCCTCGAGCTCCCGGCGCGTCTCGCCGACGTCCGCGACGCGCAACGCGATCGGCGAGCCGTGCGGCTGGCTGAACTCCCCGCCGAGCGACTTCGGGTCGATCAGGTAGAGGAAGACGTTGTCGCCGAGCTTGAACTCGGGGAAGCCTCCCTCGCCGGTCTGCGGCAGGCCGAGCGTGTCGCGGTACCACGCGACCGAGCGCTCCAGGTCCGAGACGGGCACGCTGATGAAGTCGACGTGCTCGACGTTCATGCGTCGAACCTCCGGTGCAGCAGCAGCGCGTTGCCGTCGGGATCCTTGAAGAACGCCATGCGGCAGACGCCGGTCTCGACCGTGTCGCCGTCGAACTGCACGCCCTTCGCCTCGAGCTCGGCGCGCACGGTGTCGACGTCGGGCACGCGCAACGCGACCCCGGCCGGCGACGGCGCGAACGGCTGCCCGATGCTCGACGGGTCGAAGACGTCGAGCGTCACCTGGCCGCAGCGGAACTCCAGGTCGCTCTCGCCCTCGGACTCGATCTCGAGCCCGAGCGTTCCGGCGTAGAACTCCTTGGCCCGAGGGATGTCCTGCGTGAACACGGAGACGAAGTCGGTGCGCTCGACGATCATGCGTAGGGCGCGAACCGCTTGTGCAGGACGAGCCGGTTGCGGTCGGGATCGAAGAAGGTCGCCATGTGGCAGACGCGCGTCTCGACCGTCTCCCCGTCGAACTCGACGCCTTTCGCCTCGAGCTCGGCCCGTGCGGTCTCGACGTCGTCGACGTGAAGGAGCACGATCGCGTTCGGCTGCGGTGTGAACTCCTCGCCCCACTGCTCGGGCATCCAGATGCCGAAGCACGTGTCGCCGGCCCAGAACTCCGCCCGCGCGTGCTCGTCGGGCCGCAGCCCGAGCGTCTCGACGTAGAACTGCCGCGAACGCTCCCAATCGGTTGACGGAATGCCGACGGCGTCGACCCGCGAGATCGACGTCAACCGACCGAACCCTCCATCTGCAGCTGGATCAGCCGGTTCATCTCGACGGCGTACTCGAGCGGCAGCTCCTTCGTGATCGGCTCGACGAAGCCGCTCACGATCATCGCGCTCGCCTCGGCCTCGGTGAGGCCGCGGGACATG